>JAYUFB010000080.1:0-156273 GCA_043738945.1 Gammaproteobacteria bacterium
CATCCCGCAATCGGTGTGATGAATTACGAACCATTCTCGCGTTCCGAGTAACTTATAGCTAATCACCAGCGATCTAATCGCATCGTCGCTAGCGCGGCCACCCGCGTTACGAATCACATGCGCATCGCCTTCCGCTAGACCAGCATATTTTGACGGATGCAAACGCGCATCCATACAGGTCAAAATCGCAAAATGACGTGCCGGGGGTAGCGGTAATTTACCCTTATCACCGAACTCCTTAACGTACCCGGCGTTCGCTGCCAGCACTTCTTTTACTATTTGACTCATACCCTAGCTCCGCGAACTTAAGTTTAACAACAGGACCACAAGGTTACCTTGCAAACTCAGACTAGAGAAAGACCGTTTGGTTACATGGATATATCGTTTACGGGTCGATTGCAGGATCGGTATAGTAGGACCCATGATCGATAAACTCACCCCCCTCTTAGCGATAAGGCCTTGGCTGCTGGCCGATGGTGCCACCGGCAGTAATTTATTTGAACGCGGTCTCACCTCCGGCGACGCTCCCGAATTATGGAACGCCGACTTCCCGGAACGGATTGCCGACCTACACAGAGATTTCGTAGCAGCGGGAGCCGATATTATCCTGACCAACAGCTTCGGCGGCACGCGGCATCGATTGAAATTACACAAGGCCGAAGGGCGGGTAGCCGAACTCAATGAGAAGGCAGCAAGTCTTGCTCGAATGGAAGCACGCCGTGCGAATCGCACCGTGCTGGTTGCGGGCAGCATGGGCCCCACTGGCGAAATTCTACAGCCGCTAGGCCCGTTGAGCGCGGCTGAGGCGCAAGAGTCCTTCGCGGAACAGGCCAAAGCCCTGGCGCACGGCGGTGCCGACATCCTCTGGATCGAAACCATGTCGTCGGTCGAGGAAACCGAAGCGGCTATCGCGGGTGCGCGCACGGTAGGTCTACCCGTAGTCGCCACGTTAAGCTTCGATACCAATGGTCGCACCATGATGGGCATTTCACCCGCAGAGCTTGCCGGTCTGCATCGTAAACATCAGCTCGCGGCCTGCGGCAGCAATTGCGGCGTGGGTCCCTCGGAACTCGTGGCCTGTATCCTAAATCTTGCCACCGCCTCGGACGAATCGGCCATCCTCGTCGCTAAAGCCAACTGCGGCATCCCACAATTCATCGATGGTGCGATTCGTTTCAGCGGCACACCGGAAATGATGGCCGAATATGCAAGGCTATCCTTTGATGCCGGCGCACGCATCATCGGCGGCTGCTGCGGTACCTCACCGGAGCACTTGAAGATCATGCGTCAAGCGCTGGAGGCGCACACCCGAGGACCAAAACCTGATCTTGCATTGATCGAAGCACGACTCGGCGCGATCTCCACTGGCGCGACCGCGCAGCTACGCGGGGAGTTGGACCGCAAGGCAGGAGCGGCTCCGGGTGCTACGGGACGCCGCTTGACTGGGCGACGCAAGGCTCCTTGAGAAGTGAACCTCATCCCTAGAAGGTATCAATAGCTTGTGATCAATCGCGACACCGGATTATTGCGGGCAATGGGTGCTTGGGGCCTGGCGGCCACCATCGTTAGCAGCGTGGTGGGTGCCAGTATTTTCAAGATCCCAGGTTCATTGGCTCTAACTGCAGGAATCTATGCGCCGCTAGTCATTATTGTCTGCGCACTGACCGTCGGAGCGGTCGCGATTTGTTTCGCGGAAGGAGGAAGTCGAGTTCCGAGCAGCGGCGGTGCTTACGCCTATATCCAAGCCGCATTTGGCCCGAGAACCGGCTACGTGGCGGGTACGCTACTCTGGCTCGGCGATGTGCTCGCGTGTGGAGCCATTGCGGCAGCGCTCGCCGACCTTGCAACACCCTGGATACCCGCACCTTTGCGAGCACTGGTCCATGCACTGGTGATTATTGCAGTCATTGGCGGGATAGCGCTCGTGAATATCGGCGGTGTCGCCCGCGGTACGCGATTGGTCACAGCAACCACCTTGATAAAATTGCTGCCGCTGGCAGTTTTTATAATAGTGGGTGCGAGCGCTTTTCATGCGAGCACTTATTTTCAGCCCACCGAGGTCACCACCAGCGGTATCGGTCGAGCCTTCATTCTGGAACTATTCGCACTCAACGGCATGGAGGCAGCGCTATGCACCAGTGGCGAAGTGAGAGATCCAGCAAAAACTATTCCGCGTGCATTAGGCTTAAGTATGGCATTCGTAGTGTTGCTCTATATCGCCATCCAAGTCATCGCGCAAGGAGTGCTCGGTGCGTCGCTCGCTCAATCGACTTTGCCTTTAGCTGACGCGATGACAGGCATTAGTCCAATATTGCGAGGACTCATGCTAGCCGGCGCGGCGCTGTCTATGTTTGGTTGGATAAGTTGCGATATTCTCTGTAGTCCGCGCATTCTATTCGCCTTCGCGCGCGACGGCTTACTGCCTCGCGTGCTCGGCCGCCTGCACGCACATAGCCACGCACCGCATATTGCGATTATCTGCCACGCGGGAATTGCGATGGCTCTTGCTTTGAGCGGAACTTTCAATGAACTCGCGGTGCTCTCAGCGCTTGTTACCGCCGGTTTATACATTGCAGGTTGCGCGGCCGCTTGGCAACTGGCCAAACACGGTATCGCGCTCGCGGGAACCCCACTTAAATTTCGTTGGCTACCCGCAGCCTCCGTCATTGGCAGTGTCGGTATGCTGGTTTTGATTGCCCTAGCGTCGCGTGAGGAAATCTTAGGACTCATTACGCTGATTTTAATGAGTCTTGGCGTTTATTGGTTACAGACGCGGGCACAGAAGACGCGCGTTTAAAGCCCCTTTTATTAACGCCCTGCGCGTCGCCAGAAATTCATCGACCGCAGCCACAAAATACTCGGCATCAACCTCAGTAGTTGGCAACGACAACGCCATGTACCCCCGTCTCGCGAAATAGAAGCCGCGATTCAGCATCTCCAGATGAAACAAGGTTTCAATGCTATGAAGTACGACCGCGTCGGCGGGACTAAGGCGCTCGGTATCGGCGACCTTTCGAATAATGCCATCACTGAAATGCAAACCGATCAGTGAGCCGATGCCCGTGGCTTGGAACGGTACAGCATGCGACCTTGCGACCGCGTTGAGGCGCGCTCGCAGGTGATCCCCCAGCCTATTGATCCGCGCAGCCTCAATGCCCGTAAAAACTTCAGTCAACCCCGCTAACCCTCCAGCCATGGACAGGACATTGTTGTTAAATGTTCCGGCGTGATCGAACGAATCGGGCCGGGTAGGATCGAAGTGTTCCATAATATCGCGCCTGCCACCGAAAGCCCCAAAGCTTAAACCCCCACCCAAATATTTCCCCATAGTAGTCATGTCAGGTTTGATCCCAAACAGACCTTGCAGTCCCGAAGGTGACAGGCGCGATGTCATGACTTCATCGAAAATAAGCACTATGTCATTCGCGCTGCATTCGGTGCGCAACATCGCGAGAAATTCTGGCATCGCGGGAATGCAACCGCCCCCTAGCATGGGCTCGATCAGTACTGTGGAGATCGTGGCAGCATGGGCGCGAAGTAAATTGCGCGTCCCTTCTATATCGTTGTAGTTTGCGATCAACCAATCGAAGGGCGCATTGAGCGGCGCGCTGCCGTTGCGGAAATAGAACACCGCACCATGATACCCACCCTCAAACACCATGACGCGTGGGCGCTTAGGCTGGAGTGCGCGTATCGTTGATAGCGCCATCAAATTGGCTTCAGTTCCTGAATTTGTGAAGCGCAATAAATCAATGGAAGGGAAACGCTGACGGATGGCCTCAGCCAATTTTGCCTCGTATCGATTAGGCCCTCCGAGCACGGTCCCATCATCGATGGCCTGTTTGATCGCCGCTTGCACAATTAAATTGGAGTGACCATAGAGACCCGCCGAATACTCGCCGAGTAGATCGAGATATTCCAATCCGTCAATATCAGTCAGGCGATTACCCACCCCCTTGATCCAGGTCAACGGAAAAGGACTGTAGTAAATGACGGTGCGGGTATTGCCACCGGGCATGTGCAACGCGGCCTCAGTACTACAAGTGGCGCTCTGGGGATGACGAACACGATAGGTCTCCTCCACATCGGCTAAAACCACTTGCAAATCTTTCGACATTTGCAAAGAGTAAGCGATAATTGCCGACCTTGCGTACTCGCGACTATATATTCACCTCGTCCCGACTTGGGTTTGGCGTTTGGAACTCCGATGATCTGCCTCTAGCCATGGGACTGTGGGGCGATCCGGAAGTCACACGCCTGACCAGCGGACCCTTAACACCTGCCCAAGTCCATACGCGACTCAGCGAAGAAATCGCTTGTCACGAACGCTATGGATTTCAATACTGGCCTATTTTCCTGCTTGATTCGGGCGAACACGTGGGTTGTTGTGGCCTTCAACCCCGCGAGCCAGACAGCAATATTTACGAACTCGGCTATCAGCTCCGCCGCTCACATTGGGGCCAAGGCTTTGCCCGCGAAGCGGCCGTGGCGGCCGCTACCTTTGCGTTTACCGCCTGCCAAGCGAAGGCGCTCTTCGCAGGTCACCATCCCTCCAACGACATCTCACGCCGAATTCTACTAGCGGTCGGCTTCCACTATACCCACCATGAACTATACCCGCCGAGTCAACAGATGGAACCGTGTTATTTATTGACGCGGGATGCGTTGGCCGTGCCCTAAGGTCCGCAAGCGCAGCTATCAGCGATGACGGAACTCGATCAGTCACTTAGAACCTGTCTGAGCCGCATCCAGCGCTGCCTAACCTCTAATACGGCAAGATCGGCTTTCAAGTCAGTGGCAAACAAATGACGCGAAGCCATAAGGGAGTCTAGTTGTTGCAGTTTGTCTGCCATGGAAGTGCTGCGCATTTCCTGCACCTCAAACTGCCGCACCATTTCCCACCGAGCAAGATATTGAAGCGCTTCTTCCCGAGTGATTGCAGGCATATTCCCATTGTACGTGAATGACGCGCTGGCTGCCGCACATGTACCTATCTGAGGGCATTCGCACCAGCGGCCACAGCTTCCTGGAAGACCTTGGTGGGACGCCGAAATAATGCTGATGTCCGCGCTTTCTCGATGGCCAACTCAACGCTTCCTGTCTGCGTGTCCTGCATCTTTTCAAAGTACACCAAATATCCACCAGTATCGACGAGGGCGATCGCCATGTTCCACTTGTTCTTCCAAGCCTCAACGATCGCTACCGCCGCGGCCTTCTTCGTAAGCGCGTGGGCATGCCCCCTTCCTATTTGGCAAATCCTACCGTCTACGCGGAATTCCCGGTAAGACTTCATCTATTACATTGAAAATTTATATCCCAAAAAATATGATGTTGTGGGATATAAATACTTTAACGCGACCCCATGAAAGAGCACTCACGCTGCTGTTCGCTGAACTCGAACGCGGTGCCGCTGAGCAATTAGAAGTTTTTCTTGGCACACCAGAAACCCTATCGGAGCGCACCAATGAGGCAGGCAGACGGTTTTGGGTCCATCGTTACTCGAATTCTCAGAACCAACGTCAGGAATTATACCTCGGAAAAATAAGCGATCCGGTTGTTACCCGCCGGGTAATCGCAATGCGGTCCATGATGGATTAGGTCAGTGGGTTTTCTCAAAATGCTGCGCGAAGCCGGGATAGAGTTTGTCGAGGTCCCTTCTCAAAATCGGCGTCAGCGCGGGACCTCATTCAAAGAACGCGGCGCGTCGAATTTTAAGGTCGATTTATTGGTTCCCTCTCCGGACGACAGCTATCCCACGATACCTGTCCCGGAATTGGAGGCACATGCTCAAGGACTTCCTTACCTGCGTTACCTTTTGGCGGCATCGCAGGAAATTCTTGTGTTAAGTTCCCACGGCACCATCATGGCACGAGTACCTTTGCCAGAGCGTTACGCTATTCATAAACTTATCGTTTCTCAGCTCAGAAATAAAGTAAGTAGCAAACCTGAAAAGGATCTCCATCAAGCAGCAGCGCTAATAGAGGCACTTGCGGAGCGTTACCCGGGAGCAATCGAGGATGCTATCGCAGCTGTCCCGAAAGGAGCAATGCGTAATTTGATTCGCGCGTTCAAAGCTCTTTCGCGACATTTACCGACTGAGGCTACAATAGCTTGGGACACACTGCACGGCGGATAGGAAACTTAAACCCCCTACCCCAAATACTGCCCCACGCGAAATGGCTCTGGAATGGGATTCGAGGTGGACTTCCTGGATGGAGTTTCAGGCTGCCTCGGCCGCTGCGCCCTACTTTTTACGACTCCTAAGCCGGGCGGGCAACACCCACCCCGCCGAGTCGGATCGGCCTTAAGTTTTCAGTCTGACTGTTGTCGTCTTACTCGAACAAATCCTGAACCCTACCCGGCGGGCCACGCGCCAATCGGTTGACCGGCTGCTCGCGCTTTATGCCTAAGTGCTCTAGAATCTTATTGATTACCGCCGAATTGCATTTATTCCGAAAGCGTCTCGATACGGCTCATGTAAACTCTCCGCGCAGTTCGTGATGGACGCTAATTCGCAAAACGCTTGCGTACTTCCAAATAATAGAAGGCACCATTAATCCCCAGCGGGTGCGCAAAGTTGTAAGGTAGCGCCCCACCATAGTTACTCTTGGCGCTAGTTTGGTCGGGGTAGCGATTGAACACATCGGTCCCACCCAAAGATAGCGTTAGACCGCTGACGATATGCCATCGGGCTTCGACATCTAGCGACCACTCGGGATTATAACGCTGCACATTCGATCCATTAATCGTGGGCAAGCTTGCATCAAATGAATACGCATACACAGTCCCGAAGCGCGTCGCTGCCGCATGCAGCCCCCAGCGATCAGTATCGTAGTCGCCAGAGAGCACCAATTTACTAGAAGGCGAGCCGTACTCCAGCGGAATTAATACGCTCCCCCCTAATACATTGGGGTCACGCTCACGATCTTCGTGCAGATAATTTCGGTTAAACGCCAGCGACGTGCGCAACTTCCCGGCGCCCAACTGCGTTTCGCTGGCAATAACAAGATCATAACCGCGCGTCGTAGTATCGAGTGCGTTGGTTAAGTATTGAATGGAGCCGATGTCGGTTAGACCACGCGCGACAATATAGTTGGTCGCCGCCGGATTGAAGTTAGTCGAAAATATCTGGGTGGTGGGAGTAATGCGATTCGATATCTGAATTCGATAGAAATCCAGCGTGCTCGACCAACCACCCGGTGCTCGCCAGGCTACGCCAACGGTGGCGTTAGTCGACTCCTCCGGTTTCAGGGGCTTCGCGCCCTCAAGCTGCGCTAACGGATCGTTGGGCGGCAGCCAGTAATTGTTCAGCAAGCCACTGCCGTTCGAATTGAAGTTCAGCACGGCAAAGCGAATTCCGGTTTGCGCCAGAGCGGGGGCGCGGAAACTATTCGAGAGCGAACCCCGCAGTAGAAAATCATCCCATAATTTGTAGCGTACTGAGAATTTTCCCGTGGTTGACGATCCATAGTCGCTGTATTTCGAGTAATGCCCGGCGACATCCACTAGCAAACGCGCGGTCAGATCGCTCTCGAGCTCAACATACGCAGCCCCCAAGCTGCGGTGCAAGTGCACCACGTCCTGTGGGCGTAGCCCTGAGTCGCCCTGCGACCCCGGAGGTATCGATTCCCCAAAAGCGTTCGCGACGTTTGTGCCCGCCGCATAAGAGGCCGGATCGCCCGCACCGGTGTGGTAATGCTCATCGTTCCATTCCGCGCCGAACGATGCGATCACGGGCGCATACAATCCCGCCGCAATTTTGCGCGTCAAATCCAGGTTCAGACCGGCCTGGCGGGTTACAAAGTCGGCTACGTGAAACTGAGTGGGGCTGGCGGCACCCAAGGAGGCGTTCAGCGATTGAGTGAGTCCATAACTGAATTGATTGATCCCTAAGCGGCCGGATATATCGAAATCCCAAGCCCCGAGCGAGCCCTTCAAGCCCAGCACCCAACCTAAATCGCGACTACTGCCGGTCGACACCGGGCGATAGCCATTGGGGTAAATCGCCGTGACATTGGTCGGATCTCCGGGGTAGCGAAAAAACGCAGCGCCACGCGTACTGCGCCAGTTCGCCGTCGCGAAGGAATACAGTTTCACACTGTCATCGACCGGCAACTCCGCGCTATAGAAAAGTCCGGTGTTCTCGACTTTCGGGTCACCCGATTGGAATAGTACTTGGCCATCAAGGGCAAGATCCGCCGGCGTCGAGTTAAAAGAAGCAAAGGAGGCGCTAACCGGGCCCGAACGATTGGTCGAACCCCGATGCTGGTAGCTCGCACCGAAGTGCAGGAAGCCTGTGTCCCCCAGCGTGATCACTCCATCGCCACCCAACGTCGTATTCCGCCCATCCACAAGTGTTTGGTGCGTTGGCGCAAACGCCGTGTGGTTCTCACCGTAACTGGCGTGCAGTTCGCCAGGTCCATGGCCACCCTTCAACACAATGTTCACAACCCCGGCCACCGCATCGCTACCGTACTGTGCGCCGGCCCCATCGCGCAGCAACTCGATCCGCTCAATGGAATCGACCGGAATTGCATTCAGATCAACCGCCACCGTACCGGGGAATAGACCTTCGATGTCCATCACCGCATTGGGGTGCCAGCGCTTGCCGTTGACCAACACCAGTACCTGGTCCGGCGCCAGCCCACGTAATTGAATCGCGCGGATGCTATCCGATGTACCACTCGCCGAGGCGCGCGGCATATTGATCGCTGGCGCGAGCGCTTGCAGGGTCTGGCCTAATTCACCGGACCTCGCCGCCGATTCAATGTCGGATGTCTTAAACACATCAATGGGCACCGCACTGTCAAAAATCGTGCGATTTTGTAGTCGAGATCCGAACACGGTCACGGTATCGAGGGCACGCTCAGATGCATTAGCGGCACTCGGTGCGGTCGTCTGCCCCAGAGCGGTAGCGCAGTAGAACGCCAGGCCTAGCAGCGTTGCACTTGATCCTTGCACAGCAAAAGCCAACTTAATCGTACTTATCATCATGAACCCATCCCATTTATCCAGTTTTATTCATCAAAGCGCAAATGTTTGACGCTCTTGCCATGGCGGCGAATCAAACGCAGCGCCTCAATTCCCACCTTCACATGTCGTTCCGCAAATTCATCGGTGACTATCCGATCAGAGGCCTCGGTTTTAACGCCTTCGGGAACCATCGGCTGATCACTCACCAGCAGCAATGCCCCCGTCGGGATGGAATTACTAAATCCCGCAGCAAAAATGGTCGCTGTCTCCATGTCGATCGCCATGGCCCGCGTGCGTCGCAGGTAAGCCTTAAAATCATCATCGTGTTCCCAGACGCGCCGATTGGTAGTAAACACCGTCCCCGTCCAGTAATCGCAAGCCAGATCACGAATCACCGTAGATATAGCGCGCTGCAGACTAAAGGCCGGTAGCGCGGGGACCTCCGGTAACAAATAGTCGTTCGACGTCCCTTCGCCGCGAATGGCTGCGATGGGTAACACCAAACCGCCAAGCATATTTTTCTTCTTTAATCCGCCGCATTTGCCGAGAAACAGCGCCGCCTTGGGGGATACGGCGCTCAACAAATCCATGATCGTGGCGGCATTGGCACTGCCCATACCGAAATTGATCATCGTGATACCATCCGCCGTCAAATTCGGCATCGGGCGGTCGCGGCCGCGGATCTCCCCGCCCATGAGGCGCGCGAATAATTCTAAGTAAAAACCAAAATTCGTCAGCAAAATGTGGGGTCCGAAGTCCTCAAGAGCCGTACCCGTATAACGCGGCAACCAATTTGTAACGATGGAATGCTTATCTTTCATGATTATTACTTTTGATGGCAGTTAACCAAAGCGACAACAGCATACCTACGGCCATCACTACGATGCAAGCGATGACCCCGACCTTGACATAGGCGACGCTGTTGTAAAAAACAAACGCACTACTTGCTATAAAAGCGAGCGGCACCCAGGGGTAGAGCGGAGCCCGAAAATGACGCTGCACCGCGCCGTGTCGCCACCGCAAGAGAAAATACGCGCCGCCACTTAAGGTTAGGAAGAACCAATAAACGGGCGACAAATAGTCAACCATGGTCCTAAAGCCCTGCCGCGTCCAAGCACCAAATCCAATTAATGCCAGAGTCACCACCCCCATCGCCACGATTGACGCCGCCGGAGTACCGCGGGTTTCATGCCAATCACCCAACCTGCCGAAGGCGCCCGTATCGCGCGCCGCTGCATAGGTGGTGCGGGCACCCGCGATCAGCAGCGCGTTCATGGGAGTGATGGAGGTAATCGCCACCACCGCAACAATAAACAGTTCGCCGCTGCGCCCGAAGGTCTTCAACATCAGATCAGCCACAGGTGTCGTCGCGGCCCCCAGTCCGTCAAACCCCAGGCCGCGCAACAGTGCCCAGTTAACAAACAGGTACCCGCAAGTGACAGCACCCATGCCGTACAGCAACGCGCGCGTAATTCCGCGCTTTATATCCCTCATCTCTGCCGATAGTGTCGCGGCATCGCTCCAACCCCCGTAGGCCAAGAATATATAGACCAACGACTGGCCCCAGTGCACATCAGAAGCGACCTGTGGCGTGAATTCAGGCGTGGCGGGCGGTAACCCATACAGCACCCGCCACACGCCAGCGAAACCCACCGAGACCAAGCCCATGAGCACTAAACTGGTTAACATGACCTGCGCGCCGATGCCAAACCGCAATCCCGCCAAGTTGACGCCAACCAGCGCCGCGACGGTACACGCAGCAATCAGTGCGCTACCCATGGGACCTAGATGCACGACCGAACTTAGATAGTCGCTAAAGACAAAGGCCAACATCGACATAGAACCCGTGTGAATCACCGCGAATCGTGACCAGGCGAACAAGAAGCCGAGCCTGGGTCCGTACGCCAACGACAGAAAATGGTAGTCCCCGCCGGTGCTGGGAAATGCCGCCGCCATCTCGGCAAAACACAGAGCGCCGGCCAGCGATAATGCCCCAGCGGCAGCCCACGCAAACAGCAGCGCGATGCCATCGGGCGCATTGACCGCAGCCGCAGGCGTGGATGAAAATATTCCAGCGCCCACCACCATGCCCACGCATACGGATGCCGCGTGCCAAACAGTCAATTGTCGTCGAGGAATGGAGTTAATGGCGGCCATGGCCAAATATTCCGCTAACCGGGTTAATCCCGCAAGTAAGCAGTGATAGCGCGATAATTCCGCGCCGACCCATATAATAGCCGCGATTCAACAACTCTCGAAGAAACATTGCTCAATCAGCGATTGAATATTGTCGTTACAATGAAAATGCAACTCGATCATTTATCCAGAGACACTGGCCGTCAACAGCCCAGGGCTTGGTGCTGACAAGGCGTTCAGTTACTCGCGCAATTGATCGCCTAAGGGTTTGATGCCGTCTCAGCATAGGCTGCCAGCGTGCCGGCGAGCTTATGCAACGACCGATGCGTTACGTGTAAACATCGATCAAGTGCTCGCACTGGAGGCAGGATGCAATTCTGAGCTTATGAACGAGCTGCGAGCAATCGGTGGCATACGAACGGTCTCCTGCTTGGGCTCTGCGCTTCTCACCGCCGATCGATTTGGTAGCGTCGACTTGAAGGATGGAACCAACACAACGCTGGCGTACGTGCCAATCGATTCGGAAACCCTCAATGTCTACGGGGTACACGCGCGTGCGGGACGTCTTTTCTTAAAAGACCGCGGCGATGATGAGCGAGGCGAACAGAAGCTACCTCGCTGAATCATTAACGAAACTGCCGCACGAAAATTAGGATTTTCCTCCCCCGACAGCGCCGTGGGACAGGCAATTGGCTCGTTTCGTGAAATTATCGGTGTTGTCGCCGATTTCTCGTTGGGTTCGCTGCGCAAGGAAATGCTGCCCACTGCCTATGTGTACGCCCCGGACTCGTCCGATCAAATTCATCTGAAACTTGACGGCCAACATATAACGCAAACCTTGCAATTTATCGACCACGCGTGGAATCAGGTCGGTGAGGGCCGGCCCTTACGCAAGTTCTTTGTCGAACAATATATCCGCGACCTCTACGCGGTAGATCTCCGACAAGCGCAGATATTTGCAATTTTCGCCGGTATAGCAGTGCTTCTGGCGTGTCTCGGCCTCTTTGGACTATCGGCGTCCACCACCGAGCGCCGCGTGCGGGAAATCGGCCTGCGCAAGGCGACGGGAGCCTCTAACAATGACATCATGCGATTGCTGCTGTGGCAATTCACCCAGCCGGTTCTATGGGCTAGTCTCATGTCGTGGCCAGTGAGCGGAGGGCTTATGGGTCGATGGCTTGATGGTTTCGCCTATCGAATCAATTTGGAGCCGGAGGTCTTCCTGATGGCCACTATCACCGCAATTCTGGTGGCGCTCGTCACCGCCACGGCGCACTGCTATCTAGTAGCCCGGAGCAAGCCGGCGACGGCGTTGAAAGCGGAATAATTCCGAATCGCGCCTCAGTTCGGCCGAACTTGATCGTCATGGTCTTTGCGCTCGCGCTATATTTGGGCGCTAAAGCGTCTGTTTTTTTCCGGTTTTCTACGTAATAAATGCGTTGGGTAGCGCCCGATTGAGCGCAAAAAACAGCGGGTACAAGATTTAACGTACCATGCACAACGTTCTTACGGAGACACCCATGTTCAATCACGTCATGTTCGGAGTTAACGACCTAGCGGTTGCGAAGAAGTTTTACGATGCCGTGCTGGGCACGCTGGGCATTGCTCCAGGCGTGGCCAACAAAAGCCGCTACTTTTACCGCAGTCCCGGCGGCAGCTTTGGCATCACCACGCCGATTAATGGCGAGCCGGCCACCCACGGCAATGGCAGCACCCTGGGCTTTGCCACGCAGTCGCCTGAGCAGGCCGACGCCTTTCACGCTGCGGGCGTTGCCAACGGCGGCGCCACCTGCGAGGAGCCACCGGGCTGGCGCGACGGCTCGGTGGGCAGGATTTACCTGGCCTATCTGCGCGACCCCGACGGCAACAAAATCTGCGCGGTGCACCGGCCCGCCAAGTAATTTCCATATTTTCAATAGCTGCATACCCATTTCCAATGCGTCATAGCTCCAGACAGATTGCAATGAGACCCCACAAATGAAAATCACAGGCGGTTGTTTGTGCGGCTCGGTTCGCTACGAGAGCGAAGCTGCGCCAATTATCACGAGAATTTGTTGGTGCAGAGTCTGCCAATATCTAGGTGCGGGCAGCGGCACGGTCAATGCCTGCTTTACCAAAGCGACTTTTACGGTTCACGGTACGACTCGGGACTACATCAGTGTTGCCGAGAGTGGCAATGTACTGCATCGACGATTCTGTGAGAACTGCGGCACGCAGCTGTTTAGTGAGGCCGAAGTAAGGCCGCATTTAATTTTTGCTCGCGTAGGCACGCTTGACGACCCCGAGATCGCAAAACCCTCTGTCACTATTTGGACCTCCGAGGCACCCAGTTGGGCCTGCATTAGCAGCGAGCTGCCAAAGATCGAGAAGCAACCACCGCCCGCGGCTTGAGCGTAACTCGTTAAATGCCGCGCGACGCGCGCGACATCAGTTACGTAACGCCATCGCAGCCGCGCCCACAATAGACGCCTGACCCACCGTTTGTACCAGCACCGCGACATCAGTGGCGTCACGCGGCAAGGACTCAATCATCGCGCGATATTCCCGCGCATCACCAGACCATTGGCCCAACGTACGAAACCCTCGCACGATATTGAACTCCTTGATAGTGCGCCCCGAATTCTCACCCCGGCCTATAGGCGAAACTGCTGTACGCTGATAGGAGACCAGCACCACATCGCTAGCGCCCGCTTTACTATTCGCGCCCGCGCCCGCGCCAACGTTAACGAGAAGCTCGTGGTTATGAACCGACAGCATTACCGGCACCGCGACACCCCGGCTCGTGGCCAAGACTTGGCCAATGGCAGCACGATCACTGCCCACAAAATTATTAGTACCATCCAGCACCACTTGCGGCGTATAGATAGACCCAAGGTGCAGGTTCCTGCCATAGGTTCGCTGCCGTTGCACGGACTCCGGCAACCCAAAGCGGTCACGCCACCCTAAATCATCCCAATAGTCGACATGAAACGTCAACGCCAGTACATCGCGTCTTTGAGTCAGCTCGCCAATATACGCTTCCGCTGGCGGGCACGAACTACATCCTTCAGAGGTAAACAGTTCGACCACCGCCGGCCGCGATGCGCCATTCGCCACAGCTGCGTAACACAGCATGACCCCGGTAACTAAATAGTAGCGATGTAAAAACCGACGCATATAGTCTCACTTAGAAGTTTCGACTAGCTATATAGACCGGTATTAAGCCACCATTATTTCAGGCGCAATTCGACATCACCGCCGGACGTAACCCCAACGCATGACAAACCGCATAAGTCAGCGGTGCCCTATTCAAAGTATAAAAATGAAATTCATCGACCCCTTCGCGCCGCAGTTGCTGCACTTGATCGATCGCCACCCGCTCCGCAACCATCGCTTGAGTCTCAGCATCGTCCTTAAATCCCGCGAAACGCTGGTGCAGCCAATCGGGTACTAAGGTCCCACATCGTTGCGCGAAGCGCAGCAACTGCGAGAAACGCACGATAGGCAATATCCCTGGCACGATCTTAACGCCGATGCCGCGCGTCGCGCATCGATCTCGATAACGTAAAAACGCCTCCGTGTCGAAGAAAAACTGGGTGATCGCGCGATGCGCCCCCGCATCGATTTTTCGCCACAGGTTCTCAATATCCGCCTCAACAGTACCCGACTCCGGATGACCCTCAGGATAGGCCGCAACCGAGACTTCAAAATCACCGGCCGCCTTTAAACCTGCGACTAAATCCGACGCATAGAGAAAGTCACCAGAATGCGATTCATTCCGACCGTTAACGCCAAACTCAGTTTCCGGCATATCTCCTCTCAGCGCCACCAAATGTCGCACGCCTTGCCGCCAATAATCCTCCGCAATACCCACAACCTCCCGACGCGATGCCCCCACGCAGGTTAAATGCGGTGCCACAGTTAAGTCAGTTTCGCGCAAAATCTTCAATACACACTCATGGGTCCGCGCCTGTGTAGACCCATCCGCCCCATAGGTCACCGACACAAAGCGCGGTTGCAGCGGCGCAAGATACTGCACCGCCTCCCAAAGCTGAAGCACCGCCGCCTCATTACTGGGTGGAAAAAATTCAAATGAAACACGAGGAACTGACATCGATTAGCAGCATGCAATCAGTCGCGCTATGATTCAAACTCATTATCTTCATATAAGAGATGAATTCAGCTCATGCCATCGACCGCTCTCGAACTCCGTCATCTTGAAACTTTGCTGGCATTATCCGAATGCGGCAGTTTGTCCAAGGCGGCCGCGCGCCTATTCTTGACTCAATCGGCACTCTCGCATCAATTGAAAGCCCTCGAAACTCATTACGGCGCAGCGTTAGTCGAAAAAAACGTGCGTCCCTTAAGATTTACCGCCATCGGTCAGCGCCTGCTCACACTCGCACAAGCAGTACTCCCTCAAGTCGCGGAAGCGGGCCGCGATATCGCCCGACTGGCTGAAGGTCATGCAGGACCGCTGCGTATTGCCGTGCAATGCCACAATTGTTTTGACTGGCTCATGCCTGCCATGGATGCCTACCGCTCGCTGTGGCCCGAAGTAGAACTCGATATTATTTCAGGGTTTGTGGTTGACCCACTCCCATTGATCGAACGCAACGAAGCCGAGATCGCCATCATGCACGACCCGCAAGATGCCAGGCAAAACGCCGTATTTAGCCCGCTGTTTCGCTATGAAAGCGTTGCCCTCATGAGTCCACGCCACCGACTTAGCACCAAGACATGGCTCGAAGCTGAAGACTTTGCCGATGAAACCCTCATCACCTACCCCGTGCCAGACGAACTGCTGGACGTGATGAAACACTGCCTAGTGCCCGCGCGGATACACCCCCGCAGGCGAACCGCCGAGCTCACCGTAGCCATACTCCAGTTAGTCGCGAGTGGTCGTGGCATTGCGGCACTGCCGGCCTGGACGGTGGGTCACTACATTGCGCGAGGATACGTAATCTCACGGCCCATCGGGCGCAGCGGTTTGTACTGCGAACTGTATGCCGCCACCACACGAGCAGGTGCCGCCGCAGCCTATATCCGCGAGTTCATAGAGCTCACGCGCGCTATGAGCCTAACCGACCTTGCAGGCGTAGCACCGCTATGATTCGAGACTTGCAAGACAACCCAAACCTCATCCGCCGTCTAATAGCGTCCTCGTTGTGGCTACCCTTATTACCGACACTGCAGGGGTGTGGCGCGCGGCTCACGCAATTAAAAAATACGACAAGTCCCGAGGCACAAGCGCTTCTAATGGAGAGCGCAACGGCACATGGACTCGCCGCCTTCAGTAAGATCAACGACCTGAGTATCAGTTACACGGGCAAGTGGCACACGCTAGTGGGCAAGTTGCAACCCGTATTGGTCGACTCCGGCTTTCGCGGTGGATCCGAAGAACGCTGGCTACGCAGCGAACACCGAGTCGCGCAAGCCCACACCGGGCCCAAGGGCACCAAGCAAGTCGTCAGAAATTCGAGTGCAGATTCGGGCGACGTGATGGTCTGGTTCAATGGTGAGGAAGCGCACGATAACGAGCGTCGTGCCGCTGCGGCTTTGGTAGTTGATGGCTATAGTTTGTTCCTATTGGGACCCATGTTACTTGCGCTAGGCGCGGACGGGCCACGCGCGAACGGGCAACCACAGCCCGTACTCCAACTCGCGGGCACCTCCAACGTCGTCGTGGGTAGACATCCATACTCATGTGATGTCCTACGCGTGCACATAGAACCCGGCCTCGGATTCTCGGCAACCGATGAATTGGAACTCTACATTGATGTCAAGGAACGCCTAATGCGTCGCGTACGTTTCTCACTCAATGGCCTAGAGTCGACGCGCGGCGCAATTGCCGAAGTGGACACCTTCGAGCATACAACACTGCAGGGGGTACGCTGGCCGACACATTTTCAGGAGCGACTAGTTCGTCCGCTGCCGCTCTCCGTACACGACTGGCAATTGACAGGACTCGATGTGAATCGAGGTTTTAGCGTGGCCGATATTAGTGGCGCAACCTTCGTTGACAAAGCAATCGCTCCCGCTAAAGGCTTTTCCCAAACTGACCACTATTAAAGTCACTAATAGCCTGACGAATCTCGATCTCGCTGTTCATGACAAACGGGCCGTAGCCCACCACCGGCTCGTCAATAGGATCACCGCTGAGCACTAACACAATCGAATCCGTATTGGCCTCGATTGACACCTCGCTATCGCGGCGCTCCAGCAATATCATCTGAGACTCATTGACGATCCGTGCAGCGTTGACGCGAACGGACCCGTGCAACACAATCAGTGCCAGCGTGCGTCCAGGGGCAAAAGTAAATTCCACACGACGCGCCGCGTGTAACTTTAAATCCCACACATCAATGGACGTAAAGGTAAGCGCCGGGCCACGGTGACCTGCGTACTCGCCCGCGATCACCCTGACCGTGCCCGCATCATTCGCCAGGTCCACCACCGGAATTTCTGATGCACGCAGGCTCTGGTAACGCGGTGCAGCCATTTTATCTTTAGCGGGTAAATTGACCCACAGCTGCACCATTTCAAGTATGCCACCGGTGCGGGTAAATTCATGGGAGTGAAATTCATCGTGCAGTATCCCTCTCGCTGCCGTCATCCATTGCACGTCACCCGGCCCAATCTTCCCGCCACCACCACTATTATCTCGGTGTTCCACTTCGCCCTGATAAACGATCGTCACCGTTTCAAAACCCAGATGCGGATGTTCACCCACACCACGCGGCTTACTCGCTGCCGGAAATTGCATCGGACCCGCGTGGTCCAACAACAAAAATGGACTTAAAGCCTGCGTATCCCCCTGATAGGAGAACATTGAACGCACCGGAAAGCCATCGCCGACCCAATGAGGTTTAGGGGCGTCTTGCACACTTAAAACTTGTTTCATGCTCATTTTTTGTTTATGGGGTCAATTTACCCGATTGAAAGGCTAAAGTTTAGTGCGAGCGGTCCCGCTACTTGACACACCCCCTTTGGCTGGCACAATTGCGGCCAGAGGGGAACGACCATGCCCACCAAGAATGAACGAGACCTGGTGCTAGAGCGCATAGTAGATGTGTCCCCAGAGCTATTGTTCAAGGCCTGGACCACGCCGAAGCACTTGATGCCATGGTTTTGCCCGAAGCCCTTCCGAACGGTCGAGTGCGAGATCGACTTGAAGCCTGGCGGCAAGTTCTTCGCGCAGATGGTGGACTCAGAAGGCAACAAACTACCCGCAGCGCCTGGCTGCTACCTGGAAGTCATACCGAACCGTAAGCTAGTCTGGACCTCCGCGCTCGGTCCCGGGTACCGCCCGCTCGACCCCGCCTCTGCTCCATGGTTTTTCACGGCCGTGCTGACCTTCGAGCCATACGGTAGCGGCTGCAAATACACCGCCACTGCCATCCACACCACCCAGGCACACGCCGAAGCGCACGAGAAGATGGGCTTCAGGCAAGGCTGGGGTAAGGTACTCGACCAATTGGTCGAGTACGTAAAGACCACGCCGATGAGCTAAGGCGTTATTCGCGCAAATGACGTTAAATAAAGAAACTTAGGAAGCCAACCGCATGTCTCTAACGCTCTACGCTCACCCGTTCGCCGCCTATTGCTGGAAGCCATTGATCGCTTTGTACGAGAATGCGACGCCGTTTACGTATCGATTGGTCGAGGACGCGGCCGGATGGGCCGAACTCGAGTCGCTTTGGCCAATCAAGAAGTTTCCTCTGCTGCGGGACGGCAACGTGACGATCGTCGAATCCAGCATCATCGTAGAATACTTGATGCGTCATTATCCTGGAACGATACGAATGATACCGGTGAACGACGACGCAGCCCTAACGGTGCGCTTCATGGATCGGTTTTTTGACAACTACGTCATGAGTCCGATGCAAACGCTGGTCTCGGATCGAATGCGCACGGAGACCGAGCGCGATGCCAAGGGCGTCGCAGATGCCAGAAAGATGTTGGACGCTGCGTATGGATGGCTCGAAGAACAGCTCACACCTCACACATGGGCGTCCGGTAGCACCTTCTCTTTGGCGGACTGTTCCGCCGCCCCAGCGCTTTTCTATGCAGATTGGGTGCATCCAGTCGGCGATCGATTTCCGAGAGTTCTCTCTTACCGCGGCCGGGTTCTTGCAAGGCCCTCTATCGTCCGTGTCGTTGATGAAGCGCGACCATTTCGCAAGTTATTCCCTCAGGGAGCGCCGGATCGGGACTGATAAATTGCTGTCAATAGCTTCCCCTCAGAGCGCAACGTTGTCACAATCGCCGGCTCACATTGACAGACCTCAAGTTTAAATTCATGCCAGACCAAGACCCAAGACTTGCACTAAAGATTGCCCAAATCATCGCCAACGAAATTGGCGCTCAGCCAACCCAAGCACGGGCGGCGATCGCTTTACTCGATGAGGGTTCCACGGTCCCCTTTATCGCGCGCTACCGTAAGGAAGCTACCGGTGGACTCGACGACACGCAATTGCGCAATTTAGAGACTCGCCTGTCTTATCTGCGCGAACTCGAAGAACGACGTGCCAGTATCCTTTCGACTATTCAAGAACAAGGCAAGTTAACGGATTCACTGCGTGCGGAAATTGAAAACGCGGATAGCAAGGCACGTATTGAGGACCTATATCTTCCGTACAAACAGAAACGGCGCACCCGCGCTCAAATTGCGCGCGAGGCGGGGCTTGAACCGCTGGCCGACCACTTGCTGAGCGATCCCACTCAAATGCCAGATGCGAGGGCCGCAAGCTATGTCAATGCTGAGAGGGGCGTCGCCGACGTCAAGGCGGCGCTCGACGGCGCGCGCGCAATTCTTATCGAGCGATGGGGCGAAAATGCCGCGCTGATTGGCGAACTACGCTCCTGGCTAACAGAAGTGGGAATCATTCGGGCACATCTAACCGAAGGCAAAGAAGCCGAAGGTACCAAATACCGCGACTACTTCGAACACCAGGAGTCTCTCGCCAGCATCCCGTCGCATCGGCTTCTGGCATTGTTTCGCGCACGCCGCGAAGAGATACTCACGCTGGAGTTACAACCCGGTGTTGATGCAGAGAAAGGCCATACCCATGCCGAACTTCGCGTCGCGGCGCATGCCGGTGTCGATGGCCGCGGCCGTCCAGCCGATCGCTGGTTACTCGATGCCTGTCGGCTAACCTGGCGAGCCAAATTGCACACCAACCTCCAAGTTGAATTATTCATGCAGGCTCGCGAGCGCGCAGACGTCGCTGCTATTGGCGTATTTGGCGATAATCTCAAAGACCTATTACTCGCAGCGCCCGCCGGCGCGCAAGTGGTGCTGGGGCTTGATCCAGGCCTTCGAACCGGTGTTAAAGTGGCGGTGGTCGACCACACCGGTAAAGTGCTGGACACAGAGACTATTTATCCCCATCAGCCGCGCAATCAATGGGATGCAGCATTACACACCCTCGGTAGCTTGTGCTTGAAGCATCGGGTTGAACTGATTGCCATAGGCAACGGCACGGCCTCACGCGAGACCGATAAACTTGCCGCTGACCTCATTAAAAAACTTCCCGCTTCCACCATCAAAAAAGTAGTCGTGAGCGAAGCCGGCGCCTCGGTCTATTCAGCATCAGAACTTGCCGCCAAGGAATTCCCACAGCTGGATGTAACTCTACGGGGAGCCGTGTCGATTGCACGACGCCTACAAGATCCTCTCGCCGAATTGGTCAAAATAGAGCCCAAGGCCATTGGGGTCGGTCAATACCAACACGACGTTGATCAAATTCGGATGGCGCGCACCCTCGATGCACGAGTAGAAGATTGCGTGAACGCCGTCGGTGTTTATGTCAACACCGCATCGGCCGCGCTCTTAACGAGAGTGTCAGGACTATCATCGGTAGTGGCCGAAGGAATTGTAAACTACCGCGACGCCAACGGCCCGTATCGCAATCGCAAGGCCCTACTCAAGGTCCCGCGCTTGGGTGGAAAAACCTTTGAACAATGCGCGGGCTTCCTGCGCATTGCCGACAGCGATCAACCACTCGATGGCTCATCAGTGCACCCCGAAGCGTATCCGGTCGTTGAGCGAATCATCCGCAGCTGTGGCCGCGATATTCGCTCACTTATCGGCGATGCTAGCTTCTTGCGGAGCTTAAGGCCCGAAGCCTTTACCGACGAGCAATTCGGGTTGCCTACGGTACAAGATATTCTTAAGGAACTCGAAAAACCAGGCCGCGATCCGCGTCCGGAATTCAAAGCAGCACAATTTGCTGAAGGAGTGGAAGCACTCAAAGACCTTAAAGTAGGCATGGTATTAGAAGGGGTCGTCAGCAATGTGGCTGCTTTTGGCGCCTTCGTTGATATAGGCGTGCATCAAGACGGACTAATTCATATTTCCGCTTTGTCAGATACTTTCGTGAAAGATCCGCGCGATGTTGTCAAGGCTGGCGACATCGTGAAAGTGAAAGTGTTAGAGATAGATCTCGTGCGCAAACGCATAGCCTTAACCCGACGTCTTAACGACGCACCTCAAGTCCGCGAAACGGGAACGCGCCCAAACACCTCAGTCAAAACAATAGCTAACACGGTCAACAAGCCAAGACCTGCGCCACAATCATCCAGCAACGATGTGATGGCCGAGGCCTTTGCGCGAGCACGACGCCCTTGAGCCTCGCATCCGGCTATATAACTCCGCGGCGTTTCTGATCAAGTTCAATCGATTCAAACAACGCTTTGAAATTACCTTCACCAAAACCTTCATTACCTTTGCGCTGAATGATTTCAAAGAATATGGGTCCCACCACATTCTTAGTGAAGATCTGCAATAGAACACCACTCGCTTGATTACCATCAATAAGAATTCCACGGCCGGCAAGCGCGCCAAGGTCTTCGACATGATCCTTAACGCGGGTGTTCACGTTCTCATAATAAGTAGAAGGTGTGTCCTGAAATTCAATACCACGGGCCCGTAGGATATCCACCGTGGGATATATGTCAGAGGATGCTAGGGCAATGTGTTGAATCCCCTCGCCCTGATATTCTCTTAGGTATTCTTCAATTTGACTCTTATCATCCTGACTTTCATTAATCGGAATACGAATCTTCCCGCAAGGCGAAGTCAATGCACGCGAAAATAACCCCGTCTGAGTGCCCTCGATGGCGAAGTAGCGAATTTCGCGGAAATTAAATAGTTTCTCGTAGAATCCGCACCATACATCCATGTGGCCGCGATGCACATTATGAGTCAGATGATCAATCAGGGTAAGGTGAGTGGTTGCCACCGCTACACCCTTAACCGGGACAAAATCTACGTCGTAAATGGTGCGCTCACCATAGCGATCCACCAGATAAATAAGACTACCTCCGATCCCTTCGATTGACGGAATATTTAATTCCATCGGACCTGCGGTAATCGGCCCCGGCTTAGCGCCTAGCGATAGCGCCCTCGAGTAAGCCAGCGCAGCATCCGCCACTCGAAATCCCATTGCACAGGCCGACGGTCCATGCGCGCGCGCGAATCGCTGTGCGAAGCTATCGGGTTCGGCGTTAATGATAAAATTAATGTCACCGTGCTTGTGTAGTGTTACATTTTTGCTGCGATGTCGCGCCACCGCAGGCAATCCCATTCGCTCAAATAATTGACGTAAGACCTCGGGTTCGGGCGCCGCGTACTCAACGAATTCGAAGCCGTCAGTTTGCATGGGATTCCCAGTACTCATAGCCACCTCAAAGCAAAATAGCGGGAAGAACTTGCCCAGTGACTTCACCAAAACCGATGCGAGTGGCATTGGGACTCTCACACCAGCCTCGCATGATAACCGCGTCACCATCTTCGAGAAACGTACGTTGTTCGGTAGGCGAAATAGCGAAGCCTTGTTTGCCACCCTCTGACAACTCAAGCAAGGAGCCGGCTTGCTGAGGCGTAGGTCCCGACTGGGTGCCCGTCCCCAACAAGTCGCCCGGTTGCAAATTACACCCATTGATCGTGTGATGCGCAAGTAACTGGGCAATGGTCCAATAAGAATGGCGAAAACTGGTCGATGCTAGCCGATACGCGGGAATACCCGCCTCGCGCATGGTCGAGCTGCGAATTAAAGTCTCAAGCTGAATATCGATGGACCCGGCCTGACGATTACCCGGTGAATCCAAATAGGCCAACAAGGGTGGATCATCGACAGGCCGCGCACAGGGAAGACGAAACGGTGCCAACGCTTCTAGAGTGACGATCCAAGGAGAAATTGTCGTCGCAAAATTCTTGGCCAGAAATGGGCCGAGAGGCTGGTACTCCCAGGCTTGAATATCCCGTGCCGACCAATCATTGAGCAAACACAGCCCAAATATCTGCGATTCCGCGTCTTCAATGGATATCCGCGCACCCAGCGGATTGCCGGTCCCCACGAATAAGCCTAACTCGAGCTCGTAGTCCAAGCGAACGCTGGGTCTCAACACGGGCCCCGATTCACCCGACACCCTAATTTGTCCGTTCGGTCGGTGAAATGACTGTCCGGAAATGCCAATGGACGAGGCGCGCCCGTGATAGCCAATCGGTAGCCACTTGTAGTTCGGCAACAAGGGTTCGTCAGGCCGGAATAATCGGCCAACGGCGGTCGCATGGTAAATCGACGCGTAAAAATCCGTGTAGTTACCGATCTGCGCGGGCACGGTGTACTCGACGCCCGATTGAGGCACGAGACAGGATTCCAACTGGGATTGCAGCGAGGAGTCAGATCGCAATCCCGCAAACAGAGCCAATCGCAGCGCGCTCCAAAATCTCGGACCCAAATGCATCAGGTGATTTAGCGTCGGAAGTCGCGCGGCCTCCAATGCCACAACCGCATCCGCACTGAAACCACTCATCGGAGCGCGTGCAACTAGGGCCGCCAAGGCTGCCAAATCTACCACCTGATCACCAATGGCGACTCCGCCGCGAAATGCCTCGGAGCTTTGAGCGCGCCGAAACACCGCAAACGGCAAATTCTGTATCGGATAGTCACCGTCCGATCGATTCGCCGCCGCCAGCCAGCTTCTAGACTTAACGTCGTGAGTCAAATTAAGTGAGTGCACTGCAGTTCACTGTCCAGGGTCAAAGCGCTTTTTTAGACCCTGCCAAGATTTCATATAATCAGTCTGCAACGGTGGCCTACCCTGCATGGCGCCGCGCGTCGGCTTAATCACCAACTGCGTTTCAAACATAAATGCCATGGTGTCGCCCAGTCGCTGCGGTATCGAGGTATCTGACTTTATCGCTTTCTCAAAAGTTTCGACGTCAGGACCATGTGCGCTCATACAATTGTGTAGAGACGCGCCCCCAGGGACAAATCCCACACTCTTAGCGTCATAGACACCGCGAATTAAACCCATGAACTCATTGGCCACGTTGCGGTGAAACCAGGGCGGCCTAAAGGTATCCTGCATCACCAGCCAACGCGGCGGAAACACCACGAAATCGATATTACTTATACCCGCCGCATCGCTGAGCGAGTGCAGCACTAAGAAAATCGACGGGTCTGGATGGTCATATGAAATTGAGCCTAGCGTATTAAAGCGGCGCAAATCATATTTATAAGGCACATTATTGCCATGCCAGGCCACTACATCCAAGGGACTATGATCCATGTCAGCGATCCAAAGCCTGCCAAAAAATTTAGCCCATAATTCGCAGCGGCCCTCGCGATCTTCATACCGCGCCTGCGGTGTTTGAAAATCACGCGCATTAGCCAATCCATTCGAACCAATAGGCCCTAAATCAGGCAGCTTGAATGGAGCACCGTAGTTCTCACAAACATAGCCGCGCACTTCCGTGCCTTCGACATTCACACGGAAACGTAGGCCGCGCGGAATGACGGCAATTTCCTGTGGTTCAATCCGGATGCGCCCCAATTCAGTATCGATGATTAATATTCCCTGCTGCGGAACAATCAAAATTTCACCGTCAGCACTATAAAAATAGCGCTCCCGCATGGAACGGTTTGCAACGTATAAATAGATACCACATCCGGTTTGCGACTCCGGCGAACCATTGCCTGCAACAGCCACTAACCCATCTATAAAGTCCACAGGCTCTAACGGCGACGGCAATGGATCCCAGCGCAACTGATTCGGCGATATCGCCACGACTGGAGCACAGGTCATTTCACGATCGCCCCCATCGCCCAACATGCGCCCTGAATCCCGAAACTCCCCGTGCGTGGCCGCCGGGCGGATTCGGTATAGCCAGGAACGTCGATTGACATGACGGGGTGCCGTGAACGCGCTACCTGAAAATTGTTCCGCGTATAATCCATAGGGACAATGTTGCGGAGAATTGCGGCCTACGGGCAGTGCACCCGCTAACGCTTCGGTGGTGAATTCATTTCCAAAGCCGCTGTTGTATTCGATTCGTGTTTTATTCGACTCAAGCATACGTGTTTGCCTCAATCCTCCGCTAACGCGCACCTACACTAATTTCAGACAACTCAGCAACCGAAGGATTCTGAAGCGCCACGCTCTTCATGGATGCAGCAACCGCCTCGGCCTTACGCAACACCCGCAACAGATTACCGCCCGCGAGCTTCGCCAACATGGGGTCGGTCCAGCCACGCGTGATCAGTTCCGCAAATAAATTAGGGTAATCGGCAACACTCAATAGCCCCTCTGGCACTGCCTCAATACCATCAAAATCGCTACCAATGCCCACATGCTCAATACCGATTAGCTTAACAATATAGTCAACATGATCCGCCACATCTAGCACGGTGACGCGCGGCTTAGGATGGCCTTTCTCCCACTCTGCAAGAGCGGCCGCTGCTCGTTCCGGTTGCCCAATATAAAGGCCACCAAAGGGTGGCGCGTTGGTGCGCGCGGTTTCAGCGGCATGATCGGCGATCCATCGGTTATAAGCGTTGCTAACATAACCGGGATAAAAATTAACCATGACTACGCCATCATGTTCGACCAGCATTTTAAGCACATCATCAGGCACGTTACGCGGATGCTCCGTCACGGCGCGCGCACTACTGTGTGAAAATATTATAGGTGCTTTACTCTGCGTGATCGCTTGCCGCATGACCTCCGGTGAAACATGTGCAATATCGACCAACATGCCAAGCCGATTCATCTCAGCTACCACGGCACGACCAAAAGGAGTCAGCCCCTTATGCACCGGATTATCGGTCGCCGAGTCGGCAAGCGCATTATTACTGCTATGAGTTAGAGTCATGTAACGCGCGCCAAGCGCGTAGAACTGCCTCAAGGCCGCGATGCTGTCGCCGATCTGATGACCCCCTTCAATACCAATCATGGAAGCAATTTTGCCGCTTTTATGAATGCGCTCAATATCCGCCGCAGTGCTTGCATGCGCGAAAGTTTGCGGGTAGCGGTCTACTAGACCGCGTACGGTATCGATCTGCTCAAGCGTCATGCGGATGGCGTCCGACCCCGTAACCGAGACCGGAATCCACACCGACCAGAACTGACCGCCCACGTGTCCGGCGCGCAAACGCGCAATGTCCGTTTGCAGCGCGGTAACGGGCGACCCTGGGGTGCCACGCATATCAATCGTCCACAGCTTATTCCCGAATTTCTCTCGCAAGGTCTCAGCGAGATCATTGTGACCATCAATGAGCGGGGTTTGGGTCAGAACACGAGCAATACGCTGAGCAGTCGCCGCAGGCACAGCCGCATTGTCAGCGCCGGCTGCTGTTAACAGCATCACGCACACCGCCCACCTATGTACATTCCTAATCTGATTCAACATCCGGTTATCCTCGTTTGAGCCACCGGTGGGCCGTTAGCGCTGACGCTCCCAATGTCCAGGGCGCAAATACCAACCATCGCCCTGTCGCACCCATTGATGCACCACCCAACGCCGCCCTGGACGCGGCGCATTCCAATGACCCGCAATCCACTCATGTCGATTCCCCACCCAGCTCCAGTACCCGCCCAACCACACATAGCCCGGCGTGGGAGCAGCGCCATAGACTTCCTCGCGCGGCGGCGGCGGCGGCACCAAAACCACACCCCCCACGTAATGCCGTTGATCCGGCATCACGATGCACCCCGCCAGCGTCAACTGCAAGACCAGAACGCCTGCGAAGCTCACGCTCAACCATTGAGGTCTTTTCATTTTAAGAGCATAACCCACTAAGGCCCCCCAAGCGCCTTTCAGCCCGCTGCAGGATTTACCTGTCGCGGGCGTCCGGGCGATCTTGGTCGTTAGCCTGCGTGCAAATTAGACTGAAGGCTCAGTTCCCGACAAATGGGTCCACGGCGAAATCGCTGGTTCCGGCGTTTGTGCGGCGGGTGCCACCTCAAAAGATGAAACTGCCCAGGGCGATGTAACCATTGATTTTCGCGGCTTTGCCTTAACCGTAGCCTTGACCCTGGCCTTAACCGGAGCTTTAGTCTTTACTCCCCGGCTGGGCTTCGATAGGGTTTTCTTAAGCCTTACCTTTGCGGTTTTTTTTGCGACCTTCTTCGCTACGCTGCGCTTTGCGACCACTTTTACGCGCCGCGCCGGTTTCTTTGCCACTCGCTTCTTAGCCGCCGTACGCTTTTTAGCGTGGCTTTTTTTGGCTTTTAGCGCGGGGCGCTTCTTCGCTTTACTCTTTTTTGCCATGATCCGTCATCTCCTCGTGCTCAACACATTTCCCACCGTATGATATTGCCCCATGCTTGAACAACAATCCAATGATTCGCAGATCCGACCACTCCGCGATGTCTGGTTACGACCCAGGCGGGTATTCCGCGAACTGGCGCCCAAACCCATCGGCCCGGTCGACTATCTCCTAGGTGCCGCGCAAGGCGTAGTCGGCGTCCTTGCCTTAAGCCAAATGGTGAATGCGGGGGCAAAACTTCAAGTCGGAGAAATACTGGCCATGGCCCTAACCAGTGGGACTATTGCCGGGGTTGTCAGCCTATTTTTCATGACCGCCATATATACCCGACTTAGTGCTCGCACTGGCGGTGCCGCCAACCGGCAACAAGTATTTCACGTGCTCAGTTATGGCAGCGTGCCGTTGGCCGCGTCGCTAGGAATTTGGCTAATTACAGCCCTTTTAGCCGGCCAAAATACTTTTATGAAGACTGCGCAAACTAATACCGACGGGTTTGTCATTCTGTTGCTGCAAGCGCAATTCATCGCGCACATATTTCTTACGTGCTGGAGCCTATTACTCCAAATTATGGGATTCAGTGAAATCCAAGGGTACGCGACGCGACGCGCCTTTGGGTTTTGGGCGTTAGGTCAATTGATCGCTTTAGTGGTCAGCGTGGTACTCATAACCGTCATCACCAATATTTTTAATACAGGAGCGAATCCCGGGATATAATTTCACCCCATGCCACTTCGATAAAGCCTATTTTATTAAGGCAAAACTCGGAATAAAAATTCGCGAATATCAGCCACTTCGGCCTGGCATACGGAGTGAGCCATCGGATATTCGTGCCATTCGACGCGATAGCCTACTGACTTAAGGAAATCACGCGACTGGCTACCCAATGCCATCGGTATCACCGGATCAGCACGGCCATGCGCCATGAAAATCGGGGTCGCGTCATTGGCGGTGCGACGCTCGGTCTTAAAGACATTTTCCAGCGGCAAATAGGCGGACAGCACCATCACCCCCGCCAGTGGCTGGCCCAAGCGCGGTACCGCATAAAGCGACACTGCGCCGCCTTGAGAAAATCCTGCGACGACGATGCGTTCGGGGACAACTCCGCGCCCGCCTTCGCGTGCAATTAACTCCTGCACCTGAAACGCCGAATCCCGGAAACCTGCCACATCCTCGGCGCTGCCACGACCCAACGCAGCAATATCATACCAAGCACGCGTCGGCATACCGCCATTGACAGTCACCGGACGAAGCGGCGCATTCGGAAAAATAAAGCGCCAGGCACGTTCACGCGGCCCCACGATTTCCGGAACGATGGGCTCAAAATCATGCCCGTCAGCCCCCAATCCGTGCAACCAAATAATCGCCGCGGTCGGTTGTGGTGCTGTCTCAATCTCAATAGTTTCAAGCATGGCGCTAGGTTACGCATTCCCAACAGCGAAGTCGCTTGTCTTTTGCGCCGGTTATTGGCGTCCAGCCGTTGACTGTATTTGAATTTTTATGCATAATTAGTGAGAATTTATGCAGACCTCCTAAAACTCCATGAGAAATACGCCTGTTGTAAAAACTCCGAGCGATCACACCAGCGCCTTACGTCGCTCGATGCTTGGCAAGCTAATTCGTGAGCGCGAGGTCGGCCGACAATCAGAATTGGTAGCTTTATTACAAAAAGAGGGGTTCATCGTCACGCAGTCGAGCATCAGTCGAGATTTACGCGAGCTTGGTGTCGCGAAACAAGGCGATCGTTATGTGATGCCGGACGATCACTTTAATATCAAAAACGATTTCTCAGCCCTCAAGCAATTTGTAAGCGTCATTCTGTCCGCCGGCACCAATCTGACCGTGCTTAAAACTACGATTGGCTCGGCACAAAGCGTCGCAGTTGCGATCGACACCGCAAGATGGCCGGAAGTGATCGGCACTATTTCCGGTGACGACACTATTTTTATTGCCACTCGCGACGGGCGCGAGCAACAAAAACTCGGCGAGCGGTTGCGCGCCATTTTCGAGCTAGACACTCCATTTTCGAACCATTAACACCAATTTCGCAAATCGCAATGAACAACTCCGTCTCCGCCGACTTACAACCCATTCTCCTGGCCTTCTCCGGTGGCCTAGATACCTCATTCTGTGTGCCCTGGCTTAAGGACACGTATCAATGCCCCGTGATCACTGTCACCATAAATACGGGTGGAATAGACGAGGCCGCCGCCGCAGCGCTTAAAGAACGCGCCTTAAAACTAGGCGCCATCGAACATCATATTATCGATGCACGCGCCGCCTATTTCGAGCAAGTGCTCAAATTTCTGATCATGGGCAATGTGCGCCGCGGCGCGGTGTATCCCCTATGTGTGGGAGCCGAGCGAGTCCTACAAGCACAAAGCATCGCACAAATGGCGCTCAAGCTTAAAATTCAGCGGGTAGCTCACGGCTGCACGGCAGCGGGCAACGACCAAGTTCGCTTTGAGGTGGCGCTACGCACCTTAGCGCCGAATTTAGAAATAATCGCACCGGTACGCGATCGCGCTTTTAAACGCCCTGAACAACTTCAGTATCTGCAAGAGCATCACCTGCCGATACCACCCTACGGCGGCGCCTATTCGGTGAATCGTGGCTTGTGGGGCGTCACCATCGGTGGCAAGGAAACTCTGACCTCACAGGGGAGTATCCCTGAAAGTGCCTGGGTATTGTCCTCAGAAGCATTCTCCAATCCTAAAGCGGCCGAACGACATTGCATCGGATTCCAAGCCGGGGTACCCGTAGCTTTAGACGGCACGCATTTATCCGCCGTGAGTATCATTGAACAACTAGAATCGCTCGCGGGTCCTTTTGGCATTGGACGAGGCATTCATTTAGGCGATACCGTCATCGGCACCAAGGGCCGGGTCGCTTTTGAAGCACCCGCAGCCGAGGTGTTACTCACCGCGCACCGCGAGCTTGAGAAACTCGTCCTAACGGGTAAGCAGGCACGCATTAAAGAATCCATGGCGCAAAGTTACGGTGACCTGGTCCATGAAGGCCAACATTTAGATCCCGTGTGTCGCGATATCGAAGCCTTACTGCTCTCATCACAAGCTCGCGTGACCGGTGAAGTGCATTTACTGTTCCGACCGGGTTCCCTGTTCGTTGAAGGGGTCACCTCCCCCTACTCCCTAATGGCAGCCTCTAAAGGCGTATACGGCGAGGCGGCCGGTGAATGGACCGCCACGGACGCGCTGGGTTATTCGAAAATGCTGGCCCTAACGGGAATTTTCTATGCTCGCGCAGGCGCTGCGCGGACGGAGTTTTAAATCATCATGAGCGGGATGCGCACAGTTTTCGTCGACAAAATTGCCTCGGTCACCCAAGCCTGCGCTTTATCGCACGAGATTCGTATTGCCCCCGAAATTGTGTGTGAAGAAGGGGTCGTCATTGTGGTGGAAGTACTGAACAACAAGTCCAACTACAACACACTGGAACTGACCAGCGGGCGTATGGCGAAGGTTGCGCGCGGCGATATTGTGGTAGGCGCTTTGGGGCATCGTAAAGCACTCTTTGGTTACTCTGGTCATATTCCCGCCAGTCTCGCACCAGGCGATGTCATCCAGATGTTAAACATCGGCGGCGTGCTGGGAATATGTGACTCAGCGACTCAAGACAAGGGCAAACCATTCGACTGTAAGGTATTAGGGTCAGTTTTAACCTTCCCTTATCTGGGCGAACGCATCGGTGTTCCCGCTAAAGTCGGTTATAAAACTTTAGACTACAACGCGACGCTCGATACTCGCGGCGTGCCGGTGGTGGCACTGGCTGGCACCTGCATGGAAGCCGGTAAAACGGCGGCTGCCTCCGCCATCATTGCGCGTATGCGTCATCGCGGACTCACCGTGGATGCTTTTAAAGCCACGGGCGTGTCGCTGCGTCGGGATATTCTCGCATTTGAAGATTCAGGTGCGCGCCGCACCATGATATTCACAGATCTGGGAATCGTCACGACCACCGCGAAATGCGGGCCCGCATTGACGCGCGTCATGCTCACTGAAATGGCCAGCGGCAAACCAGATGTCATTGTGTTCGAGCTAGGCGATGGCCTCCTCGGCACCTACGGCGTCGAGTCAATACTGCGCCAACCCGACATCAAAGCGGCGCTCAATTCCGTGGTCCTATCAGCCAATGACCCAGTCGCGGCCTGGGGGGGTGTAAAACTCCTGCGCGAACGGTTTGGTATTGAACCCGCCGCGGTTACCGGCCCTGCGACAGACAACCAGGTCGGTGTCGAAATCATTCAGGATCAAATGAACGTCGCCGCGTTCAATGCAATCAGTCATCCAGCAGATTTAGGTGATCATCTCATTGCACAACTTAAGTTGCGTAACGTTCGCGAGCCTAAGGTGATCGCCGGATGACCGACTCCACTGCCTCGCCCGCGCCAATTCCGGCAATTGTATTGGGCGGTACCGGCTACGTAGCCGGCGAACTATTGCGTCTGATTTCGGGGCACCCCCGCATGAAGCTCGCGGCTGTACTCTCCGACAGTCAACCAGACACTTTGGTCGGCGTCGCTTTCCCGCACCTCTTGAGCGCCTACCCTACCGTGCAATTCGCGAGTCTTAAAGCCGTTGAAACAATGCTACGCGCTCAATCACTCTGCGCGCTATTTTCAGCGGCCCCGCATGGTGCGTCGGCGAGTCGCGCAGATCATTTGCTAAACATTGCCGAGCAATCAAAAGTGCGCGCGCATTGCGTGGACATTTCGGCCGATTTCCGTTATCAAAGCGCTGCTGCGTATGAGGCGGTGTACCCGCACACTCACGCTGCGCCGGGGCGGATTGCGAGTTTCACGTGCGCTTTACCTGAGCATCTGGTTCGCTCACCGACCCCGCATGTCGCGCATCCAGGTTGTTTCGCCACCGCCATATTGCTCGCGAGTGTGCCGCTTTTGGCGCTAAAATTAACCGACACGCGGTTTTTTATTAGCGGCATTACCGGTAGCACCGGTTCGGGACGAAAGCCCACTGACAGCACCCACCATCCGCTGCGGCATAGCGATCTATATTCGTACAATGCTCTTACACACCGTCATGTACCGGAAATCATCGCCTGCGCGAAGGCCGCTACTGGCGTTGACGCAGAATTTAATTTTGTACCGCATTCGGGACCTTTTTCACGTGGCATTCATGTCACGGTCATGGCCACACTAAAAAAATCAATCTCTAGCGCCGACGCTCAACATGCCTTACAAAACTACTATCGAGAATGTTTTTTTGTAAAAATCGGTGCTACAGCGCCTCGAATTAAAGACGTCGTGAGTAGTAATTTTGCTCACCTGAGCGCGACCACCAATAAGCATACGATTGCGGTAACTGCCGTGATCGATAATCTCAACAAAGGTGCTGCGGGTGGTGCTATTCAATGGATGAATCGACTGCTAGACCTTCCCGAGCATAGTGGACTGACCGCCACCGCGCCGGGCTGGACCTAAGCGTATGAGGCGTTTTTTAGATTTGGCCGATTTTGAACGTGCTCAAGTTCTCGATCTTTTGGCGCTTGCGCAAAGACTCCAGAATAAGCCTGAACCCCGTGCATTAATCGGTAAAGTCTTAGGACTGTTGTTCTTCAATCCTTCACTACGCACGCTGGCCTCATTCCAATCGGGTATGGCGCGCTTAGGGGGTAACTCGTTCGTTATCACCCCCGGTCAAGGCACCTGGGGATTGGAGACACACAACAACGTCGTCATGAACGGCACAGCCGCGGAACATATTCGCGAGGCGCTACCAGTGCTTGCCTCGTACTGTGATGTTCTCGGGGTAAGGGCATTTGCAGAAGGAAAAGATTTGGTGGATGATTTAAGCGAGCCCCTATTTACCATCATTGATCAACTGTGCGACAAGCCACTGATTAATTTGGAATCGGCCATGAATCATCCGTGCCAAGCGCTGTGCGATTGGCGAACTCTAGATGAGTTAAAAATTCCTACCCGAGGGAAATTCGTTTTAAGCTGGGTCTACCACCCTAAAGCCCTACCGCTCGCGGTACCGTCCGCCACACTGCACATGGCAGCCATGCGCGGCATGGAGATAGTAGTATTGCGCCCCGAGGGATTCGCATTGCCCCCCACCATCATGGATAAAGCGCGAGCTGCGGCAAGCTCTTCAGGTGGCGCAGTCACTGAGACCAGCGATCGGGTTTTTGCACTGCAGGGAGCTCATGTGCTGTACGCCAAAGAGTGGAGTTCCACGACCCATTACGGCGCACCGGACGCCGACGCCAAACTCAGAGCGGAATTGCAAGACTGGTGCGTGCGCGAGAGTTGGTTTGCCAATGCATTAGCCAATGCCAAACTCATGCATTGCTTACCGGTACGACGCAATGTTGCGGTGGCTGACGAAGTGCTAGACGGTCCCCGCGCGGTCGTGCAACAACAGGCCTTTAATCGATTAGTGGTGCAGATGGCGATACTGCATCGCATGTTGGCGTGATTCACCTGGGAGATATTGATGGCTTTGAAACGACCTGATCCTTCGGTAGCCGTACGTGCGCTCAAAAGCGCGGCACCCTATATTCGCATGTACAAAGGCAAGGTATTTGTCATCAAGGCGGGTGGTGCGGTATTTAGCGACCATGCCTCGACTCGTAGTTTGATTGAACAAGTCGCTATCCTGCATCAGGTCGGCATTAAAACCGTTCTAGTGCATGGCGGTGGACCACAACTTGATACCGTGCAGGCCTCGCTTGGGATCGAAACGAAAATAATTAGTGGTCGACGGGTTACCGATCAGAAGTCGATCGATGTTGCGGCCATGGTCCTCAACGGTTTGATCAATACCCGCATTTTAGCCATTTGCCGTGAACTCGATATCGAGGCTATTGGTTTGTGTGGGGTCGATGCGGGGCTCATCCGCGCGCACAAACGTCCACCTATACCGGTGCCAGGCTCCATCGAGACGGTCGACTATGGTTTGGTCGGCGATATTGACTCGGTGAATGCCGCAGTACTTGATAAATTATTGGCCAATGGTTTGATGCCCGTAGTAAGCCCGCTATCGGCGGATTCGCACGGCACGCTGCTCAACATCAATGCCGATACGGTGGCGGCAGCGATTGGGGGTGCTCTTGCAGCAGAAAAATTAGTACTTTGCACGGGTGCACCCGGCATTCTGGAAGACTCGACTGACCCGAGTTCAGTCATTTCGTATACGGATATTCACGGTTTGCAGCGACTGCGCGATCAAGGCAGTTTAAAAGGAGGCATGCTGCCAAAAGCCGAGGCGATAGAAAATGCGATTCGCGGCGGAGTGCGCCGAGTGCATGTAATTTCCTATCATTCGGCGGACAGTTTACTGGCCGAGATTTTTACTAACGAAGGCACCGGCTCCTTAGTAGTCGCCGACTTGCATGCCCTCAGCCCCGCCGAACAACAAGGCACGCCCGTATGACCCGACTTTGGGAAAAAGGCGTGCCACTTAATGCGCGAGTGCTGGCATTCACTGCGGGAGATGATCACTTTCTCGACAATCGCTTAGTGCAATATGATATTGCGGCATCTATTGCCCACGCCGAGATGCTTAGCGAACAAGGACTGTTGACAACCACCGACCTGTCAAGCGTAAGGGACGCACTCAATGCCATCGGCAAGGAGCACCGCGATGGCAAGTGGCGCGTGTCCTTAGAAAACGAGGACAGCCAAACCGCTATTGAGAATTTGCTCACTGCTCGAATTGGGTCCGCCGGAGAAAGACTGCATGCCGGTCGATCGAGAAATGACCAAGTGCTGGCCGCGCTACGGCTATATCTGCACGCGACGAGCCAGACCTTACGCGAAGGCGCGCTTAGCGTTGCGGACGCGCTGGATGCGTTGTCCGCGCGTGAAGGTGCCATTGTTTTACCTGGCTATACTCACATGCAGCAAGCCATGCCGAGTACCGTTGCGCTTTGGGCCGCAGGATTTGCGGCCGAAATACGCGATGACGCCACTGGGCTTGAACATTGCGCGCGTCGTATACTTAAGAATCCCCTAGGGTCGGCCGCTGGCTACGGCACACCGAATCTTGATATCAACCGTGAAGCCACTCGCCAAAAACTAAATTTTGAGGTCAATCACGAACCGGTGACCGCGGTGCAATTGTCGCGCGGCAAGGCCGAGGCACAATTGCTGTTCGAAATTACCCTTTTAACGCAGGATACCGGGCGGCTCGCAGCCGATTTGTTGCTTTTCTACACGTGGGAATTTAGCTTCGTAAATTTACCCGAAGAATTCACGACGGGCTCATCCATCATGCCCCAGAAGCGCAATCCAGATGTGTTTGAGCTGGTGCGTGGACGCAGCGCGGTAGCCTGTGCGGCACTCAACGAAGTCCTGAGTATTACCCAAAAACTTACCTCCGGTTACCACCGCGACCTACAGCTTATTAAACCACCGTTGTTTCGCGCCATCGATTCGTGTCTTGAGACACTGGACTTATTACCCAGCGCATTGGCCGGCGTACGCTTTGAGCCTAAGAACATAAATTTAGATCCCAACATACACGCCGCCGCCGCTGCAAATGCCCTGGTGGCAACCGAAGGCATCCCTTTTCGCGAGGCCTATCGACGCATTGCCGCAAAACTGCGCTAGGCCATAAGAGCCCTCGATGTGGTTCTTGTAATCGCCCTTAGGGGGCAGCCCCTAGAGCCTGCCCCCTAGCAATTACCCCAGAAACTGGCGTATTGTTTGGGCTGGCTTACCTAACCTTAAAGATGCAAAACTATGAATCTACTGAAAAACTCCTACCCCTTTTTAGCGCTACTAGCGATGGCACCCCTGTTGAATGCGCAAACCCCCACCGTCAACTCCTCGGCAACAGCCGCACCTACTCCCGCGCCGCTCTCTAATGATCAAAGTAGTTATTTATTCGGCGTTAATTTTGGCGAACAAATGGGTCGTATGGGCATCGGCGATAAAATCTCTCCCGAAGCCGTAAACCGTGGCTTGAAGGACGGCCTACACGGCAAAAAAATGGCGCCTACCGATCAGCAACAATTACAAAATTTTGTAAAAACCGCGATGGAAGACGGTGTCAAGCATAACAAAACCGCTGCGACAGAATTTTTGGCACGCAATGCCCATGAAAAAGGGGTGCAAACGACCGCCTCGGGTTTGCAATATAAAGTTATGAATGCAGGCGATGAAAAAGCTGCGTCGCCAAAGCCCACCGATGAGGTCTCGGTTAATTATCGTGGCAAGCTGATTGATGGTTCGGAGTTTGATAGTTCGTTTAAAAGCGGAGCACCCGTCAGTTTTCCGGTTAATGGCGTGATTAAAGGCTGGCAGGAAGCATTGGTTCTGATGAAGCCCGGTGCGAAATGGAAATTATACATACCGCCTGAACTCGCCTATGACAGCAGCCCAAAACCCGGCATACCCGGAGGTTCCTTGTTGATATTTGATGTGGACTTGTTGAGCGTCAAAACACCAGCGTCTATGCCTAACGCGACGATGCCGGTAGTCCCAAAACAGCCCATGGGGAATAAACAACCCCAGTGAGTTTGCGCTGTATTAGGTTAAATGATTTAAATTAAATAATTTACACAGTTTAACTGCGGGCCCACTTGGGCCCGCTTTTTTGTGCATTAGGTCTCAGTATGTGCCAACATTCACGACATGCACAGGGAATGTACAAATCGATTTCTCGCAATTTGCGCACCTACAATATTGTTGTTGTGTCTCGGAACGCTATTGTCGAGCTGCGGATACTCGAGTAGATCTTATTCTGCCATCACGCCTCCTCTGCCACCGCCCACGCTTAACGCAATATTGGTGTTACCGCCGAATGCCGCGATTACCGTCGGAGCAACGCAGCAATTTACCGCCACAGGAATTTACAACGATGGAACACGTCAGGATTTAACTAATGTCGTCGGGTGGTCCTCCTCGAACACCAGCGTAGCGTCTATTAATAACGCACTGGTACAGCCGGGTCTCGCGACGGCCGTGACGGCCGGGGCAACCCTAATCACAGCGTCGCTCACCGGCATAAAAGGAACGGCGAATCTTACCGTTCTACCACCCGTTCAAGTCGTGTCCATAGTTGTCACGCCCGCCAATCCCATTGTAGGCGTGAAGCGCACCCAACCCTTTGTTGCAATAGCCACCTATTCGGACGGCACCACAAAAGATATTACCGTGACAGCCACCTGGAACTCCGCTACCACGACCATTGCAACTATCGACGCCTCGGGAATTGCAACCGGCATCGCGATTGGCACAACCGGGATTACCGCGAAGTCTGGGGCTGTCACCTCTAATACCGTCATTTTAACGGTCGCCAACTTTGCATATGCGGTCAATTTTACAGACCGTTCAACGCCAACTGCGGGCACCATATCTCAGTACATCATCAGTGCTGATGGGTCGCTCATTGCAATGAGTCCCGCGAGTTTACCAACCGGATTTAATCCTTATTCCTTAACTATCGATACCAGTGGAAAGTACCTCTACGCTGCAAATTTTATTATTCCGGGCAATAGTGCGGGGACTGTCTCGCAATTTTTTATCAATTCGGACGGCTCGCTCGCGCCCATGACGCCTGCAACAATAGCCACCGGCAATGGACCGAACGACATTGCGGTTAATCCAAACGGGGGGTTTGCGTATGTTGCAAATTATGGTGCCGGTGGCCCTGGCGGGATTTCTCAATACACCATAGGCACAACCGGCTCACTTGCTCCGGTCACTGCTGCTCCCACCGCACCCACACAAATGGGACCTGCATCGATTGCCCTTAATCCAGCAGGCCCTTTCCCAGCAGGCACCTTCGCCTATCTGGCAAACTTCAATTCCAATTCGGTATCGCAATACTCGGTCGCGAACGGATTACTGAATCCACTGAGCACTCCTGTCGCCTCTGGCGCGCAACCCAATTGGATTGTAGTCGACCCGTCCGGCCGCTTCGTCTACACCGCCAATTCGCAAGACAACACTGTTTCCCAATACGGCATTGGTGTCGGTGGACTGCTCACTGCACGGGTACCGGCGACAGTCGCGACAGGGCTAACACCGCGCTCCATCACGGTGGACGCAACCACTACTAACGCCTACGTGACCAATCGTTACGACAATACCGTAGGGCACTACCATATCAACACTGATGGCACTCTGACCCTTGTAGATTCAGCAAATACCGGAGCCGCGGGACCTAGTGCACTGGCTTTTGACCCCAAAGGTCACTTTGCTTACGTAACAAATCGCGGTTCTCAAACAATACCCGGTCTGATTTCTCAATTCGCGGTCGACGCGACCAGTGGCTCCCTCACGCCCTTACCCATACCGACCGTCGCCGCGGGAGACAATCCGGTGGCTATTGTCACGAGTCGCTAGCACTCGTTGTTAACACCCGTAATTAAAAAGTCCAGTTAATCCCGAGCGAAAATAAATCCGGATCGCCGGAGTTAGCACTGATACGCTCGTATTCCAGTCGCGCCGCAACGCTTAAAAACTTGGCCTGCACACCGGCGCCATACGCTAAACGAGTATCGGTGTGGCTAGTTGAAAACGGCGCATAGCCGATCGGTAGTAAGCACGCAATAGCGCGACTACAGCTCGCGGAGGCGTTCACGGCTGATTCCAAGCGGGCAAATCCCACTTTCCCGTAAACATTCACAATGGGTAAAGGGAGTGGCAAATACATTACGCCAAATAGCGCCTGGGCTTTCGGGTGCGCATTGGATGCGACTTGCACGACACCGTTATCAGTAGTTGCTTGAACTTGACCGAAATCAATGTATTCGAATTCCGCACCTATTAGGGATATGGGCCTTACCCCGGCGACTAATTTCCAAGCGGTATGATGTTTGCTCAGTGCCAGCGCGTTGCCATACACACTCTCGTTACTTTTTATATTAGCTTCACCCACGGCTCCACCGATATAAACACCGAGTGGATCGAATGCGAATGCCGTAGTCGCGCCACTGACACTGAACGTTAGGGTAATCAGTACGGCTGGTAAATGTCTGTTCATAGCTTCTCCTACTATTGCGTGGGTATCCTTATAGGACAGATTCACAGGTCATGAAGTTCCAAACCGGGTGTTAGTTCACAGCGCAGGTTATACTGGGGCAATATGCATTACGTTGCCGTAATATCCATGTTTCTGCTCTGTCTATTGATGGCAGGATGCGGCCAAAAAGGTCCTTTAGTCAAACCTGGCACTCAAGCCCCGACTAAAATTGAAACGCAAATACCGGTGACCATTCAACTCAAAGCGCCACCTACCGACGGCGGCTAAGGCCTCATGCGTAAACTCCTCTTGGTCGACGGCTCTTCGTACCTATATCGCGCCTTTCACGCACTACCGCCTCTAAATAATTCACAGGGTGAGCCTACGGGTGCGGTGCTCGGCGTGCTCAACATGCTGAACAAATTGATCAAAGAAGAATCACCCGATCGAATTGCCGTGGTATTTGATGCACCCGGCCGAACCTTTAGGGATGACCTATTTGATCAGTACAAGGCTCATCGTGCACCAATGCCCGACGATCTTAGGACCCAAGTGCAACCCTTGTTGGATTCAGTTGCGGCGATGGGACTGCCATTGCTGCGTATCGCAGGAGTTGAAGCGGACGATGTCATTGGTACTCTTGCAACACAAGGTGCTAGGGCAGGCTATGCGGTGCTTATTTCAACTGGCGATAAAGACATGGCGCAGTTGGTAAACAGCCAAGTTTCATTGATCAATACCATGAGTAATACGCGACTGGATCGCGCAAACGTCAAAGCCAAATTCGATGTATTTCCGGAACAGATTGTGGATTACCTGGCCTTAGTAGGTGACAGCTCCGATAACATTCCCGGAGTATCCGGAGTGGGTCCTAAAACTGCAGCGAAGTGGCTTAACCAGTATCAAACACTGGATGAACTGGTAGCGAACGCGACTGCTATTTCTGGAAAAGTAGGTGAGAACCTGCGCAATGAATTGCCAACCTTGGAACTCTCACGAAAACTCGCCACAATCGACACTGCCGTGGATTTAAGCGTCCAGCCCGAGGAACTGATCGCGAGGGATGCAGATGTTCCGCGGCTGCGTGAACTATACCTGCGATTAGAACTTCGCCAGTTGTTAAAGGCGCTCGACGCAAGCTCGCCAAACAACGTGACGTTAAGTGTGCCAGGTATAGACCCGACCAGTGTGGGGGTGCCCGGCAACGGGGCACCAGCCGGGGCGGCTGTTACCGATGCGCGCAATTCGGTACTTCGGGCTCGTAATTATCAACAAGTGATTACCCAACCGGCATTCGACCAATGGCTTGAGAAGCTCACGTCTGCCGCGCTCATTTCTTTTGATACCGAAACCGACAGCCTAAACTACATGGCTGCCCATATTGTCGGCGTTTCTTTTTCTGTCGCTCCAGGCGAAGCGGCCTATGTGCCGTTGGCCCACGACTATGCAGGTGCACCCGCACAATTGAATCGAGACAAAGTACTAACGGCGTTAAAACCGATTCTCGAAGATGCTGCGAGACCTAAACTTGGGCATCATCTTAAATATGACGCCCATGTGTTGGCGAATTACGGCATTGCTCTGGGCGGTCATTTGTTTGACTCCATGTTGGAATCATACGTTTTAAATAGTGTGGCGACTCGTCATGACATGGACGGAGTAGCGGAAAAGTATCTCGGCATCAAGACCATTCACTTCGAGGATGTTGCCGGCAAGGGTGCAAAACAAATCACTTTTAATCAAGTCGATGTCGAACGAGCCTGTGAGTACTCGGCGGAAGATGCCGATGTAACCCTTCAGCTACATTTGGCGTTGTGGCCGCAAATCACCGCAATCCCTGCGCTTAAAAACTTGTATGAGACTATCGAGCAACCCTTGGTGCCAGTACTCTTTAGGATGGAGCGTACCGGCGTGCTCGTAGACCGCGAAATGTTGAAGACGCAAAGCGTTGAGCTGACCGTGCGCATGCGAGAACTTGAGGCGCTGGCACATGCAGAAGCGGGTAGCCCCTTTAACTTGGATTCACCAAAACAACTCCAGGAAATTTTGTTCGGTAAACTAGCGATCCCGGTAGTAAGAAAGACTCCAACGGGTCAGCCCTCTACCGCAGAAGATGTGCTTGAAGAGTTAGCGGCTAACCATGTCCTGCCCAAGCTTATTCTGGAATATCGCGGCATAGCCAAATTAAAGTCCACTTATACCGATAAATTGCCGCTACAAATCGACCCTAACACGGGACGAATTCATACGTCCTATCACCAAGCCATCGCCGCGACCGGGCGTCTTTCCTCAACCGACCCCAATTTGCAAAATATTCCGATCCGTTCCCCGGAAGGTCGACGCATCCGTCAGGCCTTCGTGGCACCGGCGGGTTGTGTGCTCGTCGCAGCGGATTACTCGCAAATCGAATTGCGCATCATGGCGCATTTGTCAGGTGATCCAAGTCTATTACAAGCCTTCGCGGAAGACCGTGACGTCCACCAGGCAACCGCGGCGGAAGTTTTCGGTGTCGCGCTAGAGGCGGTCTCTAGCGATCAACGTCGCTCGGCGAAGGCCATTAATTTTGGCCTAATCTACGGGATGTCGGCTTTTGGTCTGGCGCGACAGCTAGGTATTGGGCGTGGTGAGGCACAGAAATATGTAGACCTGTATTTTGAGCGTTATCCCGGCGTCAAGCGCTACATGGATGAGACGCGCAAACAAGCACACGAACAAGGCTATGTGGAGACAATATTCGGTAGGCGTCTATATTTACCGGATATTCAATCCCGCAATCAGGCCCAACGCCAGTATGCCGAACGCAGCGCCATCAACGCACCGATGCAAGGGAGCGCCGCAGATATCATCAAGCGCGCCATGATTGATGTCGATACATGGCTAATCAATAGCGGCATCAAAGCGCGCTTAATCATGCAAGTGCATGACGAATTGGTTCTAGAGGTGGCGCAACAGAGCATCGATATCGTGACCACAGAACTGCGCCAACGCATGGCACGCGCGGCAATTTTGCGGGTACCCCTCAAAGTGGACGTCGGGACCGGGCATAATTGGGACGAAGCACACTAGCCATCAAGCGCAAGCGACCCGATTTATGGGTAGCCAGCGATTGGTTATGTCGTTAGCTAGCGACAACTGGTTTTTTTTCCGCAGAAAAACGCCATTTTTTATTGTAAAAAAATCCTTTTAAATTGACTGGAACTTTCAGCGAATGGCCCCATCTAATCATGTGAGCACGTTGGGTGCTCCCTGCTCTCCTCCCTGAGCAGGAATGACCCGGTTTGTCATCCCCATGCCGGGTTGGTCTGCCTCGGTGGTTGCTGCAAAGCGGCCACCGGGGCCTTTTTTTGGACGTTTTTTAAGGGGCCGATAACCAACCGTCCATGGTGGCACGGGCCGCTTCAATACCTTGTTTTTTCAGGGCAGAAAACAACTGCACGGTAACGGCGGTGTCAGAGCACGCGGCTTGAGTTTCACGCAGTACCTTAAGTCCATCCCGTCGATTGAGCTTATCGGCCTTAGTCAGCAATACATGCGCCGCTCGGTCACGCGCAAGCACCCATTCCAGCATCACCGCATCCTGCGCCCCGAGACCGCGGCGGCTATCCACGATGAGGACAAGGCCGGCCAGGGAATCACGCACATTGAAATAATGTTCAAGCAGTGCCAGCCAGCGGATTTTCACCGCCTCCGGAACCTTGGCGTACCCGTAGCCGGGCAAGTCCACCAAACGGCGTTCAGGACTTAATTCGAAGAAATTAATCAGCTGGGTACGCCCTGGCGTGCGGCTGACCCGAGCAAGCCCGGAACGCTGCGTAATCGCATTAATGGCGGTTGATTTACCGGAGTTCGATCGGCCCGCGAAGGCCACTTCACGCCCCAAATCGGGCGCTAATTGGTGTGCTTCTGCGGCGCTAGTCAGGAATTTAACCAATGGGTAGAGAGACATGTGCACAGTTTGGACGATTATTCAGGGCCGTAGTGTACAATTTGGGTCAATAGGCCATTCAATTGCTCTTACCTTCGAGGGATCCGCTGAACATGTACGCCAAACGACTGTTTTTGATTATTGGATTGACGCTTATTATTGTATTGGGCATAAAACAGTTTTCAACCACCCGCCATGGCCTGCCGGCATCCACGAGCGCCACGACATCGGCACCCCCAGCTCCTGAGCCTCCCCGCGCCACTCATGCCGCCAGTGCGATCGAGTCCGCGCAAACAACCCCAACCAATAAACCCGGAGCTGCTTCGACGATCAAACAGATTAATGAAGATGGATCGGAAACCATCGAAGATACTAGTGGTGATAACGGTACTCACAACGCATTGCTCGCAGCAGTAGCCTCAACCGCCGCGGCCGCCACGACCAGCACGGCAACTCCCTGGATTGAAGGCACTAATTACACCCGTTTAGTGCCCGCTCAACCGACATCGGTCGCAGCAGGCCAAGTAGAGGTGCTCGAGTTCTTTTGGTACGCATGTCCTCACTGTTATGCAATTGATGCGCAAGTGGAATCTTGGATCAAGAGCAAACCGAGCTACATTAGTTTTACGCGCGTACCGGTCTTGTGGAATGAGGGTCATCGATCGCTGGCACGACTTTTTTACGCCTTGGACAGCATGGGTAAGCTTGGGCAATTGCACTCTGACATCTTTAAGGCCATTCATGTGAACGGCAATATGTTGGTAGCGAAAGACGCGAGCGATGCAGCTGGCTCGGAACAGATTCAAACCCAGTTTGTAAAAAAATTCGGCATTTCGGAAAGCGATTTTAAAACGGCTTATCACTCTTTTTCAGTTGAAACCAATCTGCAAAAAGCCGATCAATTAGTACAGCGCTACCGCATCGCGGGAGTTCCTACTTTTGTGGTGAACGGCAAATTTGTGGCCGATGTCGGCACCGCTCAAAGTCCAGAACGACTGCTGGCGCTGGTCAATGACTTAGCAACCGGCGAACACAAACACTAACTCCCCGTGATCACTCATAATCTGTGATCACTCATACGGGGGGATGTCATTGCGGACGGGTTCAATTTGAAGTCGTCGCACCGGTGGACCTTAAAGTTTCTGAATGCAATTGTTCAATATGCAGTAAATCCGGTTTTCTGCACTTGATCGTGCCGAAGGAACAATTCAAGTTAATTCAGGGTAGCGATGCCTTGACAACGTATACGTTTAACACAGGTTTAGCTCGACACCTGTTTTGTTCCACCTGCGGCGTGAAATCATTTTACGTACCCCGCTCTCATCCGGAGGGATTCAGTGTCAACGCACGTTGCATTGATAATACGACCGTGCGCTCCATGGTCGTGACCGCCTTCAACGGTCGCGAATGGGAAAAAAGTCGCGGCAGCCTTCACACTTAAGCTCAGTTTAGCGAGCGGCTACTTCTACCCGGGAATCGTTATAACAAGCGCCCTCAGCGAGATCGGCTTTGTGAGTGGGAGCTAAAGCGGATATCGTCTGTCCATTGGCAGCGGTACGCAGCCATGCCCCTTTATCGGAACTGACTACTCCGGGTCGTATATTCTTTGTGACTTGCAGTAACAAAAACACCTCGCCTTGATCGTTCCATACCTTAACCTTGACACCATCATTTAAGCCACGTGTGAACGCATCGCTGGGATTCATTTCTAATACGGGAGTGGCATCGTTAGCCGCAAGGCCTCCAAAGGTCGAGGTCGTGCGCTTATCCGAAGCAGGTGAAATCAAGGTCAATGGATAAGTTGAGGCCAACGCTCGATAGCTGGGTAATTTTGCTCCGTAAAGAGTATCAAGCTTCGCGGACTCCAGTTCGATTTTACCGCTCGCAGTGCGTGGCACTACGTTTTGGAATAAAACTGGCTCGTGGCCGTCAAATTCCATGCTAATTGCCTGATCGACTGCAACTTGGCTTGGGCGAATCCCTTTCATTCGCGGATCATTCGCATCTAATGCTGCATCCATTAATTCGCTATCACTATCGGTAAACGCCGCATCGTTAAATCCAAATTTAGCCGCTAACCGTCGAAAAATCTCAGTATTCGGCAAACTCTCACCTACCGGCGGAATCACAGCTTCAGCACGCTGCAGATATTGCTGACCATAGGCAGTAAAAATATCGGCATGTTCAAAATGCGTACATGCGGGCAAAATCACGTCCGCGTAATCCATACTATCGGTCATGGCGACTTCAATCCCGACAGTAAACAGATCTTCCCGCGCTAAGCCTTTGCGGATTAAATTTTGATCAGGATGCACAATCAAAGGATTGTGGTTATATATAAACAAGGATTTCAGCGGCGGATTGAGTGTTTTATCCAGCAACAATTGTCCCACATCAACAATATTGATCGTCCGAGTATTGGGCGGTATAAAATCCGGACGAGTGAGTTTGTCAGGGGTCTTGGGGAATGCATGACTCGCGCCACCAACTAATCCGCCGCCCGCAACACCGAATTTTCCGGCGAGCGCAGGAAGTGCCGCGATTGCCCTAAGACCTGAACCGCCGTTTTGATTGCGCTCCAAACCATTTCCCCAGGCAATTACGGCGGGAGTAGCGCTCTGATACCAGCGTGCTAGCGTTCGAATATCCTCTACCGGAATATCGCAAATTTCGGCAGCACGCTCGGATGGGTAAGTACGCGCAACCGCCATAAAGGCGTCAAATCCAAGCACATTACTTAATATAAAGTGACGGTCGAGTCCACCCATTTTTTCCAATTCGACGGCGATCGCCCAAGCCAGCACCACATCCGTACCGGGACGAATCGCCAAATGCAGATGTGCTTGCTCAGCGACTTTGACCCGTCGCGGATCAATCACCACCAATTTCGCACCATTGCGCTTGGCTGCATTAATTTGTCGCATGAGATGTAAATTGCAGGTGCTCGCGTTATTGCCCCACACAATAATAAGCTTCGCTAGATTCACTTGCTGAATCGGGGTACCGGGAGTCGAACCATAAGTCCCGGAGTAGGCAGCGCTACGAATGCCGCCGCACATAGCGCCACGATTCAGCAAAGATGCACCGATCTTATGGAAGAACCTCAGCGACATCGAGTCGCCGGCCAGCATCCCGTGCGGCCCTGCATAGTTCAGGGGTAACAATGCTTGCGGGCCAAACTCATTGATAATCACGCGCACCCGCGTATAAATGATCGCCAGCGCCTCATCCCAAGAAATCCGCGCGAATTTACCCGAACCCTTAGGGCCCACACGCTTGAGCGGATAGCGTAATCGATTCTGCCCGTGGACAAACTCCGGATAGTAATTGACCACCTTAGCGCAAACTGCGCCGTGAGTAATGGGGTTACTTTTCGACCCCCGCACCGCCGACACTTGATCGCCGACAACGGTTACCGTCAGGCTACACGTGTCAGGGCAATCGAGAGGGCAAACACTAGCTTTTTCGACGCTCATGGGTTTACTCCGTCTACGCGTGGCGTAATAGCCAAATTGGTGCGCCCGCCGCGATTCGAACGCGGGACCTTCGGCTTCGGAGGCCGACACTCTATCCAGCTGAGCTACGGGCGCAATAAACTAGCAAGGAATAGTACTCGTCAGGTATTAGTCCCGTCCACTCCGTCGAAAAAATCGACCGATCCGGTCTCCAATGAATACTCAGCCCCTACGACTAATAGTCCAGAGGTCTGAATGAGTTGTTCGATAATGTCCGATCCATGTCGCAAATGATTCACCGAGGCACGAATATTGGCGCGCACCGCCTCACGAACCAACGCCTCGAGATTATGCCTAAGGTCGGTCGCCAACAATCCTTCCACCGACGGGCGAACCAAGTCGACGATAGCATGTAAATTTCGCGATTGATTTTCTTTTGGTCTCTGTAATTGTTCTAACGTAGCTTCAATAGCGCCACAGCGCGAATGACCTAAAACCACCACCAGGCGCGTACCAAATTGCTCTGCCGCAAATTCAACGCTTCCAATTTGCGAAGGCGCGACGATATTACCGGCAACTCTAATAACGAAAAGATCACCCAACCCCTGATCAAAAACGATTTCCACCGGGACCCGTGAATCTGAACAACCTAATATCGCGGCAAACGGCTCTTGATGAGCCGGTAATTCCAGGGGGCGAGCTCCACTGACAAATCGTTCACGCCCTTGCACATCTGTAACGAAGCGATTGTTGCCCTCCTTAAGCCGTGCGAGCGCCTCTTGAGCTGGTATCATCTGTAATTCATCCTCCTTTTGAATGCCGCCAGTATACCTAGAAAGCATGCCCGCACGCCTAGATCCGCCTAACCTCAAACGCGTGCTTAGTACTCGCGATCTCGTAGTCTATGGCCTAATTAATATTGTGCCCATCGCTCCGTTTTCCGTATTTGGACAGGTATGGAACGAATCTAAGGGTATGGTGCCCCTGGCCTATCTAGTCGGTCTGATCGGTATGTTTTTTACCGCGATGAGCTACGCCGCCATGTCACGCGCCTTCCCGGTCGCGGGCTCGGTATATTCTTATGCGCAACGGGGACTGCACGATATAGCCGGATTTTTCGCTGGCTGGCTGATTCTTCTTGACTATATCCTCGTTCCCGCATTGCTATATCTGTTCAGCGCCATTGCCTTGCGACCTTTACTACCCGGTGTCCCTGAGTGGATCTGGTTGGTCGTGTTTATATCATTTAACGCAAGCGCCAACGTAATTGGCATTGCATTCACCGCGCGAGCCAATCGCTACCTGCTGGCGCTCGAACTGGTCATTCTGGCAATGTTCATTCTCTTAGGGCTTATCGCCCTTTACGGCGGCACGGGTGCCGGCGGCCTCACGCTTAGGCCCGTGTATAACTCTGAGTCATTTTCATTTGCAACCGTCGCTGGGGCCACTTCACTAGCCGTATTATCTTTTTTAGGGTTTGATGGTATCTCGACGCTCGCGGAAGAAACACACGGTGGCAATAATGCCGTCGGACGCGCCACCGTCCTTGCGCTTTTATTAGTCGGTATTTTATTCATGGTTCAAACGTGGATCGCTTCAGATCTTGCAAAAGGATTAACCTTCTCATCGCCAGAAACCGCTTTCTATGACGTCGCGGCACTCGCTGGCGGCGCCTGGTTTAAAATCATGACTTTAATCGTGGTGATTATCGCCACCGGTATCGCTAACGCCATGGCTTCGCAGGCCGCGGTCGCTCGCGTTTTGTTTGCCATGGCTCGTGACGGCAAACTGCCCAGGGTGCTGTCACGCATCCATCCACGTTTTAATACTCCTTACGTTAGTACCTTGTTTGTGGCAATTATTTCACTAGTTGTCGGACTATTTTTTGCGAGTCGTCTCAACGACTTAAATAGAATCGTTAATTTCGGGGCACTCACCGCGTTCTTGTTGCTGCATTTGTCGGTTATAAATCATTACATTATTCGACAACGCAGCCGCAATTGGCTAAGACATTTACTATTTCCACTGGCGGGGTTTTTAGTAATCGCTTACGTGCTGTATCAAATGGACAGCGCGGCAAAAATCATGGGGGTTTGCTGGATGGTGGCGGGAATTTTGTACTATTTTACGCTTACAAAAATCTTAAATAAGCCCGTATTCTTGCAAGATTAGCGTAGAGGTTTTCGATGCAACGTGAACAAATAGTATTTGTCGGTACCAGCGATCTTTCCGGGCATTTTCGCGGCAAAAGCTTCCCGGTAGCGGACCTCCCTACGCGGCTGCAACGGGGTCTCGGGTTAGCGCCTACCAATATCTTCCTGTCGGCATTTGGCTCTATTCAAATGACGACTTTCGGTACGCAGGGGGAAGTGTTTCTAATTCCCGATCCAGATACTCGAGTATTTGTCCCGTTCGACGGCAGTACTACCGAGTATTTTTTCCTCGGCGACATTAAAACAGCGACGGGTGAGGCATGGGGATATTGCCCTCGACAAATTCTGCGTCGCGCTCTTGATCGACTAAAATCCGAGACTGGCCTGCGCCTACTCGCCACATTCGAGCAAGAGTTTCTTTATAGTGGTGTCAGCGCGCATCCGTCGCAACCCTACGAGCTCGACAGTCTTAGACGCCAAGGAGTCTTCGGTGAAACGTTACTGGCTGCTATGCGCGCGGCCGGTGTAGTTCCCGACTCTTTTCTATCGGAGTTTGGGCCCCAACAATTTGAGGTTACTTCGGCGCCAGCGATCGGCATGCGGGCTGCTGATGATGCGGTTATTACACGAGAGATCGCTCAAGCGGTGGCTTTCAGACTAGGACAGCGAGTCAGTTTTACCCCCATTCCCGATCCCAATGGAGTCGGTAACGGCACACATATTCATTGGAGCTTTCTCGATTCGGACAATCACCCGGTGCTCTATGATGAAAATGCGCACTGGCAAATATCACTGCTAGGCCAGCAATTTATGGCCGGTATTCAACATCATCTCCCAGCGTTGTGTGCCGTTACTACGCCCTGCGTCGCATCCTACTATCGATTGCGGCCAAATAGATGGGCCCCGATGACCGCCGATGTGGGTTTACTCGATAGGGGCACGGCAATACGCGTGTGCCCCATAGTCGGGGCTGATCCTGTGCATCGCGCCAAGCAGTGCAATGTGGAGTTTCGAGTAGCTGACGCGACCGCAAGTCCCTATCTCGCACTTGCAATGCTGGTGCAAGCGGGCCTTGAGGGTATTCGTCAGCGTAGGGAGATCAACCTTAATGACCCTCGCCCTTTACCCACAAGTTTAAGTGAAGCCCTCAACCTCCTAGAAGCCAGTGATGCAGCCAAAGAATGGCTTGGAAGTGATCTACATTCTGGGTATTTACTTTTTAAGCGTGCAGAGTTAAAGGGTTTAACAGATCTTGATGAAGTCGAAATTTGTCGTCGTTATCGCGAAGTCTATTAATTTTTCATAAAGCGGGCTTATTGTGGAATACAAACTATTAGCGGCGAATGAACCTCCAGCGTTCAGGGAGACCGGACGGCAGGGAAAATCTAATTTCGTCGTGGTCGTTGATCACGCCAGCGCGCTCATTCCGCGACGCTTAGGGGACCTCGGATTGCCTGCTGACGAGCTCAAGCGTCATATCGCCTGGGATATCGGCAGCCTTGCGGTGGCGCGTCAAGTCGCGGCAGCACTTGACGCACCATTGATCGCGCAAAATTATTCTCGCCTAGTGATTGATTGCAATCGTGATCCCAAGGTCGCCACATCAATTCCTGTTGTGGGAGAGCACATCAATATCCCAGGCAATTTGAATTTAAGCCTAGTCGAAAGCAGCGCTCGTCGCGCGGAGATTTTTGAGCCCTACCATGATCACATCCGCAGTTTGATCGACGAACGGATTGCGGCGGGCCGCCCGACAATCTTGGTAGCCCAGCACAGTATGACGAATATATTTAAAGGTGTAGAACGCGCTATGCATGCCGCGATTCTTTATAATCGCGACCGACGTTTCGCGGGATTAATGCTCGACATGTTAAGGCGCGAAAGCCATTTATCCATCGCCGACAACGAACCCTACTTTGTCAGCGATGCCACCGACTATACCATTCCGATCCACGCGGAAGCACGCGGGCTGCCATACGCGGAAATTGAAATTCGCCAAGACCTTATCAGTGACGAAATCGGACAGCGTGAATGGGCGCAGCGCATAGGCCAAGCATTGCGAGACGCCGAACAACTTTTCTTAGGAGCTTCTAAATGACATTGACCCCTTCTTTAAGCCGTGAAGTGGAAATTGAGCCGGCTCATACGGCATTACTATTTGTCGATGTTCAGAATTACAATTGTCTGTGGGAGGGCGGTGAATATGCGCATCTTAATAGCAAGGAGAAAGATGACCGCTACGGCTATTTTTTTCGAACCCTTAAAGGTAGTGCATTACCCAATATGGTGCGGCTACAAAAGGGCTGCCGAGAGGTTGGAATCGAAGTAACTTACACTATTATCGAAAGCTTAACTGCAGATGGACGTGATCGTTCTCTAGACTACAAGATCACGGGTTTCAACGTACCGAAGGGTTCGTCGGACGCTAAAATGGTCAAGGAATTGGCGCCTGCCGACGATGAAATCGTTTTCCCGAAGACTTCTTCGTCCGTGTTTATATCCACCAACATCGATTATGTACTGCGCAATCTCGGTATCAAGTACTTGATTATCGCAGGCTGCCTAACTGATCAATGCGTAGATTCAGCGGTTCGCGATGCCTGCGATCTCGGGTATCTCGTGACTGTACCCACGGATGCCTGCGTGACTCAATCGGCTGAGCGCCACGAGTGGTCTCTACGGCTTAATCAGGGTTATTGCCGACAACGAACCACCCAGCAATTGTTGGACGAGATTTCACGCCTCGGCAAGCGTTAGTCGGCGATATCTTGAAAGTACTCGCCGTATTTGCGCACCCTCGCAGAGATTCCATTAGCGGTGCCGTCGTTGATCTCTATCGTGAGAATTTCGAGTCGCGATTTCAACTCGAAGATTTAGCACAATTTCACGATAAGCCGATGCCCAGGGATGTGCTATTTCAGCAGGAGCGCATCGATCAAGCGGATGCGCTGGTGTTTGCCTTGCCCATTTAGCGAGGGATAGGCCTATCACTTTGAACCCGATATGTCGCGCGGACTGCTCCGCGATCGTCCTGCGCTAGTAGTTGGAATTGGCGCATCACGACAATCCACGAGTCAAAAATATGGCTATGGTGATGCCATGCAGGTTCAAATGGATGTGGGGATTTTTAGGTATTGCGGACTTAAAGATGTCAAAACTAAAATTTTTTACGAAGTGGAGCAAGAGGCTGCGATTCGACAAAGATATCTTATCGAAGCGCGACGTCTAGGCCATCAGCTATTATCGCCGGGACGCACGCGCGCCGCAAAACACTAACTGCACGTTTGGTGAGGCGTTTTATTCAAACACCAACCGCGGGAAATAAAACGTTACTGTCCAATTAGGCAAATCGACAATCTCGCTGATACGTAAGTCACCGCAAACACTACACAGCATGTACGCCTCGACCGCCGGCATTCCATGTCGACGGCTTAAGAGATCCACCATGCAGCGCACGGCGGCGCGCGCGGCTTCCATCAGATCGGGTCCGATGCCCATAGTGACCTCATATCCCTTGGCATCGAGGTGACGTGTCACGGGTCCCGGCGTTGTGAATCTTGGAAACTGAAGGGGCGTTTTCTTAAGCAACTCAAACTTTAGCCCGACTTTCATGGGGCTTTCGATGGCAGTACCGCCTACTTCACCATCGCCTTGCGCCGCGTGTGTATCGCCTACCGAAAACAGCGCTCCCTCCACTTCCACCGGCAAATAAAGCTCAGTACCCAGGCTTAGATCACGTACATCCATGTTACCGCCAACACGACGCGGCGGAACGATGCTATGTAATCCAGACGCTGCCGGTGCCACGCCGATCGTTCCGGTGAACGGCTTCAGCGGTACCGCCCCCCAGCGGCCGAAAAATGCCGGTGCCAACGTTATGGAGTCGTAGTTCCAAATATGCAAAGCAGGTTGCCGGAAATCATCCGCCAACAGACCAAAGCCAGGAATATTGGCGGTCCATCCCCATCCAGAAGCATCGAACGACAACAGCGTGACCTTTAGTACATCGCCAGGCATCGCGCCATCGATATACACCGGACCAGACACCGGGTTGATCTTGTCAAAGTCGAACTTTAGTATCGCTTCAGCAGTGGATTGCTGCGAAATTTGGCCGCCTGCCGCATCGATGATGTCGAATTCAATCGAGTCGCCAGGCGCAACGCTTAGAACCGGTGCAATGGCATTATTCCAACCGAAATGGTGCTGATGGCGATGAATAGTGTGTTTATTGTTCATAATTCATTTATCGTACCCCCATATGATCGCGTTCACAAAAAATACTGACGCTAAGATTTCGATCCGCCATCCATGGCCGGTACGGGTTTGGCACTGGATCAATGCGCTCGCCGTCACGCTATCTTTGGTTACCGGGCTTTTGATATTTAATATTCATCCGCGGCTCTATTGGGGTGAAGACGGTCATGCAGGCATGCCGGCGTTACTATCGCTATCGTCTACCGATCCTAATTCTAAGACCCCGCATTTTGATCTTCAAGTCGGCAGCCATCATTGGGATGTGACAGGGTTTATGGGTCTGATAGACAACGAGGGTAGCGATCAATACACCCTTATTGCAGCACCACCGATGGATTTTCAATTCGGTGCTACGCGAACTTGGCATTTCGCTGCGGCGTGGATATTAGTGAGTGCCTGGCTTATATACGGGCTATACCTGGCGCTGGCGGGTCGATACGCGCGAGTACTGTGGCCCACACGTGAAGACCGCACCTTAAGGAATTTAAAGCACGAGCTTAAGCAGCATTTTTTATTGAAGCGCGCGCGTGGAGTCGCGGCCGAGCGTTACAACCTACTGCAGAAATTCAGCTATTTGGTTGTCGTAACTTTACTGATTCCTATGTTGATTTTGAGTGGTTTGACCCAGTCGAATTCAGTAACAGCGGTTTTTCCAGATCTATTTGCACTATTTGGCGGACGGCAATCGGCGCGGTCGATCCACTTCATAGTAGCCGGAGCACTACTTGCTTTTATATTGATCCATGTTTTTCAAGTTTTTGTCGCCGGTTTTTTTAATTCAATGCGCTCTATAATCACCGGGAGATATGTCACGCCGGGCGAGAAATCAATATGACAACCTCCGTATCGCGCCGCACTTTGCTCAGCACCCTCGCATCCACTGGACTGGTCACCGCCTGCGGCCGCCTGGATCAGACTGCTCCCGCAAGCGCATTGCTTGATTTGACGGACCGCTTTACCTTGCGCATGCAGCGACTATTACTCGCGCAAAGGCCTTTGGTCCGGGAGCTCAGCATCGCGGATATCTCGGCTCATTTTCCAACCAATGGCACTGTGGCTCCCAAAGGAGACCTTTACCGCAAGCTCGTAGAAAACGACTTTCGCGACTGGCGGTTACGCATTGATGGACTAGTAGAACGCCCGCTCGCCTTATCGCTTGCCGAGTTGCGCTCCTTACCCGCGCGCACGCAAATCACCATGCATAACTGCGATGAAGGCTGGAGCGCAATCGGTCAGTGGACGGGAGTTCCACTCGCACGTCTGCTAGATCTTTGCCGTCCCAAAATGAATGCACGCTACGTGGTATTCCATTGTCTTGACACCCAGGAAGCCGATGGCAATCCCTACTATGAGAGTATCGACTTACTCGATGCGGTACATCCGCAGACAATCTTGGCCTACGACATGAATGGCAGCACTTTACCGATTGGGCACGGCGCGCCCCTTAGGCTCAGAGTTGAACTACAAATCGGCTACAAGAATGCCAAGTACGTGGATCGCATCGAACTGGTTGATCGCCTATCAGCAATCGGTAAGGGTCGTGGCGGTTGGTGGGAAGATTTTGAGCGCGCACCCTGGTACGCGGGGCAGTAGGCAATCGATGACCCAACATAAGTAACTCCTACTGCGAACTTCTCGGGCATCCTTGTTGACGACTTCCCGATAAATACTCATCAACTAAGGTATTCTTACGCGCGTTATTAAAACTTGGCCCATGGCCGCCGTGCCCCATGGATATGTCCAGCCCCCGTAGTCTTAGCATTGTGGCGCGATATTCCTCGACATTCGAGGACGGAAACGTATCGATTAATTCGCCATCATAAAGGGCGTCCCCGGAAAATAGCGTACCCGTCCGTTCCTCAAATAGTGCAATAGAATCGATAGAATGACCCGGAAGGTGCAATACCGTCAGCATTCGATTCCCAAGGTCGATGCAATCTCCTTCCGCTATCGATTGACTAAGCGGTGCACCGGTCAAGCAATACTCAGCGGAGTTCCAGCCCTCGACGGGAAGTTGTGAAACCGGCTGATCGAGTTCCCGGAACAAATGCGCGAGCGTCGCTTCGTCGGGCATGGTCGCAAACGCTTCGGCTTCGGACGAATGTGCCCGTCTATCAGTGAATTCGTGTAGCGCTCCGACATGATCAAAATGAATATGAGTGGCAACTGCAATCACAGACCACCCCAGCCTCGCTGCCAGCGCTGGCCTTAACGGTTGCAACCCCGTGCCCGAATCGATCAGTAAATCGCGTTCAGTACCTCGGACCAGCCAAATATTACATCGTGCGAAGCTATTGACGTGCGACTCACGCATCCGGATTGTGTCGTGCTCCAATTCCTCACGTTCGTACCAATGCTCTGCAATCTGCATCACTATCCGCCAATGGCCTGATCCAGATCCGCTATCAAATCCGCAGCATCTTCAATGCCGGCCGAATAGCGGATCAAGTTCTCAGGTATGCCTGCTCGCGCGCGTTCCTCAGCAGTCAATTCAACATGACTGGTCACTTGCGGAGGTCCCGCGGTGGTAGCCACGCCTCCTAAATGCGCCGCACGCTGTGCGAGCTGCAAGCTATCTAGGAGGCTGCGCACAGCCGCAAAACCACCCTGGGGCGTGAACGATAATACTCCGCCAAATCCGCTCATTTGGCGCGCTGCAATCAAATGTCCGGGATGAGAAACAAGCCCCGGATAAAATACGCCATCGATTTTCGGGTGATTCTCAAGATGCTGAGCAATTGCCAATGCATTGGCGTTGTGGCGCTGCATCCGAAGGGCAAGAGTCTTCATGCCGCGCAATATGGCGTAGGCCGCATCAGCATGTAAACTCGCGCCAGCGATCTCGCGAAAATGATGGATTTTCTTGATAAGATCCGCACGACCGGAGACGACGCCCCCCATCACATCCGAATGGCCCGCCAAAAACTTAGTCGCACTATGAACAATAAGATCCGATCCTAAGGCTGCTGGCTTTTGGTTAATCGGCGTAGCGAAAGTGTTATCCGTCACCACAATCGCCCCTACCCGCCGCGCTGCACGCGCTAAACGCTCAATATCAACCACTTTTAAAGTCGGGTTAGTAGGGGTTTCCAAATACAACAACTGACACCCACGCGTAATTTCTGCCTCAATTGCTTCGTGATTAGTCGTGTCACAAAGAGTTGCTGAAATCTTAAAACGTGGCAGGAATTCCTCAAATAAAACATTGGTTCCACCGTATGAGTCCTTGATGCTAACAACTCGCTCGCCCGGCGAAAGTAGCGAAAACAGAGTGGAACTAATCGCCGCCATTCCCGTGGAAAAGGCGATCGCCACTTCAGTTCCATCAAGGGCCGCCATCTTAGCTTCGAGCACGGCGACTGTCGGGTTCGAGTTACGCGAATAGATATGTCCGCTCGCCTGTCCGCTCGCTACTTTTTGCCAGGTATCGAAATCCGGATAGGCAAAAGTCGCTGCGCCCACAATCGGCATCACCGCCGCACCGTAAGGAAACGGACCCTCCTCCGCAGCCCATACTGATTGGGTGCTAGCGCCGTATTGCAATTTTTTTCCCGTCATTAATCTTTACTCCCAAATTTCCTTAGCATCATGCCAGGTCGTCGGGATAAAGTGAGTAGTATCGATTCGGCCGATGGTCTGCGCTAACTCATCGCTGACGATCTGCGCATACGCGGCCGCGGCGGTCATCAATTTCACAGGCGCCCCCCAGTCAGCACTCGGCGCCGTCAGCCATCACGCGCATCGAGCCTATATTGCTGCTGATTCCCGATTACTGCACCGGCGCATTGCAACTGATGCCCAGATTGCGGCTGGCCCACACCGCCGAGATAAAGCCGGTCGGCCTGGCCATTAGCGGCCATCGTCACCTGGGGAGTGAACGCCGGTCGCAATCCTACCAGTCCGGGGCCGCTCCAGACGCCGGCTGCGCTGGAACTGACACCCCAGACTCGCGGACCGACGCCGTTGGATTGGGCGAATACCACTGCAGCCGCGCCATCCGGCGCCACCGCTACCTGCGAATCGGTAGCATTGGTGCCGACGGCGGAGTTCAAGGTCTGCAGACCGCCCCAACTGGTGTTAAAGGAGTAGGGTAAGGTAAGCGTCAAAGCGCTAGTCGCGGCGCCTACGATTCCCGCAGCGTCGGTTAGGGCGACCCCATTGCGCTGCCATTGATACACGAGCGGCGCAGCGCCAGTGGCGACCACGGTGAAGTTCGCCGTTCCGCCATCAGCGCCGAGAAGGAAGCTGCGACAAAATATCGCGGAAAACTGGTGAGGGTCTTGGTCAAATATTTCTCGCGATGCGGAATTTAAAAGGACGATAACTCGAGAACGGCTCCGCTCGAATGGTTGTAGCCGGGCAATCGGCCGCTAATGGTTACCCAGAGGGTCTTGCCGTCGGGTGAACCCGCGATGCCGTTGATTCGTGCACGGCCAAGACGGTGTCCATCAGCCAAGGTCACGGTTCGGATCGCGACCACGCTACCGTCCTGGCGCATGCGGACAATGGTGTTGTTGCCGCGATTCGCGACGTAAAAATCTGATAACACATCCAAGGTGGTGTTGGAGGCCCAATTCGGATCGCTCGACTCGATGGTCACCGGTGCCATGTCGATCGGCTGATTGAGCGCGTCTGCGGTCAGGTGCTGCACGCCCGTCACGTGGAAAACGACTCCGTCGTCACTGAGAGCGAGAGCGGCGATCGAATTGTTAAACGGTTCGCTGACAAAGAGCACAAGCGTCGGCGAATAATTGACCAGCACGCCCACTCGCGGTTGCGCTCCGCGGTGATCTTCGGACTCGCCGCCCTCGTCATCGCTCCAGCGCCGACCCAACACCGGAAAAACAGTCGCAGTAGGCGCCAACCCATCGAGTGCTTTAAGCGTGCTTTCTTGAACCACGGATCCATCCGCAGTTACGACTGCAAAAACCGCCTTACGCGAACCATCCGGCGATCGTCCAAGCAACGCCGTGCCTACGGCACCCGTGTTGAGGGCACCCGCTATCACCTGCAGAGGCAAGCGCGGCGTGAGATCGCCCACATAGACTCCACCAAGCAGCAGGTTGGGCGCGCCGGCCAACGGTTCGCCCGTGGGATCATCGATAGAAGAGCTGCCGATCCCCTCAAGACCAAAGGGTGCGTTCGCAGGCCAGATACGCCCAAAGGCGTTGTTGATGGACAGCCCGAGCGGATTACTGACGCCGGTGTAACGCGCGCTGTTGGCAAGCGGATTGTGGATGGCATTGCGGAACGCGGCACTTTGCGAACTGTACAATTGCACCTTGCCATCGAGTGCCGACACTTGGCCGCCGGCCGCCGCAAACTCGAACGGTATAACAAGGGGTACCGCGCCGCGCGGATCTATCGATAATAGAGAGCCTGCGAGTTGATCGGCATTTGCCAATGGCGCGCCGAAATTGGAGGTGCTTGCCACCAGCAATCGGACCGGATCAAGCACGGCTCCGGGCAGCGTGTAGGCCGCGAGCGCCGGTTTGTCGTGAATTGGACCGCCGGCGAGAAATGCGCCGACGACGCTGATGGCCGACACTCCAGGGATGCCGACCGCCACCACGCGGCCTGCGAGCGCGGGGGGCGCATCGCCGGCATTGCTTGACGAGCTTAAGCCGAGACCCATGACCAAAATGGCGGTGCTTAGCAGCGGTGCAGAAAAGTGTTTGTGGTGGATCATTTTAAGGCTCCCGCGATGGCGAATTAGGTCTCCTATATTAAGGAACGAAATCCGGGGTGCTGTTTGGACAGCGGCCGCCATTAATTAGTTAATGGATGGGTGCAGCGCCCGCGAGACGCAGCGCGTCGCGTGCAGCCGTAATCCCGGAACTGGCGGGATCATCATAGCGAACACTGGCGATCAGCGCCTTGTCCGCCCAGCGCCGCGCGCCCGCAACATCACCGTTCTCGAGTAGCAGAGCGCTGTGCACTAGCCATAGCCGCGGCTGCACCCGAATGTCGTATAAACCTTGCACGCGCTCCAATGCCGTCATAGCGTGAACGCTTTCGTCCAGCGCAGAGGACAGCGCCCCGCGGGCGCCCGCAATTCTTGCCAACCCTGAGCGAGCTAGCGCTGCCTCCAGCAGGGGTTTTCCAGCAGCCTTCTCAATGATGGCATTGAATTCTTGTTCCGCAGCGGCAAAGTCGGCATCACCCGGGTGAGAGTGATCAAGCAAAAATCTTGCCCATCGTTCGCGCATGCGCAAGCTCCACGGCGAGGAGGGGTCGTCCTTCGCTGCGGACTCATCATGGGCCGCCTGCAGATGGACGCGCGCCTCGGCGTGGCGTCCAAGCCGATCATAAGCATCGCCTAGCTTACGTCGCACCTCACGCACGCCGAAGTCGGCGCGGCCGCGCGCTACATAGGTTTGATAAGCGGATTCAAGCAAAGGCACGGCTTCCCGCACGCGTCCTTCGGCTGCCAGGCATTCCGCGTAAATCTCGCGCGCCCATTTGTCATTCCCGTTAGTGGTCCACAGGGACGGAATTGACACCAGCATTTGCGTAAACAACCTATCGGCGGCGTCTCGCTGACCGCGCTGGTGCAGCAACTGCGCGTGATGTGCAAGCGAAATCCAATACACGGCATGGCGCTCGCCATAGGTTTTCTTAGCTTGCGCTTCGGCGCGTATATAGGTGTCTTCAGCGGCGGCGAACTGGCCTAACCTTTCGCGAGTCCGCGCAAGATCGTACAAAAGGTCGGCAATGATTGAATCATCGCGATCAGGCGCGGCTTCAGCCACCGCCAAGGCCTGCTCCAGAAGCTGTGCCGCCGACAAGCTGTTGCCCTGTTCGGTTTGTTCGAGCGACGCTAGACTGAGCGCTGTTGCATAGTCGTTGCTGCGCGGCGCAGCGGCGGCGTACAAAACCAGCGCTTGCTTAAGGGCCTGGCGAAATTCGGCACGCCGGCCCAAACCAGTGCTGGCGCGCGCCTGTGTGCGCCACCAATTGGCCCGCATAACGGTCTTATCAAGGTGCGCCGCTCGCAGCGACGCATCGGTTTCCTCGAGCAGCCGAGTCGCCTTGGCGTAGTCCTCACGCAAACATGCCGCATCGGCCTCGTTCAACAGTCCTTGAATCACAATGGGATGGGCGGAGCCATAATACGCGCGGGCAAGCTCAATTCGGCGCGTCTGTGCCGCGGTGTAATGTCCCTCGTCGGACATGTAGTCGTACATGTCGGCGGTCAGTCCGAGCAATTCGATCTGCAGTTCAGGTTGCCCCACAAACTCCCCCTCGATGCGCGCGGAACCGAGATCGAGCAACTCGCGGGCGGTGATTTCACCGCGCGGTCGATCGGAGGCAATGCGGGGATCGTTGGCGCGAAATACTCCAATGAGGAAGTTCTTGGTGGCAGTCGCGCGGTCCGCCTGCCGCCGTGCCTCGCGGGCTTGCAATAATGACACCGTCGTGGCCGCGATCAAGGCGAGCAACACGGCGGTCGCAGCGGTAAGCCCGAGGCGATGGCGGCCGGCGAGCTTGCGCAACCGGTATAAAACGCCATCCGGCCTCGCCAGCACCGTTTCACCGCTCAGGTAGCGTTGCACATCGGCGGCAAAGGCGTCCACCGTGCCGTAGCGTTCCGTAGGAGCCTTCTTCATGGCTTTGTTCAACACCGCATCGAGATCACCCCGCAATTGCCGCTGCAATAGCCGGTCATGCACCGCATCGCTTGCCAACGGTGGGTCGAGCTCGGTAATAGCCTGCTCCAGGTGCGCCGCGCTTTGCGGAGTCAGGCGATACGGCCGAGTGCCAGTCAACAGTTCATAGGTCACGACGGCCAGCGAATAAATGTCGGTCGCAGTGCCAATGCTCTCGCCCCTAATATGCTCGGGCGACGCATAGTCGGGAGTGAGTAACATGCCCGCGAATTGGGTGGCATTTGATGCAGGCACGGTGTCGCCTTCGATCAGTTTTGCGATGCCGAAATCCAGAAGTCGCACCGAGCCTGCGGCCGTAACCAACAAGTTAGCCGGCTTCAGATCGCGGTGAACCACTAGCTTCGAATGTGCATACGCCACCGCCTTTGCTACATCAAGGACCAGCAAAAGCCGCTCGCGAAGTGACAGGCTCCGTTCGCGGCAATAGACGTCGATGGCTTGCCCTTCTACATATTCCATGGCCATGAAAGGCCGGCCCAGTGCATCGACGCCCGCGTCGTAAAAGCGCGCGATGTTCGGATGCTCAAGACCCGCCAGGATGTCACGCTCTCGACCCATGCGCTCGCTGAGTCGATCGGCCCAGGTTGCGAAAGGCAGTTTTAACGCCACGACACGTTTGAAGGCTCCGTCTGCGCGATTGGCTAACCACACGAATCCCATGCCGCCCCGACCGATTTCCCGCACCAGTTCGTAGGGACCGACATGCTCTCCCGCCGCCAGTTCAGCCGTTACGGGTTGCGCCACAACCATCTGTACCAGCGCGGCGATTTGGCTTTGAACACTAGGGTTATTGGACTCCAACGCCGCTGTATCCAGCAGCATCCGTCGCAGCGTGGGTCGCAGGCTACTATGCAATTCCGGTAATCGGTCGATCCAGCCGGCACGCTCCGTCGCGGGCAGCTCAAGCGCCTCGTCCAATAGGGCGAGCAGCGCCGCATATTCGCTGGCCGTGCGTTTCATAACTGCGAGCGGCGCGAGCCGTCTAGTCGCTCGCATCGAGCAACAACAAGCGCACCTTCTCGAGATCGCGCCGCACCGTGCGGCCGGTCACGCCCAAGTACTCGGCAATCTCGTCGTTGTCGAGCGCCGCGAAGTAACGCATCTCCACCACACTCACAAGACGGCTATCGACGGCCGCAAGTTCATCGAGCAATTCGTTGACGCGAATAATCTCCTCAATCGGCGATTCGATCGACTCGGCGAGATTGGTATCCAAAGTGACATGCACCTGCTTGCCGCCGCGTCGCTGCGCCTGGGCGTGCCGCACGTAGTCGACCACGACCGAGCGCATGACGTGGGCCGCATAGCGGAGAAATTGCTGCTGGTTCTGGACGGCAATTTTGCCGGCCTTCACGAAACGTAGATATGACTCATGCACTAACGAGGTGGTATCGAGCACCATGGCGTTATTAACGCCGCGAACCCGCCGGTGAGCCAGCGCGCGCAGTTGCGGATACAGGATACCGTATAGGTGGTCAATGGCCGCGCGGTCCCCACCCGCGGCGGCGGCAAGGAATTGAGACAAGTCGGCAGACCCTTCGCTGTCCATCGCACCCAATGCGTTCTCCCAAAGGCGTTATCAGTATAGGCAGCCGAGTAGGCCACGGATGTGTATACCGTGCAAGGAATGACGTTGTCGATTATTCAAAAAGCTGAGTAATCCGCGAGCGCGACGCAACTACCGCGGCTATAACTTCACCAGTGGAAAAACCCTTAAATACCCGATTGAATCGTAGTGCAACTGACGTCAATACTTATGACCGCAATTGATTCAGGAGACCCACATGATGAATTCTACACTCAAGCGAAACGACTTTTTTCTTCACGCTTTCACGACTGTCGCAATCAGCGTGCCAATCATGTTAGTTATCATCAGCGCCACTTTGCCGCAAAGCTTTGAACGCGGTGAATTTTGGGTGGACGGACATATCGGACTAGTGTTGATACTAGCGGGTGCGCTGGCGATTCGTGGCGCCTATGTGTGGGGTTATAGCAGGGCGCTCAGATTTCTGGCTTCCCAAAATATCCAGCGCGGAACAGATAAAATATTAATATATACAAATACTTACGAACAACATGCTGCTCTATTAGAAATCCACTCATAAATTTCGATTGATTTCTACACGCGCCAACGTCTCAAATAACAGACAAGATGAGGAGATGCTTGTGGACAATCAATGCGAACTTGAGCGAATTTCGATTTTCATCCTCAGAGCGCTACACCATAAGCAGCAGCGTGAGGATTCGGGTCCATTGACTGAAAATGAGCAGGTTTTGCTAACGGCCTGCGAGTTTTGGCTGGCCTGCGAAAATCAGTCGCTGCGCAGTCATTTGGGCGCCCAATACCAACCCCAGTTAGATAGAGCGAAAAGGGCTTTTGACGCAATAGGGGCTCGGCACACGGCGACCGTCCTCAATAGACAAAGTGGATCGGCGAGCGCCATTCGCAATATTGAGAATCAAATTCGTAGCACCGATGAAGATATTGACGGGTATTTAATGAGTTTTGCAGCCCGGTGCTGTATTGACGAGACAGGCTTTCAAACGGCAAATACATGACCGCGAATATTGATCAAGGTGCTGATCGGGAGTTAGTGGCCAAGCTATTGCGCGGTGACAAAGCCGCCCTGGATCAGTTTTTCTCAACCTATTTCCCTCGAGTATTCCGTTTTGCCTTGCTACGCGCGCACCGCGACGAAGACTTGGCACAGGATATTTGCCAACAGGTTATGGATAAGGCCTTTCGCCACCTAAGCAGCTATCGTGGTGAAGCGTCGTTATTTACGTGGTTATGTCAAATCACGCGCAACGAACTAGCGGATTATTGGCGCCGAGAGAAGCGCCGGTCTGCGGTGGTATCTCGTATCGACGATGATCCTGCCGTGATGGCGGCATTGGAGACACTTTCGGCACCCGAATCCTCTGAGCCTGAAGCCCAGCATCATGAAGCTGATTTGCGTGATCGCGTGCATGTGGCGCTGGATGCGCTACCCACACACTATGCTGACGCGCTTGAACTGCGTTATTTGAATGACCTTTCGGTGGTGGAGATTGCCAAGCGGTTGGGACAATCGATGATTGCCACACAATCCATTTTACAGCGCGCGCGCGCGGCTTTTCGCGATGCCTACGCGACTTTGAGTACCATGAGGGATGACCATGATCGAGCCTATTGAAAATGATGTAGCAGAGCTATTGCGCAAGGTAGGTGCGCGTGCGGCACCTAAACCGGAAGTGACGGCGGCTGTATATCAGTCGGCATTGACAGCGTGGCGTCGCGAAGTGCGCCGCCGAAGAATGACGAGAGTCTCGTTGGCGTTGGCGGCATCGGTCGTATTGTCCGTAGTGGGTGCTTGGGTATTGCAGCCGCACGCTGACAATTTAGTAGCCATCGTATCCGGCTCGACCGAGCGAACACTGCACGTGGGCGAGCGGTTAGCCAGTGGTGAAAATGAGCTGCGTCTCGCGCGCTTGGATGGGGTCATCATGCGCTTAGCGGCGCATTCTGTGCTAATAGCTGCGTCAAAGAGTGATGTGCGGCTTGAGAGCGGCCATTTGTACGTCGAAACTGGAGATACCGCGACTCACGAAACTCAATTTCGCCTCCTTACTCCCTTTGCAACGATTGACCATTTGGGCACCCAATTTGTGGCGGCGCTTGACGACGCTGGTATGCAAATCGCGGTTCGCCAGGGCCAGTTGGCCGTGCATACACCGCAAGTCGCTAATCTTATCGTTGCGGCCCATGAAGCGACACAGGTGAATAGCAACGGCCAAAGCGTGCGTTTGTTGGATCAAAAAGCTAGTGATCTTTGGCAATGGGTGGACAAGGACACACTGATCATTATTGAAGGTCGCACCTTGTACGCGGTGCTAGCGGAACTATCCCAACGCGACGGTTTGACGTTGCGATTCTCCAAGGCCGATATATCCGACCACGCACATGATTATGTGTTGCACGGCCCGTCTTTGACCCTGACGCCACGGCGTGCGATCGATATTGTGACGGCTAGTGCCGGTGTGCGCGCGCAGGTTGCGGATCAAATTTTAACAATACAACCACTTTAGATTCGAGCTACTCCTGTTGAGGATTGTAACGATCCTTACCGCACCTCGGCTACTTTGTACGTGGCTGTTCCTTAGCCTGTCGATCAGCACCTTCGCCACGTCGCCTGCAACAAGCGGCCTTGTGGGACTGAGGCTAGAGGCGGCCCTAAAAAAATTGGAGCGGGCAGATTTTCACGTTGTATTTAGCACGGCGCTGGTACAGCACAATCAACGGGTCATGCTGGAACCTCGGTCCGCTGCTTCGGCGGCGATGGTCCGCGAGTTGCTGGCACCCTTTGGGCTGAGCTTGAGTGAAATATCCCCCGCGGTTTTCGCTGTAATACGCAGCGCTAAATCCTCTGCAGAATCATTGCCGGCAACTACCGCAAGCTTACCCATCACCCTCAGTGAGTTAACCGTCACGGCAAGCCACTACCGTCTGGTGGGACTCAGCGGTACGCCGCTGGCTATTGAGGGCCCGCAACTGCGAGCCGAACCGCACTTTGCGGACGATGCCTTGCAGTCTGTGGGGCGGCTGCCAGGTGTTGCACAGAACGGATTTGCGGGATTGATGCATATTCGTGGCGGTGAATCCGGCGAAACACGGGTCTTGCTCGACGGTTTTCCCATTCGCGAAGTTTTTCATTTGCCAGATTTTCAAGGCCCATTCAGTGCCTTGGATGCTTCGGCTATTAAGCGAATCGATGTCTATACCGGTGGATTTCCGGCCCGCTACGGGGATCGGTTGAGTGGAGTGTTGGACATAGCAACTCGGGATGTGACGGAATCACCGCGTCGGTCGGCTGAGCAATCTGCAAAGAATATCCGAGGGTGTCGGCGTCGACTCGCACAATCCTAAGTTCTCAGACCTATTGGCGAAATTGCGTTGGCGACCTGCGGATGGAACGACTTTGTCGCTACAGGTTTTGTCCGCGCAAGACAGTCATGAAACCCTAGACCCAGACATTGGCAAAACCGGTCGATTTGACAGTCGTACGCGTTACACGTGGCTACATGCCGAGCAGTACCTGAGGGCGAACTGGCGGTCAGAGGCCTGGATCGGCAATACCGAGCTGTCCTCGGATCGGATTGGAGCGATCAATAACCCCAACATCGCCATAGGACAAGTAAGCGATTATCGCCGTGCTAACATTTGGGACGCACAACTGCGTTTTTACGGCCCACTCGGATCCGCGCATCAACTTGAATGGGGTGTGAACTGGAGCGCGGCGGATGCGGACTACAAGTACCACAGCGCTGTGAATTTCGGCACCGGGGTAGCCCAATTATTCGCGCGGCCTACCACTGTCGTCGGCGACGCGTTGCTGTCACCTTATCGTCGCGACACTAGCGTGTATGTATCAGATCGTTGGCAAATTTTACCACGACTAGTCGCCGAGATCGGTGTTCGTACGCAACACGCTTGCGGCCTCGAGCTTGCGCCACACGACTCACAAGATCCGCGCCTATTAATGTCGTTTGCGTTGCGCTCTACTACTCAGATGTTCGCTAGTTGGGGAGTATTTCACCAAGCCGACGAAGTACTCGACTTGGATGTGACGGATGGTTTACGTCGTTTCTCGCCACCGCAACGCTCCGAACACAGGATACTAGGAATTCAGTACCATAGCTCAGAGGGTATTACTTTGCGCGCCGAAGCGTATCGCAAAGCGCAAACCTCACCCCGGCGGCGTTATGAAAGTTATTTTGATCCGCTCGGTGCGTTACCGGAACTCACACCCGATCGAGTGCTAGTGGCCCCTACGCACTCAGAAATGCACGGCGTAGAATTATCGAGTGCTTTTGCGAAGGGGGCGTTTTCCACGCGCCTTTCGTACGGCTGGTCGCGCGTCTATGATGATATCCGTGGCATGGATGTGCCACGTAGCTGGAATCAAGCTCATACGATCGACGCAATTGTTCAATGGCAACGCGGACTGTGGTCCGCAAGTGCAGCGCTCAATGTGCATAGCGGTTGGCCTACCACGCCGTTATTGACTCTACCCGGCGGCAATGCGCAATTGGCCGCACGTAATTCCAGTACTGAGAGCCTGTTTCAATCGCTCGACTTAAGGATGGTATATCACCAAAATATTCAGCATGGCGCATTGGTGTATACCGTTGATGTCGCAAATGCACTTAACCACGACAACCACTGCTGCGCCGACATTGTGCGAAGTAAGACTTCGCCGGGAGCAAACTCATTATCGGTGCAGGAATCGCTGCCCTGGCTGCCTAGAATTCCATCCTTCGGTGTGCGCTGGGAGTTTTAAATGATGTTGGCTTGACCCTTGACTAGCGTCACCACGCACATTTAACCCGAAACAATTTCATTCCGCGGTCATTGGTAATCAGCGTTGCGCCCTCGATGGTCGCTTGTGCGGCTAGCATCCGATCAAATGGGTCACGATGGTCGACCGTAAATTCGCCGGCCATAATCGCATGCTGAAAAGAAACAGCAAGGTGGGTAAATCCGTCTTTGACAATTAGTTCGTTAAAATCATGGATGGCATGTTCGGCGCCAGGCAGCTTGCCGATGCGGTGTTTAGTGGAAATTTCCCAGGCACTTGCCGCACTGATAAGGACCGTATTGTCCTCGTCGGCGATTAACTTGGCTGCATGCTTGGAAAGGCGCATATCGTCTTTCCACCACCAGAGCAGCGCGTGCGTATCGAGCAATACTCTCAACGATTTTCCCATGCGCGCAGTTCCCTCTCGGGAAGCGGATCAAAGAACGCATCGTCGATGATGCCCTTCATGCGTCCGCGCTGACGCATCCCCGTACTTGGCGCAAGTGGCACCATGCGCGCATACGGCTTGCCCGCTTTGGCCAGAATAATTTCTTGGCCCGCATGAGCCCTTTCGAGCAGTTTAGAAAACTGTGTTTTCGCTTCGTGTACATTGATAGCCATTATCGTAACCCACAAATTAAAGATCGCTAATTGTGACTTAGTCCATCGACTTAGTCAATAATAGCACTGGGTACGAAAATGCACTACCTGCGGTCCGTGGCAACTGGCTAACTCGCCCCGTTACTGACTCCCCACGAGGCGAGCCACATCACAGTAAGGAGTAGTCGCCTTAAGAACAAATTTTAACAATCCTTTGCCACCATTGATCGAGACGCGGGGTAATTTTAGCGGGTCATCCTGAGGATGTACGCGGCCGCGACGCGTCGTGACTGCCATTCGGTAACCCGCCCTCTGAACGCACGCCGCTACTTCTGAATTATGGTGCCCATAGGGATAACAAAAGCTGGTAATTGGCTTACCCGCAATATGGCCGATCGAGGCGCGGCTTTGAACTAATTCTTCCATAACCTTAGCGTGAGGTAACTTCGTCAGATCAGGGTGGGTGCAGGTATGCGAACCGATTTCAAATCCCAATCCAATCCATGCGTCGAGTTGCGAACGCGTCATCAACGGCTTGCGGCCACGCAATTTTTCCGCGTCCCACACATTGTACGTACCAATGTGCTCGCTCACAATGAAGCAAGTCGCACCAAAATTAAACTCGCGCAGTATTGGGGCTGCATTTGATAAGTTATCTGCATAACCGTCATCAAACGTGATTACAACACACCCCGCTGCATTTCCTGCATTGAGGCGGCGCTCCCCCTCGGAGAGTGAGACGCCTCGCAAACCTAAGCGCCGCAACCACCAGAGCTGTTGCGCAAATTTCTGTGGCGATACGTATAGTTTTGGCATGCTCATGCCGCTGGGCGCGACGGCAATATTGTGATAATTCAGAATAGCGAGCATCAGTTATTCGAATGATGTTTGCAATGGCAGCTGCGGGCTAGGAGTACTGACCGATTCAGTGATCATCGCTATAAACTCAGCGGCAATCTTGTGGGCTGCAAATTTAGTCTGCACATATCGCCGCCCGGTCTGGGAAAATCGTAGCCGTAAATTAGGGTTGGCGTGCAGCCGACTAATAGCACGCTGCAACGATTGGTGATCATTGGCGGGCACCAATAGCCCCGATTGGTTGGGAGCGAAGGCCTCTTCCATCCCACCCATTCGAGTGCCGATCACTGGCAGCAGGCACGCCTGAGCTTCTGCGAGGACGCGACCAAAGGTTTCCGGCTCGATGCTGGGTGCGACGAGCACATCCATCGCCGCATACATCTCGCCTATTTCCGGGGTCCAGCTGACAAAATGGCACCGACTATCGATCCCGAATTCTTGTGCCTTGCGACGCAAACGGATTAATTCTGCGCCTTCTCCCACACACAGGAACTGTATTTGCGCCACTCCGACCATCAGAGGCACTATTGCGTTCCAGAGAACTTCAACGCCCTTACATAACTCAACTCGACCCACGAAGCCAATCACGAAATCATCCGCAGCTATGCCAAATAGATCACGGATGCCGACGCGCCTAGCTACAGATGCATGCAGTCGGTTGACATCGATGGGATTATAAAGCATCGCCAGTCGATCCGCGGGCGCTCCTTGCGCCACGAGTCGACGCTGCGCGTATTCGGAGACAACAAAAAATTGATCTACCATATAGGGCAAAACACAGCGAGTGAGCCAACTTCGAATATCAGGCATATGCCTAAAAAGTGCTACCCGCACGCGCGTCAGTCGGCCGATCACCCACACAGTCCAATATAGCTTCTCACGATTAGTGATGATCCACTCCGGTTGCTCTGTGCGGATTGCGCGTAATATTGTTAAAACGCCGCGCGGATCGACGCCACCGCGAAATTTCGTCACATGTGTTCTAATGCCTCGTTCAGTCAGCAATTGAGCGACTAGACTATCGCGTTTGACCACCACCGAAACGGAGTGACCAGAGTCGCTTAGCGCACTGGCGAGAGACACCACGTGCAGTTCCGTTCCCCAGCCATTACGGCTGGCATCTACAAACAGAAGTTTCAAAATGCTCTCTAAAATGGCGTGGACGAATTTATTCCCTCTGATTGGACGTTGATAAGTAATGAAATCAATCGAAATAACGCAGTTTTCTTAATCCGGCTCTTAATTCTGTACTCCAGGCGGTCGAGCGGTGGCTACCGGAATTTCAAACACCATGCGAAGGCCTGTGTTGCCTTCTGCCGCTTCAGCCCAAATTTTGCCGCCGTGTAAGGCGACGATACTGCGACAAATTGCCAAACCGAGACCGCTGCCTTCGTCTTCCAAACCATCGGTCGTACTCAAACGAAAAAACGTTCGAAAATCCGCTCTCGATATTCCGCCGCGATCCCCGGCCCTGCGTCGCTGAGCGCGACCCGCCAATGACCCGCATCGATACTCGAGTGCAGAGCAATAGCTCCGCCTGATGGCGACACATTCAAGGCATTGGTGAGTAGATTTAATAACACCTGGGTGTGAATATAGGTACTGTAAGCTGCGGTGCTCCGCCAGCGCCCGTGCGTCTTGATCAAATTTAGCCAACAGCACTTGCGGATAATGAGCTGTGCGATTAAGACGGAGGTCATGTGTCTCAGCGCGCGACAAAAATAATAGCTCGTCAATGATCTGGCTAAGCCGCAACATCTCCTCCAGCTGTACCTGCACGGATTCCTCGTTGGCCGTATCCAGATTACCCTGCATCGGCAATTTCTCGGCCTGCAGCCTAATCAACGATAGCGGCGTCTTTAATTCATGCAAAACTTCAGCGGTGAAGCGTCGAATCTGCTGAAACGACGACTCCAGACGATAAAACTTTGGTTCAGGAGCAACGCAAGTTCGCCAGCCGACTTAAACCTCGGCCGATCGCCACACTTAATGCCACCATGACGGCCAGCAACCACAGCGAAATCTCACCGTAATCGCTCAACGCCTCGCGCACGCTAGCAAGGGGCGTTGCCACGGTTACATCGAAAGGACCGAGGATTTATTCTCCGACGCGCAACTCGCCAATACCGGACGCGTGGTTGTCGCCGGCAGCAGCAGTCGCAGTCGCTCTAATAGCCGTATTTATGACCCGTCATTCGACACCTCAGACTCCACTACGGCGAGAGTGACCCAGCAAACGCCGCAAGGTCAATCATGTCGCCCATTTTTAAATGCGCTACCACCGCTCGCATGGGTAGTCCCATTGCGCCCGAGCGCGCACCGGTCTGAAAAGCGAGTAGCTGGCGAAGAATATACGTGGGCGAGCGCGCCGCAAGTGGCGGCACTAGGCCGACGCCTTTGAGATTAGGTCCGTGGCAAGAAATGCACGCAGCCGATCCAGCACCCCCTGCCATCGCGATTAATTTGCCACGCTTGATACTGCCGGGGGGCACATAAGCGATATAGCGCATTTTATCGTCCCGATTTTCGTGACGCGCCACATCTGGCGCAAACTCCAGCAAGCGTTCGCCGAGTAGTTCTTCTCCGTTGTTAGGTTCGGCTACGTAAACCCACCCAACAACCTGTGAGCGAGGCACGTTCACGCGCTCGAGCACGTCGACACGCGGCCCCAATTGCTGCGCCGAGAAATATTGTGCAGCACTCAATACTTCACCGACACTTGCGTGCGCCGCTACGCGAATCATACTGTCAGCCGGTCTATAAGTCCCAGGCCACGCACTCTTGCGCGCGCCACTCTTAAAGTCAGCTAGCTGTTGAACGATATACGCTACCGGCAATCCAGCAAGGGAGGCGTTCTCAGGACGCCCCTGGCCACTCGGCGAATGGCAGTATCCACAGGCATACACGTCCGGCGTATTACCATGCGAAACCACGGCGGGCATTGCACCGTGTGAATTCGGATACCAATCGGGTGCTGAAAAAAGGTTATTGAGCTGTGCCTCGGTGAATGCCAGTGTGCTATTCGGAAGGTGCACGAGCTTTGCAGTATCGAAGGGCGCAACAACCGCCAGCGCGGATGGATTCAGCGGGAACACCCAAGCGGGGACTTCTGCGTGAGATTCGCGCGCCACCATCGAATTGACAGCGAGCGCACCGCATACAGCCCACACCGCACGTCCGTTCCACACGCCTCTATGCTCCCGCTGCATAAATCTGCCAGCGACGAAAACGCAATGTGACTCGCTGACCAACGACGAATCGCTCGGCCTCAAAACGCTCGCGACTTATTTCCGCCTCGAGTAACTCGTGCGCTGCACGACCCTCAGGGACCAATTCTAAACGCACAATGGGTCCAATCACCCGTACCGCCATTACCTTAGATGACCAACCCGCCGTGTCACTACCAATCTCAATCTCATGCGGACGAATCAGTGCAACACCCCCTCGCACACTTAACGCCTCAGGATCTGCAGAGATATCAATAGGCCCCAAATAGGCGCGGCCCCCTTGCAGTCGAACCGGCAACTCGTTAACTTGCCCTAAAAAACGATGCACAAACGCCGAAGTCGGCTCATCGTAGACATCACCAGGCACCCCCGCTTGTTCGATTCGACCCTGATTCAGGACGACAATGGTATCGGCCACTTCAATAGCTTCCTGTTGATCATGCGTCACAAAGATACTGGTGAAGTGCAATTCATCGTGTAAGCGACGCAACCATCGTCGTAGTTCGTGGCGCACCTGAGTATCGAGCGCGCCGAATGGCTCATCGAGTAGCAACACCTCAGGATCAACCGCCAACGCACGCGCCAAGGCCACGCGCTGACGCTGCCCCCCCGATAGTTGCGCCGGGTAGCGATCGCCTGCCCACCCTAATTGCACTAATTCTAATAATGAGCCTACTTTTTGCCGGAGATCTTTTAACGCAGGACGTTCGCGCCGCGGCTTAACCTTAAGTCCGAAAGCAACATTCTCGAATACCGTCATATGGCGAAATAATGCGTAGTGCTGAAACACAAAGCCCACTTTGCGGGCACGAATCGGCCACAGAGTCGCATCTTGATCATCGAATAATACTTGTCCTCGATCCGGCGTTTCCAATCCTGCAATAATCCGTAATACCGTCGTCTTGCCGCAACCTGAAGGACCCAAGAGCGCAATTAAAGCACCGGTCGGCACGTCTAAATTAATCCCATCGACCGCAGCAAATTCGCCATAGCGTTTAGAGACCCCGCGCAAAGCAATACTCATGCCTTTTCCCCACGTGCTTTCCCCACAACCACACGATTTCGCGCCTGCAACGCCAAATGACGCAACTCTGGCTCCCGCCATTCCAGAAAACTTTTACCCGCTAAGGTCAGTAGCGCGAGCATCGCCAGCAACGATGCAACCGCAAACGCAGCGGCGTAGTTATATTCGTTATAGAGAATTTCAATATGCAGCGGAATGGTATTGGTGCTGCCGCGAATATGTCCCGATACCATCGAGACCGCACCAAATTCCCCCATGGCCCGCGCATTGCAAAGCAATACCCCGTACAACAATCCCCATCGAATGTTCGGCAAGGTAACCCGCCAGAAGGTTTGCCATCCATTAGCACCCAACGCCAAAGCCGTCTCCTCGGCGTCTTTGCCCTGCGACTGCATCACCGGTATGAGTTCACGCGCGACGAACGGAAAAGTCACAAATACGGTAGCAATGACAATACCCGGTACCGCGTACAACAGATGAATATCATGTACGCGCAGATACGGTCCAAACCACCCTTTGGATCCAAACATCAAAATGTAAACTAAACCCGCAATCACCGGCGATACCGAAAACGGCAGATCAATAAGCGTAATCAACATACTCTTACCGCGAAATTCAAACTTCGCAATAGCCCACGCGGCCGCCACTCCGAACACCACATTGAACGGCACGGCAATCGCCGCCACTCCTAGCGTCAACTTGATGGCGGACCATGCCATGGGATCAACAAGCGCCCTTACATAGGCCGCAAACCCCTTTGACAATCCTTGGGTAAACACGACTAATAGCGGCATTGCCAAAAACGCCGTCAAAAAAATTAATGCCACCGTAATTAACAACCATTGCGCCACGGTCGATGATGAACTTACACCCCGATTGCCAGACATTAGCGGCCTCCATGGCGGGACAAAGTCCACACTTGTAGCGCGTTAATTCCCAGCAACAGCAGGAATGACAATACCAACATGACCACCGCAATAGCGGTTGCCCCCGCGTAATCATACTGCTCCAGTTTCGTAACAATTAGCAGCGGTGTAATCTCCGATTTCATTGGCATATTACCGGCAATAAAAATCACCGAACCGTACTCGCCTACAGCGCGCGCAAAGGCCAACGCGAAACCTGTCAATAATGCAGGCCATAATGCCGGCATGATCACATGTACAAAGGTTTGCAAAGCGGAAGCACCCAGCGTCGCCGCCGCTTGCTCCACTTCATGATCGAGACCCTCTAAGACAGGTTGCAAAGTGCGCACCACAAAAGGCAGCCCGATGAAAGTCATTGCGACTACCACCCCTAGCGGGGTGAACGCCACATGAATACCCAGAGGCACCAACCATTGCCCCAGCCAACCATTGGGTGCATATAACGCCGTCAAAGCAATACCGGCGACCGCCGTAGGTAGCGCAAACGGTAAATCGACCATCGCATCAATGAGTCGCTTGAACGGAAAGGTGTAGCGCACCAACACCCACGCCACCAATAATCCAAATACCGCATTGATTAGTCCCGCCAACAACGACGCGCCGAAGCTTAAGCGCAAAGATGCCAACACTCGAGGCGCGGACACCACCTCAAAGAAATGTTCCCACCCCATGCCAAAGCTACGAATAAAGGTCGCCGACAAAGGAATTAAAACCACCAATGACAAATACAACATGGTGAATCCCAGAGTCAGGCCAAAACCCGGTAGCACGCGGCGCGGGCGGCGCAATTTCCCACCAGCATAGGTTACAGTTTCATTGGCCATAAATTCGATCGAAGACCCCATGATCAGCAAAATGGGTCGTCTGCGCCAAAGTCCAACCACCAAACACTTCGTCAATCGTCACCAGACGAATAGTGGGAAACCGCTGCTTATATTTAAGCAAAACTTTTGCATCGCGCGGGCGAAAAAAATGCGTTGCCGCCAGCTCCTGTGCCTCATGCGAATACAAATACTGAAGATAGCCTTCAGCAACTTTACGGGTTCCATGTCGATCAATATTCTGGTCAACCACCGACACTGGCGGCTCAGCGAGAATACTCAATGACGGCATCACCACTTCGAATTTATCAGCCCCCAACTCTTGGATCGCAAGATAGGCCTCATTTTCCCAGGTCACTAGCACGTCACCCATGCCACGCAGCGCAAAAGTAGCACTCGCACCCCGCGAACCCGAATCGAGGACAGGCACATGCTGGTACAGTTTCCTCACAAAGTCCTCGGCACTGGCAGCAGTTCCGCCGGGTTGTTTAAGCGCCCAGGCCCACGCGGCCAAATAATTCCAGCGCGCACCTCCGGAAGTTTTAGGGCTGGCTGTGATCACCGCCACGCCCGGCCGTATCAGATCCGGCCAATCGCGAATGTTTTTAAGATTGCCCTTGCGAACCATAAAGACAACGGTAGAAGTGTAAGGCGCACTATTGTTAGGTAGGCGTGTTTGCCAATTAGTTGGGATTAAATGACCCACGCGCGCCAATGCATCCACGTCACTACCCAAGGCCAGCGTCACCACGTCGGCATCCAAACCATCGATTACCGCTCTCGCCTGTTTACCTGATCCCCCATGACTCTGATTAATACGAATCTCTTCACCGGATTTTTTTTGCCAATAAACAGCAAACGCCCGATTATAGTCTTCATAAAATTCACGCGTCGGGTCGTACGATACATTTAACAGATGGGCCACGCCGCCGCGATTCGGCGTACAGCCCGAAGTGGCCACCAAAACTAAGACCAGCAATACAGCCGCTACTCGTAAAATCATTGCATCCTTAAGGACTATCGCGCAGCGGAATACGCAGCTCGCCTAAGACTCGATTGACTTCTTCGGCGGTCTCCACTTTTTCAGTCTCGCGCACTAACTTGCGTGGCAAATGCGGTGCCAGCAATTCTATAAACTCGTACATATAAGCGCGTAACAACGCACTGCGACGAAATCCGATCCAAGTCGTATGCCCCTCAAATAGATGCGCCGCGTCTAACACCACGAGGTCGGCATCAATCACGGGATCGACCGCTAAACGCGCCAAGATGCCGACGCCCAAGCCTAAGCGGACATAGGTTTTTATGATGTCCGAGTCACGCGCGGTCAACGCAACATCAAGCGATAGCCCTGCGGTTTCAAACAAAGCCGGCAGCGATGACCTCCCAGCGAAGCTAAACACGTAAGTCACGATCGGATATTCCGCTAATTTTTTTAAAGTTAACTTACCGGCCGTGGCTAACGGATGGCCCCGCGGCACCACCACCGCACGATGCCAGCGGTATACCGGCAACCGCACCAGATGCGGAAATAATTCTTCTGATCCGGTGGCAATAGCGAAATCAACCCGATCCTTGGCCACCATTTCGGCGATCTGTTCCGAGGTACCCTGATGTAAATGTAGACGTACCTTCGGGTACTGGATACGAAATGCACGAATGACCTGCGGCAGCACATAGCGCGCCTGGGTATGGGTCGTCGCAATCGACAAGGAACCCCCATCGGCCTTACGCAACTCCGCTGAGGTGCGCCGAATATTTTGCATTTCGCGCAAGATATTAGTCGCTCGCGCAATAATTTCAGTGCCGGCCGCCGTGGTACGAGTGAGGGCACGACCCTCGCGCTCAAACAATTGAAAACCCAGCTCTTCTTCTAACATCTTAAGTTGACGACTCACCCCCGGCTGCGAGGTGTGTAATTGGCGCGCCGCCGCCGTGATATTCAAGCCGTTTTCATGTACGGCCACCAAGTAGCGTAGTTGCTGGAACTTCATCGGCACTAGGATATAAGTTTATGGCGATCAATGCCGGATACCCTTGAGCGCCGGACATCACAAAATCGCATGTGCTCATAAGCACAAGTTCGTTTTCTAGCGGCTGGGCGGCTTTTATAGTGACAAGATGTCTACTGGGCACCTCTCCGAACTCTCTAAAACGCTACGCGAGCGCGCCGAAACCAGCATTGCGCAATTGCGCGAGGCGGTAGTTGACTACAAAAATGTCTGCTACGCCAATAGCTTAGGCTTGGAATCCATCGTTCTGACCGATCTTATCTGGACCGCCGTACCGCAAATCGAGATCTTCAGTATTGATACCGGACGCTTATATCCGGAGACCTACGAGCTTATTGGACGCCTACAACAGCACTACGGCCGGGCGCTTCGGATTTACTACCCCGAAACACCGCAACTAGAGGGCTGGGTGGCCGAAAATGGTATAAACGGATTTCGCGAAGGCCTGGAGCAACGGCGTAATTGCTGTTCCATTCGCAAAGTCGAACCCTTTAGGCGTGCCATTTCCGGGCATAATGCCTGGGTGACCGGTATTCGCCGCGATCAATCAGCGAGCCGTGCGTTTGCCGCTCCAGTCGAGTGGGATGGCGAATATGGACTACACAAGATTAGTCCCCTGCTCGATTGGAGCAAAAAAGATATCACCGACTACATCGCCAAAAAAGCTCTCCCGTACAACAGCTTGCACGATAAAGGTTTTCCCAGTATCGGCTGCGCCCCCTGCACCCGCGCAGTGCCCTCCGGTGAAGATGAACGCTCAGGTCGCTGGTGGTGGGAACGTGCTGAATCACGCGAATGTGGGCTTCACCCCCGACGCCAGGCTCAGGCGCTCGCGGTTCCGCGACAATCGCTATCGCAACACTAGGGGTAGTGGTAGCGACCGTCCACGCTAACCGAAAGAGGGTGAGTTTTCAGTCAACATGGACGGCGCAGCCTGCAAAATCACGTGGTCACAAGATTTGAGTTCATTGCGCTGAGGCGCTTGAGCGCTGCCTTAAACTCTCGCGCGTAAGAAGCGCGCAATACCAGTGCGGCAGCAAGGACTGTAGTGATGCCTATGCATCCATACACCACAAGCTGGCCTTGGGCGAGACCCGGGGCAAGGTGCCCGCCAGTAAAATCAATGCGATAGGGGCCAGAGCGGCTACCGCTGCAATTGCGCGGGCAACGAAGACGTCTTGGTTGTGAGTGGCAGTCATAAAAAATCTCCTATTCAGTTGTCTTTGTAACGGTTCAGCGAATCAAATTCTCTACTAATCGATGTAAAACGCAGTTATCAAGATGTAAAGTTATGCAAGCATTGACGTAAATTTTCTAGGTCCCCCATTCTGACGTTGCTGCGCACTGTCTTCATTCGGTTCTTTACAATGATTTACACTCCCTTACCGGCCTTTACGATCGGCTCAACTAGCGATCCGCGCCTATAATGGGTCATGCTGCCCAGTACCGCTCCCGTGTCCTCTTCTGTACTTCTTATTGATGACGATGAGGAACTGGTGGATTTGTTGAAGAATTACCTGGAGCGCGAAGGTTTTTTCGTCGGTGGTGCCGAGGATGGAGAATCGGGTGTTCACGAGGCCCGGTCAGGGCGCTATGCGATCGCCGTAGTCGATATGATGATGCCACGCAAGAACGGTATTGAGACTCTCATGGCCATTCGTGCCCACGGCAATATGCCGGTCATCATGTTAACCGCCAAGGGCGACGACACGGATCGGATCGTGGGCCTGGAAATTGGCGCGGACGACTATATTCCAAAGCCCTGCACACCGCGTGAATTGACGGCGAGAATTCGCGCGGTATTGCGACGCACATTGCCAAGTGAGAACACGGCTGATTCTGCTGGCGTGATCAATTCCGGCGCACTAATGCTCGACCCACAACGCCGGGTGATTCATTGGAATGGTATGCCGATTGATTTCACCAGTACCGAATTTAATTTATTAGAATTATTAGCTCGCAGCATGGGTACTCCAGTCAGTAAAAATATTCTCTCAGAGCAAGGATTAGGTCGGAAGTTGGCCGCTTTCGATCGCAGCGTTGACGTCCACATGAGCAGTATCCGGCAAAAAATAGGCCGGGTGACGGATGGCCGATCGTGCATTTTGACCGTTTACCGCTTGGGATATCAGCTGATTCCCGAATGAACTTGCGACTAAAACCCCCTGCCGCAAAGCCCCTAGAACGTTTGTTTTGGAAGTTCTTTGGGTTAATTGTATTTGTGCAGATGGGTTCCGATCTGGCGATGCGCTTAATGTTTTCGGCGCGCCATTCAGTTGCCGCGATGCCTCCACACGCTCAGTCGCTAAAGATTATGCTTGAACCCTTTGAGGCTGACATTTTGGCAAGTCTCATCTGTGCTGCGCTGCTGGCGTGGCTACTCTTCAAACCCATTCGAAGTTTGCGCTCAGCACTATCTGAAGCGGCCGGCGGCAATCTCGATGTGCGCATAGCAGATCGCATGGGACCGGGAAACGACGAACTGCGAGATCTAGGCGCTGAGTTTGATCATATGTTGGCGCGCCTGCGTTCTCTCATTGTCGCGCAACGCCGATTACTTAACGATGTGTCTCACGAAATACGCTCACCCATGGCGCGAATTCAAGCCGCAACTGGCTTGGCCAGCCAGCAACCCGAGCAGGCCTCAGCATTGATGGAACGTATTGAGCGAGAGTCGGTGCGAATAGACAAGCTTACGGGCGAGCTTTTGGCACTTTCGCGCCTGCAAGCTGGGGTCGATCACAGCTTGAATGAAGAAATTGATCTGCGTGAATTGCTATCGGTCATTATTGACGATGCGCAATTCGAGGCTCATGCCAAAGGGCGCGTCATGCAAGTGGGCGATCAAATCGATGGTGTGGTGAGAGGCAATGTCATTCTGTTACGCCGCGCGGTCGAGAACGTGTTGCGCAACGCCATTAAGTACAGCCCTCGTAATGGTAGCATCGCAGTTGAAACCAAAACCGATGCCGCAGGCTTGCTGGCCGTCATACTCGTACGTGATTCTGGGAAGGGGGTTCCTGAGAGTGATCTTGCCAGTATTTTTGACCCATTCTTCCGCAGCTCCACGCACGCACGCAAAGAGGGTAATGGCTTGGGTTTAGCAATCGCCCAGCGGGTTATTGAAAACCACGGTGGTGCGATAAGTGCGTCAAACATGCCCGGCAGCGGGTTGTGCGTGAGAATTGAATTGCCGCTGCTACTGGGATAGATGAACTTATGCGGACAGCGGTGCTCGCATGCATCCCTAGGATAAGCCATGATTTACTTTCCCATGTTCTTCAATCTATCAGGCCAAAAAGTGCTGGTGGTGGGCGGCGGCGAAGTCGCTTTTCGCAAAGTCTCTTTATTAGTGCGCACGGGCGCGCTCATCACAGTCGTTGCGCCTGAAATCCAGGCGGAGTTTCGTCAGATGGCGTGCACCCATAGTGCCGCGCAAACACCAGTCCCAAAGACGCAACTTAATTTGCAGCTCCGCAAGTTCATTCCCGATGATCTCAACCAGGTAAGGCTGGTCATTGTGGCGACAGCGGATCGAGATCTTAACCGCTCGATTGCAAAGCTCGCCGAGGACAGGGCTATCCCCGTGAACGTCGTCGATGACCGTGAGGCTTCGCGCTTCATCGTGCCCGCCATCATTGATCGTGACCCTGTGCTGGTCGCGATTTCTACCGGCGGTGCCTCTCCGGTTTTGGCGCGTCGCTTGCGCGAACGCCTTGAGGCACTTATTCCTAAGCGTTTCGGTGGACTTGCATTGTGGTTACAAGAACTACGTAAATCGAGCGCAGAGCGTCTACCCAATACCGCGGCACGGCGGCGTTTTTTTGAAAGCATTATCGATGGCGCGGCCGCGAGTCGATTCATTGAAGGAGATATCCAGGGCGCACAGCGCATCGCGCAAGAATTGCTGGATGCTACCGAAGCGCCGCTTAGGGTAACTGCGGTGTCCCCAACCACGACAGGCTCGGTGACACTGGTAGGCGCAGGGCCGGGCGATCCGGAATTACTGACTTTGAAAGCTTTACGTGCGCTGCAAGACGCCGATGTTATTTTCTATGATCGTTTGGTGCCCGAGGGAATTTTAGATCTCGCCCGCCGGGATGCAAGCCGTGTATGTGTGGGGAAAGCCTCAGGTGGGCCCAGCACCACCCAAGATTCCATCAACGCCCTGCTGATCCGACATGCTCAAAAAGGCGAGCGCGTCGTGCGACTCAAAGGCGGTGATCCCTTTATATTCGGTCGCGGCGGCGAAGAATTAGAAGCGCTCGTGGTGGCTAAAATTAATTTCACCGTCGTCCCCGGTATTACCGCTGCCCTCGGCTGTGCCGCCTACGCAGGCATACCACTAACCCATCGCGATCATGCCCAGAGTGTAACCTTCGTCACCGGGCACGCGGACAGAAAGGGCAAGGAACCCGACTGGCGGGCTTTGGCGATGCCGGGAACCACTGCCGTGTTTTACATGGGACTCGCACGGCTCGAACATATTGTCGAACGACTTCTCGCACACGGCGCGCCACCCTTGCGCGCTGCAGGACTCATCTCACAAGGGACCACCCACCGACAACGCGTCATTACCGCGACCCTTGCAGATATCGGTGCGGCGGCCGCGCTCGCACAGTTGGAGTCGCCAGGTCTATTGATAGTCGGTGATGTGGTGGCGTTATACGGGCCTTTAAGCTGGTACACGGGCTAACGGCATGCCTAAGTGACGTTCCGCATGCTAATGTTGTCATTTATGCTAGACCCTTGGAAATCTAATGCCAAAAGACCCCTTGCCGGAAAATAAGAACGCCAAGGGCCATGCATTGCGGTTCTACCAACGAGTCCTGGATTTTATCGTTGCCGTTCTAGTATTTGTCATGATCCTAACGTTGATCGGAGCAGTGTTTGGATTATTTTTAGACTTTGTCGCGGCCGCCAATGCATTTCGCGGTGACCTGCAGTCGCATAGCTTGACACACGGTGTGGTGGACGAGTTAGACCGGCAACTAGTAATTGATGTTCTATCGGTTTTTGTACTAATTGAGTTATTTCGTACCTTCACCGAATATCTGGAATTCCATCGCGTTCGACTACGCATTCTTGCCGAAGTGGGAATTGCGTTTGTTCTGCGCGAGATTTTTATCGGTTTATATGATCACCACATTCAACCCTTTGAGCTGATTTCATTATCGGTCTTGCTTGCGGTGCTGGTAGCTACGCGAATTGCCGCGGTTTCGTTTCGCGCTCGGTATTCAGAAAACTAAGCAGTTAAGACCCAATCCTTCTACGACCGATTATTTAATCGCTTCCGAACTGCCCAGCACCATCCTCGATTTGAGCTGTGTTAAAAGAGGTATAAGCGCCGCTTGAGCTACGAGTGACTAGGCTCGGCCACGATGACCAGTTCGTCGGTCATCGGAATGGAATGCAGTTTCAATACTATGTGCGCCATCCAGCACGGTGAGCGCCGCCGGGAGCAATGCCCGTCCGCGGGTCAAGACGAAACCGCAAAATAAGCCGCCGTCGCGAAATCGCCCTCGCCGACAATTTCTGAAACCGGGAAATTGAGATCCGCATAGCCTTGACCTTGGGCTCTCTCAAAAAGAGACCCAAACCATGGTTGTTGATGGCGGTGAGTTTCTCCCGCATCCGCTAGAGTCCAACGAGTGGTCGTTCCGCGAAGTGTGCGGGTTGCGGCTTCCATCTTATGTCAGCCTCATATAGGTCACTACATAAGCTCGGGGTAGCAATGCCGAAAGGTCCAGAAATTCGTCGCTCGGCGGACCGATTATCGAGGGTGCTCACGGGGCGCCCGGCGTTTGGGGTGAACCTGTTTTTGCCCGGATTGACGCGTCATGAGCGAAGTCTGAGCGGGGTTCAAATCGTGCGCGTTGAGCCGCGCGCCAATCAATTCCGCATACCGATCAATACGCGGATGATGACCGCCAACATTGGGGTCGCGCCCATGCCCACTGCTGAGGAGCCGGACACAAGGCCCGGCTCCATATCTCAACTTGCAAGCCGATGTGTTACTTGAGCATCAACTCCTGCATCGTCGTGGAACCGAGCACCGTCCTAATCTTGGCGCGCTCGACCTGTGCCTGGTTGGCAGAGGCTACCGAGCCGCTGACTTCCTTGGCGATGGCGTCTGCTTTGGCCAGGGAACCGTCCAATGCCGCCCAGTTCTTATAGGTTACCACCAGCAACAGGTCCGCATCTTCCGGACCGCGCGGCTGCACCTGGTACACGGCGTAGCTCAGGATGTTGCCGGCCTTCTTGCCGATTTCCTGCTGCTGTTTCCACTTGGTGCCGATCCAGTTCATATAGTCGTCAAACTTGCCATCGATGGTGCGGATTCTAGCCACATTGACGACTGAGCCCTGCGTGTAAGCGTGATCGCCCGCAAGAACGGTGAAGCTGGCGGATGCCAGACAGGCGAAGGCTGCAATGGCGGCAATACGATTCATGATCGACATAAACTTCCCCTTGATGAGTTTTGAGTTGGTGTTTTTCTATGGGCACTCGGGATGCGTCGCGACTGGCGCTCAGCAACCGCAAGTTTGTAAGCGGAAATATACGCCTGTTGATGTGCAATGTCAGTGGGAAACCGCAACGCTACACCCCATGGCACTTGACAAACCAAGGGTTGCGCGCCGAATCTTAAGCAATGACCAAGACACTCTGGATCGGCACTCGCAAGGGCGCGTTCGCGCTGCGTCAGGGCCTAAAGAAATCTGCTTGGCGTTTAGCGGGACCGCAATTTCTGGGACATATTGTTCATCATATCGTCCAAGATCCACGCGAACCTCGACGGCTGGTTGTGGCCGCCAAAACTGGACACCTAGGCCCTACTGTCTATACGTCTCTCAATCGCGGTCGAAATTGGCAGGAGGCTAAGTCGCCCCCGGCATTTCGTAAGGCGCGTGAAGGCGAAACAGCGCGTGCCGTAGAACGGGTATTCTGGTTGAGTGCCGGTCACCCGAGTGAGCCTGGAGTTTGGTACGCCGGGACCGCGCCGGCAGGCTTATTCCGTTCAGAAGATCACGGCGTTCACTGGCAGCCGGTTGCGGGTTTCAATGAACATGCTATGTTTTCTAAGTGGGCCGCTGGATTTCGAACCCCCGACGGAGAATTGTTACATTCGATTTGCATCGATCCGCGCGATGCCCGTCATATCTATTTGGCGATTTCCATCGGAGGTGTGTTCGAATCAGTGGATAGCGGTGCTGATTGGGCGCCGCTCAATCAAGGGGTCGCTGCGGAGTTCCTCCCGGATGCAGATGCCGAATACGGTCACGATCCACACTGCCTCATAGTGCATCCACAACAACCGGACCGGCTCTATCAACAAAATCACTGCGGCATTTATCGATTGGATCGGCCGGCCCAGCGCTGGATCCGAATTGGTGACAAGATGCCTAAGCGAATCGGCGACATTGGTTTCCCGATCGTGGCGCATCCGCGCGATGCTGATTGCGTGTATGTCATACCCATGGATGGTTCAAAGGTGTGGCCGCGTACCGCTGTCGGCGGAAAACCCGCGGTCTACCGTTCCTACAATGCCGGACGTAGCTGGCAGAGGCTTGACAAAGGGCTACCCGGGAAACACGCTTGGTTCACGGTATTGCGTCAGGCCATGTGCATCGACAATGAAGATTTTGGGCTGTTTTTCGGTACAACTCAGGGCGAAGTCTGGAGCAGCCAAAACGCTGGAGACTCCTGGCGGCGCCTCGCGCAGCACTTACCTGAAATTTACTCCGTGACACACGCGCTGTAGCAGTGGAGCATACCGTTAAAATCGCCAGTCCACTCCGCTCCTATGTCCACGGGGCGACTCAAGTGCGAGCCCAAGGTGATTCGTTGCAAGAGCTGCTCGCCGATTTAGAGCACGCCTATCCTGGCATGCGCTTTCGCATGATTGACGAACAAGAACGTATCCGACCGCACATTCGGATATTCGTCAATAGCGTCGAGGCTTTGACCCTCGATTTCGCGTTGCTCAAAGAGGATGTGATCCATCTAATTTGCGCATTAAGCGGTGGCTGAAATGCTATCGGCCAGCGAACGGGCTCGCTACAGTCGGCATTTATTGTTACCGGAAATCGGCAACGCGGGACAAGAAAAATTAAAGGCCGCACGAGTATTAATTGTCGGAGCTGGAGGCCTAGGTTCACCTGCCGGCCTTTACCTAGCTGCCGCCGGTGTCGGCACTCTGGGGATAGTTGATCATGATCACGTCGAGATTTCGAATTTGCAACGGCAGATTCTATTTGATACATCATCACTGGGGTTCAGTAAGGCCACCGCAGCGCAAGCGCGCTTGAGCGCGCTAAATCCGGAAATTACGCTGCAAGCCCATGAAGTTAAATTACAGCCCGACAATGCAGTCGAGTTAATACAACCCTATGATTTGGTCGTGGACGGTAGCGATCGGCTAAGTACGCGCTATCTGGTCAACGATGTCAGCGTGATACTGGGTAAATCTTTGGTGTCCGCTGCTATTCATCGATTCGAGGGGCAGGCGATGACCTACAAGCCCGCCCAGGGTCCCTGTTATCGTTGCCTATTCCCGGAATCGGCCGAAGTTGCGATTCCGAACTGCGCTGAGGCGGGCGTACTCGGAGTACTACCGGGAATTCTCGGCGCTCTACAAGCCACCGAAGCGCTCAAACTCATACTGGGAATCGGCGAGCCCCTGCTGGGCCGATTGCTAACTTTCGATGCATTAGCAATGCGTTGGCAGGAGTTTAAATTTTCCCGCCGTACCGATTGCGCCGTCTGTGGAGAGCACCCCTCTATTTGCAACGCGCAAGACAGCGCTGCCGCCGCAATCGATAGCTCGCACACTAACATCACTCGACTAGGACCCGAGCAACTCCATAGCTTGATGAGCGAGTCTCGCACCGACCGGGCGGCCCCCCTCATCATTGACGTACGAGAGACCCAGGAATTTAGCGTCAGTCACATTGATGGCGCAATGAATATCCCTATGCAAGGTTTATCGCAGGGTTTAGTGGATATTCCGCTGACCAAAACTTTGGTGTTTGTCTGCTACAGTGGTGGACGCAGTCTAGCCGCTGGGAAATTGGCACTCGACATGGGCCGCAGCAAGGTCGCTCATTTAGAGGGAGGCATGATGGCGTGGGCGCGCGCCCGAAATCCACACATGATTGTCGCAGCACCTTAAGAGCGCCACTCGCCACGGGGTGGCTAATGGTAAAATAGTGGAATGGAATTATCCCTTCCCTCACGCGACTATCTCGACACTGAAGTATTCAAGCGCGAAGTTGCCTGTATTTTTTCGCGCGAATGGGTCGCTGTGTGCCGAGCAGAGGAAATTCCGGGCGCGGGCGACTGGCAGGTGGTCAATTTGGTGGGTGACAGCGTACTTATTGTGCGCGGTAAAGACGACCGGCTACGGGCCTTTTATAACGTCTGTCGTCATCGAGGCGCGCAGCTGTGCGCGCCTAAGAATGCAGCCCTAAAGCCGGGCCGGGCGGTATTACCCTCATCGGTGCTGGCCAACGGAAATATCCGCTGTCCTTATCACGCCTGGACCTATGATGCTGAGGGCGCTCTCATTGGCGCGCCATTCCTTACCGATGACCCAGGGTTTAGGCGCGAAGATTTTTCCCTCTACCCCTTGAGATGTGAGATTTGGGGTGGTTTTGTATTCATACATGGCTCGCCCAAAGAAGCGAAGTCGCTCGCCAGCCAAATGACACAGGTGTTGGCGCGCATTGCCAACTACCCATTGAAGGATATGCGTATCGGTCATCGCATGCGCTACGAGGTGGATGCTAATTGGAAAATTCTCTGCGAAAACTATAACGAGTGTTATCACTGCGGCCCGGTGCATCCAGAACTATGCCGTTTGGTGCCCGCCTTTCGCATGAAGGGCGGTGCCGACCTTGACTGGCAAGACGGGATTCCGCATCGCGAGGGAGCCTATACTTTCACCTGGAGCGGCACCACTCAACGTGCGCCATTCAAAGGCCTGAGCGAGGCGGAAAAAACCAAACACAAGGGTGAGCTGGTGTATCCGAATTTATGGTTGAGCATGGCCTGCGACCACGTGACCGCTTACATCCTGCATCCTATTTCCGCCCATCGTACCGAAGTGGAATGTCTATTCTTGTTTGCCCAAGAAGAAATAGCGAAGTCCGATTTTGATCACACCGATGCCAGTACTTTTTGGGAGGTGACCAATCAACAAGATTGGGCCATTTGCGAGCGCGTTCAACAAGGCATTGCCTCCAGCCAGCATAAACAAGGGTACTACGCACCCATGGAAGATATGAATCTGGATATGCGGCGTTATATTCGCGAACGCATGAAGTGAGGAGATCCTCGCCTCATTATTCCGCGTGGTCACTAATTCGCGCGCGCATGAAGGGCGGCTATTGGCAACCTCTTTGGACCGGTCACAAACTGCAAGCAGCTTATGACGTCGTCATCGTAGGAGCCGGTGGCCACGGTTTGGCGACCGCTTTTCACCTGGCACGCGATCACGGCATTAAGCGCATCGCTATTCTTGAGAAGCGCTTAGTGGGCTATGGCAACGTCGGGCGTAATACCACCATCGTGCGCTCTAATTATTTGTTACCTGAGAATCATTATTTTTACGAAGACTCGCTACGTCGCTGGGAAACGCTGTCGCACGATTTGAACTACAACGTGATGTACAGTCCGCGCGGCGTGGTTGATCTAGCACTCTCGGATGACGAAATGTCGGGTGCCGCACGTCGCGGCAACGCCATGCGCCTTGCCGGTATCGATGCCGAACTTCTCGATCGCGCAGCGTTAAAGCGCTTCTGTCCAGAGTTGGACACCGAGCGCGAGAGGCGATTCCCTATTGTCGGTGCGTTGCTACAACGACGCGGCGGCACTGTACGCCATGATGCGGTGGCCTGGGGTTATGCACGCGCCGCGAGCGCACTCGGGGTCGATATTATCGAGGACTGCGAGGTCACCGGTGTACAGGCTGCGGCCGGGATAGCGAGCGGTGTCGACACCAGTCGCGGCTATGTTAAGGCCGAGCGCATCGTGTTTGCGACCGCCGGTCACACCGCCATGATCGGTACGATGCTCGGCGTACCCATGCCGATCGAGACGCATCTATTACAGGCTATGGTCACTGAGCCGATTAAACCGTTGCTCAACACCGTGCTGGTGTATATGTATCCCGGTCACGGCGAAACTTATATCTGCCAATCCGATCGTGGCGGGTTAGTGATGGGCGGAATGCTCGATGGCTTTCCTTCCTACACCCGTGAAGGCCGATGGGATCGCATGGAAGACGTGGTGGAAGGCGCGGTCGAGTTACTCCCGCAAATCGCCGGCTGCAAAATTCTGCGCCATTGGGCGGGTACTAATGACATGACCATGGATGGTAGTCCCATCATGGATCGACTTCGCCATGACAATGTATTCGTCAATGCGGGTTGGTGCTACGGAGGATTCAAGGCCATCCCCGCCTCGGGTGCCGCGTTCGCCACGCTCGTCGCAACCGGTAGCGCACCGGATCTCATAAAAGCCTATCGCATGTCACGCTTTGCAACCGGCCACCTGCTCGACGAGCGTGGCGGCGGTCCTTTCCCGGTGCGCCTATGACGCTCGCAACACTACAGACCCGCTTAGTATGTCCTTTCTGCGGACCGAGACAATTGAGCGAATTCGTATTTCACAAGACTTTGCCCCCAGCGAATGCTTCCCGCTTCGCCAAGGTCTATGAGCGCATTGATACCCCGCACTTGAGTATCGAGCATTGGCAGCACGTCCGCGGCTGCCGTAGTTGGCTACGCGTGCACCGCAATCCATCGAGTGGCGCCGTTCTCGAAATAAATCTACTCAGCGCCGCCACATGAGCGCTCGAGCAGGCACACGCGGCGTACGGATTGGAACACGAATCGCCAGCGAATCGATACGATTTAGTTTTGACGGCCAGGAGTACCTCGGCCAAGCCGGCGACACCGCCGCCTCCGCGTTACTCGCCAATGGTGTGCGCGCGATGGGCCGTAGTGTCAAGTACCGCAGGCTGCGCGGACTACTCGCGGCAGGGCCCGAAGAGCCCAACGCGCTTTTGACCGTGGGCAATTTTCCTAATGTCATTCCCAATGTATCCGCGCCCCAATTGGTCTTGCGGAACGGTATGATTTTACGTAGTCAGAATCGCTGGCCGAGTTTGAAGTTCGATGTAGCATCTTTGTTGCAAGCGGGCGGCGGCTTATTGGGTGCGGGCTTTTACTACAAAACATTTATGTGGCCCTCTTGGAAAACCTACGAAAGACTAATCCGCAATCTAGCCGGTCTCGGTGAAGCACCAGGTGCGTGTACGCTGCCTCCTCCCAAAATAATGTATGCCAGTTGCGATGTGCTGATAGCAGGTGCCGGCCCTGCGGGACTTGCTGCTGCACTGGCTGCCGCCCGCAACGGCGCAAACGTGTGGCTGTTCGAGCGGGAACCTGCGGTAGGCGGCGAGCTGGAATTTGAAACGAGTGAAGTCGATGGCCTGCCAGCCCAGCAGTGGATTGCCGCAACACTCGCAGAACTAGCACAACGCGGCGCAAAGATATTCACCAACACGACCATCATGGGAGGCTCTAGCGATCTAATCATTGCACATCGAGAAGCGGGCGGAATTCCTGGGGACAACACGGTGTACCGCATAAACCCTCGCGCGATGGTGGCCGCTATGGGCGCGGTGGAACGACCCATTGCCTTTGCGGGTAATGATCGCCCCGGCGTCATGCTCATCAATGCCGCCGAGAAATACTTAGCTCGCTACGGCGTGAAAGTGGGCAGCGATCTGGTGCTATTTGCCAATCATGATCGTGTTTATGCCGCCGCCGCGCGCTTACAAGCCGGTGGCATGCGCATCCGCGCCATCATCGATACTCGCCGCACAGCCTCGGAAGCGATCCCCTTACGCGCCGATCTCATGCGTAGTGGAATCCATTGTTTACTGAATACGGCGGTTCTCGCTACGACAGGTCGCCAACGCATCACTGGGGTAAAAATCGCACCACTCGATGCGCCACACCAAGCACGTATCCTACCCTGCGATACTGTTCTAGTTGGCGGCGGATGGTCGGCACCCACCCATCAATCGGCACAATCGCACTTCATCGCGGGTGCTGAACACGGCTGTCTCGAACTCAGCGCCGCCCTGAATGATGGGTATACGGCAGGCCGCACCGCCGCCGCCGTCGCCGGTAAAATGAACCTGCCCGGGGCTGCGCCTAGAGGCCACGGCGACATGACGCCCCAGCTCGTGCCCTTCTGGCGCTCACCCAGCGACCCCACTCGCGAAAAAAACCAATTCGTCGATTTGCAAAATGACGTCACCGTAGCCGATCTGCGCGCCGCGCTTAGCGAAGGGTTTAACGACATTGAGCACGTGAAGCGTTACACCACCCTCGGTGTAGGTACCGAGCAAGGTCGCACCAGCGGCTTGCTGGGCGCAAGTATCGTGGCGGAATTGAAAGGCGAACTCCTCACACAGGTCGCCACAAGTCGCGCGCGTCCGCCTTATTATCCGATGACCTTAAGTTCGCTCGCGGGACTGCGCGTTGGCGCGGCGCTGCGACCGACCCGCAGGACAGCGCTGCATCAATGGCATGAATCGAACGGGGGTGTATTGGAGTCCACAGGCCTTTGGATGCGGCCTCGATACTATCGGGCGAATGGCCTGGACGCCTTCACCGCAGGGGTTGCGGAAGCTAAACGAGTGCGTAGCATCGGCGGCATCATCGATAGCTCGACGCTGGGGAAAATCGAAGTGGTAGGCCCCAATGCGGCAGCCTTCCTCGATACGCTGTACCTCACCAAGGCTAGCACTATTAAAATAGGCCGCAGTAAGTACATGGTGAATTTGCGCGAGGACGGCATGGTGTTGGACGACGGTATTGTGCTGCGTCTTGCAAGCAATCGATTCCTAGCTACGGTGAGCTCGGGACATGCCGAACATATGCTCTCGCACTTTGAGTACTACTGTGTTGAGGGGCACGATTCCGCGATTACGGGCGCTGCCGCGATTTCGCGGACCCGCGCGGTCTCAGTCACCGATGTGACGGAGAGTTGGTCGGTGATTGCAGTGGCTGGGGCCACCAGCCTAAGCGCTCTAGCCCAAGTCTTAGGCAACGAGTGGCAAACAAGCCTCGCGCAACTGTCGCATATGGATTTCGCACTAGGCGTATTCCAAGGTCGCGATATCAAGGTACTGCGCGCAAGCTTTTCGGGTGAGCTTGCATTCGAGTTGCATTGCCGCCCGGCCATTGCGCTCACGCTATGGGAAGGCCTGATTGCCGCCGGTCTTTCACCCTATGGGCTCGAAGCTCTCGATATTTTACGCGTGGAAAAAGGTTACTTGGTGAGTTCCGAGATCAACGGTCAAACCACTCCCTTTGATCTCGGCATGGACGGACTTGTTAAAATAGGCAATCACTGTGTGGGTCGCGAATTGCTCGATCGACCTGCGTTTCATGAAGCATCAAGGCCGCGCCTCGTGGGTCTTAAAGCAGTTGATGGTAAATCCAAATTTCTGGGCGGCGCGCAGCTACTCAGTACCTTATCGCCTCGTCCCTGCGGTCACGTGACTTCTACGGTTTATAGCCCGACCTTCAATGAATGGATCGGCTTAGGACTAGTCGCTCGAAATCTAGAGCTTGGCACCACCTTGATTGCCAAAGATCCACTGCGCAGCGGCAACACCCGAGTGCTATTGGTGCCCCCGGTGCACTTTGATCCGAGCGGTGCTCGGATGAAATCTGTGCAACAAACCCAAAGTAAATCCGCAGTACCGCCATGAGTCACGCGCTCTTCAATGATTTTTCCTGCCAATTGGAGGAAATGCCGTCTTCAAGGGATTATGAGTTCATTGCATTTGGCGAGGTAGCCGATGAAGGAGTGCCCGGTGAAAGCGGGCCAGGTGACTCGGCGTTGCTGCCCATCGCACCCGGCCGCTGGTTTGCGCCCTCTCCCGACGCCGCGGTGCAATCATTCCTTGAGGCTGCAATCCACGCAGATTCAGGCACCGTGATTGATATCAGCGGCAAGTGGCACGCGATGACGCTCATCGGCAGCGGCGCGAGCCGCTTACTCGCCAGCAGCATCGACATCGAAGCCGTATTACACAACCGCTCCTGTGCCGCACTGGCGTTGTTCGACTGCCCCGCGATCGTCGCGCGCAAACCCACGGGATTTTCGATCTGGGTACACTCCAGCTACGCCGCTCATTTTGTGAGGGTCATTCAAGAGCTGGGGGCAAGTCTAATCGCGCGCAAATAGCATCTACCACTGATGCCTATAGTTTTTCCTAAAGCTTTAGATGCGTACCGTCGCACAACGGTGCTTTGTGCGTGTGCTTGCATCCGCAAAAAAACACCGTGGTTGACTGCGACGCGGTATATTTCACCGGTGCGAATTCACTGCCCTTATGACTACCATCACAAAACGGTTGTTTAGCGCTCTTGCCACAGGCGCACCAAAAGTAGATCTTACCCGCTTCAACCTCGACGGCGTAGGGACTCTTTTGGGCAATCGTCGGGCTTGTCATGTCAGCATCTCCGTGGCAAAGCATAGACCGTAGTTCGGACCCACTGCTGTGTCAAATATAATTAATGTAATAGTCTCTAAGGGCATCGCCTTGCAAGTTTTCGGTCTCTTTGATTTCCGCCCGCTTTATCGCCACATGGTTTGCCACCAAAGTGTCGCCCATGCATTTTACAAACACCTTGTCGGCTTCAAGCGCACTGAGCGCCGCACCGAGACTCTCAGGCACGCCCTCGGTGGCATCAGTTTGACTAAGACAATCGCCGGTCTCAGGTGGCGGGAGTTCATATTTTCCGGTGTGCCCCAACTTTGCCGCCTGCAGCACCGCCGCCACTAACACATAGGGATTGGACGCCGCATCGCCCATACGATGCTCAATACGCGCGCGGGTCCCACCCTGTGCCGATATGCGAGTGGTGACCCCGCGATGATCGACGGCCCAGTTGCGCCAATAGCCCGACATTGACCCCGGTTTTAATCGCTGATAGGAATTAACGGTCGGAGCCACCAGTGCGCACATCCCTTGGTGATGCCGCATCAGGCCAGCCACCGAACTGCGCGCAACTGGCGAAAGATTCGAGCCGTGGCCATCCGCAATCACGTTATGACCCGACGAGTCATTAAACGAGAAATTCACATGCAAACCGCTTCCTCCTTTATTGAGAATGGGCTTCGGCATAAAAGTCAGCAGCAAACCATGTTCAAACGCCACTTCACGAGCCATTAACCGGAACAGAAAAGCGTCATCCACCGCTTGCAGCGCATCGTCATAGACAAGCGTAAACTCTAATTGCGGAGCGTCGAACTCTGAGGTCATGCATTCCACTTTGAAGCCGCGCGATTCCGCCCGATGCCAAAGGTTGTCGGTGAATCGGCGCGGATCACAAGCGGGTCCGGTGCTGTACACATAAGCACCCGGCGTGTCATACGGCGCTAACTTGCCTGCTTCGTTGCGCTCAAATACATAGGCCTCAAGCTCTAAGCCAACCTTGGGGTTAAACCCTAACGCACGCCATTCGTTCACTGTGCGCTTAAGCAATTGACGCCCACACATCGGCAGAGGCGATCCATCGGTTTCATTAAGATCCGCGATCACCACCGACGTGTCCATTTCCCACCCAGCGCGTACATCAGCCGCGGTAAACACCGCGTCCATGTCGGGCATTCCCTGTAACATCTTAGTACCGGGGGCCGGAATTAAATCCTTGCCGTAAGTCAGTGCATAGGTCGCCTGAGCAAATCGCGAGGCACCCCCACTTTTCTTGGAGGCGGGAAGGTATTTACCGCGCGCCAGATTCAAATGATCACAAAATAATAATCTGAGTCGCTCATCAGCCACTTAATTTCTCCCTTAACGCAACTTCACACGTACTGGCAATTTTTTAATACCACCCACAAAATTAGAGCGCAAATAAGCATGGGCGCCGACCTGCTCGAGACTTACCACTCGTCTTACAAATTCCTGTAATAGCAAGCGCACTTCCAGTCGCGCCAACCACATGCCTAGGCATACATGCGCTCCGCCCTGCCCGAATGCAACATGTCGATTAGGCGAACGCCCCGGATCGACTTCAAAAGGATTTTGAAAAGCCGCCTCATCGCGGTTAGCCGAGACAAACCACAGCAGTACCTTATCGCCTCTGTGAATAATTTTGCCGTGCATTTCGCCGTCGCGACTTGCCGTACGACGAAAATACATCGCGGGACTAGCCCAGCGAATAAATTCATCAGGCGCAGTGTTCCAGAGTTCGGAACCGCCCTCCTGCAATTGCTCTAGTAGTGCTGGGCGATTTGCCATCGCATGCAGGGCCGCCGAAATCGAATAGCGCGTAGTGTCGTTACCGGCTGCGACCAACAAACAAAAGAAGTTCCGGAACTCATGCTCAGGAATCACATTGCCTTTGGCATCGGGTTGCAAAATGATACCGAGCACACCCGTATCGTCGCCGCTACGTCGTTTTTGTTCCATTAATGACTTCGCGTATTCATAAAGTTCGGCTCCTGCGGGCGAGCGAAACGGCATAAAACGGAAAGCCTCGGTATCGGTTTTGTCCAAGACATGAGCGGTGTACTCAGGATCGGTGTTGCTTATCAACTCATCACCCTTGCGAACCAACCAATCAAGATCCGACTGCGGGGTACCAATAATTTGGCCTAACATACGCATGGGGAGTTGTCTTGCGATCTCGTGAACCGCATCAAACTCACTGCTAGCTAAGGCTTTATCTAAAATCTCATTGCATAGCTCGCGAATCTGGGCGTCGAATTGATCAATCACCGGACGAGTGAACGCCTTGCTGACGCGAATTCGCACATCGGTATGCTCAGGCGGATCGGTTTCCTGAAACGTACGTCGCGCCAAATATTCCTCATAGCTCTGGTCTTCCATGCGGATGCCGCGCGCCGAGCTCATCCATTTATAGTCGCGCAATAGTTGCGATACATCGGCATGACGAGTCACCGACCAAAATCCAGTGCCCGCCGGATATTCACACCAAGCCAGCGGATCTTCGCGCCTTAATCGCGAAAAAGTATTCTGTGGCGCTCCGTTGGTAAAGCTATCGTGACTGGAAAGGTCGGCGTGCCCATCGTCGGTCGGAACCCACACTGTCATGTTGACTTAACCCCCCTCTACCCAGAGCACGAATAACGCGCTTCAGAATATCATTGCATTGACAACGAAACAAACAGATCTAAGATAGTAAGTATGAGCCACCGAATTGCCGTACTACTCACCAGTAATGACGAATCCGCTTTTGCCAAGCGCTTCCCTAACGACGGCGAAAAGGTAATTACGCTGCTGCGCGCTCTGAGACCGGATTGGTCCTATCGAGTATGGTCAGTGAAGGACGGCGAATTCCCCTCAAGCACCGACGCAGACGGGTACATCATCACAGGTAGCCCCGCCTCGGTACACGACCCGCTGGATTGGATAGCGCGCTTAACTGCCCTGATCTGCGAGCTGCATAGCCGACGGGCACCTTTAGTGGGGCTTTGCTTCGGTCATCAAGCCATTGCGCTAGCGCTCGGCGGTCGGGTTGAGAAAAGCCCCGGCGGTTGGCGTATGGGAATCGCTGCAACTCATTTTTCTAAAAAGTTACCCTGGATGGCACCCTACCACCCCACCCTCGAGCTATACGCATCGCATTCCGAGCAAGTCACTCAACTCCCGGCCACCGCTCAACGCCTCGGAGGCGATGACTTCTGCCCGATCGCTTCCTTCGTTTTAGACCAACACATCATGACTACGCAGTACCATCCAGAGTTCTCGCCCACCTTTATGTCGGAACTGACTGATGTACTAGTGCGGAAACTGCCCGCCGAAGTCATTGCACAAGCTCGCGAGGAACTAAAACGGGAAGCGCAAGGCGAAGTATTTGCCCAATGGATGGTGAAATTTTTGGAATGAATGAGCTTCGTTGACTTCAAACCTAATATTGCTGACGCTGGTAGTTAACCGCCTCGCGGAACACATGCGCATGAAGCTGTGCGGTGCGCACCCGCGATTCAGCATAACCACCCGCCAATACAATAACCAACGGAATCCCGCGAGCGCGCACCGCCTCAATCACAGCACGATCACGGCTACTTATTCCCTGCTCAGTCAGTTTAAGTTTACCGTAACGATCACCCGCCGCGACGTCGACCCCCGCGAGGTAAAACACAATCTCAGGTTGACTCTCAAGCACAGCTGGCAAATGGCCGTGCAGGCTATCAAGATATGCGGCATCGCCGACACCACTGGGCAATGCTATATCGAGGCAAGAGCGCATTTTACGGGCGGGATAGTTCTGCTCGCCGTGCATTGAGAAGCTTAATACCTGGCCCACCCCTTCGAAAATAGCCGCAGTGCCATTACCTTGGTGGACATCAAGATCGATAATGGCTGCGCGGTCAATGAGTCCTTCCGCACGCAATTGAGTGATGGCAATAGCAACATCGTTCAGCACACAAAAACCCTCGCCGTGGTCAGCAAAGGCATGATGAGTCCCGCCTGCCAAGTTAGCAGCAAGACCTAACTTTAACGCCGTGCGCGCTGCTAGCAAGGTACCCCCAGCCGCAAGACGCGAACGCAACCATAGAGACTCCGACCACGGAAAGCCCAGCAGTCGTTGCTCAGCCAAAGAAAGCTGAGAAGACTCTAATTTATCAAGGTACTCAGGAGTATGCACCTGTTCCAAAATCCACCTTTCGAGCGGCTCAGGAACCATCAAATCACCAGGGTGCAACACGCCTTCCGTCAATAGGAGTTCCATGAGCAATGGATATTTACTCATGGGGAAAGGATGCTGCGGTGAAAGCCCCAGTTGATATCCCGGGTGATAGCAATAACGCAAGCCGTGGCCCAGACCACTATTTAGGCTGAAATTCAGAAAATTTACTCTCATCGAAAATTATGGCGTAATGTATATTTATTGGCATATACTATATTATATGTCACATAAATTTTTAAATGACATCTTTTGTTGATAATGATATAAAATATAACTTTGACCTGCCTACAACGGAGCAAGGTTACCTATGACAGTACAAGTTATCGTCACACCCAACGGCCGAATGATTCTGCCATCCGGCATCCGCAAGCGTCTTGGCCTGTCGGGTGGCGGAGCCTTGTTGGTCGAAGAGACGCCCCATGGCGTAGTTCTGCGAACAGTGGGTCAGTCGATCGCTCATGCCCAAGCCTTGGCGCGAAAATACACGTCCGGCAAGGCGGGTACATCAGTTGATGCATTTCTAACGAACCGGGTCGTAGAGAGTGGCGAATGACCGAAGTCATTCTAGATGCTTCAGCACTCCTGGCCCTGCTAAAGAATGAACCCGGCGGTGCAAAAGTAGCAGAAGTCGTGATGTCGTCGCGCATGAGTGCGGTTAATTACGCCGAGGTAGTCAGCCATTTCATTCACGCCGGAATGCCCGCCCCCGAGGTAGATGCAATGCTCGATCCTTTACCCATGACCTTGGTCGAAGCGGATGCAGATCTCGCGCGTATCGCCGGTCGATTACGTTTAATTACCTCAAATGCGGGTCTATCGCTGGGGGATCGGTTCTGCCTGGCCCTCGCCGCACGCGATGGACTTCCCGCCTGGACCGCCGACAGAAAATGGCGGAGCGTGGCAGAAGCAGCAGGGGTAGTTGTCGTCGTCATCCGATAATCGAATGCTGACCAGCGGTGCCGTTCAACGTTTTGACTCAAAGCCGTCTAACGCGAGCGTCCGCTTTTTGGAGGCAGAGATCGGACGACCTTACGTACTGAGGCCGATGTAATACACCATGTTGTCCGCGGGCCGGACCAGAATCAGATCGACCGCCGAAGGATCCGTACCGTAGTATTTAATGCTCCACAGATAAACGTAGTATGTTTGATTTCGGATATCAGCTGCAGGAGGAAACCAAGGAATATCACTTGAATTTCGCGCCGTCTCCGCGAACCCGACTGCGTCGTCAATGACCATGGGAAGCTGATCGCCGCGATGCCAACCGCCTCTCTTCGTCGAAGGCAATTCTGATGGCGAGACATGGGAAATCTTTATTGCATATGCGTCCAGATGATCACCGCCGAGCGATCGGGCAGTGACGTGACTGTGCATTACACTGATGAAGCGCTTGTCACCAAGCGCGCACCAGTTCAACACAAACCGCACGTCTTTAAACGTAGCAGCACCGTTCGGCTGATCGGCATACGTCACGTGTTTGAAGGCAACGAATCCAATAATGGCCAGTACACCGATTAGCGATATCGCGCCCCAAGCGAGCAGGCTGCGTACCAGAAATATCCTTATCAATGCGCTCATACCGACACCTTGCCATTTTGCTGAAAGGAGTCGTCCCTCCTTGCACCATCCAATCGTATCAGTTTACAAACGTCGGCTTTCGGTGGACCATTTTTACGGAATGAGTGTCCGAGTTTGGTCGACCACGTCGAAAAGCGACAGATATCCGGCGGACAAACTCGCCATATACAGTTTAACCCGACAAGGCAATGTCGGATAGATAAAATCCTAGCCTGCACAAAAACCACAGAATCTCGCCCTGTGCGACTTTTCGCCAGCTGCGCGTTCTACTCGCGCCGTGTTTGCAGCCCTTCCTCAACAATCGCCTTTTCCAGCATACTGCGAAAACTCGCTAAGGCCGTGTCCATCCGCATCGCCAACATGGGCGCATCCGGTTCAAGATCCAAAATTCTCTGTTGCGCCAAAATAATATCCTTATCTTCCATGAACCCAGCCAACACGCTCGTGGTTAAGTTCTCGGTAACCTTAGGGTCATCTAGTGCAAAACCATGCGATTGCTGAAAAAAGTAATGCGAAGTCTTCTCAGTCTCCGGCGTCACTGCCTGACAACCAAAAAACGACGCCGCATCGACACGATTGCCCTCGGGCGCACCGGTGCCCGTCGCCGCACTCCCCGAATCCATGAGTAGCACCCCCGGCAGTACCACATCATAAATATTCCACCGATCAACATTGCCAGGCCAAGTTTTCAAATTACGCAAAAAAGGTGCCGGTTCATCATCAATCAGCCAGCGCTCGACGCGCACACTCCGCCCTTTGCGCGTCACCTTGGGCCGAGTACCCGCATATTTAGCCGAGCCGCCTAAAGTTGTAGCGTGCACATAGGACAGGTGCGAGAAATCCAACAGATTATCAGTGATCAAAACGTAGTTAGCGTTGTAATGCAGGTACCCGGGCGTGCCGCGCCAACCGGGATCATCCAAATAATGAGTATCGGGAATGAGCGAAGCATCCGCCTTTTCAGGTTCACCCATCCAAATCCACACCCACTTGAATCGCTCAACCACGGGAAAGGCTCGAACTTTAGCGGCCGGCGGAATAAATTCCTGTGAAGGAATCTCAACGCATTGGCCCAATGAGTTAAACAGCAACCCGTGATACATACAACGGATGCAATCACCCTCACGCCGCCCCTTGGAGAGCGGCGCCGCACGATGACAGCAACGATCCAATAACGCCACAACGTGGCCATCACGGTCGCGCCACAATATCAACGGCACGCGAGTAATAGTACGTGCCAGCATTCCCTCCGACTCGATCTCATGCGACCACGCCGCCACATACCAAGTATTTTTAAGAAATGTAGTACTAGAAGCGGTGGCGGTACTCATGATATGGCTAGCATTATAAAACTCTAGCTCAGCTATTTTCCGCCCCAGCGATAATTAAAAGTCGCGCCATAGGTGCGTGGTGGACCGTAAACGCTCTGGTTCCATCCGATAACCGATAAATCTAAGTTATAAACTCGGTAGTATTTATTAGTAACATTCCTTACCCACGCGCTTACATCCCAATGACCTGCGTCATTGGTGTAAGTAAATCGCGCATTACTCAGTGCATACGAAGCCTGATAATCGACCTGAGAATTGAGAAGCTCTAAATATTCGTGCGCGTTCCATTTAGCGTCCGCCTCGACCGCTAGTTGACCACTCGGCACCGGCCACTCATAGCGTGCCACCGCATTTAAGCTCCATTTTGGGGCCTGCGGAAGCTCTGTAGAGATCGTTCCGCCTAATGCCAGCGGAACATTTTTAGCAACGGTTTCTAGATGGGAAACACCTAACTGCAAATTCATTCCGCGCATCGGTGCCACAGCGAATTCCAACTCACCACCTTTAACGGTTGCATCAATGTTCTGCACCACTTGGGTTAAGCCCGCCAGAAAGAAACCCTGGTAATTATGATAATCGTAGTAAAATAAAGCACCGTTAAGGCGCGCGCGTCCGTCCCAAAAAGTGTATTTCTCGCCAAGCTCATAGCTAGTGAGTGTCTCTTGGTCATACGGCAGGCTAGTGACCGAAACAGGGGGTGCAGCTCCCGGCGGCGGCGCATACTCCCCGACTCCCGCACTCGGGGCCGACCATCCGCCACCTTTCGCGCCACGGTTGACGCTGACATAAAGCATAGAATCTGGGGCAAATTTGTAATCTAACTCAAGCTTACCCGTAACGTTGTTATAGGTATGATTTGCGGAAGGGTACAGTCCACGGTTGTAAGGATCATCAGGGCTAAAACCGGGATTCGTAAATAGATAATCGAAAGTCTTTTTGTCACTCGTATAGCGTGCGCCTGCGATACCCGTAAAGCTCGGTGCAAAATCATATTCTAGTTGGCCAAAAATCGATTGTGACTGGGTCGTCAGCGTAAAAGCAGCGTCCGATGGGCCACCAAATGCTGAGATGATACTGACCTTTTCATCATTGCTGGTGTGATAGTCGAGAAAATACAAACCCGTGATCCACTTAAGCGCACCCACCGTACCGTTGAGGCGTAGTTCCTGCGCGAGTTGATGATAATGCTGCAGCGTGTCGTAATTAAAAATGGGCTGCGGAGATACATCTGAGTCCTCACCATAGCGTTTCTGAAGGTGCAGATAATCGGTAACGGACGTAAAATTGAAAGCATCGAAATTCCAGTTCACATGCAAGGTTGCACCCAGCACCGTGCGATTAAATATACCGCGCCGGTCTTCAGCCTGAGTAAATGGATCGGTGTTAGCACTAGAGTAACCCGTAAAGTCACCTAAATTCGGATCCGTAAACTTGCCTCTCGCTTGGCTATCCCAGGCGGACGGCGCCCACGAATAATTACCCGCGGTTTCGTTATCATTCACTACACCGTGAATTTTCAGCAGGACTTCACCCTGTTCTGACGGTTTGTACAAAAACTGTACGCGGCCCGCGTATTGCTTTTCGTTGTTGATAGATGGCCCAATCAGGTTTTTAATATAGCCGTCATGATATGAAGTCGCGAAAGAAGCGCGTACCGCAAATCGGTCACTAACTGCATGATTGAAAGCACCTTCGGTGTTTAAGGTACCGTAATTACCGCCGGTCACCGACACATACCCGTCATCATCGAATTTCGGTTTTTCGCTGATATAGTGAATCAAGCCACCGGTGGCGTTGCGCCCGAACAACGTGCCTTGCGGGCCGCGCAATATTTCTACCCGTTGAATATCGAACAGCGATCCCGCGAGTGCTCCCATGGAGGCGATATACGCATCATCCGCATACACCGCGATTGGGGCTTCTTGGTGATCGCTGAAATCGTTCTGCGACACACCGCGTAGGTTATACACCGTGACGGTAGCGCCGTATTGATTGAACTGCATACCGGGGGTTTGGTTTGAAATAGCGGTCACGTCGCTAAGCCCTAGCTTCCTCAACGAGGCGCCATCAAACGCGGTAATTGAGGTACCCACCGTCTGCAAATTCTGCTCACGCTTTTGTGCGGTGACCACAATTTCATCGAGCGTACCCGCTCCGCTCGGCATGCTGGTTGCGGTCGGTGCATCAGCGGCGATAGCCACTCCGGAATTGATCGCGGCGAGAACCAGCACAAGCAGTTTTTGTTTATTAATCACAGGGCCACCCTTTAGAGTTTTCAGCTTCCCGAGTATCCGATCAAACTTGTTTCATTGTCAACAAACTTGTCTTTAAGGACAAGTTATCAGGCTACCTGTGGTTTAGGCACCACGGATTCAGACTGTTACCCCACGCCATTAACCGAAGCGGCGCGACAAGCATCGACGTGGTAATCTTTTTGTCTCTGCAAAAAGGGATAAAGGGAATTATAGAAATGCTTAGAGCCGCAAAGAAAAAGACCAGCGCGCGTCCGCACGTTAAACGCGCAGCTTTGGGGCCCATCGGCAAGTTGGAAGACTTTATACCGTACAAGCTGTCCGTGGTCGCGAATCGTCTATCTCAGTCTATCGGCCGCCTTTTCGAAGCCCAATTCAACATTCAAATGCCTGAATGGCGCATTTTGATGGCCCTCTATGCATACGATCACTTAGTCTTTAACGAAGTCGTGGAGCGAACCAGCATGGATAAAGCGCGGGTCTCCCGGGCCCAACGCCGCTTGGTGGACTTAAGCCTAGTGAAGTCGGTCAACGATCCCAGCGATGGACGCAAGGTGATACTCTCGTTGACGCTAAAAGGCGAGCGAATGTGCGCCAATATTCTTCCCGAAGCGGCCAAACGCGAAGCCTGGTACTTAGCCGCGCTTGATGACCACGAACACAGCCAGCTCGACATAATCTTGGACAAGCTCATGAAACGCAGTCTGGAGGCCTGAACCACCGCGAGCGGCGCGGCGGCTGCGGTGCGTTGCTCCCCGACATTCCAATCGTTGACAATGAAACAATCAGGCTGCATGATTTTAACTACCCTATGGCCTACCCCACGCTTAAGCTGCTCATAGACGGTCAATGGATAGAACAAACTTCTAGTACTTTGGCCGTCCACAATCCGGCCACGGGCGAGGTACTGGGGCAACTCCCGGCAGCCGAGCCCGAGCACATTGAGCAAGCGGCAAAGGCCGCCGCCAAGAGCTTTCCAGCGTGGGCTGCCATGGGACCGCATGAGCGCTGCGCAATCATTGCAAGGGCCACCGCACTCATTCGTGAACGCGCCACCAGCATCGCGGAAATCCTTACTCTGGAACAAGGTAAGCCGCTCGCTGAGTCAAAACGTGAAGTCATGCTGTCCGCTGACATTATCGACTTTTTAGCCGAAGAATCACGACGTTTAGCGAGCCGTGGCGTACCGGCGCGCTCCTCAAACATCCTCAGCCAAACTGTGCAACGCGTACCGGTTGGGCCGGTTGCTGCTTTTACGCCCTGGAATTTCCCCGCTAGTTTGCCTGCACGAAAGCTGGGCGGCGCGCTCGCTGCCGGTTGCACGGTGGTGATTAAGCCTGCGGAAGAAACGCCTGCAACCTGCCTAGAATTAGCGCGCGCTTTTGTTGATGCGGGAATTCCGCCCGGAGTGCTCAATGTGGTGTGCGGCAATCCTGCCGCCATTGCAAGCGCACTGATTGCTCACCCCGGAATTGCCAAGATATCGTTTACCGGTTCAGTCCCGGTGGGGCGAATGTTGGGTGAAATGGCCGCAAGACATTTGAAGCGTTTCGCCGCCGAACTCGGCGGCCACGCCGCACTAATCGTATGCTCGGATGTCGACGCGGCACATGTGGCTGCACTCGCGGCCACGGCTAAATTTCGTAACGCTGGACAAGTATGTACCGCGCCAATTCGATTCTTAGTGCACAAGGCCGTATACCAAACCTTTCGCTATGCCTTCATTAGCGCTGCGAATGCTATTAAAATAGGCAATGGTCTAGAACCCGGAGTCCAGCTCGGTCCCTTAATCCACGAACGACGCTTAGCCGCGATGCAAGGCTTCGTTGACGACGCCAAACAGCACGGCGGCAAGGTATTGTGCGGTGGCCTTAAGCTCGATCGTCCAGGGCTTTTCTATCCGCCCACCGTGCTCGAACGTGTCCCGTTCAGCGCCCGCGCGCAGCGCGAAGAACCCTTCGGCCCACTCGCATTACTGGATGAGTTTGAAGATTTAGATGCCGCCATTACCCAAGCCAACGCACTGAATTACGGGCTAGCCGCTTACGCCTTTACCCGCGATTTGGCGCAAGCGCACCGACTTGCGCACTCGCTCAATGCGGGCATGGTCGGCATTAATCATTTCGGCGTATCGCAACCGGAGACACCGTTCGGCGGCATTAAAGATAGCGGCACCGGCAGCGAAAGCGGCTTAGAGGGCTTACTGGGCTACACCGATGTTAAATTTGTAAGCATGGCCTCGTGACTAACCTCTCGTCCGCTTCACGGCTGACACCCACCACCGCAATGATCGACCCACCGGGCGCTGGCCGCTCAGATGTCACACCGCGGGCCTTATTGCTGGATTTTGGCAGCGTCATAAGCGTCTCCGCCTTTGAAAGACACCGACAAACCGAACGCATTTTAAACTTACCCGTAGGCTCGCTCACGTGGCAAGGTCCCCTCGACCCCGACACCGACGCACTTTGGACCCGCATGCAGCGCGATGAAATCACCGAACGCGAGTACTGGGCCATTCGCGCGCGTGAACTAGGCCGAGCGGTGGGCGAACACGACTGGGATATTCCTAAGATGATCACGCGCATGCGCCAATCCGATCCTAATGCAGTGGTTCGCCCAGAGATGCAGCGCCTCATTCGGTTGACGCGCGCCGCCGGGATCAAAGTAGCAGTACTCTCCAATGAATTTGAACTGTTTTATGGGGTTGATATAGCCAAACGTATTGACGTCATGCAGGGCATGGATGCAGTTATCGATGCCACCCACACCAAAATACTCAAACCTGATTTACGCGCCTATACATTAGCGTTAGAAGCATTGCAGTGCGATGCTCGTGAAGTGTTATTTGTCGATGATCAATTTCGCAATGTCGCGGGCGCAATTCGCGCGGGACTGCAAACGCAATTTTTTGATTTGCGCGACGTCAACGGCAATATTGCCGCGATTGCGGCTCGCCTCAAACTAAACCTTTGCAGCTAAAATGCGTAGCGACCCATGAGTCAATTCACTCCTGCCGAACTTAAAGCCGCGAACGCTCAGCACTTACTCCATCCTATGGCTAATCTTGCAGCCATGCACGACACGCCACCTGACATTATTGCCAAGGGTGAAGGCAGCTGGATCTGGGACATCGACGGTCATCGCATGGTCGACGGCGTGGGCGGCCTGTGGAGCGCAAATCTCGGATTCGGCCGCAAAGAAATTCGCGATGCCGTAGTCGCACAACTCGATGAACTAGCCTTTTACAATGTATTTCGCGGCACCACCCATCCCCGCGCGATTGAGCTCACTGAAAAACTGATGCAGGTCATGGCACCGGAACAGGCCGGTTCAGTATTCTTCAGTAACGGTGGCTCCGACGCGGTCGAAAGTGCTCTGAAATTGGCGCGTCAGTATTGGAAAATTAAGGGCCAGTCGGATCGCATTAAATTTATAGCGCTTAAACAAGGCTATCACGGCGTGCATTTTGGCGGCATGAGCGTCAACGGCAACACCAATTTCCGGCGCGCCTACGAACCATTGCTACCCGGTTGCTTTCATGTCGACACGCCCTGGATTTATCGCAACCCATACACCGACGACCCCGCGGCTCTCGGCATCAAATGCGCTGAAATGCTCGAACGCGAAATCGTATTTCAATCGCCGGACACCGTCGCTGCATTTATTGCCGAGCCCGTTCAAGGTGCCGGCGGTGTCATCGTGCCCCCTGCTAATTACTGGCCGCTGGTGCGCAAAATCTGCGACAAGTACGGCGTACTGCTGATCGCCGATGAAGTCGTCACTGGTTTCGGTCGCACCGGCAAATTATTCGGCACAAGATTATGGGGGGTCAACGCGGACATCTGGTGCTTAGCAAAGGGCATCTCCTCAGGGTATGTCCCGCTAGGTGCCACGGTCTTGAACAGGCAGCTCACCGAAGTATTCAAGCAAGGCGATGCCGGCCTTGCCACAGTCACTCACGGCTACACGTATAGCGCACACCCGGTCGCCGCCGCTGCTGCCATCGCTACTCTTGACTACCTAGAGCGAGTCGATGTCGTCGGCAATGCGGAACGCGAAGGCGCGCACCTCATGGATCGCCTACACACCATGGGAAAAAAACACCGCTTGGTCGGTGACGTGCGCGGCGTAGGTCTAATGGGATGCTTAGAACTGGTCGCCGATCAAAAAACCAAAGCCGCCTTCCCGCGTGGCGCCAAAGAGGTCACGCAAATTGCACGTGAAGCCTATAAGCGCGGCGCTATGATTCGTACCTCTGGTGCCAATATTATTTTATCGCCCGCACTAACCATTGAACGTAGCCAAATTGATCTATTGTGCGACATTATCGATGCATCACTTACAGCAGTAGAAGGTTAAATGTCGACGGATACTGCGCCGATCGCTAATCGCAAGATTCTGAACTTTAGCGCGCTATTCTCAGCGTCCATCGGCGTGGTGGTCTCACAAGTCACCATCGCCTCCGTGTTACAAGGTGTGGGTCTCGGTGGCTGGGGCTTTATCATTGCCATGCTGCTGGCTTTCGCACTCGCGCTGACCAATGCCATGGCCTACACCGAAATGGCATTGATGATGCCCGAAGTCACCAGCCTCAGTAGTTACGCTGAGGCCGCCATTGGTAATTTTCCGGCGATTTTATTAGTGTTCGCAGGTTACGTAACGCCCGTCCTGTTCGGCGTGCCTGGTGAACTCATTTTAATGAATCAAGTCCTCTCGCAAGCCCTACCTTTTTCCATGCCCCTATATTTTTGGCCGAGCATCCTGATCGGTACTTTCGTGATTTTAAATATTTTGGGTACTGACGTGTTCGCCAAAGTGCAAACCGCCCTCAGCTGCACGGTGCTCGCGTTTCTCTTGATTACCGGGGTAGTTGCTTTGCTCGGTGGAATTTTTGGAGCGGGTGCCACGCCAGGCTTAAGTTCAGGGGGCACCGCCGCATTGTCCAAAGACACCATTACTTTCGGATTGGTTGCCCTGGCTTTCTGGGTATTTGTCGGCTCAGAGTTCGTGACTCCGTTAGTCGCCGAAGCGCGGAATCCGAATCGCGATCTGCCTCGCGCGATGCTGGGCGGTCTATTTTTAATTCTCATCGCCTATCTGTGTTTTGCCATCGGTAGCTCTTTTTTCGTGAGTCGTGGTGCGCTGTCGCAGTCGTCGGCACCGCATTTAGATTTTGCGATGGCCGTCTACGGACCCAAGGCGCGTATTTGGTTTTCATTGTTAGCCGTATTAGCCTCAGCTAGCCTTTTAAATACCGTGCTGGCGGCGGTGCCACGCATGCTTGCCGGCATGGCCAACAATGGCCAGGTGTTCCCGATTTTCAAATACACCCACCCACGCTATAAGACGCCGGTGATTGCTATATTGTTTGTAGGCGCATTGCCGCTGCTGGGCCTGGCCTGGTCGCGCGGGGATGCGAATGCCATATTACCCTTAGTCATCGCCTCCTCCATCACCTGGCTACTCGCTTATATGCTGGCGCAAGTATCATTATTGGTCCTACGCTATCGACACCCCCGTTGGCATCGGCCCTTCCGCGTGCCCCTATTTCCGCTGCTCCCCCTCGCCGCTATCGGCGGTATGGCCTACGTATGCCTACACGCGGCACCCACTCCCGAAATGCGACCGCAGATCGCTCAATACACCAGCGTGGTACTCGTACTATTTTCAACCGTTGGCGCCCTATGGGTAAAGTTCATTATGAGAAAAGGTTTGTTCCAACCCATCACACCGGTTGAGGATATTGTGCATGGTAGCCACAACCATTCTTGATACGCTACTGGAGCAGGAACAGGCTCTATTCGCGACAAGGCACTCTCGCAGTCAACAATTATTTGCCGCTGGCCAGACAAATTATCTCTACGGCGCACCCTCTCATTGGATGCGTCGCTGGGCGGGGGGATTTCCGCTCTACGTCAAAAACGCCCAAGGCGCACACATAACCTGCGTTGATGAATTTAACTACATCGATTTCTGTTTAGGTGACTCTGGCAGCATGTGCGGACACGCCTCGCCCGCCATCACCAGGGCCGTCGCCCAGCAACTCGCACAAGGCGCCACTTTTATGTTGCCTACCAAGGATGCAAACTGGGTGGGCGCTGAACTTGAGCGGCGTTTCGGCCTGCCTATTTGGGGTTTCACCACCTCTGCGAGCGACGCCAATCGCGCCGTCATTCGCATGGCTCGTATGATGACGGGTCGAGAGAAAGTCTTGGTGTTCAACGGCTGTTATCATGGCTCAGTCGAAGAAGCGCTAGTCGCTTTGCGAGGCGATCAAGTCGTGATGCGCACTGGCATTCATCCTAATGCGGTCGACCATGCGAGAATTTCTAAAGTCATTGAATTCAACGACGAAGCTGCCTTAGAAGCCGCGCTTGCGAGCGAAGATGTTGCCTGCGTACTCGCAGAACCCGTCATGACCAATTTTGGACTCATTGAACCGCACGCTGGGTTCCTCGACAAATTGCGAGCGGTGACCAGGCGCACAGGCACGCTTCTCATCATCGATGAAACCCACACTTTCTCAAACGGTCCTGGGGGCTACACTGCTGCTCACGGACTCTCTCCAGATTTCTTAGTAATCGGAAAATCTGTAGGGGGAGGCATTCCTGTAGGTCTCTATGGAATGAGCCGCGAGGTAGCTGAGCGTTTTTGGCAAATCATACCTAAGGTGAATCCCGCACAGGTTCGCCAGAGCTCCCATCTAGGATTTGGCGGAACCCTTGCCGGCAGCGCTTTACAAATAGCTGCCGTCAAAGTCGTGATGGATGAAGTGCTAACCCACGCGGCTTTCACAAAAATGATAGATATGGCGATGCGGCTCGCGAGCGGTGCACGTCGTGCCATCAGCGACGCCAAGCTGCCGTGGTATGTGGCCCAAAGCGGCGCACGGGTGGAAATAATGTACGCCCCAAATCCACCCGGCAATGCCACCGACGTCGCGCGCGACCGTAATGGTGTGCTTGAAGCCCTGGTCCATGTATTTTTCATGAACCGCGGAGTTCTCATCACACCTTTTCACAGTATGATGCTGATGTGCCCAGCCACCGAAACTGCCGACATTGATCAAACACTCAACGTACTCAGGGAATTCGCTGCGCAACTTCGCGAGTCAAAAGCCTATACTTTGGCAAATCCTTAAGTTATCGGAGCGTTAAATTTCTCATGAATACCAATTTTCTATGAACGCCAGTGTACTTCCTATACGGTCACATACCGAAGAGCAGCGACAAGCGAAAGTGGATCTTGCTGCCTGTTATCGGTTAGCAAATCGCTTTGGATTGAATGAGGGTATCGATAATCACCTGACGATGTTGGTTCCCGGATATTCCGACCGTTTTTATCTCGCGCCATTTGGTCTGCATTGGTCCGAGGTCAAGGCCAGTCATTTTATGGAAGTCGATTTCGGGGGAAGAATACTCGCAGGTGCAGGTTCGATTGAGGATACGGCCCTGTATATTCACGCGCCCGTGCATAGACTTAGTCCGAACGCACACTGTGTGCTACACACTCATATGCCATACGCCACTGCGCTTGGCATGTTGGAAAATCCCCGCTTGGAAATGGCCGTACAGAGTGCCCTCGGATTTTATGATGATATTTCATACGATGCTGATTACCAGGGACTGGCCTACGACGCTGGCGAAGGCGAGCGATTGGCACGATCGCTGGGCACAAAATCCATATTAATCATGCTCAACCACGGCGTGCTAGTGGTGGGTGAAAATGCCGCGCAAGCTTTCGAGCACCTATATTTTCTCGAACGAGCCTGTCAGGCACAAATATTGGCCCTCTCCACTGGACGCCCGTTACGAATTATTGCCGAGCCCATCGTGCGGGCCACCGCCGCCCAATTCCAATCAGGTTCTAAGGTTGAAGGTTTAGACCGCGCGGTACTGCATTTTGCCGCCTTGAAGCGCATGTTAGATCGCAGCGAACCGGATTACGCCACCTGAATAGCCAGAGCACCCAGGGCGCCCAGGACGGGCGCACGTGGAACGCGGCTCAAGCCGCACGCAGCCCCTTTGTTCTGCTGCTCGCGGCCGTTTTATTCATTAATTATGTAGACCGCGGAGTACTACCGACCGCTGCGCAATTAATGCAAGTGGATTTGCAGCTCACTAAAACCCAACTCGGCGAGCTCATGTCGGCGTTTTTCTGGGTCTATGCCTTCGTGCAAATCCCCATCGGTTGGCTCGCTGAACGCTATGGAGCCGGACGAGTACTGGCGAGCGGACTCATCGTATGGGCATGCGCAACGCTTTTGCTAGGAATCAGCTCCGCATTTCCCGCGCTGATTGCTTTTCGGATGCTACTGGGACTTGGCGAGAGTACTGGCTTCCCTTGCGTTTCGAAACTTCTCGCCACCGCAGTGCCGGTGACGAGTCTTGGATTGGCTAACGGCATTGTGGGTTGCGCCTACACTCTGGGACCCGCGTTTGGCACTTATTTTGGCGGAATGCTCATGGCCCAATATGGATGGCGGTCCACGTTCCTAGCATTCGGTGCGCTGTCATTGCTATGGTTGATACCCTGGTCACGAGTGAGCGTGCCTAAAACAGTGGCCGCGCAAAAAGATACCCCTATGCCGAGTTTGCAACGCATAGTGTCCGAACCGTCCCTATGGGGCACCGCGTTAGGTTTATTCTCCAGTAACTATGCGTTTTATTTTATGTTGTCCTGGCTGCCGTTCTATTTGGTAACCGCGCGCGGCTATTCTACCGTTGAAATGGCGAAACTTGCCGGAAGCGCCTATGTCTTAACGGCGCTGAGTTCATTGTTCGCCGGTTGGGCAATTGATCGCTATATTAGACACGGTGGTTCCGCCAATTTCATTTACAAGGCCATCATGGCGGCAGCCCACGCTGGAGCGGTACTCTGCATGCTGGGATTAGCCTTCGGTCCACGCTCACTTGCACTTCCTTGTATTTATCTATTCCAAGCGCTCATCGGCGCAGCTTCTCCCGGTGTTTACGCGATTCCGCAAATATTAGGCGGCGCGGCGGCGGCCGGACGCTGGGTCGGCATACAAAACTCCATCGGCAATTTTGCCGGCATTATCGCGCCGTGGCTGACCGGATTCATGATCGACTACACCGGCCAGTTTACAGCAGCTTTTGTCGTTGCTGCCGCGGTCAGTTTACTCGGCCTTATCGGTTGGATATGGATGCTGCCAAAACTCGCGCCGCTCGATTGGAACGCACGTTCCACGGTAGCTGTATAGAAATCCGTGTAGAGGCTAGCGTGGCTAAGCAATCAAAAACAGCCGTTTTGGTGGGATCAAGTGTATGCGCTGCGGTGCTTACTCTGGACCGTGCCCATACGCTCAATATCTATGCGTGGTCTGATTATTTTCCAAAATCACTGATCGACAAATTTCAAATCACCAGTGGGATTCACGTCAATCTTGCCCTTTTAGACTCCCCCGGAATGGCCGAGGCCGTATTATCAACGGGACATTCAAACTACGACATCGTCACCATGAACGCATCCCCGGAACTTGGGCGAGAAATTCCAAAAGGATTTTGGAGAAAACTGGATAGAACCCGTATTCCCGACGCACGTAATGCGGATACCAAAATAATGGAGTTACTACAAGCGGTCGACCCGGGTAACCAATATGCAATTCCCTGGATGTGGGGAACGATCCGTATGATGTATAACCGAGATAAACTAAAATCACTCGTGCCCAATGCGCCTCTCGATAGTCTCGACTTACTCTTCAAAAAAGAATGGTTGAGCAAAGTGTCCGAGTGCGGAATTAACCTGCTCGACGCCTGGGGAGAAGTTATGCCCATGGTGTCCCGCTATCTAGGCCAACAGCAACTATCTACCGACCCTGTCGCATTAGCGGCTGTAGTCACCAAACTTAAGGAAATTCGGCCCTTCATTCGACGCATCGCGTTTTCGGGCTATTACGAACAACTCGCCGACGGCGAGCTATGCTTAAGCATCGGCTACTCTGGAGATGCCATTATTGCACGTCGCATGGTCGAAGAAGGACATACTAACCTACACATCGGCTACGCTTACGCTAAAGAAATTGTCCCGTTTTTTATTGACAAACTGGTCATTCCCGCCGACTCACCGAACACAAGCAGCGCTGAATCTTTCATTAATTTCGTCATGCGACCGGAAATATCAGCCGAAGTGACGCGCTACATTGGCTTTGCCACTGGAAATGCCGCGGCGATGCCACTTCTGGAACCTTCGATAAGAGAAAACCCCGTGATCTACCCACCCACATCGGTGCGGGACCGAATGACACTTCAACCAAGATATACTCCTGAAGAGACCTTAGTTTTTCGCGAGTCTGGCAACAGTTTAAAGCAAATATGCTGCCACTAAGCGCTCTACAATAGCGGATACACACATGACCGAAAATAAATTTGCCGGCACCGATCAATACGTCGCCACCGACGATTTGATGACGGCCGTTAATGCATCCATCACTTTATCTCGACCGCTATTAATTAAAGGCGAGCCAGGCACTGGGAAAACGCAACTAGCGCTGGAGCTAGCCCGCTCTCTTGATCGCCCACTACTTGAGTGGCATATCAAGTCCACCAGTAAGGCACAACAAGGGTTATACGAATACGATGCCGTATCTCGACTGCGTGATTCGCAGTTAGGGGATGCTAAAGTTCAGGATATTCGCAACTACATACTCAAGGGTCGATTGTGGGAAGCTTTCGAATCCCCAGTAGCGCCCGTGTTGTTAATCGACGAAATCGACAAGGCCGATATTGAATTTCCTAACGATCTATTGCGCGAGCTAGATCGTATGGAATTCTATGTGTACGAGACGCGCGAACTAGTGAAGGCATTGCATCGTCCCATCATGCTTATCACTAGCAATAACGAGAAAGAGCTTCCGGACGCCTTCTTAAGGCGCTGCTTTTTTCACTACATTAGATTCCCTGACGCCAGCACGATGACTAAAATTATTGATGTTCACTTTCCAAATCTCAAGAAGGATTTGCTAGCCGAAGCATTGACCGCCTTCTTTCGTCTACGCGAAACGCCGGGGCTACGCAAAAAACCCTCCACCTCCGAATTGCTTGATTGGATTAAATTATTGGTCGCCGAAGACATCCCACCCGAAGCATTGCGCGCGGATGATTCAAAAAAATCACTTCCACCGCTATTCGGTGCACTGCTCAAGAACGAGCAAGACACGCACTTAGTGGAACAACTGATATTTCTGCAACGCCGCACCGGCCGGTAGTGTTGCTCGCGGTAGTGTTAGAAAACTATGTTGGTGCAATTTTTCTTTAACCTGCGAGCGGCGGGAATTCCGGTAAGCATAGGGGAGTTCCTATCGTTACTCGAGGCACTGCATAAAGGAGTGGCTTTTTGCTCGGCTGGGGAATTCTATTTCCTCGGGCGTCTTTCGCTTGTTAAAGATGAGCGATACTTTGATCGCTATGATCGGGTCTTTGCTGAGCATTTTGCAGGTGCCGAGCGCTTGTTCGAGAAAATGCTCGCCGATGTGCCCGAGGAATGGCTGAGATCCATGAGTGCACGAGTATTCAGTAAGCAAGAAAGAGAAAAGATTGCCGCTCTTGGGGGTTGGGACAAATTGCTGCAAACCTTGCGAGAGCGCCTCAAGGAGCAAAACGAGCGGCATCAAGGCGGCAGTAAATGGATTGGTACGGGGGGTACTTCGCCTTTTGGTGCCAACGGCTATAACCCTGAAGGGATACGAATGGGACAAGAGGGGTCAAACCAACGCCGCGCGGTAAAAGTTTGGGACGCACGCGAGTACCGTAATCTTGACGACTCGGTCGAGCTTGGAACCCGAAATATCAAAATGGCCCTGCGCAAATTGCGCCGTTTCGCTCGTGTCGGAGCAGTGGACCAACTTGACCTAGACGGCACCATCAACGCCACCGCCCGCAACGCAGGCTGGCTTGACTTGAAAATGATTCCCGAACGCCGCAATGCGGTGAAAGTATTGCTTCTATTCGACTCAGGCGGCTCAATGGATGATCACATCCCAATCTGCGAACAATTGTTCACGGCGGCACGCACGGAATTTAAGCATATGGAATATTTCTATTTCCATAATTTTATCTATGAATCCTTGTGGAAAGATAATAGACGGTCTACCGAGCGATTCACCACTAATCAATTGCTACGAACCTTCAATTCAGACTACCGCGTCGTAATCGTCGGAGACGCGACCATGAGTCCGTACGAAATCACTCAGGCAGGAGGTAGCGTACAACACTGGAACGATGAATCGGGTGTGCAATGGATTCAGCGGCTCACCGCGCATTTTCCACGTATGGTATGGCTCAATCCGGAACCTGCTGTCCGCTGGGACTTGACGCCATCCATCCGAATAGTCCGCGAACTAATAGGTCAACGCATGTTTCCGCTCACCCTAGCGGGTATCGACCTTGCAACCAAGGAATTACAGCGACGCGGGTTAGTCGATACGCGTAGCAAATAGGTAGAATGGCTTCCTATGAGTCCATTTAGTCTCAACGGAAAAATCGCTCTGATCACCGGTGCGGGCGGCGGAATCGGGGCTGCTATTGCGGCAGCGTTCGCGGCAGCAGGCGCGCGGGTCATGCTCGCGAATCGATCCATGGGACCCGCTCACGAGGTCGCGACTTCACTCACTCAACAAGACTATCAGGCTAAGGCAATTCCGTTCATTGCTACGGAGGCAGGATGCAAGGCCGTAGTTGCGAGCACGCTGGAAGCGTACGGTGGACTCGACATCGTCGTGCACAATGCCGGCGGCTGCCGTTGGACAGCATTATCTGAAATGACGTCTGAAATACTTGATGAGACTCTCACGCTAAATCTCAAGTGTTGTTTTTGGCTGTGCCAAGCAGCGCTGCCCTCTCTCAAAATTCGCGGCGGGCGCCTACTCATCACCTCCTCCGTCACCGGCCCACGCGTGGCGATGGCAAAGGCCGCGCACTACGCGGCCGCAAAAGCCGGTGTGAACGGTTTCATCCGTGCAGCTGCGCTTGAATTGGCGCCGCATAAGATTACCGTCAATGGCGTTGAACCGGGTTTCATTGCCAAGGGTCGCGGGGCGTTAAGTGAACCTTCTACGCGTGCACGCATCGAGCATTATATTCCGCTTGGGTCGATGGGCGAAGCGAATGACATCGCCTATGCGATGCTCTATCTTGCGAGTCCCGCGGCATCGTATATTACTGGCCAAACTATAGTGGTCGACGGTGGTGCCACTCTAGCGGAATCCGGCTTTGCAATGGACGAGTTACATTCGGAACGAGAGGCATGAACATCGCACGCAGTATTCTGATCGTAGGCACAGCCGACACGAAGGCCGATGAACTATTGTTCATGAAACAATGCGTCGAGCGTCGGGGCGCGAAGGCGCTCATTATGGACGTGGGTGTCCTAGGCGCTCCGCCGTTTACTCCTGATTTCTCGAACCACGATGTTGCAGCGGCGGCTAACTCAAGTATCGAGGCCATCGTGGCACTCGGCGACGAAAATCTCGCCATGGCCAAGATGGCGCTCGGGGCCGTGAACCTAACACTGCGACTGCACACTGCGGGTAAGGTTGATGGCCTACTCGCACTCGGCGGCACCATGGGTACTGACCTGGCACTCGATGTAACGGCCGCGCTGCCTCTAGGGATGCCTAAACTGATTGTCTCGACCATCGCCAATTCGCATCTGATTCCGGCGGATCGGCTAGCTCCAGATTTGATGATGATGCTGTGGGCCGGTGGCCTGTATGGATTGAACAGTGTTTGCAAATCCATCTTAAGTCAGGCCGCGGGAGCCGTGCTGGGCGCGTGCGAGACGGTGGTAACACGCACGGTGCAAAGACCCATGATCGCCATCACTTCTTTGGGAAAATCGTGCTTGAAATACATGGTTACTTTAGTGCCGGCGCTGGAGGCGCGGGGCTATGAACCCGTGGTCTTCCACCCGATGGGCATGGGCGGACGCGCGATGGAGGCGCTGATTGAAGCGGGGAAATTTGTCGCGATCTTCGATCTGGCGCTGTGTGAAATCTCCGCCGAAGTATTCGGTGCGCCCACTACGGCGGGTCCTACTCGTTTGGAAGCAGCAGGTCGACTGGGCATTCCACAAATTACCGCACCGGGTGGATGCGACATGATCGACGTACAGACCTGGCGTGAACTTCCCGCCAAATATAGAGAGCGTAGTTACCACGCGCACAATCGCTTGATCGCTTCGGTGCAAATGAATGTGTCGGAACGTAGACGTACCGCCACGGCTATTGCTGAAAAGCTACGTCTCGCCAAAGGGCCCTGCGCATTTCTGATGCCCTTGCACGGGATCGAGGAGTGGGATAGGAACGGCCAGGGCCTGCATGATCCCGAAGGCCTTACGGCTTTTAGCGATGAAATTAGACGTTGCATGAAGGCGCCGGTCGAACTAATTGAGATTGCAAGTCACATCAATGATCTTGCCTTTGCCGAAAAGGCACTTGAGGTGTTTGATCGTTGGGTGGCAAGCGACAAGATACCGCTTGGCGCGATGCCGGCGACGACCGCAACCGCATGACAGCAGTGCTACGCGCTCGTGTAGTGATCATCGGCCGCGGAATTATTGGTGCATCCACGCTCTATCATCTAGCGCGTCTACGGATTGACGATACAGCTGAGGTGATCGACGTCGATCGGTTCGGCGTATCGGTGCCGTGCAAGGCAGTACTACGAGAATATGAGCTCACTGTTGACAACTTTTGGGTGCGCGCGAAGGCGTTGCTATCTTGAGCTTTCCAATTTCCAATGGAGTTACTCAAATGAGTGCGAAATTCAAAGTAGGTGATCACGTGCGCTGGAATTCAGAAGCGGGCCACGTGAGCGGGAAAATCACCCAGGTGCATGAGAAAGACAGCAACTACAAGGGTTACACGCATCACGCGAACCCAGACGATCCGCAGTATGAGATCAAGAGCGACAAGACCGATCACGTCGCGATGCATAAAGGCTCGGCGCTGCACAAAATAAATTAGGCAATGTCACCGTCGAAGCGCTCGCAGCGACGCTCGCAGCAAATTTGATCGCCTATCACTGGGTGAAAGTGCTGGGCGGCCGCCGACGCGTTGTGCGTGCGCGGGGGCGAGGTCGTGCACATCCTCGATGCCGAACACACTACGGTGCATCCGATGACAGCGCCAGCCCGGATCGTACGGGGCGAGTTGATCTCTGCGGCAGCGAATACGGACTTCATAGAGAAGTTCATCTCGATTAAGAGGTCACTCTCGCATAGCTTTCCGTACTACTTTCCGCAGCTCCGGAATGACGGCCTGTTCGAACCAGGCGTGCTTGCGCATCCAAATGACGCTCCTCCAACTGGGATGCGGTAGCGGGAAGAATTGAGGGCCGTACGCGGTAAACGCCTTGACAGTCTCCGTCATGGAACCCATCCGCTGCGATCCTAGGTAATACCGCTGAGCGTATTGACCGACCAAGACCGTGACCTCTAGATTTGGAAGATGCTTAAGCAATCGTTCGTGCCAAAGCGGAGCGCACTCCGGACGAGGCGGCAGATCGCCGCGGCTTGCTCCGGCGCCGGGATAACAAAAGCCGATCGGCAGTATTGCCACTCTTTTTTTGTCGTAGAAAACCGAGCGGTCCAGCTTCATCCAATCGCGTAAGCGCTCGCCACTTAAATCGCTCCAGGGAATCCCGCTCTGATGCACTTTGCTTCCCGGTGCCTGACCGATGATCAACAATCTAGCGCTGCTCGCGAGCTGCAAAACCGGTCGAGGACCCAACGGCAGATTAGCCGAACAAATTTGACACGCACGAACTTCGCGCAATAGACGAGTCAGCGACATTACGTCAGCTCCAACGTCCTAAAAGAAAACCCCGCAAGGCAACGGCATCGTTATGAGTCTCGTCGTGAGCCGAATAGATGAGGGTGACTGGACCGCGTCTCGCCATGGCCCGCAGTTTTCCCAGTAGTTCGCGGTGCTCATGAACTTCCACGGCGTAGCGATCTCTAAATCCCTGCCAACGAGCGGGCTCGTGACCAAACCATTTTCGCAGCGCCGTGCTGGGCGCGAGGTCTTTGGCCCATTGGTCGATCGCTGCATCTACTTTCTTAACCCCGCGCGGCCACAACCGGTCAATTAAGATCCGGGTACCATCGCTCGCGGCGGGGCTCTCGTACGCTCGCTTGAGCCTAACGTTGGCCGCCTTGATTTTCGTACCCATCTGCATCGCTCCGAAGTGAGAATGAGGGAGTTGCCGTTCTGAGAACGATGTTTAGCCAAGCTTGGCGGCAGAGGGGCGAGCGGGCGGGATTACTACTCCCCCGTTTGCGGCGATCGCCTTCTCGAATTCGACCTCCGCACGAAGACCGTCGAGGTCCCGGTGCACGACCGCCATTGCCAACTTCCGACCGTCTAGCCGATAGGTGATGGTGCAGTCTCTGGCGTCCAGTGATCCCTCTATCTCGGCGCTGTCCCAGCGTTCGGCGTGACCGACGTAGCCCAAGCCGAAGTCGTACTGTTCGGTCCAGAAGAACGGGACATACTCGAAGCGTTGGCGCCGACCGAGGATGTTGTACGCTGCGGTCTGGCCCTGACGCTCGGCAACGACCCAGTGTTCGACGCGAATTCGCTCACCGGTGAGCCGGTCCGGCCAGCGCGCGATATCGCCGGCCGCAAAGACACCGGAGACGTTCGTCTCGAGGTACTCGTTTACGGCGATGCCGCGATCAATCGCGAGGCCCGCGTGCTCCGCCAAGGAGATCGCCGGCCGCACCCCAATCCCGACGACGACGAGGTCGGCCGACAGGATTTCTCCATTCTTCAACGTCACACTTTGTGCGTCGATCGAGGTGGCGGTCGTGCCCAGATGAAAGGTCACTCCATGCTCCTCATGGAGCGTACGCAAGAAGCTCCCGACCTCCGGTCCCAGAATCTTCTCCATCAACTGTTTCTCGATCCCAACGATGTGGACTTCGATATTCCTGGCGCGAAGCGATGCCGCCGCCTCGAGACCGATGAAGCTCGCACCAATCACCACCGCGCGTTTTGACACCGAAGCCTTGGCGACGAGCGCACGACTATCGGCAAGCGTGCGTAGGTAGTGCACGTGCGGGAGGCTCGCTCCGGGTAGGTCAAGACGTACCGGCTCAGCGCCGGTGGCCAGCAGAAGCGAGTCATAGGCATGCCGGCTGCCATCGACGAGCTGCACGTGTCGGCTTTTCGTGTCAATCACATTCACGCAGGCGTTCAGGTGCAAGTCGATGTTTTGTTCCTGATAGAAATGCGCCGATCGGAGGAGGCTTGACTGCTCGGAATCGGTACCGGCTAGAAAGCCCTTCGATAGCTTGGGTCGATCGCAGGGCAACGACTCATCGGCGCTCAGCATCGTGATGCGGCCGCCGTAACCCTCACGGCGCAGCATTTCGGCCGCTGCATTGCCTGCCGCACCACCTCCGACGATGACGACGGATCCTGGCATGCCGACCGCTAGCGGATGCGACGGCCGAGCCGCGCTCTTAAGCTTTTCGCGCACGAACACGACGCCGACCGGCTTATCGAGCGGCGTGAACTGACGCGCCCGATCGCGCACCTGTTCGACGCGCCAAACGGAAAGTGGCTCAAGCGCCGGCGCGCGCAGGGCCTCACCGGTGCGCAAGCTGAAGCAGGCATGATGCCATTGACATCGAACCGTTTCACCATCGAGCAGCCCTTGCTCAAGCGGGGCACCATAATGAGAACAGATGGCACCCATCGCGAACACCTCATCGCCGCGTCGCGCGAGGAGCACCGGTTCGCCAAGCGCGTGTCCGAGTAGCATCGTTCCATCAGGAATTGTTGCAAGTTCAACCCCCTGAGTAAGATCAGGTCCATTGAGAGGGTTACCCATGCGACCGGACTCGACGATAGCCGAATTTTGAAACCCGCGTATATACAAGACGCGCACGTGCCATAGCGAAGCCCTTATCAAATATTCCCACACTCACCCTACGCCAAACGCGATTCGATTGTCCGTTCGGTAGCACACCGTGCGTGCAAGCAACGCTCAACGAACTAGCATTCTTGAAGTACCAACGACTGAGGCGCCGCACGAGTCTAAATGAGGTGCTTCAGACTCTCCTCAACGTCTACGTCACATATTGAAGTAGTTGGGGCCGCCACCCCCTTCCGGCACCACCCAGGTAATATTTTGCTCCGGATCTTTAATATCGCAGGTTTTGCAGTGCACGCAATTCTGATCGTTGATCTGGAAGCGGGGACTTTTGCCATCAGAATCGTAGACGATCTCAAATACCCCTGCCGGACAATAACGCTGCGCAGGCTCATCAAAAAGCGGCAAATTGATCCGGATCGGAATCGTAGAATCAGCTAACTGAAGATGGTGTGGTTGATTTTCCTCATGATGAGTGTTGGAGGCGAACACTGAAGAAAGCTTGTCGAAACCGATAACGCCATCTGGCTTGGGATAGATGATCTTCCGACACTCATCGGCTCGCTTCAGGCATTCATAGTCGCCTTTATGATGATGCAAAGTCCAAGGAGCCAAAAAACCTAACCCGCAATCCTCGAGCCACATATACAGGCCGCCGACGAGCGTGCCGAGCCAGAGACCGTATTTTAGGCTCGGCTTGACGTTGCGCACCTTGCGTAGGTCTTCCCAGACCCAAGAAGCCTTAAGCGCACTGGGATAGTTCGTGATCTCATCGCAGCCTTCAGAGCCCGCCTGGAGACGCTCGAAACTCGCCTCAGCGGCGAGCATTCCGCTCTTGATGGCGTTATGACTGCCCTTGATCCGCGGTACATTGACAAAACCGGCCGCGCAGCCGATGAGTGCGCCGCCGGGGAAGGTCAGCTTGGGAATCGATTGAAGTCCGCCTTCGTTAATCGCGCGAGCACCGTAACAAATCCGCTTGCCGCCTTCTAGAAACGGTTGAATTGATGGGTGGCGCTTGAAGCGCTGGAATTCATCGAACGGCGATAGATGCGGATTGGCGTAGCTCAAATTGACGACGAAACCGATCGCAACCTGATTATCTTCCAAATGATACATAAAGGAGCCATCGCCTGCTGTCGCGAGCGGCCAACCTTGTGTATGCAATACCAGCCCTAAACGATGTTTATCAGGATCGATCTGCCATAGCTCCTTAATACCGATTCCAAACTTTTGTGGATCAACGCCGTCGCGCAAACCGAATTTCGCAAATAACATCTTGGTGAGAGAGCCCCGCGCACCCTCGGCCACCAAGGTGTATTTAGCGCGAAGTTCGACGCCCCGCGAATAATGGTCCGTGGGCATTCCGTCCTTCCCAATCCCCACATCACCAGTCGCGACGCCGACCACGGCGCCGTCTGAGTTATAAAGAATCTTCGCGCCAGCGAAGCCTGCATAAATCTCAACGCCCAGTTCCTCGGCCTGTTTTCCAAGCCAGCGACAAAGGCTCCCCAGGCTTACGATATAATTTCCGTGGTTGCTCATGAGCGGCGGCAATAGAAAGTGAGGGATTTTAATCCGATGGCGCGCGGTCAGGATCCAGAATTGATCCTCATGGACGCGGGTCTTGATCGGCGCGCCCTTTTCGCTCCAGTTGGGAATGAGTTCATTGATGCCGATCGGATCAAGCACGGCGCCCGACAGAATATGGGCGCCGATCTCCGATCCCTTCTCAATGACACATACCGAGACATTGTGCCCTCGTTCGGTCGCGAGCTGTTTTAAGCGAATCGCAGCGGACAAACCCGCGGGTCCGCCACCTACCACCACGACGTCATAGTCCATACTGTCACGGCCGTTGGTACCGCTCATTTATTTTGGTCGCACCGGACGTGTACTCCGATCGGTCGCAAGCCTTGATCAAAGACGGGGAGATTCTTCGGGCCACGATCCTTCATGATCGACCAATCATTTTTTAACAGGTCGTTCGGTTGGCAGCATATGACGATCCGTGTCATGACACTCGATGCCGCCACCGCGCACGACCAGAAGATCGGTATGGCAATCGAGCAGTAGTTTCGCCGCCTCGAACAGCAGAATATCATCCTTGATACTGACAAGCCGCTTTCGTGCTGTCGGTAAAAGTATTTCGACGAACATCGAGTCATCCTCCCGTAATCAGTTCCCTTGCGTGGATTTGCGGCTGACCCGAATTCAAAATGTCTCTCATTGGCTAAAAACGATCCGCAAAGTCGCTAAGATCCCAGCTGTGGCTAATCCAGAGCAGATAAAACGCATTCCTATCAACGCGAGAATCTTAAGTCCAGAGTGAACGTAATCCTCAATCACCACCTGAAGACCCAGCGCCGTATGGTAGAAAACCCCGGCCAGCAGCAACACCATCAGAATCGCGATGATGGGGGTTCGCAACCACGCAATTAACGTCACATAATCGCTGCCCGTGTGCACCATGAGCGACGCGGCGAACCACACCGTTAACGGCACCAGCGCTATGGCCGAGACTCGCTCACGCCACCATTGCTCCACGCCGGTCTTTCCCGACCCGAGCCCCAGTGCACGGCCGAGCGGTGAGCGCATGCCGTCATTATTCATCGGTTTCATCCTGCCAAGACCCTACTGAGGATCCAGGAGAGGAGCGTCAGCGCCGAACTCCCCAGTACCATCGTCCAGCCCGATGCGTAAATCGTACGCAGCTCGAAGCCGAAGCCCGCATCCCAGATCAGATGTCGAATGCCTCCGCAGAGGTGTAGAAAAAAAGAAAACGTGCCGCCGAAGAGCAAGATCCGGCCGACCCACGAACCTATGTAGACCTGTGCTATGGAGTACGCGTGGGGTCCGGCGGCGGCGGCAATGAGCCACACCACTAGCGCGACGGCATACAGGCTCAAAACGATGCCACTGATCCTATTCGCAATCGATAAGACCGAGGTGAGCTGCGGTCGGTAGATCTGAATGTTGGGAGAGAGGGGTCGCAAGCGCTTCGGTGTAGTATTCGTCATATTACGCCGTCCTTTAGGTTCGACGCTCCAGCAGCATCTTTTTGATATTCGCGATCGACTTTCCGGGGTTGAGTCCCTTTGGGCAAGTCCGCGTACAGTTGAGAATGGTGTGGCATCGATAAAGCCGGAACGGATCTTCGAGCTCGTCGAGCCGCTCACCCGTTGCCTCATCGCGACTGTCAACCAGCCACCGATTGGCTTGCAGGAGCACCGCGGGGCCTAAAAAGCGATCTCCGTTCCACCAGTGACTCGGGCAGCCGGAGGTGCAGCAGAAGCACAGAATGCACTCTTAGTGGTCATCCAGTTTGCTGCGCTCCTCGGGGGATTGGAGCCGTTCTCGCTCAGGCGGCGGCGTCTTCGAGCGCAGCCAAGGCTGAATGAGAGCGTACTGCGCGAAGGCATGCGTGAGATCGGGAACCAAGTCTTTAATGATTCGCATATTCGCGAGCGGATAAATCGTCGCGGGTGTGGCTAAATCGGCAATGAATCTCGTGCAAGCCAACCAGTTCGTCCCATCGATGTTCATCGCGCAGGAGCCACAGATACCCTCTCGACACGAGCGACGGAAGGTGAGCGTGGAGTCCACCGTGTTCTTGATCCAGATCAGAGCATCCAAAACCATCGGGCCACAGGCATCCAGATCGACTTCGAAAGTATCGATGCGCGGGTTACGCTCCAAGTCTGGATCGTAACGATAGATCTGAAACGCTTTCACGCGAGTGGCGACTGCGGGAGCGGACCATATCCGCCCTGGTTCAATACGCGACTCCGGCGAAACACCCAGGTTTCGCGGCATTGGAAAACGCTTCAGCACCGTGACGCGCGGCACTTGATCGGGGGACCGAATGATCATGAGGGCGGCATATCCCGGAAATGCCTGGCTCGTTCAACCAGCTGGATCATCTCCGCGGCAGCGCGGATCGTCAGAGGATGAGGAGTGAACCCCGGCCGTGGAGAAATATAGGTTGCCATCTCACGCACAAGATCGAGTTGCCGATCAGGACTTTGAGCCAGCAAGGAAATCACCAAGTTCTCGAGTGCAATGACGCGAACGCGAAGCTGCACCAACTCGGCATTTCCCAACGGAGGGACCTCGGATTGAGCTGCGCCGGGAGTTACCGCTTCTTGATGGCCGCCCAGCGGCGCGCCCCCTTCATTGTCCCACCGCGAGAGCGCTGTAAGGCGCAATTGAGCAGGGGTTAACACCGTGGGCATACTATTTGGCATAACGTGCGATGAAGCGCGGAAAGAGGGGACGTAATTTGACGATGAAATCCCAGGCCATAAGGAGCGCGGCCAAAGCGAAAACGACATCGCCGGGAAAGCGCATCCACTGCCAGAATGTCGTAGTGTCGTAGAAGGCTTGGCTTCGTGCATAAGCCAATCCGTGCTCGAATACAGCGTCCAATTGTGGCCATCCAATCGGAAAGAAATTAAACAAGATCCACAGCAGCAGGCCCCCGTTGTACAGCCAAAACGCCCAGCGTCCTAGCTTCTCGCTGAAAGCGTAGCGATCACCAGCAACATAGCGCAGACAAAAATAGATCAAACCGAGACCGAGCAGGCCAAATGCGCCAAACAATGCGGTGTGCGCGTGATTGAGCGTGAGAAACGTTCCGTGCTCATAGTAGTTCACGAGCGGTGCATTGAGTGTTCCGCCGCCGAAAACGCCCGCGCCTAAGAAATTCCAAAATGCGGCACCTACGACGTAGAGGTACGCAAGCCCATATTTGAAAGTCGGATCGCGTTTGATCACACGGTGGTGTTTGATCGCTTCGATGACGAGCAGCACCAAGGGAAGTACCTCGATAAAGGAAAACATGGTTCCAAGCGGCACCCACATCCCGGGTTCGCCGGCCCAATACAGGTGGTGCCCGGTGCCGAGCACGCCACCGAGAAAGATTAGAATGAGTTCCAAATATACCGAGCGTTCGGCGAGCTTGCGGGAGACCAGGCCGACGGCCATCAGCAGATAGGCAGTGATCGCGGCGGCAAAGAATTCAAACGATTGTTCGACCCAAAGGTGCACCACCCACCAGCGCCAAAAATCCGAAATCGTGAATGATTTTTCGACCCCCGTGAGGGGGACCATGCCGAAGACATACAGTACGGCGATATTCACGGTTGAAGCCCAAAGCAGATGCTCCAGACGGATGCGGCCCGTCCAAAATTGGCGGGTCGCCAGCCGCAGCGTATCGCGGGTCGGCCACAGTGCTCGAAAAACCAGGACACTCCATAATGCCAGACCGACGAAGAATCCTATTTGCCAAAAACGACCGAGTTGAATGTACGACAGGCCTTGATTGCCAAACCAAAACCAGCTTTCCTGGATATAACCCATGATTCCTAGATAGTTGCCCGCGAGCGCGCCTACTACGATGAGCAGCGTGACCCAAAATAGAAGATCCACGAGTATGCTCTGGCCGGGTGCCTCCCGGCCGCTGATTGCCGGCGCCAGAAATAGGGCCGCCGCAATCCAGGACAAGCCGATCCACACGATGGGTGTTTGTATATGCACATCGCGTAAAAAATTGAATGGCAGGAACGAGTCGATTTTGATGCCGTAGAAGTCAGCTCGTTCAGAGTAGTAGTGCGCCATAATCGATCCCACCAGGATCTGCAGCAACAATACCGCGGCGACAACTAAGAAATATTTGCCGACCTTGCGTTGGCTTGCAGTGAGAGGACGGAAGGTTGCCAGCACCGCATCCATGGGCGCGTTGTCCGGATCATTCAGATACAACTCGTAGATCCAGATGATGATGCCAAAGGCAAAAAACGTGAAGCAGAAACTGATCCAAGTCCAGTGAAAGGTACTGGTCGTCGGGGTATTGCCTACGGACGGCTCGTAAGGCCAGTTCTGCGTCCATGATGTGTTTGTCCCCGGCCGCCTCGCGACCGTCGTCAAGGATGAATAGATGAGAAAGTCGGCGGTTTCGCGGGCACTTCGTGCATCGAGGCTGTACGCCTGTGTCCAGCCCTTGGCGAAGTCATTGTGTTGCAGTTGCTCTGCGATGTCGGTTTGCAAGGTCGAGATGGCACCGGCTAACGCGCTGGGAATGACCGCCACACGCTGCGTGAGGTCGACCTGCCACAGTTGCGCTTGCATCGCCAACCGGATGCCCGCCTTGCGCTCGGCGCTCACCGCGGTCAGCGTCTTTTTATCCGCCGATTGAGCGATGTTTTGTTCGGTGAGTTCTCCCAGCCGCACGAGATATTCCGCGGTATAGTCCGGACCAAAATAAGAACCCATGCCATACAGACTCCCGTAGTCCATGAGATCGGCTTTCTGAAAGCCCGATTTGCCTGCTTGAACGTCTCCTGCCGACATCAAGAGCGTGCCATCGGCAGCGACGAAACGGTCCGGAAAAGGCGGTGCATTCTGGTAAGTGACGCCGACAGACCAGGCAAGGACAGCGAATGTTACGATCGCAACGACCAGTAAGATCCACTTGAGCACGTCGCTAACGGGATCAATTGATTGATCGACGACCGATTCTATTTTCACGATGATCTCCCTTTATTAAATTGCTGCACTAACCAGCTTTAGCATCGGCGCGCGGTCCCCACAGGATCGGTGCGTATACAAAAACGAAGAGAGCAAATGCGGTGGTCCAGAACAAGGCACTCACGATGATCACAACCGGGTAATTCAGCCCAAGGACCAACAATCCGAAAACGCGCACTACAGCCGCCGCAGTGAGCAACAGGTAGGCAAAAGTGATCCGGAAATCCACGATCAGCGCACGGCCGGTATGACCGAGCGAGGCTCGGGTCATGACCGCTAGGATCATCGTCGCTAATGCTCCAATAGTCAGCGCGTGAAGCCAGAACGTCGCGAACGCGGCGTCAGACAACAAGGCAACGGCCTTCAATGCCAACCCAACCGGCAGCCAGGCATAGCTTAAATGTAGCACCCACACGATCGGCTGGCGCAGCGTCCGCCAGGTTGACCATTGCAGCAACCGTACGGCCTGAACGCTCGCCGCAACCGCTGCAATCACCCCGGCCAATTGGCTTTCCCACCAGAACACATCGCTTAGCATCATCGCGACCATTGCGGCGACGGCGAGCCCGGTCAGAGCAGAGCTGTTCTGGATAACATCCGGCAACCCGAGCGAGCGCAAGCCCGCGCTCGTAAACGACGGGATGATGCGTCCGCCGATCACCGTGACCAGCACCAGCATGACATCGATGCCGACGTGCAGCGAATGCTGTGCGAGTTGCGGATTATCGCGAATCAGTCCAATTTGAAAGACCAGATCCGTGAGCCAAAAAAGTGCGAGCACCGCCAGGAGCGGGGTATTGCGGCTGCGGGAGTGAAGCAGCGGTCGAGCAATCAAAACGCCGAGCGCGGGGAGAAACGCTAAATCTATTGCGGCAATCAATGCCGCGGGCCACAGCGCAGAGCTTGCGATCAATACGCGAGCGGCAAGCCAGATGCTGGCGAGGACAATGAGCGAGCGGCCCGCAGATCCTGTCTCACCGGTCCAGCTCGGCACGGCCGTGAGCAGAAACCCCGCCATCGCGCTCGCGATAAAGCCAAACAACATTTCATGCGCGTGCCAGAGCATCGGCGGCCAAGACGAGCCAAGTGGGATACCGGTGACAAAACTGTATGCCCAGAGCGGCACGAGCAGCATTGCGGCGATACCTGCCAGGAGAAAGCTCGACCGGAAGCCGTAGGAAAATATATTCGAGCGCATCACGACTTACTGCAACCCCTGGGTCGAATAGTAACAGTGCAGCATCAAATTATCGACCCCAGGTGTCTGTGCGATAGCACACTTAGATGATTTACTGCATAACGGAACTCCACCTATAATCATGCGGGTGCACTGTAGTACCCAACAAACACCGAGCAATAATGGGTGTTGCTATGTTCACTTTTGGACGCAAACATGAGGGGAGCTCTACCTGCCCGCGCACGGGTAGTCGTCATCGGCGGCGGCATAATTGGCGCATCCACGCTTTATCATCTCGCGCATCTGGGGATTGACGATGCCGTATTGCTAGAGCGCGATCGCATCGCGAGTGGCACCACCTGGCACGCGGCGGGCATTGTTGGGCAATTGCGCGACTCCAAGGCCCAAACAGAACTTGCGCAGTACACCACGAATTTATTCAAGAGTCTTGAGGGTGAGACTGGACAGGCGACAGGTTATAAAGAAAATGGTTCACTGACTGTCGCGCTTTCGGCCGGCCGCCACGAATCAATCAAGCGTTCTTATTCCGCGGCGAAGCGACTCGGCGTCACGGCACACTATTTGTCAGCATCCGAAGTTGCGCAGGCGTGGCCGCTCCTGCGTGTGGATGATGTATTGGGCGGGTTATTCGTCCCATCGAACGGCCAGGTAACTCCGCTCGATGTCACCAACGCGTTGATCAAAGGCGCAAAGCTGCACGGCGCACAGGTATTTGAACAAACAGCAGTGACCGATCTTACGATACGCGATGGCAAAATTGTCGCGGTGAGAACCATTCGTGGTGAGATCACCTGTGATCGGGTGGTATTGGCTGCGGGCATTTGGAGCCATGATTTTGCGAAACGCTTCGGGGTATCGGTGCCTCTACAAGCAGCCGAGCATTTTTATGTGGTGACCGACGTCATCCCAGGGCTAGCTAAGACGACCCCGGTTCTGACCGTAGCGGACGAGCGCACGTATTTTAAGGAGGATACGGGTAAGTTGTTGATCGGTGGCTTCGAGGCGGTGGGCAAGGCGTGGCCTGCGCGGGGCGCAATCCCTGAGAGTTTTTCTTTCGATGAACTTCCCCCTGACCTTGAGCACATGGCGCCGATCCTAGAGCAGGCCTATTCTCGTGTTCCCATCCTGGCGGATACTGAAATCCAGTTATTCTTTTGCGGACCAGAAAGTTTTACACCGGATGGACGCGCCTACCTGGGTCCCGCGCCTAATTTGGGAGGACTGTTCATTGCCGCTGGATTTAATTCTAATGGCATCCTGTCATCCGGCGGGGCTGGAAAAATTATGGCGGAGTGGGCAACCACGGGGCTGCCGTCGGTGGGAATGGGCATGCTGCACGCGCAACGCGCAATGGCGTTCCAGTCCAACCATCGTTACCTGCGCGAACGAGTAACAGAGTCCGTAGGCTTACACATGACACTGCACTGGCCGGGACACCAGATGAAGACAGCACGCGGTGTGCGGCACTTCCCCGTACATGATCGACTAACCGCGGCGGGTGCCGTGATGGGCGAACGCAGTGGCTGGGAGGTACCGCTTTATTATGCGCTCCTGGATAGGACACCGCGTCTCGATGGAACACCACGGGTCAATGAAACGCCGGCACCTACGCCTACGCCGGGATTTGGTTATCAGCCCTGGAACCGCGAAGTGGAGCGCGAATGCTTGTTGGCACGCGATAGTGCGGTACTGACCGATCTGTCCTGTTACGGTAAATTTCATGTGACTGGCAAGGATGCGTTGAATGCATTGAACTGGGTTTCAGCGAACGACATTGATGTTCCAGTGGGTCACTCGGTGTACACCCACTGGCTGAATACCCGTGGCGGCGTGGAAGCGGATCTCACCGTGACCCGTTTGGAAGATGAGAGATTTTTGGTGGTCACTGGACACCCTTCGCAAGTACGGGATCGCGCTTGGTTTCGCGCCCAGGTCAGCGACCAGTGGCAGGTGGAAATCCATGACGTGACCGCGCAGTATGCGATGTATGCATTAAGCGGGCCAAAATCGCGAGCTATTCTCGCGTCGCTTACCGGTGATGACCTCTCGACGCAGAGTCTGCCGTTTGGCATGGCGCGGGAAATTGACTTAGGGTTGGCCCGAGCCTGGGTATTGCGACGATCGTTTTATGGTGAACTAGGATTCGAGATTTATCCCAGCACCGATTTTGCAAGACATGTGTACGAATCGCTAATTAGTGCGGGTGCAGAACACGGGTTGCAGCACAGCGGATTTTTGGCCATGAACCACTGTCGTCTAGAGAAAGGTTTCGTGCACTATGGTGCGGATCTTACAGAAGACGACACGCCACTCGAGGCGGGATTAGCGTTCGCGGTGGCTTTTGACAAGCCCGGTGGATTTATCGGTCGGGAAGCGTTGGTGCGACTACGTGAGGCACCGCCTTTGGTTAATCGCCTGGTCAACCTCAAGGTTCGCGATGCGACTCTGGCAGAGGGTCCTTATCTGCATCGAGGCGAACCTATTTGGCAGAATGAAGAAATAGTGGGTTACGTCACCTCAGGGGCTTGGGGCTTTCGGGTAGGCTCTTCACTCGCGTTGGCCTCTATAAAATGCGCTACGGGCATTAGCGCCGAGAGTTTGAGATCAGGAGGATTCGAAGTGGAAGTAGCGGGAGTAAGACACGCCGTGGATTTAAAGCTCAAAGGATTTTATGACCCTACTGGTGCGCGGTTGCGCTCATGACGCGCCTTACTGGTGAAACGGCGTTGGTCACCGGAGCTGAGAGTGGTATTGGTGCCGCCATCGTTCGACGTTTTCGTGCTGAAGGGGCGGCCGTGCTCGCGGTGGGTCTACAGTCCTCTTTGCTTAAATCACTAGGGGCTGAAACGGGGGCTCATACGCATATTTGTGATGTGACCGATCAAGCTGCGGTGGCCACTAGCGTTCAATTAGCAGCCAACTTAGGCACTCTTAATATTATTGTAAACGCCGCCGGCATCATGCACGCGGATAATGCCGCAGACATTGACGATGCTGTATGGCAACACACTCTCGATGTGAATTTAACCGGCACCATGCGTGTCTGCCGCGCAGCTCTACCGTATTTGCAACAGGGCGGTGGTGGCGCGATCGTTAACATAGCCTCGGTTGCCGCGTTTAATGGTTCGGCAGGCATGGCGAGTTACGCCACCAGTAAAGCGGGACTTATTGCCTTCACTCGCACACTCGCGAATGAATACGGTCAATATGGAATTCGCGCTAATTGCCTTTGTCCCGGCTGGGTGCGCACGCCCATGAGCGAAGAGGAAATGCGTGAGCACGCGCAAAAATATGGCGGTACCGTGGATCAAGCATTCGATGCCCTGGCGCAACGCATCGCCTTGCGGCGAGTGGCTGTAGCGGATGAGATGGCGGGGTGTGCGCTCTTTCTCGCGTCCGCAGACTCATCGTTTGTCACAGGTACAGCGTTAGTGGCCGACGGAGGGGCACGCACGCCGGCGAGTGCGCGGGCGTTTTAGCTTCGCAGCGCCTTTTAGTGCCACATCAATCGAGTCGTTCGGCCTCAAGGCTGACAAATTCGTTGTTCTCATCTACCACTAGATTTAGAGTTATCGGCTGACAGCAGACCTCACAATCCTGTACGTAACTCTGGGAGCCGGCCGACAAATCAAGCAAAACGCCATACGATTCACCACAATACGGACACGATATCTGAACAAAACGTTCTAGCGAATCGTTCCCTACGCTTCCGTAAGTATCAATGACAGGCTCAAGGCCATACAATACGTCTATAGGTGTTGAGGGTTTTTTTGCCATGCAAGTTTGAGCTTAACCTAGCTCACCAATCAATTCGTCCAAGGCTGCATAAAGCTGCGTGCTCGCTCGTATTCCAATCCGTTCCTCAATCTCGCCGTACGCCGCATCAATCTGCGGTGCCAGTTGCGCTGCAAGCGCGCGACTACGTGTAGTGAGTGAAACTAATACCCGTCGATGATCGTGATCGAATCGTTCGCGCTCGATCATCTTAAGTTCGTCCATCCGCGCCAGCACTCCTGCGAGACTGGGACTAGAAATCCGGCATTTCTCACCAATTTGGCGTGGTTCCAACGGTCCTTGATCGATTAACACACGCACGATGCGCCATTGCTGCTCGGTAACGCCGCTCGCGTTGAGTAGTGGCCGGAAACGGGCCATGACTCGTTCACGCGCTTGTAACAGGAGTAAGGGCAAGTTACGGTGCACAGGTTTCGTGGGCACTGGTTTTGTGGGCACGGGTTTCGTTGACATTGGCTCATCATATCGAATATATTACTAATATGTTAGTAAATAGTGCGCGTCTAGCCATGCCATTCGATGTAGCGCCGTTTTGTTTAAGCGGAACGGTCTATGGCACTTTGCTTAATCATCGATCCGCACTCGCCGCCCTAGGCGATAGCGTCAACGCTCCGCCTTATATGGGAGCGCCCAAGGCGCCAGTGCTCTATATAAAACCACGCAACACGCTAGCATCGACGGGAGACATTGTTTACATTCCAGTGGATGCAACGGAACTTGAAGTGGGAGCTTGTTTAGGAGTAGTCATTGGTCGTGTGGCCTGCCGCGTATCTGAGATGCAAGCCTTGGACTATCTTGCTGGGTATCTCATCATGAATGATATTAGCGTCCCGCACTCAAGTTATCACCGGCCGTCAATTAGGTTCAAAGCGCGCGATGGGTTTTGCCCCATAGGCCCCCGCGTGACGCCAGTTAGCTCCACTACTAGTCCGTATTCGCTGAATCCCGACAAACTGACCATACGCACCTACCTCGATGGTGCACTTGTACAATCGTCGAGTACCTCCGACTTAGTGCGTTCTGTAGCACGATTGCTTCAGGATGTTACCGAGTTTATGACGCTGCGGCCCGGCGACGTACTGGGCGTCGGCATTGCGGCCGCTGCACCGCGAGTTCGTGGCGGTCAAAGTGTGGATATCGATATCGACGGACTTGGCCGGCTTAGTAATCAATTCGTGAGTAGAGTCCTATGATGCGTGCTCGAGTCGCTTACTCGGGCGCGATACACGAAGCTTATCCGGCAATCCCTAAGGCTGCTGCGCCCTCGCCCGGTGATGCGGTGCAGCCGGTCTGTATTCGGCTGGCCGACGGACGCGTGGTTGCCGAGGATGATGTGGTCTGGCTGCCCCCCTTCGAAGTAGGCACCATCATTGCACTCGGCCTCAATTACGCTGAGCACGCCAAAGAGCTCTCTTTCAAAGCCCAAGACGAACCCTTAGTATTTCTAAAAGGCCCGGGTACCTTACTCGGTCATCGCGGCCAAACGCGTAGACCCGCCGATGTCAGCTTCATGCACTATGAATGCGAATTGGCGGTCATCGTCGGGCGCCCGGCAACCCAAGTGCCAAAGGCACTCGCAATGCACCACGTCGCGGGCTACTGCATCGCCAACGACTACGCCATTCGCGATTACCTAGAAAATTGGTATCGCCCCAATTTACGGGTCAAGAATCGCGATGGCGGCACAGTGCTTGGACCTTGGTTTGTGGACAGCACCGACATTGACGATCCCGGCAGTCTGGAATTGCGGACCTTCGTAAACGGCAAGTGTACTCAACATGGCAACACGCGCGACTTGGTGTTTGACATTGCTTACCTGATCGAATATTTGAGTTCTTTTATGACATTGAGCACCGGGGATGTCATTCTCACGGGAACGCCTGAGGGCGTGGTGAATGTGATGCCCGGCGATGAAATAGTCTGCGAAATAGACGGGCTCGGCCGCCTAGTGAATACTATTTCGGCGGATAATATTTACGGTCGCTAGGCCGAGGTTGAAGGACAGCTATGTTGCAAATTCAGCATCTAATCAACGGCAAGGAAGTTAAAAGCCGCGACTACTTCGAATCGATTAACCCCGCCACGCAGTCAACCTTGGCGGAAGTGGCACGCGGCGGTGCGCGGGATGTCGAGGCCGCGGTAGCGGCCGCCCAAGCGGCCTTTCCCGCATGGGCAGAAACGCCAGCCCCTGAGCGCGCCAAGCTATTACACAAATTAGGCGATCTCATTGCAAGTAAAATACCCGAAATCGCAAAAACCGAAACCGAAGACACTGGTCAAGTCATTTCCCAGACCGGTAAACAATTAATCCCTCGCTCCGCTGATAATTTTCACTACTTCGCCGAAATGTGTGTCCGAGTCGATGGGCATACCTACCCTACGCCCACGCATTTAAACTACACGCTGTTCTCACCCGTGGGCGTGTGCGCACTGATTTCGCCCTGGAACGTGCCGTTTATGACCTCCACCTGGAAGGTCGCTCCCGCGCTAGCTTTCGGCAACACCGTGGTGTTAAAAATGAGCGAATTGTCACCGCTTACCGCCTCTCGATTGGGTGAACTCGCACTGGAAGCCGGAATTCCACCAGGTGTGCTCAATATTGTCCACGGTTTCGGCACTGAAGTAGGCGAACCCTTGTGCGCGCACCCCGACGTACGAGCCATCTCGTTTACCGGCTCCACCGTTACCGGTAATCGTATCGTCAAAGCCGCGGGCCTTAAGAAGTTTTCGATGGAACTCGGTGGCAAGAGCCCATTCGTGATTTTTGATGACGCCGATTTGCCGCGCGCGCTCGACGCCGCCCTCTTCATGATATTCTCCAATAATGGTGAACGCTGCACAGCGGGTTCACGCATTCTGATCCACCAATCAATTTACACTGACTTCGTGCAAAAATTTGCTGAGCGCGCGCAACGCATTAGTGTGGGCGATCCGCTGGACGAAAAAACTATCATTGGCCCGATGATCAGTAAGGCTCATCTCGACAAAGTCCGTAGCTATATTGAGCTCGGCCCTAAGGAAGGCGCCACGCTACTTTGCGGCGGGGTGGGGCCACCCACGCTGGGTGCTGAATTTAAGGCAGGAAATTTCGTCAATCCCACGGTATTTGCCGACGTCGACAATCGTATGCGAATCGCGCAAGAGGAAATTTTCGGGCCGGTAGCCTGTCTCATTCCCTTCAAGGATGAAGCTGATGCCATCGCTAAAGCCAATGATATTCGATATGGCTTAAGTAGTTATGTTTGGAGCGAGAACATCGGTCGCGCCCATCGAGTCGCCGCCGCCATCCAAGCCGGCATGTGCTTCGTCAACAGCCAAAACGTGCGCGACCTGCGTCAGCCGTTCGGCGGCACCAAGGAATCGGGAACGGGTCGCGAAGGCGGCACTTGGAGTTACGAGGTATTTTTAGAGCCCAAAAATATCTGCTTAAGCTTAGGCTCGCACCACATTCCGCGATGGGGCACTTAAGGCGATGGAAAACTTAAGGCCATGAGCCTGTATTCTACGCAGAAATTTCTATTTGACCTCAATCGCGATCCGGGCGTACAAACCCTATTTCGCGCCGAACCGGGCACCGTTCTTGATCGATACGATCTAACCCGCGAGGAGCGCGCCGCGATCGAGACTCGCGATATTGGTTTGATTTATGTCTTAGGGGCCAACGGCCAACTACTAATGCATTACGCGGCTTTTCTCGGCATGCCATGGGCTGAGTACATTGCCGCAATGCGTAACGGTGTGGCCCAGTATGGCGCGGTACGCGCTGGCATTTATGCCATGACGACTGAGTTGAATGAAAAGGTAGCTAACGTATGAGCCTGGTATTTGCCGGCATTTGCAGCCATGCACCCGGCATTACCGGGCGCACTCATATGGCAGACCCCGCAGCAGTTAAAAGCCTACATGCGGCTTATGGTGGCATGTCAGAACAACTCATGGCTAGCCGCCCAGATGCACTCATTGTCATAGCCGCAGAACACTTCGCTAACTTCTTCATGAATAATATGCCCTCCTTCGCCGTGGGTATGGCCGATCGATATGAAGGACCTATCGAAGATCCCCAGTGGCTAGGAATTGCGCGGACCAGTATTCCCGGCAATGCAGATCTTTCAAGACGCCTGATCCGAGAAATCATGCAAAGCGTTGATATTGCCTACGCGGAGGAATGGAAATTCGATCATGGCATCATGGTGCCGCTACATTTTTTGACACCAAACTACGACCTGCCAATTATTCCCGTAAATATTAATTGTCAGGGACCACCCTTAACGCCACTGCACCGCGCCTGGGCCTTCGGCGAAGCACTACGGCGAGCGGCCGATAGTTGTTCCGAGCGAATTGCCATTATAGGCACAGGTGGCATATCGCATTGGCCTGCCACGCCCGACTCCGGCAAGATTAACGAGCCGTGGGATCGCAAATTTTTGAATACTTGGTCGTTGAATAATAAAAATGCCCTCTTAGCGTATAACGACGAGGCCACTTATCGCGAGGCGGGTCAAGGCGGATTCGAGATCCGTACCTTTATCAGCGTCGCCGCCGCCGCTGGGGGCCTCGGAACTCTACAGTTCTACCAGCCCATTCCGATATTTGCCGTGGGCTGTACGGTCGCCACCATGAGCATCGCCGCGTGAACCGAGGAATTTAGATGTCGCATATGACCTTGGAATACAGCAGCAATTTGCGTAAAGTGGGACGCTTCCCGGAGCTGTGTCGCAAGCTCGCGCAATTCATGGTGGATTTACGCGTTGAGGGAAATGCCGTATTCCCCCCCGGCGGAGTTCGAGTGCGTGCTTTGCCCTGTGAGGATTTCTGTATCGCGGACGGTAGCGCTACTGATGCCGGATTTGTCCATGCAAACTTAAAAATTGGCGCAGGACGTAGCCAGGTTGCAAAAGACGCTGCCGCTAATGGGTTATTCGATCTCATGAAAACCCATTTTGCAGAAACCTACGCAACTCAAGGGTTCGCTCTATCGATGGAACTCAACGAGTTCAGCGAGGCTGGCACCTGGAAACATAATAATTTACACACCCGTTTCAAGAAACCTTGAGTTTCGCGTAACACGAGATTTTTATGCTATCGCCAGAAATCACCCGAACACTCGCTAAACGGCTCTACGACGCCCGTAAGAGTCGAACCCAACTAAGACATTTTTCCAGCGAATATCCCAACATGACCATTGAGGATGGCTATGCCATTCAAACCGAGTGGGTGAAATTAGAAGTGGCGGATGGCCGGCGCATTCGGGGGCGAAAAATCGGACTCACGTCGCGTGCCATGCAAATGGCTTCACAAATTGCCGAGCCCGACTATGCGCCCTTGATGGATGATATGTTTTTTGAATCCGGTAATGATATCTCTATAGACCGATTCATTGCGCCTCGAGTCGAAGTGGAACTGGCGTTCGTACTGCGTGAACCGCTAAAAGGACCCAGCGTGACGCTGTTTGATGTTTTGAAGGCCACCGAATACATCACGCCTGCATTAGAAATTATTGACGCTCGGATTGAACAATTTGATCGCGACACTAAAGCGATGCGAAAGGTATTCGACACCATCGCTGACTTTGCCGCAAACGCGGGTGTAGTGCTGGGTGGCCGTCCCGTCAGGCCGGATAGCATTGATCCGCGCTGGGTGGGTGCTATGCTTTATAAGAATGGCGTGATTGAAGAGACCGGACTTGCCGCCGCCGTACTCAATCACCCGGCTACGGGTGTCGCATGGCTCGCCAATAAGATTGCGCCCCATGGCGAACAACTTAATGCAGGCGACATTGTTCTTGGCGGTTCCTTCACGCGGCCCACGCCTGCGGTACGAGGAGATGTTTTGCATGCCGACTACGGCCCGCTTGGGAATATCTCATTGCGGTTTGTATGAAAATCCCTACCAATACTTTCAAACAAGCCATCCTAGCCGGTCGTCCTCAAATTGGTCTTTGGGCGGGCTTATCGAATGCTTATGTAACCGAGCTACTCGCGAGCACCGGTTTTGATTGGCTATGTATAGATGCGGAGCATGCGCCGAACGATCCACGCAGCGTATTGCCACAACTACAAGCGATGGCACCCTACAACACGCAGGCCGTGGTGCGACCCGTGTCCGACGATGCAGAACTCATCAAGCAGTATTTAGACGGCGGAGTACAAACTCTACTAATTCCAATGGTGGAGACCGCTGCACAGGCGGCTGAGGCAGTATCCGCAACGCGCTATCCGACTCGGGGCATACGCGGTGTGGGAAGCGCCCTTGCGCGCGCCTCGCGTTGGAATCAAATCGATGATTACCTGCATAAGGCCGATGCTGAAATGTGTGTAATAGCACAGGTCGAGTCTATAACGGCGATGGGGAATCTTGCTGACATTACCCAAGTTGAGGGAATCGACGGCGTGTTCTTCGGTCCTGCGGATTTATCGGCCACCATGGGTCTACTAGGCAAACCATCCGATCCGAAAGTCACCGAGGCCATTGAACAGGGCATTGCCACCGTTATTAAGCTAGGCAAGGCTGCGGGCACACTCACCAGTGATCGGAAGATGGCGGCGCATTATTTAAGTTTGGGCGCGTTATTTGTCGCGGTGGGTGTCGATACCACTCTACTAGTTAAATCGGCGCGGGACTTAGTGGATGCTTTCAAAGAATTCACGAACTCCCCTAGTGCCGTGCGAAAGCCGAGCAGCGATTCGCCGTATTAAATCTCGGCTGAATTTTGACTAACCTCTGAGGATCCCGTACAGTCTGTACAGGTTTGGGGGAACTTCGCATGTCCAAAAAATCTTGGCTCGGGGTGGAAGAAGCTGCGGGGGGCGATGCTACGGTCATTGTTCGGCACGGTAAACCCATCGCGGCGCTAGTGCCGCTTGATTCGTTGGACGTGGCTAAACGCCAACTTTCTATTTTGCCATTGGTGAACTCCGGACACGGACTTTGGGGGCAACGTAGCGGCACCACTCTTCGTAAGCTGCGCGACGAATGGTCCCGATAACACTCACGGGACTAGGCCAGAACGCGCTGCTCCTGATGGATTCCGCACCCATCATCTACCAACTCGAAGGTCATGCCCAACTGGGCCCGCGATTCATTTCCATCTTTGAAGCCCAGGCGGCGGCGCGGCTACGCGCAACATTAAAGCTGAAGTTGCCAGACGCAGTACAAGCTGCCAGTGCCCTTGCCATCGGCGCTGATGCGTTGGTCACCCATGATCGTGACTTCTCGCGGTTGCAGGCACTTCGGGTCATTTGTTGACAGAGATCTATTATCATTTCATTTTTTTCGGCGGCAGTCACAATCTATCGATTGGCTTTCAGCTGAATTCAAATGAGGAGAATACGAAATGACAATTGACGTTAAGCGTGTGGTTCTAATGGCGATCGTTCTGGTAAGTACCGGCCTGGTGGCGGGTCCCGTGGCTGTATCTAGGTCGGAGTATTATCCGGTGGCTGATCTACCCACCACGATGAATCTCCCCTTTTCAGAGGCGGTGCGGGTTGGCGCCATGCTTTATCTGTCCGGCACTCTTGGCACGGACAAGTCCGGTAAGCTCGTTATCGGTGGGATGGCAGCTGAGGCCAAGCAGGCAATGGATAACATCGGTGCGACTCTCGCGCGGCACGGATCGAGCTTTGACGAAGTCGTGCAGTGCACCGTAGCCCTCGCCGATATTAAGGATTGGCCTGCGTTCAACCTTGTGTATCGGCATTATTTCACGACGCATTTCCCGTCGCGAATGGCGTTTGCAACTACCGGCTTAGCGTTCGGCGCGCGTGTGGAAGTGCAATGTAATGCGACCATCAGCGCACGCTAGGCGTCAATAGTCATAGAGCATGTGCCAGGCGAAGACCCCTCTTAAGCAGCAAGTCGCAAAAATTAGGCCACTCAAACTTGCTGCCTAATCAAAACCAACTCATTTGCCTCAGCGTAGCCGAGATTTTTTGATACAGTCGGGAGATAATGAAGTGTCTCACTTCTAACGAAAAGGATCAGCTGAACATGCGCCATCTATCGCCCGCTTTTTCAAGGTGGTTTTTCTGCTTTGCTTCCGGGATTTGCGGACTACCAATAGCGGTCGCGACGCCGGCTGTTACACCCATCCTAGACGTCCTCAATTCGGTGCATGTATTCAATGAAGTAGCTCTATCGCCGGACGGCAAGCGTCTCGTGTACGGCAGCGTGACGAGTGGCAAGCGTGATGGGGCCGACGTCGATGTATCCGCGCTGTGGCTGGTCAACGCGCGGGATGGATCTGGCGCGGTTCGCTTAACGGCCTGCCCCGGGTCGGTCTGCGATGAACATGGCGCGGCCTGGTCAGCCGACGGGACGCGAATCGCATTCGTAACGACGGATGCGAAGGAACAGACGCAAATTGCTGTCGCTGATGCTGCGGGCACTCGGGCTAAGACTCTCACTCAGGCGCATGGTCCACTGGATACCCCACGTTGGTCGCCTGACGCGATGCGTATTGCATTTCTATATTCCGAGGGTGCCCCCAAACTACCGGGTCCCCTGAATCCGCTCGGTCGCGATTCCGGAGCTCTTTCCTCGACAATCTATGAACAGCGGTTGGCCGTAATTCCCGCTCAAGGTGGCGCAATCCAGGTACTGGGTCCTTCGGATCTGAACGTCTATGAATATGACTGGGCGCCCGATGGCCGGCAATTCGCAGTCACTGCGGCGCACGGCTCCGGTGACGATAACTGGTGGATTGCGGAACTTGATTTGATGGATGCGAACGATGGCGCGGTACACACCCTTCTAAAGCCGCTACTGCAAATTGCATCGCCACGCTGGTCCGGTGACGGAAAGCGCATCGCTTACATCGGGGGTCTCATGAGCGATGAGACCATCACCGGCGGCGATCTCTACGTGATTGGGAAGGATGGCGGGACACCGCTCGACGTGACCCCCGGCCTTGCGGCGTCCGTGCATACGTTCACATGGAATACTTCGGCCTCGAGCATCATGGCGACGGAGTTTGCTGCCGGCGAAGAGGTGCTGGCGTCCATCGATGTTAACGCCAGGTCGCAGCACGAGCTGTGGCGCGCACCGCAGATGATTTGGGCAAACACCGTTATGGGCTTCACGCCGGGTGACACCGGGATCTCGCTATCCTTGGATGGGAAGTATTCAGCCGTCATTCGTCAGTCCTATGTAATGCCCCCTGAGGTGGAGACGGGGCCACCGGGCAAGTGGAAGCCGATTACCAAGGCGAATGCGAAGCTTCTGCGGATAACCGGAGAGGTAGCGAACATTTCCTGGAAGAGCGCACCGTATGACGTGCAAGGCATGCTGATAGCGCCGCCGAATATCGAACCCGGTAAGCGTTATCCTCTCGTCGTTGATGTGCATGGCGGACCGGCTTTCGCACATTATCCAATTTATCCTACTGCGCTCGAGTCTTTCGATGCGGCGCTGGCGAGCCATGGCTACTTCGTGTTCAAGCCGAATCCGCGCGGCAGCTACGGCCAAGGGGAGTCGTTTACGCAAGCCAATGTGAAGGACTTCGGAGGCGGCGACCTGCGCGACGTGCTCACCGGAGTCGACGCCGTGCTAAAAATTGCGCCGATTGATGGCGAACGCGTCGGAATTACCGGCTGGAGCTATGGCGGATACGTCACGATGTGGGCGCTGACGCAAACCGATCGGTTCAAAGCCGCCGTGGCGGGCGCCGGCCTTTCCGACTGGTTGAGCTATTACGGCACCAATAACATCGATACCTGGATGATTCCCTACTTTGGCGCATCGATTTACAATGATCCGGACGTTTATGCGCGCAGTTCCCCGATAAACTTCATCAAGCACGTGCATACCCCAACATTACTGTTGTCGGGTGATCGAGATGCCGAAGTACCGATCACGCAGTCATACGAATACTGGAATGCCCTGCGCCGCCTAGGGGTACCGACGAGGTTCGTCGTCTATCCGGACGAAGGTCACTTTTTTTTCAAGCGCTCAGATCAATTGGACGCCATGTCGCGTGTCGTAGATTGGTTTGACACCTATATGACACCTGGAATCAGCAAGTAAGCCACGAGCAATGCGGGCCAGGCATTTACGTCAGCATCACGACATTACGAGAGCCAATTTTTTCAAAAAGAGAATTCATAGGTCAAAGCTGTCGCGTTTAATGCGCGGTGCTGGGCAGCGGCAGAGATGCCTGTCCAAAAACGTAGCTCCAACCGGTCGGCGTACGAATGTAAGTGTCGCTAAACCACAGTGTATAATCCACCTTCGCGCCGTCCTCCAAACCCTTAACCCACAATTTCGCGGTCACAAGCCCGTGTCGCCGAATAGCCGCACGGTTTGCTCGGTATCCTCTTGATGCTCGTAATGCGTACTTCCATCGGTCGCACTCTTGATCAAGTCCGCCCTGGTCCACCGTTTCCCGTCGCCTTCAACGACCACAAAGTGCTTGTCAAGAATCACCGCCATAGTTCTTGCGTCATTATCTTTGACGGCTCGTTGATATTTTGTATCAAGTGCGCCCAAATTTCGACGATCATCGGCGTCGGATGCGTGGGCTGCACCAGAAATTAGAACTATTGCGCCCGCGATGACGCCCAATACACGCCCGGCACGCCGAATGAGCTGTAAAAATATCCATTACTTCATGATTTCTCCTAGAAAAGCTAAGCCGAATTACACGACGTATTACCAAAATCCCGATCAGCGCGGGAACCAATAACGACAACCGCCTGTCTGTTTAACCTAGTCTGGTACACAACACATGAAATCTTACCCTCGCTTAAACACTGTATATTTTACTTGGACAAATTGTTCCTGGGTGAGGCGTGTTCGCTGGCCACTGATTTTTGCCATCGCTTGTACCGTAACGACCTACTTATCACTACGAAACAGAGGAATAGTCACAGGCGCACTGCATGAGTTACGACTTTCGCCGGTTCTAACTACTATTATTCCAGCGATCGTTAGCGCGATGCTCATTGCGAGACGTCGAATCCGCAGCCGAGGCGCATATCGGCGTTCTTGGCTCGTCGCTCTACCCGTCCAGCCCTGGCAGACAGCCGTGGATGCCCTTACCATTGAACTGGCACCACTCGGCATAGCACTCATATTTTTAAGTATGGTATTTGTGTGCGAAGGCATCGCTCTAAATGCAATTGATGATGTAGGCGTTGTAGTGCTGATGGCTTCCGTGAGCATCACTATCGGCGCATTATTGAGTTACCTCGTTCCAGCCCCCAAACTGGCTGATACACCTCCCGGATCCCGATATGTGCCGCATCGTGCTAGCGAAGTGGCACCCTTGCGACCCTCGCTTAAAGCGCTGGGTATTTGGTCGATCCGCCAAATGTTTGCCAGCGCTCAGCCGAAAATTGTCGCCCGTACGGTGCTGCCTATTCTTTTAGCAGTGCCCATGGGCGCATCGGCCGCAGCCGGCTTAGGTTTTATTTTGGTATTTACTTTTGCAGCTGGCGTTCTTCTATTAGTGTCCGCCATGATTACGACGAGTTATTCGGCGGGTCGATGGTTGGAGCCATTACCGATTAGCACTCGAACTATTTTCTGGCGTATAACTCTGCCCCCATCACTCGTAAGTGTCGGAGGGTGCGCGATGGTTTCAGCACTACTGAGTGTCATGGGAGCGCCATGGCACGCGTCTTTTTGCGGCGGTCTTATCTTAAGTGCAATTGTCGTTGCGGTCGCGACGCTAGGTTGTGCGTTTGCCCTCGCCCGCTCGGCAGGTCCTCGCGCGTCGTGAATCATTTAGACATTTCTGGGTTGTCAGCGAGTTATGGATCACGGAGAGTGATTAATAATCTTTCGTTGTCTATCGCTCCCGGTGAATGGGTCTGCCTTCTTGGCCCCAATGGTAGCGGTAAGAGTACTCTGCTCGATTGCGTCGTCGGCCACAAGGTCCCCGCCGCTGGGTCTATCGTACATATCGCGGGGCAATTGGCGACTACGTTTTCCGCCAAACGGCAACTAGGGTTTGGCTGCGCGCCAGAAGCGCTTCCTGGATTACTGACGGCGCGGCAATGCTTAGAAATTCATGCGGGCGCTAAACGTCTGGGGTCATTGAGCGATGATCTCTTGAGACTTGCCGACGAGCTACGATTTAGTCCCTACCTGGACTCGTTTGTCGACACGCTGTCGCTCGGAACCCGCCAGAAGCTTTCGATACTTCTGGCGCTCATTGGCAATCCTGCGCTCATTGTCCTTGACGAAGCGTTTAATGGACTGGATCCCTCAAGCGCATTGGTATTGAAGCGATATTTAGGCAACTACCTTAAGACCCATCACGCAAGCCTATTGCTCGCAACCCATGCGCTCGATATCGTGCAGCATTACGCGGATCGGGCGGTCTTGTTGATCGACGGTCAGATTCGGCGGGAATGGCAACGGGTTGAAATTGAATCCCTGCTGGCTAGCGGCTTACGATTTGATGAGGCATTCGCGGCTTCTGCATTAGAGTAGGCAACCTGCAGCGCTGCCGTCCTAGTTGTGTGCTGGCGTCTTAACAGTATTAGAAATAACCCCCAATAATTCCCGGGACACCCGCTCATCGATCTCTGCTGAGTGTTTCAAATTAACCGGATAACGCACTAAAGCTTCCACCCCATCATTGGAAAAATGCAGCTGTACCTGCGGTGTGACGTCGGTTCCGGATTTTGAGGCCGTGTTCTTTTGGATTTCTTTGCTCTGGCGTTCTATCTCAACTCGGTACTCTTGAACTACGCCGGTGACTGCGGCCAGCAACTTGTCTTTGACTAGCGCGGTGTCACACCCTTGGGGTAGTTTCAGCGTGGTGTCGTGCCAGGCGATATCTACACCTGGGATCTGTTTGAATAACCCGCCTGAGGACTGAAAGACTATTGAATTAGCGAATGCGACTACTCGACCCGTGGGTCCCAGAGAACCACGATCATTCAGTTCCATCAAGTGTAAACGCACCAGACCCAACTCGATGACTTCTCCAGACACCGTTCCGATTTGAACTCGATCACCGACGCGAATCCCATATTTACCGATCAAGAAGAAATAACCGACTATTGAGACCAAAATACTCTGCATGGCCACCGCGAGACCTGCGGTAATGAGCCCAGCGAAAGTAACTAATGAGCCTAATTCACTCGCAAAAGCCGAGGCGACTATCGCGATCACCAATGCCCACAGCGCTATCTTGCGCACCAGTAACAATTGAAAGCGACGCCGCGAATCGTGCACATAGCGGAACACTGTACGTCGCCACAGTTCGGCCGCCACGAATACCAGGACCAACAGCGCCGCAAAAATTCCTATGCGGCTAGCCAGTGCTTTCCAAGCCTGACGATATTGAGCGCTGAGGGCGCTGCGCCAATTAACGAGGTTATGCCGATATTGGGACAGCAATACACCTTCTTTACTTAGAGGAACGATCATGGCGGAAGTCTGCTTAAACAACCAAGCCAAGGTATCAAATTGATCGCGTACCGCTTTTAAGGCTGCCCCCGTAACCGTATCGGCCTTCGCGGCCAGCACATCGCCGCGCGTGGATAATATTTTTAATTGCTCTAATGGGGGATTTCGCATAGTGGCAAAGGTGGCTTGTAACTTAAGCGTACGCTGATCGATGGCTTCAATTGTGGAAATTTTCTGTGAGAGCCGAATAACGTTCGAGGCTAGATCCCATATCCCGAAACGGCCCAGCGTGTTGCTCGCCGAGGGAACGGTGTTGAGGGCAGGTATGGAGGCAGCGCTATTGGTGGCGGCTGTAGGGGCGGTATTTAACGAGGGAATGGATCCGGCAATGGCGTCAATCTGTAGTTTCAGAGCACCGGCCCGCGCACTATGGGCACTATTACCATTACTGAATTCCGAAATAGTGTCGAGCAAATTGTGGCGCGCATTGGCAAGGTCTAGCTCGCCCTGAAGTTCAGCAATTTTTCCTTGCAGCGCCGGTCTATCGCTTGCCACTGCCGTTGTCAATGTACGACGGTCGCTTTCCATTTCGGTTTGAATGTCCTTAACTTGAAGGTCTACCTTACTCTGCGCCTGACTCATGGTTTGAGTCGATGACGCGGCCTCGAGATCATCCTTATTGGAATCTTCCTCGCTGCTCAAGAGTTCGGCATTGGCCCGAGCAATTTCAAAGGCTAAATCCATCACCTTGTTGCCGGTTTGACGATTGGCATATAAAATCAACAAGTCACTGGGTTGATCAGCGGCTTGTTGCTGAGTTCCCAAGGTTCGGTACCAATCGACCGTTTCGTCCAATATTTGAACCACTTGTTCAGCAGTCAGGACGGCGCGGTGAGGTTCTTGTGCGCAGGCGACCTGCCTCGTAGTACATAAGGCGAATCCCACTATCATTGAAATCGCTGTTGAACCGATTTGGCGTTTTAATTGCATCAAGCGATCCTACAACAATTTGCGATCCAGAGCCTGTCGGCGACCAGGAGGTGCCCCGGGGTCGCTATATAGCAACAAATTAACCTCCCTTAATGCGTGTAGACGCGATTAAACCTGTGACGTTGTTCTCCTCGTGACATCACAATTTTGGTTTTAATTCAAACCCTTCAATTAACGTTGACGTAAGAGGTATTTAATATGTTGAATTCAGTGCGCAAGCTCATCACCGTGGCCGCCCTTACGGGGTCGCTAGTTGGTTTAGTGGGCATATCATCGGCCGACACAACCTTTCAGAAGAATCACCCCCGCCGTGAGGAAGTTAATAAACGGCTTTCCAATCAGAACAAGCGCATCCATCAGGATGTAACGAACGGCACCCTGACCAAGGGACAAGCCGCTTCCTTACATAAGGACGATCGTCAGATTCGTCAAGAGGAACGTGACATGGCCAGTCAAAATGGCAGCCACATCACCAAAACGGAACAGAAGACACTGAATCAGCAGGAAAATGCTGTGAGCAAGACAATTCCGCCGAAGTAGTGTCTCGTTAGGACACGAAATTTCTGATCTGATCGATTAAGGCTATGGGGGGAGATATTGCTTCCCATAGCCTCGCTTTAAGTTTTCGCGAGTTTAACCAAGACGCCAGCAAAGCCAAGCATGCAACCAAGGCAGGACCGGTGATTATCACTGATCGTGGACGTCCCGCGCATGTACTGTTGACTTTCGCACAGTATAAGAAGCTTACCGGCAAGCGCACGAAAATCGCAGACCTGCTGGCGATGCCCGGTAGCAAAATCAATGAGTTTGAGGTGCCTCAGTTGCGCGATCTTGCGCAATCAGCAGATTTGGCCTGATGTATTTACTCGATACCAATGTCATTTCTGAGCTGCGTAAAATACGTAAACAAAAGGCGGATACACGCGTGGCGGCCGGGGCCGAAAGCGTGGACGCTGCCGAGTTGTATATCTCCGTGGTGACGCTACAGGAATTGGAGATTGGTATTTTACTGGTTGAGCGACGCGATGCGAAACAGGGTGCGCTGCTGCGTACATGGCTGCGCGATCACGTATTGCCTGCATTCGAAGGCCGCATCTTGCCGGCGGACGCCGCAGTGGCGCTACGCAGCGCGCGTCTGCATGTGCCTGATCCGCGTCCTGTACGCAACGCACTCATCGCAGCATCAGCCCTTGTGCATAGCATGACTGTAGTTACGCGCAATACAATAGACTTTGACCCTGCAGGTGTTACGACACTCAATCCATGGGACTTTGAGTAAATCAATGGCGCACCGACGTTAAGCCTAAGAGTCCAGTGCAGCCGCGAATCCTTAAGAAAATCAACCACAAAATGGATAATCAACTTATCCTCTCTAGTCAAAATTCCGCAGCTTAGTTTGCAAATGAAGGGACGCATCATGAAACGGCAAGCCTATCGCACCATAATTCTATGGGTTTCCCTATTCGGCTCGCCCATCTCGGCTTTCGCAGCGGATGTGCCCGACCCGCATGCAGAACATCGAGCGGTTGGTCGCACAGATGGACGAAAACGCTACTGAAATTTGGCTCAATGCAGAGGCCTCGCGCGGCCGCGCGGATATTCGAGCGTACTACGGGCGCATGGTCGGGACCGGCGACGCTATCTTAAAAAAAATACACCACCAAAGCGAAATTATCCCAACCTGCGCGGTTCTTCGGCGACATTGCGGTCGCGGATGGCACCATGGAGGACGAGTTTTTTCCGATCCGACGCGATGCATTTAGACTAAGTTCGAGTTGGTCGGTAACATGCGCCAAGATCAATGGGCAATGGAAAATTATTCATCTGCATCTGTCCACTAATGTATTCAATAACAATCTGTTGGATGAAGTGAAGCGGATGATCTGGTACGCGGCGGCGGGCGGCTTGCTCACAGGCTTGGCGCTTATGTTTGCTTTTGGACGATTGCGCGGTAAGGTCGTTCGCGTACCATCCGTTTAGGCGCGCTCGCGCAAGGTATCGAGCGCCAGACGTTGTGCATCGTGCAGCACCACCTGCGGCCTCATGCAACTAATTAACGCCACCGCTTCCCGCGCAGTTGCCGCATGACCACTCCTCATCAACCATGCTGCAACGGCCGCTGCGCTGCGCGAATAGCCCAAAGCGCAACACACCAATACCGGACCCTCGACGATGGCACGAGCAATGGTCGTGGCAGCTGATTCGAGCTGCTCGCTGGAAAGTAGAATCAAGTCTATCGTCGGCGTTCGCACGTAGCTAACCGGTAACGCCGGGCACGGCAGTTCGGCGCAAAAATCAAATGCGACCTTGACTCCAGGCGGCAAGTCTGATGAATTGCCCGGTAATCGCCCAATCCATACTTCAGGCGTGATCGCATCTGCCGCGTGCTGGTGGCGGGTCCACCAGCGCGAATTCAACCCTGCGGCGATCAAGTACGGTGCCAGAAGCCACTGGCTCGCGCGACTCAATCGGCCTTCGGCACTCTTTTGAAATGCACCGGCGTCAAGACACGCATAAATTAACGACACTAATAGCAATGAACCCGAGACACAAAGCCAACCCACCCATAGGCCTGTGGGGATGTCGAAGAAATGGTGTTGATAAGTCGTAAGCACCGAAATCCCGATCAAGATAAACCACACATTAAGTACCCAGCGCCACGCACCATTCAGATGCGCAAGGTAACGCACCCACAATATGACTAGCAGCGAAATGTGGAGAGACGGCGCCTGGTTGAATGGCTTGTCGAAGACCAGCAACGCATGCAGCATCGCGCCGAACAATCCCGTCGTTTCCGGTCGAATTAAGATACAGCGCAACGGCAGTAGCAAAAAGCACGTAATGGAAATCAATTGGACTGCGAGTAGTCTGCGTATGTGTGTATCGAACTCGCGTCGTGTAGTGCATATGAAAAGCGAGATGCCATAAAAGAGATCAATGGACCAATATGGCACGATCGTCCACGGCCAGAAGGGAATCCGGCTTTCCCAGGAGTAGACCACGGAAGGAACATAACTGCGCTGACTCGTCAGCCAATTCGCGGCGTTGTAGCTGGAGAAAAACAACGCACCGAGGATCAGCAACCACAACGCAGCGCTAACGCTCAACTTCCTGGTGCGCATCAGTCAACATTTCCCGGGATAAATAATGAGCTTGCCGACAAAGGCGCGGTGGCTATTCCGACCACTCGGCGAAAGCGATGAGAGCCGCTTCTGGTAGCTCATCCGAATAAAATCGTCGCGCCGGCAATGAGGCGAGGACAATAGCCCGCGCGGTATCAAACATCGAACCCGCCATGCGGATGCGCTCGTCGGAGCTCATTTTCTTGTAGTGAGCGTTTATCATTGCTTCAATTTTGGCAATATCAAATCCTCGCAAGCAACAATCCACGTCTCCACACTACTGAAATCTACTTGCCGCCGCCGGGCAAACTCGACCTGACGATAAGGTGCATCTTTTTGTACAATCAAGTCAATTTTCAGGCCTGTTAAAAAGTGAATAATGGTAAAAAGACGTTATGATCGTAAAATAAGGCACCAAAATATCGACAACTCGCTTGATGTCGTTCTCTACAAGCGCCAGGAATAAATCGAGATCGCGAGTCATGCGCGGTTTGGCGTAATAAGCCATGGCAAAGGAACTAGTCAGCATAAACGGTATGTTTGCGGCAGAAAGGCGTTCGCCGAGGATATTTAGTACGACGAGTCCTTTCATAGATTTAGATTGTATCGCACGCAATGACCGAACCACCACTCGGCCTGGTGCTACCGGAAATTTGTTGTCGCACACTAACGAATATTTCTACTCAGCTGTCATATCGCAAGCAGCGAAACTGGTAGCCAGCCCGTTTTTCCCAGGGATCGGGCTAAGAGACTCAACCGACGTGAAACTCGGTATCTGATTCTGGTACCGTCAGGCGTCTCTCAGGTCAGTTGACTGTGAGCGTAAACGGGACGCTATGTACAAGCGATCCCGCCGTTGCGCTTACCGTAACCATATAGGTGCCGGCAGGTGTGCCGGGTGAACCCATTGGTGGTCCCTTAGGCGCGCCACTAGAGTGCGTGCCGCCGCAGCCATGGAGTACGGCGAAGCCACTCAGCAAGAGCATCAGTAGAAGTATCAGTCGTGATCGCGGTAGGTCACGACGGCGATGTCTTAGGGCGAGAGGTAAGCCGAAACCGAAACCTGCCAGTAGTACGCTTGGCAATAGTAAATTCTGCGGATCAGCGCGCAAATTCAGAGCCGTCTTGGCCGTGGTTGTGATGCTGAGTGTGGACGACGCGGCTCCTGACGCCAGAGTCACCGTGGCGGGCGAAAAACTACAGCTCGCCAAGGTTGGCAATCCCGAGCACGACAAGGACACGCTCTGCGTGAATCCATTGCTGGGTGTCAGCGTGAGCGTGGCGGTCGCGGATGTGCCCGCGGTCACAGTTCCCGACGTAGCGCTCGCCGCAACGGCGAAATCGGCGGTACCGCCGCCGCCGCTCGAAGCATTTTGCGCCAGCAATTCGACGCTTCCGGAAATAATGTCCGGCTTACCGTCGCCGTTTACATCGAGCGCCACAGTGGCACCCCCGACCTGAAGAAATATGCCTAGGTTGGGCAGTGCGGCGGTGTTCGTACCATTAGCACGCAGCGTGCCGTCACCGTTGCCAAACGAAATGCCGCTATCCGTAGTGTTGAAAGGATCGCTCACCGCCACATCCGCTTTGCCGTCGCCGTCAAAATCTGCCACAGCCAGGCCTTGGTCGGTGAGCGCTTGCGCCGCATAGGTTTTCAACAAAGGTGCCTTGAAAGTACCGTCGCCGTTACCCAGCGAGACTGCGACCTGCAGATTATAGTTGCTCGATGAACCCAGCGCGATGATGTCCGGGATACCATCACCATTCATATCGGCGATATTGATCGGCGCGTACTGCGTGCCCGCCTGAATCTGGCGCATGATATCCGGCCCAGCAATCTTGGTCGGTGTGCTGAAACTGCCGTCGCCTTTGCCAAGCGCCACTTGGAGATCGGCGACAAAAGCCGAAAGCGTCGAATCCCGCGTCGCGGTTTCGGTGAGAAAAATGAGGTCCGGATTGCCGTCCTTGTTGAGGTCTGAAATAAGCGCGACCTTGGACGTGCGGAAGAAGCCGGGAGCACCGGAATAGTAGGGAATTAGATGAGCCAGCTGAAAGGTATTGTCGCCATTGCCAAGCTGTACGGCCGTACCTACGGTGTAAACATTGGTCTTGTAGTTGGTATCCGAATACGAATAGATGAGATCCGCCTTGCCGTCATGATTGAGGTCCGCTAGACGCAAACTAGTAATCAAGGGGCTATATTCGAGTTCACCCGGCGCGAGGAAACTTGGTGCTGCATAGAAAACTGGCGCCGCGAAACCACCGTTCCCATCACCGAGCGCGATGAACACTCCAGGGGGTTGATTCGCAATCGGCGCAATGTAAACCAAATCCGCTTTAGAATCGCCATTCACGTCGCCAATCGCAAACGAATCAATATTACTGAGGCTGTATTTCACACCGCCCAGCGTAACGGGCGAGGTCACCAGCGTGGATTTCGCGGTAAAGCCACCCTTACTATCACCGAGGTATGAAGTGAAGGATAGATCGGCGTTCACGCCCACCGCATCCATGATCTTATCGCCGTTCAAATCCCCGAGATTATTTCCGGTGTAGACAAATGGCAATACCGGCGCACCCTGGAAAGTACCGTCGCCATTGCCCATCAAAGCGTAAGCTTTACCGCCTCCGTACTGGTCGCCACCAAAAACACCCCCGTTGGCAAGACCGACATACAAATCTAGGTTGCCGTCGCCATCGAGGTCCGATGCCGTCAGATAACCTACATCGTTGATCGAGGCGTAGCTCATGCCGCGGGTAAAAGTACCGTCGCCCTTGCCCAGATAGATGCTGATAACCGCGCCATTGTCGACCGCGACATCAGGTTTGCCATCTTTATTAAAATCACCAGCGACCAGGTTGGGTGCATACAGAGACGTCGCTGCCGGGGGCGCGAAAGCTTGCGTGCCTTGGGTGAACGTGCCATTACCATTGTTGAGCAGCACAATGCCGTTGCTGCCCACGATATCTTTGCGCCCGGTACCCCGCAGATCAGTCGCTATCAAATTGTGAATATAGGGCGATGCGCTGAAGCCTACAACGGTGGGTGAAGTGACCGGGAAAGTCACCGCCGTGTTGAGGGTGCCATCGCCTTTGCCCGTCAATATCGAGATACGTTCTTGGTAAGCCGCATCAATGGTCGCAACGATAACATCCACCTTACCGTCGCCGTTGAAATCTGCTAGCACCACCGCTGTCGTCGAGGTGCCGGGCAGCGGGTAAGCGGTTGCTGTACCGACGGTGCCGTCGGTCTTGGAAAGCCATACGGAAATCGATGCCGATTTTCCGTCTATTCCAACGATATCGGCCAACCCGTCGCCGTTCAAATCACCGGCGGCCACGTTCACTATGCCCGGCTGCGAAGCGTCCGAATTGAAGCTGCGCACCTCATAGGTCGTTGGATTCAAGGTGCCGGTGTACAGCACATTCGAGCTCTTCGCTCGATCGTAACCGGATGCCGCATAAAAGTTGGACTTTTGTGCCGTAGTGCCCAAAAACACGGCACGCCGACTACCAATACCCAGCGTCGCTTCGCTACAGCCCGACGCGAATACATTACTCTGCGTTGTAAGACCGGCCGCCTTGTGCAAAGCTTTTTCGATATTGGGCGTGATCCCTAAAACCTGAAGACTAATTTGGGTAGGCGGTGTCAAACTAAACATGTAGGTGCCGTTGTACATGGAAAGCGAGCAATCGCTCTGGCGCAGCAACGCCATGGTTGCCCCTGAAGGTGCCGAAATCGTGGTGAAATTGCCGCCAAATCCCGCTGCGCTAGCACTCGCCATCAGCGCTTGCGGATGTATCAAGCGGTTGACAAACAGGCGCGCTCTATCCAGCCGTTGCGACCAAGTAAGGTCCTGCCAACTGGGATGCGACCTCAATTGGTGCTCCCGCAAAATCGCTACGTGCCGCTCGGCTGAAAAGTTCGCGGTAACCTGCGTGGAGTTTGTCGGCTCTGTGTTTGGCGTCAGTACGTAAACTGCAGAACCCGAGGCCGACACTAGAATACCAAACCCACAGAGGGAAATTGCGCAAGAGATTGAGGTTTTCATGGCTCATAGATTAGTCACATCGAGAAACTATAAGCACTCCCAAATGGGAGGGGTGCGGGTGACTGCGTGCGCCAGTTTGACGAAGGATGCCACTGCGAGAATAGCCATTGCGGTACACAAGACCAATGCATGGCTTAGCGATCCAAGCCATTCGCCCAGCGCACCGCCGGCCCAAGCGCCAAGCCCAGGTCCTAATAGGGTAGTGACGAGAAAGTAAATCGCTATACCGGTACCGCGGTGTAGACGCGGTACGAGGTCCATGCCCAACGCTGCAGCGACACCGGTCCAGCCGCCGCTCGCCAGACAAAAAACACCGAAAGCGAGGCGAAACGCTGGGTAAGCGGTTGCTTGCGTTGCCATGCAGATTGCAAGTGCTTCCAGTAGCACCGCGATCACTACGGTCCACACCCGTCCAGCGGACGTTCGCAGGTGCCAGCGATCCGCGATCCAGCCACCCAGTAGCGAGCCTGCGATACCTCCTATAATTATCAAGCCGCCGAGTTCCGCACCCGCTAATTGCGCACTCAACCCGTAATTGCGCAGCGCTAAAGGAATGAGCCAGAATGAAGCTGCGAAATCCATGAACAGAACTGCGGCAAATGCTAACAGCAGCCAGCGGAAAGACGCGTTGCCGAGTGTCGCACGAAATGCCGCCGGATCCTCCAGCAACAAACCGCGTGCCCATGCAACTGCAGCGACACCTGCAATCATCACGGCCGCAGGCACTCCCTGGTTCGGCGTTAGGCGCATCTGCGCGATCACGGCCAGCACAGCGGCGAGCAGCAACGGCCAATGATGAGACAAGTTCACAAGATCACGCGTCATCGGGGGCCGCGAGCCATCGGCAAAGCGAAACGCACTCAAATACACGACACCGATCAATCCAGGAATGCCCGCCGCGACCAATGCGGCGCGCCACCCCATACCCGAGTCTGCCGCGAACCAATGAATCACTGCACCGCCTAACACTGCGGCCAACCCGGCCCCCATGAATCCACAGGCAAAAAATACGCTGGAGGCGCGCGATAGATTGCGCTCGCCCGCGAGATCTGCCATTAAAGAAATCGCCGCCGCGGTGGCAACGGCCTCGCCCGCCGCAACGCCGGCTCGGGCGATGACCAATGCGGCATAGTCGTTTGCGAAAGCGGCGCCGATCGACGCCAACGACCAGATAAAAGCGCCAATACGTACCAGGTGTAGTCGAGTGCTCAGGTCTGCGAGTCTGCCGAAATAGAGACCAAGAAGGGCATACACGATGGCGAAAGCGCTGCCGGTTAAAGCACCCAGCGCTGCATCGCTGATATGCAAATCTGACTTAACAGATTCAGCCAATATACCTAAAATTTGCCTGTCAAGATGAATGCACGTATAAATCCAACACAGCCCAAGGTAAATTGAGATTCGCGTAAATCGCGACGATGAGGTTGGCATGTTAGTGATCCCTCAATATTCTATCAAACCCAAACGCGGTGACTAACACCATGATCTGCGTCGAATCTGCGATTGAAAGCATCCGCGATGCTGCCATCTTTCCGACGGGTTGGCCCGCCGCACTTGACGCTGTCGGACACGCATTCAAATCTGATGGCGCGACGCTGGTTTTAAAATCAGCCTCGATCCGCTCAATCGCAGTATCGGGCAGCATACAGCCTTTCATATCGCCCTATTTCTCTGGGTCAATTCACGACCCGCGAGAAAAACGCGTTAAGCCCACTTTGAACGATGGTTTCATGCCCGATCACGCCTATTTCTCAAAGACCGAGATTGCGCATGAGCCTTTCTACCAAGAATTCCTCAAGTCTTGCGGCTTCGGCTGGAATGCCACCGCGGCGTTGTCCGACGATCTAGTGCTGAGCATCAAGCGCAGCTTTCGCAGTGGGCCCTACGATGACACCGATTTACACACGATGAATAGCGCGCTACCGTGGTTACGATCCGTCTCGCGTACCGCTCAGATAATGTGGTCTAGTAACTTTACCGGACAACTCAGTGCCTTTGACCGGTTAAAAGTAGGCGCCCTGTTGCTTGATGCGCGAGGGCGTGTGCTGCAGAGCAACGCGTGTGCGCGCTTCGGTGACGGACTCGATGTTGTGGATGGATATCTGCAGGCCCATGCTGCGGCCGATCAAACTCGATTGAGGAAATTTTTAGGAACTATCATTGCGCCAGGATCCAAAGTTGCGGGACCCGCGTGCATCGCCCTACCGCGCCGACTTCCAGGGCGACCCTGGCTAGTTGATGCAATCGCTAGCACCGATGCGTTGCGGAGCCTACACAGCAAAGTGGCAGCATTAGTGCTGATCACGGATCTGGACGCCAGACCCCACCCCCGGTTTTCAGTGCTACGCGACCTATTCGACCTGTCGACTACGGAGCTTAAGCTTGCTGACTACCTAGCCACCGGCCAATCGCTACGAGAATCGGCCACCGCGCTGTCGATTACCGAAGGCCACGCGCGTCAACGGCTAAAATCCGTTTTCCAAAAGACCGGCGTCTCGCGCCAGAGTGAATTGATCGCGCTGATGGACAAAATTAGCTAGGGGTCGGCGATGAAAACTGGGATCAACGCCTGGGCTTTCTTGGGTTTCGTGATCGAGAAGAACTACCCAATTCGGGGAACGTATCGATGAGCCGGCTCACGGGCATTCGCGCCTGCGTATTCGATGCCTATGGCACGATATTCGACTTTGCTTCGGCTGCTGCCCGCTGCCCCGACTTGCCGGACCACCAGCGTGCGGCCCTCACTTCGACATGGCGCGACAAACAGTTGCAATACACGTGGCTGCGCACACTGCAGGGTCGGTACGTCGATTTTTGGCAGGTCACCGGAGATGCACTTGATTTCGCACTGGATAGTTTGGACATTTCCAACTCCAGTCTGCGCGAGCGACTCATGAATCTTTATCTCTCGCTCCTGGCATTCCCCGAGGTGTCCGACACGCTACTGTCGCTAAGGAAATCCGGCTTCACTACCGCCATCCTCTCCAACGGATCGCCCGCCATGCTGGACGCCGTTGTTTCCGGCGCCGGTCTCACCGGGCTGTTCGATGCCGTGCTCTCGGCAGATGCGGTCGGAGCGTTCAAGACGCATCCCAAAGTCTATCAATATGCGCTGGATCAACTTGGAGTGGCGGCCTCAGCCGTATCGTTTCAGTCCTCCAATGCATGGGATGCGCATGGGGCCGCCGATTTCGGTATGCACGCGGTTTGGTGCAACCGCTATGGCCAGCGCCGAGAACGCTTGCCAGGGACTCTAGATCATGAAATCCGTACCCTAGCAGACTTGCCTCGGTTGCTACTCAAGCGAAAGCCTGACGCTTGATGGCGCCATTTCGGTTGATATTGCAGGTAAAGCTGGTCCTTGATATGGCGTACGCTTGTACACCGTCATCAATCACTATCGAACAATGCCAAGACGCACTTTGTACCCGCGGGATACAACCTTGCTTGCGACGATAGATCGTCCACCGATAGCGCACATACCAAAGCGCGACGCTTTTTCTCAACTCATCAAGCGGTTATCCTCGCCGCCAATCGTGATAGCGTGCCAACCACT
>JAYUFB010000081.1:0-4010 GCA_043738945.1 Gammaproteobacteria bacterium
CCTCTACACTTATCCACAGCCGACCCGCGCAGGTTCGGCTTCCAACCCTGGCTCATTATTGAGTCGGCGCGCTGGCTCAGTTTTAACTCGGCGCCAACACGCGTATTCCGCAGCGACCCAATGATCCACCATGATGGCAGCGGCATCGACTTCCTTCATTTCACGGATTACGGAAGCCCAGTCCTGGACCGGGTACTGGATGTCGGTCACGCGAGCCACCTGCCACCTACCATTTTTATTGATGGCCTCCTGGGCAGCTTTCGAGATCGTCTGGCAATAGCCAACCTGCTCCTGGATGATGTGAACCTTCCTATTCTTCGGTTTCCAGACGCCTTTCTTCTCTTCGTAGTCCAGCCAGATTGGATAAGTCCAGCCATAGTTCACTTCCGATGGAGCAAGCTGGAAAACATGGCTGTATTTCGCAGGGCTAGCCTTGACTGCTTCGGTCGCTGCCCGCTGCGCATTGCCTTCGAGGAAGGGGCATTTGTACTTCGACGATGCATCCATCGCCACAATCGGGACGAACGTGAATGCGTGGGTGATTGCGTGCACCTTGGCATCGACCAGTGCCGCTATCGATTGCTTGACGCTTTCCGCGGAAAGCACGTCGAGATCGACCACCACCAGCTGCAACTGCCTACCAAGAACACCTCCCGCGGCGTTGATCTCTTCCACAGCGAGCATCGTGCCGTTGAGATGATCCAGATGGTCAGCGACCCCGGCCGCAGCGGTTTGCGATGAAGGAATGCCGATCAAGATGGGCTCAGCGGCAAAGGCCGATCGAGCAATCCACGGCAGGGCTGCGGCGGCTCCAAGGAATTTGATGGCTTGCCGCCTGTTGAACAGTGTGGTCATTTAAATCAACTCTTCAATGTTATGAGATCACGGTTGATGGATGAATCACTTTGTCGGCGTTGACGAATAAGGTCCTACAGATTCTTCTTAGTGACTTGAACTGCCTTGGGATTCGAGCTGAGTCACCTCGGGGATCCAGCGGGTGCCAGCCGGCACCGGTGCCATCGCTTCCGTTGCAATAGAGGGCGCGAACTCCTGTTCCGAGCGTGTCCCCCAGGGCCACAAGCGCCGCTGCGCAGATTGCGACGACGTCCGCACCGAGTGTTACGGCTTTAGCGGCATCGGGACCCGCTATTACGGCCAGCGCAAATTCATTACCTTGACGGCCGGTACTGATATACAAGCCACTTTGACTGCCCCGCACTTAACCGCGATTGCCGTGTTCGGCGCATAGGTATTTTAAGAGATGCAGAGACATGCGGCAGGAACGTACGTGTTACCTAGATGCAACTATTATTCTTAATATGCAACTTTTGAGCAAGCGGAAGATTGTCGGCGTATGGCAAAAAATATGTGGCTGCTAAAAAAAATCTCCATCACCTCCCTACGTCGAATGGAAGAAACCCAGACAGTCGCCACGTGGATCGCCGAACGAGTGAAGGGCGGAATGTTGCCCCACGAATTCGGTGTGTTTGCTCGCTCCGAAGCCCAATTGAATCGTGCGCTAACCGCCGTGAAAGCGGCGGGGCTTGCCTATAAGGTTCTGGATGAACAGGTTGAAACCACCAGCGGCCACGTCTCGATCAGCACGATTCACCTTGCCAAAGGACTGGGGTTCCGTGCCGTGGTCGTGATGGCCTGTGACGATGAGATCATTCCGCTACAGGAACGCATTGAAACGGTGGGCGGCGACGACGCGGACTTGCAGGAAGTCTATGACACCGAACGTCACCTTCTTTACGTCGCATGCACTCGGGCAAGGGATTATCTATTCGTAACAAGCCTTGAACCGGCATCCGAGTTCCTTGATGATATGAAGTACTAATGGAGTCGAATCTGCGCATCAGATAGACGCGTTATGCATTTACTTTTCGGTTAATTGGCTATGACTGCGGTCCAATGCGCTTTATTCTATTGAGAATTATTATGCACTTCTAAAATAGAATTACCCCGTTTCAACCAATGCCTCCAGATAGTCCGCCCACGACTGCATCATCTTGCGCCGTTCGACGATGTGAGCAGTCCGGTTATATGCGCGTCCGTTCGGGTCGCGCACCGCATGTGCAAGTTGATGCTCGATAAAAACAAGCTGACGAGAGGACATCCTCTATGGCACGCTGCATCATCGCAGACGATCACATCTAGACCGTGAAAGGTGGGGACGATATGGCTACCAGACGACACCTCGGACCACGCACCGCGCTTGCCAGAGATTACGGCTTCACCGCCGTCGATGACTACGATACTCGAACGTACCTTTTGCCGCCGTTGTGCGATCCTGCGCGCCGCACCCGTCTGATCGCCGAGCACCGCGCGCACCCGCGTGGTGCCAGTTCGCAACCGGGCATCACGCCACCAAACCACAGTCATGATCTGAAACGTTTGATCGACAAACTGCGCATGACAGCGCAGGCTGGCAAGCACACTATCGTCGAGACGGTGCCGTGGGCGGAATATGCCATCGGTATCTTGCCCGGCCACCGTGGGGGCGTCGTGAAGATCACAAAAGAGCGCTATCCAACGCGCGAAGACGCGGAGCACGCGATCTTCTTGAAGCGGTTGTACGCGCTGATGGATCACTACGGCATCCCATACTGAAAGGCGGTCTCCGATGGCGAAATCTCAGGCGATGCTGCTACGAGTGACGGGCTACACCGATAAATGCTCGGTTCGACCCGGCGACGAAATCACTTTCCACGTGCACTCCGAACTCGGGGAACCGTACCACGCCGATATTGTGCGGCTGATCCACGGCGACACCAATCCGGCGGGTCCGGGCTTTAAAGAAAAACTGGTTCGCAGTGCAACCAACAAACGTTACAAGGGGCTGCATCAGCCGGTGCACGCCGGTAGCTATGTAATGGTGCCGCACGACGCGCGACTCGATCTCGAGAGTTTCACGCTCTGCGCATATATCTATCCGACCACCCCAGTGGTCGATACCGAGGGCGTCGCCGTCGGTGAGCAGGCGATCCTGTCGAAATGGAACGCGACCACCGGCACCGGGTACGGATTGTTCATCAACGCCAGCGGAGAACTCGCGTTGCGCATTGGCCGTGGACGGGGCAGCGTCGAGGAGTACTCGACCCGCAAGCCACTGTTTCGCAAGGTCTGGTACAAGGTCGCGGCGAGTTTCGATGCGGCGAGCGGCGACATCCGCGTGTGGCAGACCCCGTTCGTCACCCAGACCAACGGCGGACATGGGTTAAGCGTGCTGCATCCGCTCGAAGACACGGCCGGAAGTGTGCGTGCGCGGGCGCGCAGCGCTGGGCCACGGGCGAACGACTGCCCGCTGCTGATTGGGGCGAGCACCTTGGAGGCACATTCCGGCCGCATGCTACAAGGCGGACATTTCAGGCATCTCGCATCGCCGTGGGAGATCCCGACCCATACCCACAAATACAACGGCAAGATTGAACGCCCGAAAATCGCGAACCGTGCATTGAGCGCTGCCGAAGTTGAGTTGTTGCTGTCCTGTGCGGGGTGCGAGCAGGTGCCGGGCGAATTGCGTGGCGCATTGGTCGGTACCTGGGACTTCAGCGCGAACATTGCGGATAACGCGGCTTCGACGCACATCGTCGACGCAGGCCCGAACAAGCTCCATGGTGTCGGGGTGAATTTGCCCGTGCGGGGTGTGACGGGTTTTAACTGGTCGTCAGACTTCATGAGTTTTCGCCACGCGCCGCACGAATACGGCGCGATTCATTTTCATGATGAGTCTGTGGACGACGCGCGCTGGGCGCCGTCGTTCACATTCAAGGTACCGGCGAATCTTCAGAGCGGCGTCTATGCCGCACGCCTGAGGGTGAACGGCTCGACGAGTGCGGAGTGCGAGGATTACGTGCCGTTCTTTGTGCGGCCACCTGCTAGCGGGCCCACTGCGAAGATTGCGCTGGTGATGGCAATGCACAGCTATCTCGCCTACGCGAACGATAACCTCAGCGTCAACTCGGTGATTGCCCAGCTGCTCACCGGTCAGGTGCCGCTATTGCAAC
>JAYUFB010000082.1:0-27955 GCA_043738945.1 Gammaproteobacteria bacterium
ATACGAGTCAGTAAAGCGCATACCGCAAGGCTCGACATATGGCAATTTGCGCCGCTTCCATCGGTAGCGTTAATTGCATCCACATACCCGTCAAAAACGCGTGCGCGTTTATGCACTTCCTCGGGATCAGCCGAATCCGGCGGCGCAAGCTCGGTGGTTACCGCAAAACCACCCGCACGCAGCACCCGCTCAAAACGTCCCGGCGACGTATGGCCGGGGAGAATTGGCAACGGATAGCCGGGTACCGGTTCGTCTTCAAATTTCACTTAAAGAGCACTCTTCTCGCGCGCCACGCGTAGCCAGGACGAACGCCCTTGTTGGCGCTGATCCACGGCGAACTGCACCTGGCTCATGGCGGCGACGCCGCCAGGGATTTTGGCGCTTCCGTGGTACGCATCAACCCACACGCACTTCATATCGGGTTTAACCTCGCAATTGCCATCGGCACGCACGCCGCCACAGGGGCCATTACGCAAGGTCTTAGGGCAATTCATCGGACAGGACATTCCGGTTGAGCTCAACACGCATTGACCGCACATCTTGCAGTCGAACAACAGACCCTTGACCGCTTGCTCGATGACCGCCACGGGTCGTTCTATGCGTTCATAGCCTAACCCGCGAAACACGCCGTTCATGCGTACCAACAACGACTCAAAATGGCCATAAAACGCATTCAAGCCGCGCGCATGTCGCACCGACCATTGCCTGACCGCATACATTTAAGACGCCTCAGGGGGCTGAGCGCCCGCGGGAGGATCGCCAGCGGGAGGAGCATTCAATCCTTTCGCGCGAATCAAACGCTCAAGGTCCGCATCCGTATATTTTGCCTCTAGCCGAGCGGCCTCGGCAGTAGCCACGACTTGCAAATCCTCGCCGCAAGGGGCTGGGGCGCTGCGCGCCCAATCGGCGAGATACGCATCGGAGCTACCCTTGCCTGCGCGCATAGCGGCACGATCAACCGCCTCTTGGAAACGCTGTGATAATTGGACCTTGGCGGTTTCACGACCGCGCTTGACGATCACTTGCGCCGGGATGTCGCGCCAAGAAATAATTATTAGTGATGCCATGTGAGGGTGTGTTCCTGGGAGGTTGTGGCGATCTTTAGAGACTCGCCTAACGTGCCGTAACCGGTGTCAATATATTCGTATTGCAAGCCCATGCGCGTCGCTATAGCGCGGCCGTGTTCCTTGGAATCGTTGCTGGGGGCCTGAGCGAGGTATACAAGCTTGTGATAATTACCGAAGTAAGTGGCAAACAATTCGGGGTGGCGGTCAAGGCCTAATCCTTGAATCACTAACCTTTCAAAATGACGCAATAGAAAATCAGTGAGATAAAAGGTACCAGGTTCAGCATCGGCTAACTCGGCGAAAATTTTTGCGGTCGCGAAAAATTCATAACAATGCGCGCCAGGAATTCGTTCCACTCCTTCCTCTTGCAACACGACATCCAGCAATCCACCCGTACCACAATCGGCATACGCGACGAAAATACTGCGGTATTGACTGCGGGAGCTGCGGATCAGCGCGCGTACGGCGCCCGGTATTTTTTTGGGGGTGTTATGCAACTCGGCTGGCAAACAACGCACGTCGAGCGCATCCCAGTGGTTGAGTCGTCGCAACGCAATGATTTCATGGGCAAGCGCTCCACATGCGATCACCAGTAAACCTTCGGCCTTCTGCGCCACGGCGCTCTGCACTAGTGAGCTGCCGCGCTCGCTCGTCGCGCCGCGATCAATCCCTTGGCTGTTTCTACGGCCACGGCTGCATCGCGGCAATAGGCGTCGGCGCCTACTGCTTTGCCGAATTCTTCGTTAAGCGGCGCGCCGCCCACGAGCACAATGAACTTATCGCGAATACCGCGTTCTTTCAACGTATCGATCACGACTTTCATATAAGGCATGGTGGTGGTGAGCAAGGCCGACATCCCTAAGATATCGGGCTTGTGTTTTTCCAACGCGTCCAAATATTTTTCAACCGCGTTATTGATACCAAGGTCGATCACTTCAAATCCTGCGCCCTCGAGCATCATCGAGACTAAGTTTTTCCCGATGTCATGAATGTCACCCTTGACCGTGCCGATCACAATTTTGCCGATAGGCTCGACGCCGGTTTCTGCCAGTAGCGGTCGAAGAATTTCCATGCCGCCCTTCATCGAATTGGCAGCCAGCAATACTTCGGGAACAAATAGGATGCCGTCTCTAAAGTCGATGCCGACGATGCGCATGCCTTCAACCAGAGCATCATTGAGCACGCGCTCCGCTGACCAACCGCGTTTCAAAAATATATGCGTCGCTTCCTCAACCTCGGCTTTAAGGCCGTTGTAGAGGTCGTCGTGCACCAGTTCGGTGAGTTCCTCGTCGTTGAGCGAGGCTAAATCAAACTCAGCTTCCGACTCTGGCATCATCGTCTCCCGCGTTTTTGTGAGCAGCCGCAGTATCTTACGCGGCTCTTATTGCAATTCATGTTAAGTCCGCGTGGATTTTGAGACTTGCAGAATCGCGACAGCAGTATATCAGGAAGCGACATGTTAGGTGATCGGTGGGGCACCGCCCTCCGATATACGTCTGGCCACATAAGAGTCCAATGCCTCGACAATCGCCACGTCGCGGGGAGGTGCCACATATTGCGCCAGTGTGTTTTGCCATATTGTCGTCGCGCGCTGGGTTGCGGTCTTCGCGCCATCATCGGCCCAGCTGCCATAGTTACGCCAATCGGAGACCAAGGGTGCATAAAAAGCGCTGCGGTAGCGTTCCATCGTGTGCGCACAACCAAAGAAATGGCCACCTGCACCTACCTCAGCCACTGCCTCAACCGCCAGATCGGCGGGCGTCGCACCGACGGGTTGAAACATCTCGGCAAACATTTGCAGCATTTCAATATCTAAAATAAATTTCTCATACGAGGTGGTGAGCCCGCTCTCAAGCCAACCTGCTGCATGCAAAATAAAATTGCAGCCACCGAACAGTGCGCCCCACAAACTCATCTGAGATTCATACACGGATTGCGCATCGGGGGTATTCGAGGCGGTGGCGTTGGAGGAGCGCCACGGAAGCCCGAGAAAGCGTGCCATTTGTCCTGCTCCAAAGGCCGCCTTCACGTACTCCGGCGTACCAAAAGCAGGTGACCCCGACTTCATATCTACATTGGAAGTAAAACTCCCGTACACCACGGGTGCGCCGGGACGCACGATTTGCGCCAGAGTCAGTCCGGCCAACGCTTCCGCATGCGCCAAGGTGAGTGCACCGGCGATGGTCACCGGCGCCATGGCGCCGGCCAATGTAAAGGGCGTAATAATCAGTACCTGACCCGCTGTGGCAAAATCGATAATACCGTCGGCCATTGGGATATCGAGCTGTAGCGGGGAATTGGTATTAATAATGGTGTAGGTATAGGGGCGTTTTTTAAACTCGTCGAGCGAGATGCCGTGCGCCAAACGAATCAGCTCAAAATTATCCGCTACTTGTTTGTGCCCGCGTGAGAACACTAACGGAATTTTATCGGACAGCATTAATTGCGCCCGGGTAAATTCCAAATGACGATTTTGAACCGGAATATCCTGGGGTTCGGTCGCGCCTCCCAACACATGAATCACCTCGAAGCTCTGCGAGAGTTTCATCAAGTTACAAAAATCCTCTAAGGTGCCGGGACGCCTTCCGCGTGCGGTGTCCATAATATTGGGCGGCCCGGAAGTGGGTGCAAAGGCCACGCAGCCTTCTGACAACGGCACATGTCGCTCAGGGTCGACTGAATGCATGGTGATATCGCGCGGCGCGCTCGCGATTGAACGAGTCACTAAGTCGCGGCCCAGCCTCACAATTTGAGTCGCCTCATCGACGTCGGCACCGGCTTGGGAATATAAGCGACGGGCATCATCAGATAAAACTTTCATGCCTTGAGTCTCTAACATCCCCAAGGCCGCGTCGTGTAGAGATGCGACTTGGTCATCCGAGAATACCTTCATCGGCGTAAACGGATTACGCAGGTGTCGATACGAGCGGGTGCGATCTACCACGGCGTGACTGACTTCACTGCCCGTGGGGCGGCGACGATTGCGACGACCGCTCGATTCTTCAGGAATTTTGCTCAAAATATTACTCCAGCCTTTATTAGGGGCACTCAATCGACAGCAACAGTGGGGGTCCAGATTTTTTAGAAACGGTCACGTTTTTTCGTTGTGGACGTTGTCTGATAGCTCAGTCATAGTTTTTTGCACTTCGGCATGAAGATCCGGCAAGGACACAAAGATTGTCTTCCAGACGATATCCAAGTGTCGCTGCTGATCGCGGCTCATACAGGCAGGGCCTCAGCAAGTACTGCAGCGCGAAATTTCTCTGGTAGAGCTTTGGGGGTCAATACATCGACAGACACACCTAGCAGCTTGTGCAATTCGTGACGAATCGCGCCAATGTCAAATAGCGTTGTCTCTGGAGTAGGATCAATAAGGATGTCCAAGTCGCTTCTGTCGGTATCTAGGCCGCGCAGAACAGAGCCAAACACGCGGGCGTTGCGTCCGTTATGAGCTTCCACGACGCTACGGATGGCAGCACGGTTTAATCGAAGCGCGTCAGAAGGTTTCACAGATGTACCCCACATTCAATTCCAATTTCATTATACGACAACGGCATTTAGCCTGTGTGACCGACCACGGGTCGGCCGGTAGCCACCGATCGCGCGGTGGCTTCCGCCAGATAGTCATCCGCCGCACCTTGAGCGCGCTTCTCAAATATCTCGGTCTCTACATGTGGATCAGCCGCCCCGGCGCGACGCGCTGCTGCCAAGGCGAGTTCACCTGAAACACGTTTTGCGTGTATCAGGGCCGCTGCGGAATCAGGATAGTCTCTGAGTCCCGCCGGATCATGCACGCGAAACACTTTAAAGGTCGGTTGATTGACGAGAATATCGATGGTTTGGGAAACCACGCCGGCGACCGCACCCACCGCATTGCACACTTCGGCATGCTTAGGGATTGATAAGAGTGCTCCTAAGCGCCGTGCTACCTCCGGGTAGTACGCACTCACCGGTGCGCCAATGGCCACCAAGGGGCGCGCGAGTTCAAATTTTGCGTGGAGTAGGGCGGAGAACTTACGACCCGCAACTATCTCTTCAACTAGCTTCTCGCCCAAATTTCCCCAGCTGGCGGTACGCTCGATGCCCGGATCCTGAGCCAGCGCTGCTTCAAGAATGGCGCGACCGGTAGCGCGCACCACGTGCTCATACGTGCGTTCGCTTATATTCTCAGGACTCACTGCGGCGCCGCGTGCACGCGCATTTCGCTCGTAGGTCGCTAAAATGCGTGCCCCATACACCGCGGCTTCGCGGCACCAGCCCGATTGATGATTCAATACATGCATCGCGTCGCTCGGCGTGAAGGCTGCCAGCGTGACCAGCCGCGCGTCCGCAAGTCGGTGCAAAGCCGCCAGGCCAGAACCATTGCGCACCACGGCGGACACTTGCAAAGGCTCGGTACCGAGAGACTCCAAAACGCGTCGTTCAAGAATTGACAGGGATTGCGGGGGTTTGCGCTCTGGATTGCGAAACGCGAATTCCGTGGCATGATCGGGTAAGCGATCCAATTCGGCGATCGCGCTAAGCGCTGTGAGCAAAGCGGGAAATTTTTGCGCCAACAGGCTTAAGGGCATGGCCTTGCGCGGACCAACACACAGCTGTATTTGTCGGTTGAAATGCACTTCGCTATCGCCGCCCAGTCCATAGGTGCGCACATCGACCGCCTCAACCATCGTGCGCCAAATGCCGACCAATGCGCCTTCACTACTGATCGCGGGACGACCATTCGACACCACGGCGATATCGGTAGTGGTACCTCCCATATCTGAGACGATGAAATCTTTTAAACCACTCAAAAAACTTGCGCCCACGACGCTGGCAGCGGGGCCCGACAGTATTGTTTCCACGGGGTACTCAAGAGCGATGTCGGCTTTCATTAACGATCCATCCCCTTTAACAATCATCAAGGGGGCATTGATCGATTCCTGCTCGATGACTTGCAGTAGCGCTTCGATAAGATGCCGTATCTGGGGAGTTAGCCGCGCATTGAGCGTCGCGGTCAGAGCACGACGTGGCGCGTCTAATTTTGAACTCAATTCATGGGCACAGGTCACGGACTTTGGCGAGAGCTTGCGGATAATTTGGCGGGCACGAATTTCATGGGTCGGGTTACGGACCGAAAAATTCGCCGCCACGGCGAAAGCCTCAACCTGGTAGCCGTACTCCTTGACCGCCGTTTCGATTCCCGCATCATCAAGAGCATTGGTCTCGTCACCGGTCGCGGAATGCCCGCCATTGATCAATACCACGACGCTACCGCCGCTGTTGGTTAATCCACAGCGTTCCACCATCGGGGAGTCAAAGCCAATTAACAGCGTACACACGGGACTAAAGCGACCTTCAACTACCGCATTGGTTGCGAGTGTGGTTGATACGGAGACAAGGGTAATGTCGCTGCGAGCGCCGGTAGGTAGCATCTCAAGCACCGAGTGGATTGCTTGCCGAATCCCTATCGAGAGGTCCCAAGGCGTGGTCAGGGCTTTTGCGCTGGCAATGACCAGCCCTTCGGACAATAAGACGGCATCCGTATAGGTGCCGCCGGTGTCGAGGCCGAGCCTTAGATCTTTACTCGGCATTGATACCTAACCAGGCGACAGCGCTTACAATGGCCGCCGCCGCCCCAATAAGGAAAGCCGCATGCCATTCATGTTGGCCTGAAAGATAGGCCACGATAGGAATTCCAATAATCCCCCCTAGGTTACCGCCGGTATTCATTACGCCACCCGCAATCATGGTGTCGCCCTTTGCGACTGACATCACGGTTCCCCAGTAAGAACCTTCGGTGAGCTCAATACAGAAAAAACTACAGGCCAGCGCGACCACCGCCATATACGGATTATCCGCATTGACTCCAATCAATAGAAGCACACCGGCGCTCGGCAAGGACAGGAGGGGTACCCAACGGTATCCCCAGCGCAGTCCAAAACGTTTGCACAGGACCCCAGTCAATACGCCACCAACGCCTGCGCCAAGGCCTGCCGCCATTGGCGGAGTCGTCGCTAGCCAGCCACTTTCCAAGAGCGAGAAGTGTCGTTCTTGCACCAGATATAAGAACACCCAATTCGAGAGTAAGTAGTAGGCATAATTCATTGACACATAGGAAATCGCTAACAAGAACACGTTTCTATTGGTGATCGAGGCCCACACACGCTTCAAAGTGATTGCACCAGTCACTTGTTCCTGGCTACGATCCCCAATGGTCGCCAATTCTGTGGGCGATACTCGTCTGTGCTCGCGCGGCGTATTACGTCCATACCAAGCCCAACCACCGATTACGAGCAGCGCTGGAATTGAAGTCCACAGCAGCGAGCGTTGCCAACCCACCTTAAGCATTAGAGTCGCAATCAAGGGGGCCGTCAGAGCAGCCCCAAGACCTAACCCCATGGATTGTAGACCCTGAATGAAGGACCAGCTCTTAGGTGGAAACCACGCTTCAAACACGCCAGCTGAAATCGGGAAAATGGCTCCTTGTGCAATGCCTAAAAATAATTGCACACTTAACAAAGCTAGAAATAGTCCTTGTCCGTTTAATAACACGGGAGCGAGGGGTGTCGCGATAGTCGCAAAAAATGCGGCCAGTCCAATGATCGTAAACCCTAGGCGCGCACCAAAACGTTGGCCAAAGATGCCGCCGGGTAACTGGAAAAGTGCATAGCCGATGACGAAAGCTTGTTCCAGCCAGCCGATCTGTAACTGGCTTAAATGCAATTGCGGCATCATCTGATCCGCCACAATGGTCAGACTTTTTTGCTGGAAATAGGCGATGAAACCAAAACCAAATAGAAACGAGAATATGCGCCAACGAACGTGCGAGGAGTAGTGGGGGCTCATGGCGATCGGCGCAAATGACATATAAACATCTTACTATCTAAGGGCCGGTGCGATGATGCGTTTAGTGCCCAGTATTGAGTAAATTGACGAAGGAAATCTAATTTAGGTATGCGGTAATCGAAAATCAGCATGCGAATCGGGTGAGCGCATCGCCAAGCGCGTCCCGCAACGGTCCAAGCCACGGTTCATAGTGCTTCCATTGATCCAACCCTTCACGAAAAATGGGCTGACGAACTTGTTCTGAACTCGCTGTTCGCACGCTGCGCTTAGATTTATGAAAATCGATGCATGCCGGTTCAAAGTCGAGACCGCAGAAATCAAGAATGCGGTGAATATTGCTTTCAAGATCATCAACCACGTCTTCATGCAGTACGCGTAGCACTTTCCCGGGGAGAACTGTATTCCAATGTTGCATGAGGTCGAGATAGGTCCGGTAGTAACGCGCGATATCAGCGATGCTATAAGTAAATTCTTGTCCACTAGCAAATAATTGCTTTAGATTGCTGAAGCAACAGGCCATGGGTTCACGGCGGGCATCGATAATGCGGGCGTTGGGCAGGATTAAATGGATCAATCCGATATGACGGAAATTATTAGGCATTTTGTCAATAAAATGCGCACTCCCTGATCGATAGGCGAGCGTATTGCGTAAGTATGTTTCCCCGAGCTTCTGAAACTCATCGGGGTCGAGTGTGCTTAGAATGGCGGGGTACTGAGGATTAGTCAGATCCGAAGCGCGCCCTTGGAGCTTTGCCGCAATGCGTGGAATTTCAGCCAGTTCTTGCGTACCCTCTACTTGAGAGTGGGAGGCCAAAATTTGCTCAATGAGAGTCGAGCCTGACCTCGGCAAACCCACTATGAATATCGGAGCGGCACTTTTATCGCCCACATTGGCTAGGCGTTCGAAGAATTCTCGCGTACAGGTTTGAATTTGAAGGCGAGTATTAAGCTCAATGGCCTCAGGACGATACTGAGTTTCGGTCGCTTTAAGAAGGTTACCCCGTTCATAGTAGCGAAACGACTCCTCGTATTGAGTTCGATCCTCTAGTGCCTTTCCCAGCGCAAAGCACAGATGATAGCGATCGATCTCGGGTATTCTCAGCGCTGTCTCTTCGGCTCGCATTGTTTCGATCTCTCGGTCTGAAAATCGATAGGTCTTTAAGTTGGCAAGACTCCAATAAGCATCACCGAAATTCGAACGTATTGCAGCGGCGGCGTGATAGGAGGCAATAGATTCGTCACGCTTACCCAAGGTCTTTAAGGAATGTGCCAACGAGAGATGTAACTCGGCGGCGCGAGGTGCATCTGCCAGAAGCTTCCGGTACAGAATGATTGCCTTTGCGTGTTCCCCGAGTCCCACGCAGGTAGCGGCACATAGCGTCCGGTACTGACGATCATTAGGATCAATTTTTAATAATATTTCAAGTTGTTCGCGCGCACTTTGATGTTTGTGGCGATCCAGCAGCACCTTGGCGTATTCGAACCGTGCCAGAGTATAGTTGGGCGCACGCTCTAGTACCGCTTTTAGAAGAATTTCCGCATCATCGAATACCTTTCGAGCAATACCGATTCGTGCGAGCAATCGCATAGCTTCAATATGGTCCCCGTGCTTGAGTAAGTAGGCCCTTACCATTTGTTCTGCAGGCGCCAAGTCACCCTCTAAAAACAATGATGTGGCATTGACTACTTCTTGAGGCAAAGCACCGAGCGTAGCTACATGAGCGGCAGCATTGGCGCGGTTATCGTGTTCGCCCGTCATGCGGTATAGCCTCTCCAATCTGGCCCAACTGACGGGTAACGCGGGATTCATGTTTACGGCGATCAGATAGGCGCCTATTGCCCGAGGGGCATCTTTAAGCAAAACATAACAATGCCCCCGTTCCTGATATAGGCGGCTAAACCTTGGGTGGTGGACTTCCAATGTCTGTAAATCGGCTATGGCAGCGGGAATATCATTGAGGCAACGATGGCTCACCGCTCTGATATAGAGAACATCTCGGTTCTCAGGTTCGAGCAGCGCTATTGTTTTGGCTGCAGCCAGAGCCTCAACAAAATGGCCCCTCTCAAGGAAGTCTTGTATTCTGCGGAGTTCAATCTCGCTTGGCGCGGAAGTCAACGCGATTTATACCTCGGAATGGGCTAACGGATTCAAAATTGCCTTTAATGGTCCCAGCCAAGGGTCGAAATTGCGCCACTGATCAATGCCTTCCCTTGAGATTGGTCGGCGCACTTGCTCGGAACTGGCGGTGCGAATACTGCGCTCCGTCTTATAAAACTCAAGACACGCGGGTTCAAAGTCAAGTCCGCAAAATTCCAGGAGCCGGCGCACATTGCCCTCAAGATCCTCGACGACGCCTTCATGCTGAACTTGCAGCACCTTACCCGGAAGTACGGTATCCCAATGATTCATCAAATCGACATAACTACGGTAGTAGCGCGCGATATCCTCAATAGCATAAGTGAACTCTTGTCCCGATGCGAACAGCTGCTTGAAGTTACTGAAGCAACAAGCAATTGGCTCCCGACGGGCGTCGATTATCTTGGCATTTGGAAGGATCAAGTGAATGAGGCCGATATGACGAAAATTGTTTGGCATTTTGTCGATAAAAAACGGCTTGCTCTTTCGATAGACCAGTGTGTCGGCGATGAACTTTTCGCCATAGTGTTTCAGCTGATCGGAGCCAAGTTGGGTGAGCACGCCAGGGTAACGGGGTTTTGATTCATCCGATTCGCGGCCATTCAAGTGTTGCACGAGCCGCGGAATGTCTGCAAGCTCCTTTGTGCCTTCCACTGCTGAATGCGAGGCGAGAATTTGTTCGATCAATGTCGAACCGGCTCGCGGCAGACCGACAATGAATATCGGAGCGGCGCTAACGCAACCCATTCCCTGCCGCGCCGAGAAAAATTCACGCGTGCAAACGGCCACCTGCCGTCGCATATTGCGCTCCAGCGAATCCCGGTCGTACTGGATCTCGTCTTTTTTGAGTGCATTGCCACGATCGTAGAATCGGTAGGACTCAGCGAACTCTCCGCGGTCCTCAAGAGCCTTACCGAGGGCAAAGCATAAGTGGTAGCGATCGACGAGTTTGGTGGTTTGCGCAGTCACTTGGACACGCATTTGCACGATTTCCTCGTCGGTAAAGCGGTAGGTCTTGAGATTTGCGAGACTCCAATATGCGTCGCCAAAGTTGGGTCGGACGAGTGCTGCACGCCGGTAGGATTCAATCGCCTCCGGTTGACGGCCAACTGTCTTGAGAGCGTGGGCAATCGCCAAATGCAAGGTCGGATTGATAGGGGTTTCCTCGCGCAATTCATAAAATTTCTTGAGCGCCGTTTCGTAGTCTCCGAGACCAACCAAGGCGTTCCCCTCAAGCGCCCGAAATATCGGATTGTGCGGTTCTATGCTTAATAGCCGGCGGATCTGTACAAGCGCCTCCGTATGCTTATGACGGTCGGCGAGCACCTCGGCATAGTCCTGTCGGGCGGCATGATAGTCAGGCGCCAACATCAAGACGCTTTCCAACAGAAACTCTGCGTCGTCGAGAACCTCGAGCTTCATGCCGATCTTGGCGAGCAGCCGCATCGCCTCAATGTGATCGGGGTGCTGCTGCAGGAATTTGCGTACCATTTGTTCGGCGACGTGGATATCGCCTTCCGCAAAATGGCTGTTTGCAGTGACGACCGCCACAGGAAGCGCATCGAGACTGGCGGCCACGTTTGCTGCGCTCGCGGCATCGGCGCTTCGTCCCATCGAGCGATGTAGCAAGATGAGCGCTTTCCAGCTCGCCGGCAGGGCAGGGTTCAACGCCACCGCCTGCTGGTAGGCTGTGATCGCCGCCGCCCCATCTCCAAGGCCCCGATAACAATGTCCTCGTTCTTGGAACAGTCGTCCATAATCGGGATGCAAGACCTGGAATCGCCCGAGCGTTGCAAGCGCAGCGGAAATACGACCGAGATATCGCTGATTGACTGCGATCAAATAAAGAACGTCTCGGTTTTCAGGGACTTCGCCGAGTAATGCCTCCGCGGCGGCAAGCGCTTGCGCGAACTGACGTTTTTCCAATAACCCCCGTACCCGACTGACTTCCGTTTCAATTCGGGAGGGCGTGAGATTCGGTAGGGATGCGGTCATGCGAGGTACCAAAAAAAAGGCGGGCATTGTTGCCCGCCATTCATTCTAACGGACTTATGCTGACCTTCGCAGCTTTTAAGCCCTTACTTACTTACCAAGGTACGCCTTATTATCCCCCAAATTTGTATGCGATCTTAAGTACTATAGTCCGTGGGCGAATGATCGTATCCTCTTTGATGCGCTGAGCATAAGTCGAGAATACCGCACCGCGCGAGTCGGTCATATTCGTGCCGTAAATCTGAGCGGTCCACGAATCCTTCGCAATACCAATCGATAAATCGTAGGTCGTAAATCCAGGTAGATCGTAGGCAACCGATTGAGGAGGAACACTATTGTCCATTGCTAACTTATCCGTTGTCGAAAGCGAATGGGAGCGAACGACTGCCGCCCCCTGTACAAACGCTTGGTAGGTTCCGAGTGGGAACTCGTAGCGGACCCGTAAGTTGCCTTGGAACGGCGGGGACTGTGCGAGCGGGCTGCCCCTCTCGCCATACGGATTGTGCAGTGGGTTGCCATTACCGTCTTTGTAGTTCGACCAGACAATTGGGACGCCGTTCTTGTCGTTCAAAGTTGGGGTATTAACTAATTCACTGTGGTTCCATGAACCCGCCAAAGTCACCGTAAGTCCGGTAGTCACCCGCGCGACGATCTCGGTCTCGAAACCTTTGACTCGATAGTCGGGGCCGTTGGTCGTAAACGTCAGGTTGCCGAGAACGCCTGGATCAAACTCTCCGATCTGCACGTCCTTCCAGTCTTCACGGTAGTAAGTACCGTTTATCTGCAGGCGGTGGTCGAGCCATTGAGTCTTGAATCCTAGCTCGTTATTCGTCAGCGTATCGGGTTTAAACCCGATCGGCGTCTGGAAAATGCCCTTCAAGGGCGACTGGCCTGCGCTGACGAAGCCGGAAGCACGGTTAAATCCACCCGGACGGAAGCCCTGCGACCAGGTGTAGTAAAGCAGGCCGTCATCGGTGAATTTCCAGCTAATATTGGCGCGACTCTTAAAACCCTTGTAAGTTTTCTCGAGACCAATCGCTTTATCCGAAAAGGCTTCATTGCCTTTAGGTACAACGAGCGTATCTAGATTCAGGCCACTATCGCAGGGGCTGGCTACCGGTACGGGAATCTTGTTGACCTTGGCCTGGTAAGCACCGCCTTCGCGGCAGCCATAACTGCCGCCTTTAGCACCCACTTCGAAAGTGTCCATGTTGTAGTATCGAGTGCCGGCAGTGACAGTTAACACCTTCGGCACAATGTCAAAATCGACCGACGCAAAGGCAGCCTTCTGCTTGTAACCACGCTGAATATCGTCGTAGAACCCGATTAGCGGATCCCGGACATTATGATTGTTAGCACTGGATGTCGGAGGGGCGATCAGCGGTACAAAGCCAGTTCCAGGGGCGCGGTAGTACCAGTCCGAAATGTCCTGAACCAGGAAGTCTTCCCAGAATAAGCCACCGATGGCGCGCACGCGCCCGTCGTCGGGCGTGCTCAATCGAAATTCGTGGTTTTGATGAGTGTTTCGCTGGGTGACCCGGAAACTTGCGACCGGAGACAGACATGCACCCCCCGGTGTTCCATTCGCAATCGCCTGCCTCGTACCGGGTGAGATGCACGAGTAATAGTCGCCGTACGCGCCACGATTATAGTTTGTATAGTCTGCGAGCTGATCGACTTTGCGAACTAAGTAGCCGCCGGTGTACACCGCTTTGAGCGCCCCAATGCGGCCGTTCAGTGTCCACGCAGTATTGGTAAACTTATCCTTATCATACTGTGGGCTAAAAAGATTAACCGATAAGTCTGGCAGCTTCTGACCGTCCGACCCGTACGACATCTGGGCGAAAATACCGTCGGCCTCCATGCTCTGGTAAGACTGTGTGACCAGCGCATTCCAGTTATCGTTAAACTGGTACAAACCTGAAAGGCGAATACCTTTGTAACTGACCGGATTAATCGCTTTCCCAGCAATTTCCGAGTTGGACGCAGACTGATTGATCGCCGGCAAAACGCCGTTGAAGTAATACGCGATGCCGGTGTCACTCGCTTTACGAGTAAAAGTGCCTGGCACGTTGTTGATGTAGCCACCTCGCGTCTCGTTGTAAATGACCGCTCGCACCGCGAGCTTGTCTTCGATCAATGGCAAGTTAATCGTTGCGTCCATACTGGAGCTCGGATCGCCATGTGAGGTCGTGCCGTACCCTGCATTAAAATTCGCTTCGGTCTTGTTGAGCTTTGGTTTGTTGGTAATGTAGCGAATCACGCCAGCCTGTGCACCGGCACCAAACAGGGTTCCTTGCGGACCTTCTAGAACTTCAACGCGCTCGATGTCGGCGGCGTAAATATCGAGGTTTCGACCCGGAAGCTGCGCCGATTGTTCATCGAGATAGACAGCAACGTTGGGAAAACTTCCTGTGGCGCCCGACGATTGCTCACCGTCCTGCGTAGTTGCAAGACCGCGCATGTAGATCTGGCCTTGCCCGGGACCCTGATTGGCGACAGTCACATTAGGCAAGAATTTCACGTAATCATCGAAGACCGTGACGTTGAGCTGCCCAAGCGTCTCGGCGGTCAACGCCGTGATCGTGATTGGCACGTTCTGAATATTCTCACTACGGCGTTGCGCCGTCACGACGATTTCTTGAATCGCATTAACGTCGGAGTCCCCCGCCGCAGGCGCAGCGTAAGAATACCCCCCTGCACTCCCACTTAAAATCGCTGCAATGGCATACGATAATTTCTGATTCGAATTCATGCGTTGATCCCTTCTTTGTGACGTAGGCCGAAGAATAGCATTACAAATGCAACTTAGAACCCTTTATTTCTGTGGTAATGATGCAAACTCATGCCCATTATAGATTCCACTATGTGAAAATTAGATGTCAGCTAGTCTGACGGACCGAGCTTTGCGGGAAACCCTGGCGCGCGTAAGGGAGTCCCCACTGCGTCTTCCAATAGCTTCACAATCATCGACGACCATGCGGCTCCGCCATACTTAGCCCGGCCTTCAATGAAGGTCTGCTCCATGACCCCTGCAAGCCTTAAGGGCACTCCAAAACGACGTCCAAATTCGAGTGCAAAACCGGCATCTTTGCAGGCTAAATCCATAGTAAAACCAATATCATAGGAGCCATTCATGATAACTTGGCTCTCAGTCTCATGCACGAAACTATTGCCAGAACTTGCCGCGATGGCTTCATAGGCCGAACGCAGATCGACACCCGCTTTAGCGCATAACATTAGGGCTTCGCCCGCAGCAATTAAATGGATGAAGGCGAGCATATTGGTCACCACCTTAGTAACCGCTGCTTGTTCAATTCCCCCTAAATAAATCACCTTGCCGCCCATGGCTTCCAAGGCTGCGCGATGTATTTCGAACACCTGTTGCGCACCACCAACAAGTACCGTGATATCACCGGCCTCGGCTCGGTGAACACCACCTGTCACCGGGCAGGCGAGGGTGGCTACTTGTACCGCCGCCGCACGCACCGCCAGCGCTTCCACTATGGCAAAATCGTTAGTGCTCATTTCTATCCAGGTGCTACCCGCACGCATCGCGGGCAGACTTAAGTCCAACACCGCAGTGGTCGCGGCGGGCGAGGGCAGGCAGGTTATAAGGCAATCACAAGATGCGGCGAGACTCGTCACCGATTCGGCCCAATGCGCACCCGCCGCTAATACCGCCTCGGCGTTGCGTCGTTCTAAATCAAAGACGCTGACCTCAAATCCACCGCGAACTAAGTTCACCGCAAGGTGTTTACCCAAATGGCCCAATCCAACGAATCCGTAACGCAAGACAACTCTCCTTACATTGAACCTTCGCAATAGCAAGTTATTATCATGGCTGATCGCTAATTACGCTAACGCCGTTTGAGGAATATTTTTAGATTAACTTCGGCGGCGGAAACGAACTACGGGCGGGAGCGTTAGTGGCCAGAAGACAAAGACGCTAGCCATCACACTAAACGATCTATCGGTGTAATTGATCGCACGTTTTTATAAGCATCAGGTTGCAAAGTAGTTTGACCCTGATCGGTCATAAGTCTATAATTTAAGCTGAATTTCAATGCATCCTACTCCCACATTACTGACTTTTTATGCCGCCAAATATGTCTGGTGGAAACCTCCTGCACAAGCGATCCAGATGCCTCAGCGCGTCGTGGCTCAAGTCATGAACATTGGTAGCTATGATGATGTTCTGATGCTAGCGGAGCAAGTCGGTGACGACTACTTGCGGCAAGTGTTGCATGCAGCGGAAATCGGTCAATTCAACGAACGTTCGTGGGCGTATTGGCAATACCGCCTAGGTTTGCGGCCGTCGGCAGCTCTCCCCCCAATGCCGCAGCGTCAATTAGGATGATTGGCAGGTTCCAGCCGTGTTTTTCGATCCTGCCCGACGCTCAAAAACGCCTTTGGCCTGAGCTTGCTGCGGCTTCTCGATTGGGGCTTGTTTTGTACGGTGGCACAGCAATCGCTCTACGATTGGGCCATCGACCGTCCATCGATTTTGATTTTTTCAATGATAAACCGCTCGATAGAAACGCGTTGACCTCGGCGTTTCGCTTTTTGGGGCGTTCGCTGGTTTTACAGGATCAGTCTGACACCCTCACCGTCAACGTGCCTGATCCAGGAACGCCGAATCAATATGTAAAAGTGTCATTTTTTGGTGGAATTGGTATCGGACGGTTTGCTGCGCCGGAAATGACAAGCGATGGAATCTTGCAGGTGGCGGCAATAGAGGATCTCATGGCCACCAAAATGAAGGTGATCCTCCAGCGCGTTGAGGCAAAAGACTATCAAGACATTGCCGCAATGCTTAAGGCCGGTGTTGCGCTGGATCGTGGGTTAGCGATCGCGCAAGCGATGTTCGGAAATCATTTTCAGCCCAGTGAGAGTCTCAAAGCCATGACCTACTTTGAGGGTGGCGATTTGCAGATGCTGGCCGCCGAGGAGAAGCGAATACTGATTCAAGCGGCGAGCGCAGTGCGGCGCCTTCCGGCTGTCGAAAGGGCATCAGAACACCTGTCCGCAGGTTAAAGACCGAAGCAAGGTGAGCAATCACCCCAACGGTCGATCAATCATCTCTAAGTGCAGTCCCGCCTCTCTATAAGGATTCGCGAGCGCCACCGTTTCATCAAGCTCTACGCCCAATCCGGGCTCGGTGGGAGGGACTACATATCCAGATTCCCAACGAATCGGTTTCTTTAAAATTTTGGCGTGAAATCCGCCCCATTGCTGAATACTTTCCAGAATCAAAAAATTGGGGCTACAGGTCGCAATCTGAATATTCGCCGCTCCCACAATAGGTCCGCAATACAGATGCGGAGCAATTTGCGCATAGTGCACTTCCGCCAGTGCCGCGACTTTTTTCGCCTCGAGAATGCCGCCGACGCGGCCCAAATTGATTTGCAAAATATTCGCAGCACCGCATGCCAGCACACGAGCGAACTCATATTTAGTGGTCAACCGTTCACCAGTGGCAATCGGTATGCTCGTGCCGCGCGCCACAATCGCCATTTGCTCTGGCATTTCCGGAGGCACCGGCTCTTCGAACCACAAGGGATCAAAGGGCTCTAATTGCTTAGCCAAACGAATCGCCCCAGACGTGCTGAATTGACCGTGAGTGCCGACAAGTAGATCAGCTTTATGGCCTACCGCCTCACGCACTAACCGCACCAAGCGCACGCTACGCTCCAAAGCTTCTTGAGTGGGTTGCCGGGGATCATAGGCCGAGAACCCGCCGGTCGGATCAAACTTCAAACCGGTGAATCCTTGCTTTACATACTCCGCTGCACGCGCAGCCGATCGATCCGCGTCGTGATAAAACTCATCGCCTTCACCCTTGGCCGTATCCGGATACAGATACGTGTAGGTGCGCAATTTTTCGTGCACCTTGCCACCGAGTAATTTGTAAATCGGTTGGTTGAGAGACTTACCCATGATGTCCCAGCAGGCCATTTCCAAGCCGCTGATAACGCCCATCAGTGACAGGTCGGGTCGCAACGAAAAGCCGGAGCCATAGCTCTCACGCCACAGGGATTCGATTTGAAACGGGTCACGCTCAAAGAAGCGACGCGCGAACACATCTTCAATCATGGCGGCGATGACCTTGGGGCCAAAGGTGGCCGCATAGACTTCCCCCACGCCCTCAATGCCACAGGCAGTTTTGAGTTTTAAAAACACAAAGTAGCGTCCCCCAAAACCGGGCGGAGGGTTACCCACTGCGAAGACCTTGACACTATCGAGTTTCATATCGAATCCCTTACCGTTTATGGTTCGCTAAAATTAGATCGGCTGCCTTATACGCGACCATCAGCGTGGGCGCATTGGTATTGGCAGAAGTCACGGTTGGAAACACCGAGGCATCCACCACGCGTAAGTTTTCGACACCGTGCACGCGCAATTCAGCATCTACCACCGAATCGTTGAAGGACCTGCCCATGCGACAGGTGCTCACCGGGTGATACACGGTCGCAGCCCGCGCCCGAAAATCTTCGAGTAAGGCGTCATCGCTCATGTGTTCAAGCACCGGAGCAATAGGCTCCTTAATTAAAGTGCCAATAGCGCGCGTGCGGGCAATGGCCTTAATCAAACGCCCGCCGTGAATGACATCTTGAATATCCTTATCAGTCGACAAGTAATTGGGTTGAATAGTAGGCGAGGTCCGAAAATCACCACTCGCAATATCGATGCGCCCGCGACTGGTTGGGCGAGTGGGTTGAAAGCAAAGATAAAAACCCGGAAAAGGATCGACTGCGATGCGAGAACGTTTGGCATCGCCGGAACCATAGGTCACGGGGTTAAAATACAATTGCATATCGGGGCGAGTGGCTGCGGGATCTGCGCGCAGAAAACCCCCAAATTGATTAACGCTTAAGGCCAACGGACCGCTACGCGTTAACAAGTAACGCAATCCAGAAATCAATTGGTCCTGCAGCGAACTTAATTGTCCATTCAAGGTAGGTTGTGTCGCTTTATAAGAATAGACCACGGCTAGATGATCTTGCAGGTTGCCACCGACCGCGGGGTTGTCGAGCAACGGGGTAATGCCGTGTTGTTGTAGTAATGCGCCCGGCCCGATGCCTGATAGCTGCAATAGCTGCGGCGAATTAACCGCGCCCGCACTCACAATCACCTCTCGATTGGCTCGTGCGAAGCACTTTACGCCATCGCGTATATATTCCACTCCTCCGGCGCGACGCCCATTGAAGCGAATTTTTTGCACCCAACTATTCATTTGAAGTTCAACACGCCCGCGGGTCAGAGCTGGGCGCAGAAAGGCATCGGCGGCTGACCAGCGTCGGCCATTGCGAATCGTGACCTGGTAGCACCCTAGGCCTTCAGGCGTAGCGCCATTGAAATCGTCCGTCACGGGAACCCCTAACTCCGCGGCTGCAGTCAGCCAATTAGCGCGCATAGGATGCAAGAACGGCGTGACGTCCTTAACGTCTTGGGGTTGATCGCCGCGAGCATGACCTTCTGGGTCTACGCGACGTTCTAATTTCTCAAAATAGGGACGCACGTCCTCCCAACCCCAACCTACATTACCCATCTGCCGCCAATCATCAAAATCCGCTGGCATTCCGCGACAATACACCAGCGCATTAATAGAACTCGATCCCCCCACCACGCGACCACGGGGCCAGTACATAGTGCGATTGTTAAGGCCCGGAATAGGGGCTGTTTGATATTTCCAATTGACTAGAGGATCAGCGAAGGTGCGGCCATAGCCAATCGGCGTCTTGATCCAGAAGCGCGAGTCCGAACCACCCGCTTCTAATAGCAGTACGCGTCTGTCGCCATTCAGCGTGAGGCGGTCGGCGAGCACGCAGCCAGCCGAGCCCGCGCCAATCACGATGTAATCATATTCCTGCATGTTGAGAGAGCTTAATACTTATTAGGCACGGCTGCGCTGGGGCGCTTATGCCATTTCCCGATTACCCCATGAGTTTTTGCGCGCGCAAGGGACCCCGTCGCGAAAAATCAACGAACCCTGTATGGTGCACAAAGTGACTAGGGGGCGACATGGCAAGTACTGCAATTGATCTTCCACGAGTAGCGATACCTTCCGTAAACGAGCGTTGGTATGTGCTCGTCATGATGTGCTTAATCTACGCCATCAATATCGCCGACCGTTATGTCGTATCCACGGTGTTAGAGCCGATTCGTCTGGATCTGCACTTAAGCGACGCGGGTGTGGCCTTCCTCACCGGTATTCCGCTAGCGTTTTTCTATGTCACCTGCGGTATTCCGATTTCATGGCTTGCGGATCGCGCCAACCGCCGCAATATTTTATCGATATCCCTTATTCTCTGGTCGGGCATGACTGCGATGTGCGGATTGTCTAAAACCTATTGGCAATTTCTCTTCGCGCGCGTGGGTGCCGGTGTGGGCGAGGCGGGCGGTACGCCGCCTTCGGCCTCGATTGTCTCGGACTGCTTTCCGGCGAATAGGCGTCCCATGGCGCTGACCGTGTTAGCCCTCGGCGCTCCGATCGGTGCTTGGATTGCACAAACTCCCGCTGGCTGGGTAGCCCATGCTTATAACTGGCGGATGGCATTTTTAGCTCTAGGCGTGCCGGGGTTGTTGTTGGGGGTAATAGTCTATCTCACCATTCGCGAGCCGGCTCGCGGGCGTTGTGATACCGCGAACGATGGTACCCGGGCATCATTGGGCGAGACCTTACGTTTTATGTGGCAGCAAAAAGCCGCTTTCCATATCGTCATGGGCGGTGGCGTATGCGCGCTATGGGGTTGGGGCTTGATGTATTGGACGCCGGCTTTTTTGCAGCGTCAATATGCTTTGAACGTATCCGCAGCGGCCGACGTCACCAGCCTTTGTCATCTGATTGGCGGATCGCTCGCGACCGTCGGTACCGCGTGGTTTTTATCCCGTCCTTCGATGGCAGATCCGCGGCGCGTGGCCTGGCTATTAACGTTAGGGATAGGCTTGGCAATCGTACCGTCATTTTTTGCGTATTGGACCCACTCGCTAACGACGGCACGTTTCATGTTTTGGTTGTTCATTCCGGCGATTTATTTTTATATCGGCCCGTGTTTCGGGTTATTGCAAAATCTCGCACCTTGCCATATGCGCTCTATGTTTATAGCGGTATCGTTATTAGTCGCCAATATTTTCAATTTGATGGTCGCACCCCAATTGGTGGGCTTCGTCAGTGATTGGCTGGCGGGGGGGCACGCCAACGATGCGGCCTCGTTGCGTTCTGCCATGTTGCTCCTGGTGCCCACCGGGTTGTGGGCGACTTATCATTTATATCTGGCGACCAAGACCATCGTCGCCGATCAGCAACGCGCGCTGGATTACACTAAGGCCTGGTCGCCATAATGTACGCTGAGTAGACGTAACGATGAGTAAAACAATTATTGATCGCCGTTGGTTACCTTTAAACGCGCTACGCGCCTTTGAAGGCGTCGCCAAGCACAGTAGTTTTACGGCGGCGGCTAACGCTTTGTTGATTTCGCAAAGTGCTCTGTCGCGGCATGTGATTGCACTTGAGAAGCTCATCGGTACACAATTGTTTGAGCGTAAACCGCACTCGCTCGTGCTTACCAAGGCGGGGCAGCACTTGTTGCCGGCGGTAATGAAATCCTTTGATCGTTTGGAATATGCGCTTGACGATTTACGCAATGAGGGGGCGCCTAGTTTGCGGACTTTGCGCGTGCAAATGCCGCCGAGTTTTGCGGTTCATTTAGCGGTGCCTATTTTGCGCGACTTTCGCCGCGCGGCGGCCGATGTAGAAATTGATCTTGTGAGTCCCTATGGAGTCGGGACTCCACCCAGTGACGTCGATGTCGCCGTGGTGTATTCCAAACCTACTGTCACGGATATGGTCACTGATCTGTTATGGCCAGTGCGAATGAGTCTCTTATGTCATCCGCAGGTGGCTGCGCGCAATGAAGGCAAGAGTCTACAAGAGTTCATCGAGTCCAACGAACTTGTGCATGTCCGTATTGCGGATTTGCCACGACATCATATGTGGACCCAATTTACCCGTCAGTCCAATATGAGTGCGGTTAATGTTGAGCGGGGTCTGGTGTTTGATACCGCCGTGCTTGCTGTGCAATACGCCTTAAGCGGGGAGGGCATTGCGTTGGTGGATAATTATTTGTTTAGTGACTACATCCGCACAGGTCGATTAGCCAGCCCCTTTGAGCACACCCTCGATGATGGTTACGGTTATTATTTGATTACCCATCCGGAAGCTTTAAGCGATACGGCGATTGCGCTATTCCGTTCTTGGCTGATTGACCGTTTCGGCACGGGTGGCGGCACGAGCGCGACGGCGACTCAATCCAATCTGCATTTAGCCGTTTCAAACGAATAATTTTTTAAGGATGCGATTATGAAGAGCCACACAAAAGTCGTGGTGATTGGTGGTGGCGTGGTGGGCGCAAGCGTGCTGTATCACCTAACCAAAGCCGGCTGGAAAGACGTGCTATTGATTGAGCGCGCTGAACTCACCTCAGGCTCAACCTGGCACGCCGCCGGCGGTATGCACACGGTCAATGGCGATCCTAATGTGGCCAAATTGCAGCAATACACCATAAAACTGTATGAGGAAATTGAAAAAATCTCGGGACAATCCTGCGGTGTCCATATTACCGGCGGCATTATGTTGGCGGGTACCCGCGAGCGGCTTGATTGGTTGAAAATGGCGAAGGCACGAGGGCGTTATCTCGGTATGGACTTGGAAATGATTTCAGTGGACGAGGCGGCCAAGCTCTTTCCCCTAATGAACAAGACGCATTTCAAGGGCGCGATGTACGATCCCATCGAAGGCCATGTTGATCCCTATGGCGTGACTCACGCTTATGCAAAGTCGGCCCAGATCGGCGGTGCCGAAATCGTCCGCCATACCCGGGTCGTAGATCTTAAAAGCCGCCCCGACGGAACTTGGGATGTCATTACCGATCAGGGCAATGTGCATGCGGAGCACGTAGTTAATGCGGCGGGCCTGTGGGCTCGCGAAGTTGGCCGTATGGTAGGACTCGAATTGCCGATTTTAGCGATGGAACATCAGTACCTGATAACGGGTGATATGCCGGAGCTGGTCGGCAAAAAGGAACAACTGCATTGTATTGATTTCGAGGGCGAGATTTATATTCGCCAAGAACGCGGCGGCATGCTCATGGGCACCTACGAGCGTGCGGGGGTGCCATGGTCGACGCACACAACCCCCTGGGATTTCGGTCAGGATCTGCTACCAAATGATCTGGAGCGTATTGCGCCGAGTTTAGAAGTGGGTTTTGCGCATTTTCCGGCACTTGAATCGGCGGGTATTAAGAAAGTCGTGAACGGGCCCTTTACCTTTGCGCCTGACGGCAATCCACTGATTGGCCCTGTGCGAGGATTAAAGAATTTCTGGGTGGCCTGTGGCGTGATGGCGGGTTTCAGCCAGGGTGGCGGGGTGGGGTTGGCCTTATCCGAATGGATGGTCAACGGCGATCCGGGGGCAGATATTTGGGGCATGGATGTTGCGCGCTATGGCGATTGGGCCACCTTGGCTTACACCCAAGCGAAGGTGCGCGAGAATTACTCGCGGCGCTTTAGCATTCGTTTTCCGAACGAAGAGTTAATTGCCGCACGTCCGTTACGCACCACACCGATTTACGAGAAACTAGTTGCGGAGCACGCGGTATTTGGTGATTACTGTGGACTTGAGCATCCGCTGTGGTTTGCGCCGAGCGCGTCTGAGGCCGTGGATCACGTAAGTTTCCGTCGCGCCAATGCCCATACGCATGTGGGTGCGGAGTGCCTCGCGGTGCGGGATGCGGTGGGCCTCTTGGAAATTTCTAACTACGGTAAATTTGAAGTGCGTGGACCCGGCGCGGCCGCTTGGCTTTCGCGCGTGATGGCTAATCGAGTGCCTATGGTTGGACGTATTGTATTGACTCCGATGCTGAACGAGCGGGGCAAGCTCATCGGCGATTTCACGGTTTGCCGGTTGACCGAAGAGCATTTCTTTTTGATTGGTACCTATGCGGCGGAAGTTTACTACCAGCGTTGGTTTGAACGATCCCTGCCACCAACCGGTGTGACGGTGCGAGCCTGCGCGATGGAATACGTGGGACTGTCGGTGGCAGGTCCCAATTCTCGTGCGTTGCTGCAAAGCCTGGTGCGCGAAGACCTAGCAACCGCAGCATTCCCTTTCATGTCCTTCAAGCGCATGGATGTGGGTATGGTTCCAGCCTACGTGGGGCGTGTCTCGTTCACTGGCGAACTCGGCTATGAAATGTGGGTCACGACCGATTATCAGCGCGCACTGTACGATTTATTAGTCAAAGCGGGTCAGTCGTTCGGACTGCGTTCCTTCGGCGGGCGCGCACTGAATGCCCTGCGCATTGAGAAAAGTTTTGGTAGTTGGGCGCGCGAGTATCGACCGATATACGGACCCACGGAAGCGGGGCTCGCGCGATTTGTGGATTTCAAAAAACCGGAGTTTATAGGCCGTGAGTCGGCTATTGCTGAACAAAAAAGCGGCGGAGCCCTACGTTTACTCGCCTTTAAAGTCGAAGCCGACGATGCCGATGCGATTGGCGATGAACCTATTTGGCATGACGGCAAAGTCGTAGGCTGGGTGACCTCGGGCGCTTATGGCCACCGCGTTGGCCAATCACTGGCGTTAGGCTACGTACCGGTTGCTTTAGCGGGCGGGGCTGCGGCGGGCGTTGCCAATGCGGGCTTTGAAATAGAAATTATTGGCGAGCGGCGTAAGGCTGTGCGGCTTGAAGGTAGCGCCTTTGATCCGACGGGTGCGCGCATGCGTGCCTAGCAAATATGGAAGTTGAATTCACTTCTCATGTTGATCGAAACTCTGGACGTCTGACCGAAACGGTTTCGCAAACCTGATCGCGTCCTTGGTTTTTGGCACGATATAGCGCTCGGTCGGCGGCCGCCAACATATTATCGAGGTCGGTAGATTGCTCCAGGCTCACCATGCCAACGCTAATAGTGACAGATCGACCGGCCATGGCCGCCAGTTTAGAATTACTAAAGGTATTCAGGCGCAATCGCTCGGCAACTTCTCGACCCACTGTAGCGTTCGTACACGGTAGCAATACTGCAAATTCTTCGCCGCCATATCGGCCCAATATATCGGTGGGTCGCAGACCCGTGCGCAAGACCGACGTAAATTCGCGCAGCACCTCATCACCCGCAGCGTGTCCGCGCGTGTCGTTGACGTCCTTAAAGTGATCAATGTCGATCATCAGCATACACGCGGGCAAATTGTCCCTAGAATTATCGCCCATCAGGTGTTGTACTGATTCAGAGAAAAAAGTGCGAGTGGCGGCACCGGTAAGTGCATCTTCACAGACAAGTTTCTGTAGATCATGTCTTGCCATATTGAGTTGTAGTTGCAAGCGTGCCGAGACATAGGCGATAGGCGGCGAAACCAACGCCGCGATAAGCGCTGACATCGCAAAGTCACTCAACCGTACCGAGCCCCAAATCAGCGACACGACTATTGCCGTCATGATCATCGACAATAGCATGGCTACGATAGTCCACCCCAGCACCACGGCCCATAGACCATAGCCAATACCGATTCGATAGATGAATGTTCCTACTGATTGGAAGCGCTGTTGCATTGCTAACAGTCTTAACCACAGCGTGGATAGGGTCAATATTGTCTATGTGAACTCTATTAGATTCCTTACGTTCTATTTTGTGACCGCCATCCCAACGATTAACGGACCGTTGGCGAGGCAGGCTACCAGCAAACGCTGATACCGTAATTGGACCGGCAAAATTGGCGATGCCGCTACTGCAATTCCGGTCAAATTCTTGCCGGTAATTGTTCGCTGGTAACATCAATTGTGATATCATTAGTGCATTCAATGTGCATTCGCGAGTGAACCTATGGCTACGATGAGCATTCGTGGTTTAGATGATAAGACCCTGTCTCAATTGAAACGACAAGCGGAGCGCGAGAGGAGCAGTCTGAACGGTCTAGTGGTACGCCTGCTGCAAGACAAGATCTCCGCGCATGGGAAACCACGGCTGTCGCAAAAATTTGACGACTTAGACGAACTCGCCGGAACTTGGACCAGTCAACAGGTCCGCTCATTTGAACGTGATACGGCGGCATTTGCTAAAGTCGACTCGACACTTTGGAAGTAATATAGCATTCGCGCCGTGGCTATAGACACCAATGCCTATACCGCTTTCAAGCGCGGTGACTTGGGCATAGTTTCAGTGTTACAGCACGCCGCTGAAGTCATGGTCAGCGTGACAGTGCTGGGTGAGCTGCTTGCGGGTTTTGCGGCCGGGTCAAGACAAAATGTGAACCGGAGCGAACTTAAGCAGTTTTTGGCCTCGCCACGGGTCACAATAGCGAACAGCAGCGCAGCAACGGCTGATTTTTATGCGTTAATCTATGCCGCACTCCGACGACAAGGACACCCAATCCCCACTAACGATTTATGGATAGCCGCTAGTTGTCTTGAGCACGGTGCAGCGCTATTAACGCTTGACGAACACTTTCAGCACGTCGGCGGACTACGTGTCGGCGCCAAGATTGAGGATTTCCTGCTATAACTTAATTTAATGGTTAGGGCAGGAGTGGTCAACCGCTCTCATCGCTTGCGAGAGCGCACCGATTTCTTCCCCCCGCGCGCTTTTGGGCCAATTCTTGTACGGTGGGACGCCGCTGTAGACACAATCTGGCGCCCCGCGATGCTTGATGTGCCGAAAGGATCGTCATTGGTAATTTGAGGCAACAATTTTGCAGCTGCCAGGAATTTCGGCCAGGCATCGGAGACCGGTCCGGAAGCTAGCTTTGCGTAAAGTTGCGCCAGCGTTGCGTTTGATCCGAGCGCTACCATTGCCGGCGCTATTATATTCAGTGAGTGGCCAAGTTTCTGCAACCACGACAAAAAGGCCATGCCACATCCGGTACTGATTTCGTTCTGATCGGTGCCGTCCGTCTTGTTGACAAAGTCAGGCATTCCTTTCTGCAGCCATGCTGGCGCCGTCGCGAAATCCGCCAGCGCGTTATTGCTGACGACCAAAGCGCACCAACGTGAGAGAGCCTCTCCGGTACTGACACCACACAAGTTCCCACCCATGGAGCATTCACTGATCTCGGCCTCAAATAATGCAGATACTCTGGAAGAGTTGCCAAACGATGCGCACACTTCAATATCTCCGCCATTCGTATAGTCGCAAGAATTGTGGTCTGCGCCACCGGTCCCATCGGTTTTGCCGCCTAAGGCAAATATAATGACATTGACCGGCTGGCTGGGAGTCGCGAAAAGCGCATTGTTCATCTTAACGACCCGATCCGCGTCGTTGACCAAATCCGTGCCGTTTTGAAATGCCGCGGCACCGAGAGACGGATCTACATAGACTGAAACCTGGGTGGTTGGGCTGGCACCCAAGTAATGTGAAACGCCGTGGTACGTCGGCCACCGGGGTGCCGGTGAAATCCGTCGAATGGAGTGGTTCATGCCCTGATCTCCTGTAAAAAAAAGGTAGCTTGCCAGTACTCGCAGCGTATTTCAATTGGGCGGGTTATGCGACAAAAATGCTCCATGTCTCGGTAAACACTCCAACTTGACACCGAGCCATCGGCAGCGCAGCCTCGTGAAAATGATGCTGTGATCACTTACAGGGGAGCTATGCGCAAGCGCTCTAGCAAGCCAAGTACAGAAAAAAAACCACTAACAGAAACAGGGGCGGCACCTAAGTCTAAGGGTAAGCAACCGCGGGGGGTCATTGCTGGCCCTGGCAATGGCCCTAGTAAAAGCGATGGTTCTATCGTGGATGTGAATACGCTGGCGATCGTAAGCAATCTAGTCGCGATGAAAATTAAGCGAGCCGCCGGCATTCCCTCTGTACCCACGCCAATGCGAAATAACTCAGCGGCGCTTTTGCCTGAAATTGCGACTAAGCCAGGAGTAGAGCGTTG
>JAYUFB010000083.1:0-10529 GCA_043738945.1 Gammaproteobacteria bacterium
TCGCCTATTTGCGCCTGATACAACGCAAATCCCATCGCATCTTGAACCGGATCGGGGAATGCTCGGAAATCCTTGTAGCTCGACGCGATCCAGCTTACGGGTTTGATGGGGTTATCGGCCACGATCAAATTATGGTGGAAACACCATAATAACGCAAACGTGCTGCGTCAACTCGAATAACGATAATGGCTATTTTTGCGCGATGATCGCGAATTCCCTCGGTTTTTGTGCACCTTTCGCACATTAGCAACGCATTTAAATCGTCGATAATGGCGATCATGGTCAGCATTGCGCAGTTTAAGATACGGGATAGGGTGTTCACCGAATTCGATCCGGATTTGCAGTTAGCGCTGCAAGCGGTTCATGCCGATGGGCCGCGGCCGCGTTGTCTTTGTCGTGACCCCGGAGTCGAAATGTACGTTGCGCACCACGGCAAGTACATCATTAAACGACTGCCAAACGGTGGCCACCTTCATAACCCGAATTGTGGGTCATACGGGCTTGCGCCCGACGATAGCGGGCTCGGTCAGGCGAACGAAGCGGTCATTGAACATTCCCCCGATAAAATTGAAGTCCGGGTCGATTTCGCGATGTCCGAAGTCGACGGTCAAGCCGTCGAGCGCGAGGCGGGCGCCGGCTCGTTAGTGTTAGGCGCGACCAAGCATAAACTGTCGATTCGAGGACTGTTACACTGGTTATGGGAAGGCGCTGCGTTTAACGTATGGCACCCCCGCATGCGCGATAAGCGTCCGTGGTACGTCATTCGCAAATACTTGCTTGCCGAAGCCGAGCGTATCGAAATGAAGGGGTTCCGGTTATCGGATCGTATCTACATCCCTGAACCCTTTAGCGAAGAGAAGCGTGATGAGATCGTCGCCACCAGACGCGACTGGTTTGACCGACTGCGGCAAAGCGGCGAATCATGGAAACGCGCAAAGTTCGGCTTCATTGTGGGCGAACTCAAGGATCTCGTGGATGCGCCCGGCGGTAACAAAGCAGTCGTTATAAAAAACATCTGGGAGATGTCATTTCAGTTGCCCGGAAAGCTCAGCGGACAATTTGAAAAACGCTTTCGCGCCGAGTTAGACGCAGCGCTGCTCATGAAGGCCCCGGTACGTTTGATCGTTGCATTCACGGTCGCGCCACGGTCAGACGGTTTCAACATTCACACCGTTACGTTAATGATGACCACACAGACTTGGATACCGGTCGATTTTCATCATGAACGCTTTCTGGCAGACCGCCTAACGGAACAGGAACGGCATTTCATCAAGCCGCTTCGATTCGATGCGCCCGGAACAACCGCCTTTGCTAATTTCAATCTAACCGATACCGGGGATCTGCCAACCGCGCTGAACATCGTGGGCGGCGCCGAGGATAAGAAAGCCGAGGCCGCAAAAATCGGGTGGCTCGGTGCGCAATCCGAACCGGGTTGGGTTTGGCGCGTCGGGATCACCTCGGCGCCGCCGGCGTTGCCTGCGGTCGGTCAGAAGTATCGGGGCCAGGCAGACCCTTCAGTACCACGACAAAAGAACGACACGACTGCGGACGAAACTCTTGACAACGATCTGGCGGAATCAACGTCCACGCCGGTCAAGGCGCACGTCCTGCGTGGGCAACCTGCTGACGCCACCGGTGCAGGTTAACGGGCGTCGTCAAAAACACAAGCACTTTGCGATGCGCAATGTTGTGATTTTCGTTAGCACGGTAGAAAGCGGGCGCAATTTAGGCTATTCACAGCAAGACAACGATAGGGGAGAGATTGAGTGAAAGAATTCGCAGTGGGAATTCCGCGGCGGGAACGAGCCGCTTCGCAACCGTTACCGATTGACGCTCGCGTTTTCGGCGTCATCCACACCATGATCGCGTCGATGTTTATGGGGGTTGCCTTCCTGCAATTGGGACTGGCGTTCGATGTGCTGTTGGCCGGCCACAGCACGGTAATGGGGGCGCTATTGCTGCTGGGCGCAGGGGCCGCGCTGTATGTCGTGTTCAAGTTGCGGGGAAAAGTAATCGCGTCCTACCGCATCTTGCCAGTGCGAGAAAAAGTCGAGCCTACCTTAGTGCCGATTAAATCGTTACCCGCGCGACCAATCAATCATGCGTAGGTCGGTGTTCATTCTATTGGCTTACCTTTGGACATTCGGCGTAACCCATTTGATGACGATGGTCGCGCTAAGCATTTCAGTTTTAATCGATTCGATGACTATCGAAAACGCCTTTGTCGGCGCCTGTTTCCTAGGGTGCGTCGTCGCCGCATTCACCCATGTTTTGTACGATTTTCTGAACAGCACGGCGAGTCAGGCGAGTACCCGATTCGTGTTGAAAAATGAATAGCCCGTCGCCGCACGCCCGTGAATCGAGCTGGCACCGGCAGCAATTCACTATCTCACTTATTGCAATGACCATCACCATTGCCACCGCCTGTTGGTTGTTTTCAATTGGCAATGGGCCGCGCGATTCGCATAGCGCGAGCCAGTCGTGGGGATTGCGGCACGTCGGCTTTCTGCCCTCATGGTTTGTGGCGCAAACGATGATGGTCGGCGTTGAATTAGTGCTGGCGCTGCTGGGCGGACTCGCCGCAGCCAGTTATTATTTTTCAGGGGAGCGGAGGGTCGACGACGAGGTGCTTGCACAGCAGCAATGGCAAAAGGCACTCGGAATAAGACCGACCAAAAGCGATGACATAGGCCCCAATACGACCGCCGTTGCGTTTAGTCGGACGATGGTCATCTTGCTTTCGTGCGTGGTGCTGAAACCATTTCTAGATCCAATCGGGCTTAGGTGGCTTCCCAATACCTCAAGCGCTGACTGGCTTATGCATGTCGTGGCGGTCAGTTCCGTATTGGGTAGCGTTTGGCTAATTTGCTGTAAGCGCACAAAACGATTGTTATTTTTGGTCAGTAATATGGCAATGGCGGTATTGCCGATGGCGATCGCCGCACGGTGTTCCATTCAGTGGCTGCCGATCGCGTTTGATGTCCTTGCTTGGGCATTGCTAATGATTACAATCTGGTGGATTGCAGCTGAAACTCCCCCTTGGCTAAACAAGTCTAAATTGAATATGCCACTACGTGTAGAATCGCGCCTTATGCCCCCGGACGAAGTAAGCGTTAAGCCAATGTGATCTTGCTCCGTTTTAGCGGCCACTTTATTGTGTAGGAAATGGCAAGCAGGAGACAACTTTGGTGAGCTGGCCGTCAGCAACGGGTCGGTAGCGCACGCTGGCGGATGATCGAAAGATTCAAATGGCCGCTGCTGCTGCGAGTGTTGAGTCTACCCCATCAAGGCGCGGCGTCGCCAAGCGTCGCGGTCCTTAGAGTGCGTAAAATTCCGTTTCGTGTCTTCCCACGCTCCCGCTTAAAAAGCAGGCAACGTACTCAAGTCCTAGCGGCACCGACTAGTCATTCGAATCTACCAAGTGTTTTAAGGTCCTGAGGCGGCCAAGTGGCTTGCCGGTGAACCGCAGCGCTGCGGGGGACCCTTGGCGGCCACCAAAAACGCATTTCTTTTTGCGGTACTATGCCTTCGCCCCTTGGCTCAATGGGGCGGTGCTGTATCGTCAGTCGATGATCACCGAGAAAGACCAACGCGCAATTCGCCGACTATTAGGCGCCGTTAAAGCCTCCCTCCCCGGCTTTGTTTCGCGCGATGCCCAGAACCAATTGATAGCGACCGTGGCAAACACACTCGCCGCAGCAAAATCGAACCCGCAGTCGCGTCGAGAAGGTGCTAATTTCGGCCTATTCGAGGCCGGCACCGGGACCGGAAAAACGATCGCGTTGAGCCTGCCCGGACTTGTCCTTAGTAAATCTCTAAACATGCCGCTCATAGTATCGAGCTCAAGTGTCGTGCTACAAGAACAACTGATCAATAAAGATCTCCCGTTTCTCGCAAGCCTTCTTCCATACCCATTAAGATATGCAGTGGCAAAGGGGCGCGGAAGGTATATCTGTAGCATCAAATTAAATGACGCAGTAACGGCATCCTCACAAGCCAACCTTGATTTTGACGACTCCTCCGAAAAACGAACCGCAAATGCGGACCCGATGACTATTTTTCGGCATCAGTTGCTGCAATTTAGTGACGCGCTGGCGAACCGCACTTGGGCTGGCGATCGCGATTCATGGCCTACGCCTATCGACAGCGCTCTGTGGGACCGCGTTACGACCACGCGACATGCTTGCGCGGGGAAGGCTTGCGAGTCATTCACCACGTGTTCATTTTATGCCGCGCGCCAGCAAGTCAAGGAAGCAGACGTAATCGTGTGTAATCACGATGTTCTTTTCTCCTCTCTTGACATGGCGCAAGGGTCAATCCTGCCAGACCCCGCTAAATGTCTTTTTATCATTGACGAAGCACATCGCATCGTCGACAGGGCCATTGATCACTTCGGCAGCAACTACACGCTGAAGGCAAGTCTTGAATGGGTACATGAATGGGAACGCGCTATGCGCCATACTGTGCTTGGAATAGGTGCGGCCAGCGCACTAATCGTTGAAGCCAAAAGTATTGCCTCCGAGCTTATAGAGCAAACCCATCTCCTGCTGGCAACGATCACCAAAGCTGGAGAATTTATCGATGGTGTTTGGCGATTTCCGCGCGGCACAATCCCCGACAGTTTGTCGAGTCTCGTCTGGCCCATTTTTCAATCAGCGCAGTCCGGATTGAGTTTTAGTTTAAAAGTACGCGACAGCATTCTGGCGTTCATTGATTTTGACGCTTCACTAGCGCAACGATTGCTAAGGGAAGTTGGTAGTTTCATCCCGAAAATGGAAGGGTTGGTCCGATGTTGGCGCCTGATGATGTTAGAACCAGAAGGTCAATTGCCTCCAATCGCCAAATGGGTTGAAGCTATTGAGGATGGTGACTATCGTCTGCACGCAACGCCAATAGACGCCGCCGATATGCTCACCAAGAAGCTTTGGAAACGCGCAGGGGCAGTAGTTCTTGCATCGGCTACATTGCGCGCGTGCGCTTCATTCAATTCTTTTTTGCGTTCGACCGGGTTGAATCGTTATCCCAAAACGGCGACGCTCGCGCTCCAGTCGCCGTTTGACTACTGCCGCAATGGCCGCATCAAGATACCAAACATGAAGGCGGATCCGACAAACGCCAAGGCGCATACCGCGGAGATCGTTGCAATGCTCCCAAGCTTAATCAATGAGCGTGGTGTTCTCGTTTTGTTTTCATCAATTGTTCAAATGCAATCTGTTTTTGCTGGGCTTCCGGAGGCACTAAAATCGATGTGCTTGATGCAAGGTGCATTGCCTAAAGCAAAAATACTTCGAATTCATCGCGAACGAATTGACGTCGGTGGCTCTAGCATAATTTTTGGGTTGAGCTCCTTCGCCGAGGGGGTCGATTTACTCGGCGCGTACTGCGAACACGTTATCATCGCAAAGCTATTCTTCGCTGTTCATTTGGCGCCGATTCAATTGGCGCGTTCCGAGTGGATTGAAAGCCAAGGTAAATCCCCGTTTACCGAATTGACATTGCCCGAGGCCAGCGTGAAACTTAATCAAGCAGTTGGCCGGTTGCTGCGTTCGGAAACGGATAGTGGAACCATCACAATCCTTGACAAACGATTGGTTACCAAGCGCTACGGCAAGACATTGCTGGCCGGATTGCCGCCTTTTTCCATTGAGATGTTTGGTTAAGCGTACGCGGCACAAGTCGCTAGATTTCCTACGACGCAGATGGGAGCAATGTTGGGGGACCGATCGAGAAACACTTTTAACAAACAAGTTCTTGTTTCGTTTTATGGCGTTTTTTAGGCAGCGGCGGTGAACTTTTCTTTAGCAATTCTTGGGTCGTAAACACTGAGGTTGTGTCGGGTGCGCTTTGCGTACCTATTTTGACTCAAGGTATTTAACTAAATATTTACTCGCGTAGTTTTTCTGAAATCCCGTTCGTAGTATATAGATCGGGATTTTTTTCGTCCCGGTCCAGCAGCCCCTTGAAGACGAGGACATTTCTTCTACAGTGAGTTACCGACGAAATTGTCGCAATTCACTGAAGGAGAAATGTCAATGCAACTTACTACGACTCAAAATGCTTTCGTTCCGATGGTCGCGCCTTCCATCCTTGGCATTGGCACTCGTCCATCACGTATCCCCATTTGCGGTCGGATTCGCCCCGGCATCAAAGTACTCAAAAAGGAGGCGGCAAAGAATCCCGACGTAGTAAAGCTATTTGAAGCAGGCGTCGCCGCGGGGAAGTCATACGACGACATCGAACGCCAGATCAAGTCGGCCGTCAGCGCGTTCAGTGACAAAGACGTCTTGATCCCGCAGAACGCACCGTACTTCACCGTGTTGCCGGGCGATTTTCAGAACCCGAAGGTGGCCGAGCAAATCATGGATCTATATGGCGAAGTGAGAGAGGATGGCGTTCGGCGGCTCTACTCATTAAAGGTGATTTTCCCGGTCGCTTCGTGGCAAATGATTTTGCCCCACACCCTCAAAAGTTACGCTCGAAATGAGCTCCAATACTGGGCGGAGGTAGCCCCCGACGGTACGCGCAAATGCATGACCCATGCTGCGGTGGCGGTGAACAAGGACGGCAGTTTCGTGCGTCCTTTCGGTGGCATCAAAAGTGTTCCTCGCCCTGATACCAAAGGCGCATGCAATCCGGAAGCGTGCCCGCAATACCAAAACAGTCAATGCAAAGTCTCCGGTGAATTTGTCTTCTACATCCCAGGTATCCAGGGTCTCGAGGCCTTCGCGATTCCGACTACGAGTTTGTACTCAATTATGGGCGCAATGGAAAAACTTGAAATGATCCAGCGCGGCGGTGGCCAGATCGCCGGTCGCTTTAGTGGCGATGTCGTTTTTCGGTTGTCCAAGCAAACCAAAATGGTCAGCCGCATCGACCTCAAAGACGGAAAGCGGAAGCGCGTAGAGCAGGAACTGATCATCCTCGACGCCGATATTGATATGGCGCAACTACTGCGGCCGTCGGTTCCCTCCCCGGCTTTGATTGCAACGGAGGCGGACGAAGGGTTTCGAGTCCTGACAGGCCAAGGCGACACAGTCGAAGGAAGCGACTCTGGGGTTGTCGATCCCAAGAACAACATTGCGGTAAACCAAGCCGACAAGCCCGCGGTCCACACGCCTGAGACCGGGAAAGCCGATCTGGCAGAAAAGCGCCAGCGTGTCCTAGCGATGGTGACAAACCTAAAGATCGATCCCAAAGTGTTCAAAGAGTACGCAGATTTGGAATGGGGTGAAGGATGGGGCCGGAATTTGGACCATCTCAGCGCGGCGACCCGACAGTTGCAAAACGCGCTGGCTGACAACGGGGACGTCTACGCAGCGAAGGTAAATTTGGTGGTGCAGCTGAAGATGACAGATATCACCATGACCGTGTTCGAAAAGTACGCTAAAGAGCGCTGGGCCGAAGGATGGGATCAAGAGCTTACGTTTCTGAAAGAGGCGCTGCACGAGCTCGCTTCAAATGCCGCTGACCTAGGACGATATCGCACCAGTCTTATCGAAGCATTTACCGTTGCTTAATTGACGAGAATAACGAACATGGAAAATCGAATGCGCATTGCGCACATTTCGGACCTGCACTTCTGCATGAAATACCTAGAAGAAGTTCAGCGCTGCACCGCGTATGCGGTCAATCAGGCGATTGATCGTGTGGTGGATATCATGGTCATCAGTGGCGACGCAACAGAATGTGGATTGGATATGCACTCGCCGGCGGCGCATGCGCTCCTCGCCGTGGTGCGTCGGCTGACCGATCATTGCCCAGTCCTCATGCTCCAGGGAACATACTCCCACGAGCCGCCAGGAACCCTTAACGTATTTCGGCACCTCGGGGGACGTTATCCAGTATACGTTGCCGATTCTATTCGACAAGTCGCACTGGTGAGTACGGCGGACGGCGCCCGCTGGGTGGAGTCCGACGGTTGGCGTTTTGACGCCCTGCCAATAAATGCGCGGGTGATTGTTTCTTGTTTGCCTGCGGTGAACAAGGGCGCGGTCGCGGCCGTTGCTGGCGCCGACGAAGCATCGATCGCTGTTGGTCGAAATGTTGCTGCGGTGCTTGCAGGATTCGGCATCAGTAATGCCATTGCTCGTGAGCACGGGATCCCTACTCTCGGCGTGTCCCACGGCACGGTCACCGGTTGCGTAACGGAACATGGCGTGCCGATGGCGGGACTGGACCACGAATTTTCGACGGAATCGCTTTTTGCTGCCCAATGTAGTGGTTTTGCGCTTGGGCACATTCATTGTCACCAGGAATGGCGCGACAGTTATCGTGTTATTGCCTATCCGGGATCAATTGGGCGCCTGCACTACGGTGAGGAAGGTGAAAAAGGATTTCTGATCTGGGATATGGACTCGAACGGCGCGCGATTGGAATTCATTCCAACGCCGGCGCGGCGCATGCTGCATGTGGAATTTGAGGGCAAACCAGATTTGGCACACTTACAGAATATTGCCGCACAAGCAGGCGGTGCATTCATACGCGTTCGTTGGCAGATCCCAGAAGAGGAGCGGCTACAGGTCGACCGCGGCCAAATTATGGCCATCCTCAATAGTTGTGGCGGTGCGAAGCTCGAGGAGACGATTATCCCGATGCATCGCGCGCGACTCCCGGGCCTCAGTGAAGCGGATAGCGTGGCGGCCAAGGTAAAGCTCTGGGCGATATCCATGGGCATCGAACCAGATCCCTTGGTCTCACGCTTGGATCGTCTTGCATATGTGTCCCCAGAGGTTATTGTGGATCAGATTGTGGACGAAGCTGTTCTAGCAACAGGCATTCTCCCCGAACATGCCGCAGCCGACGAACCATCACCACTGGAGATACAACATTGAAACCACTTTCACTCCACCTCAAAGGATTCGCCGGCGTTCAGGCAGGTCTTCATCGCAATGAGTTGCGTCTGGATCTTGCCGCCCTAACAGACGACGCAAAGCTGATCGCCATTGTCGGGTCAAACGGCAGCGGCAAATCGACAATCATGGACAACCTGCACCCCTTCCGGGTGATGCCGTCGAGGTGCGCAGGTCTTAGTGCAGGAAGTTTTTCCTACTATGACCACCTGGCGGCTGCAGAAGCAACCAAGGAATTGACTTGGGCGCACGAGAATGTTGTCTATCGGTCAACATTGCTTTTTCGGAACAACGGCACGCGTAAGACGGAAGCCTATCTGCATCGGAAAGACGATGCTGGGAACTGGGTACACTTTGCGGCGATCGACGGCACGGTGAGTGACGGCAAGACCCAGACCTACGACCACTGTATTGAAACCATTCTTGGTAACAGTGAAACGTTCTTCACGTCCGTGTTTAACGCCCAAAATCGGCGCCCTCTGACGAGCTATGGTCAGGGAGAAATCAAAGCCTTGTTGGTCGAACTTCTGGGGCTGGAACGTATTCGCGAGTCAGGCGAAAAAGCGAACGAAGTAATCAAACGTCTTCGCAAATCGCTGGATAAATGCCGCGACGAGAGCGCGCGTTTCACGGCGCTGGGCACCGAAACCGCAGGTTGGTGCCAGGCACTCAAGGATTGCTGGGCGCTGCTTACAACAGCGGCGACCGAGGAAGCGAAACTAGGTGCTGACTTAGTCTCAACGCGCGCGCGCCTGGCTGACGCACTCGCGCACGAACAACAATATGCCGTTGCTCGAGCAAAACGTGGGGATATCGAATCGCGTGCGCTTCGCATCAAGGAGGATTGGGTCAAAGCCCAGCAAACAATCAACGCGGATCTTGCCCTGGCGAAGGAGCGTCTGCACCGGTTGGATAGGGCAAATAAATCAAGTAGTGACGAATGGGAGCGACGAGCGGCCCAGTTGGCATCTGACCTGAAGGAGTGCGAGGCCCTGCAGTTACGGTCTCAAGAGATTGACGCGGCCGCGGCGCAATTGCCGCATCAGCGCGCAGCGCTAGATATGGCTCATAAAGATCTTGAATCGGCGCGCGAAAAACTAGCGTATCGACGTGAGCTAGAGACGCAACAAACTGCACGCCGGCGCGAGCTGACAACACTTGGTACCGCACTGAAGGCAGCCACTGAAGAAGCGGCGCGCTTGATCAAACGTTGTTCCCTTACAGACCAAGTGCCTTGTAGCGGATCTGAGTTAGCGCCGCTGTGCCCGCTTTTAGGCGACGCCCATGCCGCAAAGTCGCTCGTTGCGCCAACGGAAAGCAGAATTGCCGAAATGACCGCTCAAGTAGCGGCCATACGGGCCCTGATCGAAAAATCGGAAATCGACCTCAACGAAACAAAGGGTTTGGATGCCCTCGTCGATCAAGCACAGAACGAATGGAAAACGCTGAGTGTTCAAGTACAGCAATTGAGTAATCTTGCGGCTCTAAAGCCGCAGCTTGATGCCGTAAGTGAGAAGCGCGTACTGCTAACGGAGCAAAGTTCCAATTTTGCGACGGAACGCGCGAGCTCGCAGTCCGCTGCAGAAAATGAGGTCGCCCTGAGTAAGGCAAATATTGCCGCGCTGCAATCGCGCCTAAAGGAACAGGACGATCAATTTGTTCGGGCCAATGCAGAAATTG
>JAYUFB010000084.1:0-3948 GCA_043738945.1 Gammaproteobacteria bacterium
CTTGCCGCAGTTGCGAGACTACGTGTCCTAGTGGGGTGGACTACGGCCATTTAGTTGAAATCGGCCGTCAAGTGATTGAGGAACGGGTCGAGCGTCCCACGCGTGAGAAGTTTGTTCGCTGGTTTCTCAAAGAAGGGCTTACTTCCTCGTTCTTTGGCCCGGCGATGAAACTTGGAGCGCTATTGCGACCCCTTTTGCCGAAGACATTGCAGAATAAATTGCCATCGGGCGCCGAGCGTGAATCGGGGAACTGGCCGGCCCGCCTGCATGCCCGCAAGGTGCTTTTATTATCCGGCTGTGTGCAGCCGTCCATGCGACCCAACATCAATGCGGCGACCGCTCGTGTGCTAGATGCGGCAGGTATTCAGACGCTGGTCGCGGCGGGGGCGGGGTGCTGTGGTGCGATCAGAATGCACCTCAATGATCGGCAAGGCGGACTTAACGACATGCGGCGCAATATTGACGCGTGGTGGCCCACTATTAAAAATAATGCGATAGAGGCGATTATCATGAATGCCTCTGGATGCGGCGTGATGGTTAAGGACTATGGCGCGGCGCTTGCCACGGATGCTTTGTATGCAAAAAAAGCGGCACGTGTAAGTGCCCTGACAATCGACTTAAGTGAGCTATTACCGGATCTGGTGTCCGCACTGCGGACTCGTGTCACCGCGGGCTCTCAGCCACCCATGGCGTTTCATTCGCCATGTACCCTACAACATGGCCAGCGCTTATTGGGTGGTGTTGAGCAACAGCTTCGATCACTTGGGTTTAAGGTAGAAGTGACGTTGAGCGAAAATTATCTATGTTGCGGTTCAGCCGGTACTTATTCGGTGTTAGAGCCTAAGATCGCCTATCAATTGCGGGATCGTAAACTCGCTGAAATAGAACGATTAAATCCACAGTGCATTATTTCCGCCAATATTGGCTGTATCCAACATCTGCAATCAGGCACGTCGATCCCGGTGAAGCATTGGATTGAAATTTTGGATAAAGCGATTGTTTAGTTGATACCGGAACGCGGTATCATTGCCAACACTACTAGTACCTTTAATCTATTTTCTTTTGGAGTTATCTATGCGCCCCTTAATTGCCCTAGCCGCTATTGTCGGCGTCGGATGTTCATGTCTTGTCCAAGCCGATGAGGGTTTTGGCCCTGCCTCAAGTCCCCCGGCCGTACAAAAATTTAAAGTTGGCGCTTTGCATTTAATCGCCTTGAGTGATGGGAAATTTATTGCGCCTAACGACGGATCGGTGTTTGGTGTCGATGCTGGAAAATCAGCCGTAAGTGAATTCTTGAAAGCCAATGGTTTGCCTCAAGACCGCATATCGCTGAGCGTCAACGTACTGCTAGTGCGTACGGCGAAGCGCGTGATATTGCTCGATTCAGGACTGGGTCCTAAGGTAAATGCGAGTCTGATAGCAAGTCTCACGGAAGCCGGAATTTCACCTGCAGAAATCACTGATGTTGCGATCACGCATACGCACGGCGACCACGTTGGCGGACTTGTTGATGCGAGTGGTCAACCCGCCTTCCCAAAAGCAATGATTCGCATGTCGGCCGCCGAGTGGACTTGGATGAAAAGCCAACCCGGTTCGGCTGATCTTGTGAAAGCGATTGAGACCCATGTGCAAACGTTCACACCGGGCCAATCGATTGCCCCGGGCGTAAAGTCAGTGGTCCTCGCGGGACATACACCCGGTCACGTTGGCTATGAGATTACCTCCGGTTCGCATCGATTGCTGGATATTGGCGACCTTGCGCATAGCTCGGTGGTATCTTTACGGAAGCCGGAGTGGACTATGGGTTTCGATAGCGATGCGGTGCAGGCTAAGGGCACCCGTCGATCGATTCTCGCGCGACTCGCCAAGGATCAGGAATGGATATTTGCGACGCACTTTCCTTATCCTGGCCTAGGTCACATTGCCGCCGACGGCGACGCATTTGCTTGGAAGCCTGGTACGCCTTAGCGCCTTGTTAGTCTAATCTGCGCGAGTGGCTGGTTGCCAGGAAATCAGCCGCTCAGCCAAATGACGGTCGCGATCCCGGCGAAAGTCATGAGTAGTGATCCCACCACGTGAATTCCCGCCTCCGCAAAAGCCCACATTAGTCGTCCCGATTGTATCAGGGTGACTATTTCCGCTGAAAAAGTCGAAAAAGTCGTGAGTCCGCCGCAAAATCCTGTGGTAAAAAATAAGCGCCACTCGGGTGGTACGAGCGGAAAAGCCGTGAAAAGCGCGAGGGCGACTCCAATAATGTAGCAACCAATGAGATTAGCGGCCAAAGTGCCCGGTGGAATCGTTGGGAAATAGCGATTTAAGAATACGGCCAAACCCCAGCGAGCCAAGCAGCCCAGCATGCCACCTATCGATACGCTTAAGAAGGATCGCCACATTAATGCAGAATGCTAGTCGACTTAAGCTGCCCTCGCAATGGTAAAATTTTGACTATGAAATCCGCGCGAGTTTCACCAATACAAGTAGGCATCAACTTGCTGGCAGATCGAGGTTCAAATTCCGACAAACGACTCTATATTTACAATTGGACCGATTTCATTGGCCGCAATTCCATCGCGCGCTTCGAGCAGCTCACCGGAACTAAAGTGATTTACGACGTATACGACGCCGAGGAGACCATGGAAGCGCGCCTGATGGCGGGAAGTTCCGGATACGATGTGGTAGTCGCCTCCACTAATTATTTTGGTTGTGAGATAAAGCCGGGAGTCTACCAACCGTTGGACAAGCAAAAACTCACCGGTTGGAAAAATATTGACCCGCACATACTTGCTATTCAAGTGCAGTATGATCCGTGCACGAATGCCGAACGCTCCCGTGAACAGCCTCGATATGATTTTTAAACCCGAGGTGGTCGCCAAATTTGCAGATTGCGACGTTACATTTCTGGACTCAGCGGAGGACACTTTATTATTGGCACTAAAATATTTGGGCCTTGATCCCAATACGCCACGGGCGGAGGACTTTAAAGCGGCCGAAGCCTTGCTGCTCAAGGTGCGGCCGTACGTTCGCGCGTTTGACTCCGCGGAATATTTGAATGGGCTTGCCAACCAAGAGTTGTGCCTCGTCATGTCATGGTCGAGTGACTACGCCATGGCCCAGGTACGCGCTAAGGATGTGGGGGTTAATGTTAACCGTCGCTTTACGGTGCCTAAGGAAGGAGCCAACCAGAATTATACCGGGCTACTGATTCCAGTGGGCGCACCACATCTTGAAGCGGGGCATCAATTTATTGATTTTATCTTTAGGCCGGATGTAATTTCGGAGATCACCAAGGAGATTTACTATGGCAATGACAATATCGCGGCACGGCCGTTTATTCATGCACATGTACTGAATGACTCCACATTGTACCCAACGCCCCAAATAGAAGAACGCCTGTACCGCACCCGTGAGGCAAGTGCTGCGATTGAGCGAATTGGAACGCGTATTTGGACGCGAATTGAGACAGCTAACTAATGCAAAAAATAGTCGGTTTTCATCGGATGGCAGACGGTACCCGCGAGGACTATGAACTGTTGGATAAGTCGGAGCGTGACTATGCGCTGCGACTCCCTGATACGATTCTCGCGGCGCTCGGTAAATTGGACCACACTTTATTTGGTTATCCCTTAAGTCGTTTACAGCATTCTCTACAGGCAGCAACTCGTACGCGCAATGCGGGAGCTGATGATGAGCTGGTACTCGCCGCGTTAGTGCACGATATCGGTGACGAGCTTGCTCCCTATAATCATACTGAAATTGCGGCGGGAATTATTAGACCTTACGTTCGGGACCAGGTGACATGGATCGTGCAGCAGCACGGCCTGTTTCAAAATTATTATTACGTGCATCATTTCGGTGGTAATCGGAATGCGCGCGATCAATTTCGGGATCATCCCTGGTTTGAGGCGTGTCGGAGTTTCTGTGAAAATTGGGATCAATGTTCATTTGATC
>JAYUFB010000085.1:0-26924 GCA_043738945.1 Gammaproteobacteria bacterium
ATAGGACACAGCGAACCCTCAGATTCACTGAACATTCGCACCCTAAAAATTCGCACACCAAAAATTTCCAGCGGCACGATGCTTCGCATTCAAGTGTTAGCAAGAGACCTTATCATCGCCACTCAAGCACCCGAACACTTGAGCGTGCGCAATATATTAAAAGGTCGCATAGATACGCTTGCGAGCGATGATAATGACTCAGACCTAGTTACCGTCGACGTGGGCGGCACGCGATTGCTGGCGCGCGTCACGCATTCCGCGACGCGTGAGCTCTCCTTGAGACCAGGCCTCGACTGTTGGGTGTTAGTTAAAGCGGTCTCGTTACGCGGTTACGCTTTCAACGCTCGCTCGTCCCTACAACTACTCCCGGGTCCCTAAGTGCATAATCGCAACAATATGATCTTTAGGGTTTAAGTTTAGGCAAGCCTTGACGTTGGCATCGTAGGCCGCATGGCCAGTTTTCCACATCACGCCAAATCCCAAATCATGCGCCGCCAGGAAAAAATTCTGCGCGGCGGCTCCCACAGCTACAATCTGTTCAATGTCGGGGATCTTGGGTTGCTCCCGCAGGGTACACGCGATCACCACCACGCACGGTGAACGCAGAATTTTTTGCCGATCCGCAGCCATTTGCGCGTCATCCAAATGAGGCAGCTTGGCACGCTTAGCCAGTGCCGCGGCCGTCGCAAACTTTTCGCGTAGCTCGCCTGCTAGAATCAAGAAATTCCAGGGCTTCAGTCGACCATGATCCGGTGCTCGCTCAGCGGCCGCTATCATTCGTGACAATTGAGTAACAGAAGGACCGGGCTCCCGCAAGCGCGCTGCCGAGGAGCGGGTATCGATTGCAGTCAACAATTCCATCTAAAACCCCATTTCGGCTATGATTGCAAAGTTAAGTATAAACCAACGCATTCTGAAGGAGTTTCTCCATGAACCGTATTATTCTAGCCACCTTGGCTGTGCTACTGGGCGCCGGCGCATGCGCCGCACCCGTCACTTATGTACTCGATTCCAAACACACCTACCCCAGCTTCGAAGCCGATCATATGGGCGGGCTATCCATCTGGCGCGGGAAGTTCACCTCCACCGGTGGAAAAGTAGTGTATGACAAAGCTGCCAAATCCGGCAGCATAGAAGTCATGGTCGACATCGCGTCCGTCGATTTTGGTATGGAAAAATTAAATACCCACGCGAAGTCACCCGAAATATTTGACGCGGATAAATTCAAGACAGCCATGTATGTCGGCAAGTTCTCCAAATTTGACGGTGATAAGCCGACTGAAATTCAGGGCAAGCTCACCCTACACGGCGTCACCAAACCACTCAAATTAGTCATCAAGCAATTTCTCTGCAAAGAGAGCCCTATGACCAAAAAAGAGGTCTGTGGAGCCGATGCCGCTGCCACTTTCAACCGTAGTGATTTTGGCGTCAACTGGGGCGACAAGTATGGTTTCAATCAAGAAGTGAAGCTTCAGATCCAGGTCGAGGGTAGCCCCGCGACTTAAAGGCATTCAAACCTTAACTTCGCAAGGCCCGCTGCCAATCGTAGCGGGCCGATTTGCTAAAGATCATCCTCCAACTCCAAGTCACGGGCCGCAAACTGGCCAGCCCCTAGTCCTAAGGCACTCAGCCAAAATACGGCCGTGATCCCGGCCGCAGCACCTAAGCCGCCAAATAAGAGAGGCATGATCGCACTACTCAAATTTAGCAGGGTCAAGCGCAATCCCAGAGCTTCGCCATGACGATGTTCGGGCGTCAGATGGTGCAAAGCCGACATCACCATGGGCTGCACGCACCCTAAGGCGAGTCCGAGTACGAACGACAACACCATCATGGCCCAGGGCGCTGGAGCAAAAGGATAGATGGCGTAGATAACAGTCGTTACCATCATGGCGGCGATCAGTACATGCCTTTCCTTAAGCCTGGCCGCGAAGAAAGGCAGCGCAAGCCGTACACAAATAGCAGCGATCGCAAAACTACCTGCAACGCCGCCAATGAGCGAGGCGCTCATGCCGCGATCATGTCCCATGACCGGCACGATAAAAGTGTGTACGTCCCAGGCCATCGATAGCAACCAATTAACTAAGAAAAGTTTTAGAACGCCGGGTACTCGAAATAAATCGAAAGTACTGTCTTGTGGATCCTCTACGGGGGGCAGGATGGCCGGCAATTCGGGAACTTTCTGGATGAGTAAAATGGGTAAAACATTCAGCAGCGATAAAATGGCGAAGGCACCGCGCAACCCAAGATGATCCAGCATAATCCCTGAGGAAAAAGGACCCACGAAGCCTGAGATGGCAGGGCCCAATGCCAACCAACTGAAGGAGATTTTACGCTCCTCTGATGAGCGCGATGCGCGACCCGCGTAGCGTTGCATACAGACCAAGCCGACAGTAACCGCGCTACCACTGCACAGCGCCGCAACCGCGAGTGTCAGTAGCGAAGGACGCAGCACCACACACATCGTGCCAAACAACGACACGCTGCCAGCAATACGCAACGTCAGACGCACGCCATGTTGATCGGTAAAACGGCCGGCAGGAAAGGCTAGAACCACCGCCGCCGCAGAAAATAGCGCGAGAAGTAAGCCCACTTCAAAGGCATTGCCCCCTAATTGCAAGGTGGCCAAGGGCGCAGCCAGCCTCGCGCCCGTCATGCAGGCGTGTAAACCGATATACGACAGCACTAAGGGAACGAGCCAGTGCGCGGTCGAGCGCGGCACTGATGCAGGGTTAGCTGGGGTCATGGGCATGGTTAAAATTGGTGGGACGGGCGGGGCTCGAACCCGCGACCAAAGCCTTAAAAGGGCGTTTAAACGCCCTAAAACGACTGAAATTTGTGTACCGAGGCTTCGCTATATCCCTTTAAAAATAGATCCTTTCGATTCGGGGCGATTCGGGCATACTTAGGCCGTGTGGAGGCCGTGTGAGCACCCAAAGCCTTATTGAGAAGTTTGTTGACTAGTACTCGAAGCATGGAAAAAGAATTCATGAAACACATTAGCACGAAGTCGCCCGAACCCATTACTACGAAGACGGCCCCAGACAAGCGCCCCAAAAACATTACTACGAAAACCGCCAGAGACGATCTGCCCAAACGCCAAGAACCTTATTGGCATGCGCTCGGCAACGGAACGCACCTGGGTTATCGGCAGAAGGGACCCGGGTCTTGGGTCGCGCGATACCGTGATCGACACGGGAAACGCTACTTTGACGCGCTCGGATTTTACAGTGACTTCAACAGCGCCAAGATCGCTGCCCAAGATTGGCTGAACCAGATGAAAACCGGGTCGCGGCGCGCACCGTCGCGCGGCACGGTGCGTGACGCACTTTGCGCCTACTTACGGCACTTGCGTTCAATTGGTCGAGGCGGCACCGCTTGGGAAGCCGGGCAGAGATTCCGATTGGTGGTGCCACGCGACGGTGCGTTCGGCTCCATGAAGCTGAAAGACGTCGCCCGAGAGGACGCGGAAACTTGGCGCAATGGATTGAAGACGGGTCGCGCCCCCCGTTCGGTCAATCGGCAAGTGCGGGCCGTGCGAGCCGGTCTCAACTACGCCGTTGAACACGGGGGTCATATCGGAATCATAAAAGCGTGGAAACTAACAATGTTGGTGGACGACCAGGAAGCCGCTAGCCCGGTGTTCTTGACCGCTGAGCAACGTGAGCGGTTGATTGCCTCTGCGCCCCCTGCCCTCGCGGCATTGCTGATTGGCTTCACTCACACCGGGGCGAGACCCAGCGAGCTAGCCGCGACCACCGTCGCTGACTTCAATGCGCAAGGTAGCTCGGTCACCCTCAAACACCACAAGGGTCGAGGTGGCCAGTTGCGCTCGCGTGCGACTCAACTCTCCGACGCCGGAATAAAATTCTTTAGAGAGCAAGCAAAGAACAAGCTGCCCGGAGCACCCTTGCTTTCGAACAATGCGGGGGCGCATTGGACCGACCAACAATGGTGCGGCGGTATTGCTCGGGCGATAGGTGCGGCCAACGCCACCGTTAAGAAACCGCAGCAGCGTATACCTGCGGGCGCGAGCGCGTATTCGTTCCGCCATACGAGGATATCGGAACTGCTACAGGTTTACGGCATTGACCCCTTGACGGTCGCGGCTCAAACCGGGACCAGCGTTGCGATGATAGAAAAATATTACTTCAAATTCATAGCCGGCTCAATGCGCGAAAAACTGAATGCCGTGAAGACGGCGTGACTGCCCGCGACCGCAACATCGCCCTTCACGAGGCGGGACATGCCGTCGCTTCCTGCTGCCTTCAATGTCCGATTCTAGGCGTAACAATCATTCCCCAAGCCGGTTCGCTTGGGCACGTCAAACACGCGCCAATCAATTGGTTGAACGAACAAGGGGCTTTTCACGATACCCCAGACAACCGTCGTAGCGTTGAGTCGCGCATCGTCATTAGCTACTCCGGCCCGCTCGCTAGCCGAAAATTTCAGCCACGTTCCTATTGGCGAAAGGGAGGCAGGTCAGATTTCATCACAGCTAAAATGCTCATGGACCCTCTTCAATGTTCGGACAAAAGATACAACTCATTGTACGAGCGCTTGTTGTGGCGCCGCGCTGAGCTGTTGGTTGATGAGCGGTGGCACGAGATCAACGCCGTCGCAGACGCACTGCTGTCGCATGGCATGCTTGACCTCAAGGAACTTGAAGAGACCATTCTTTCAGCGTTCGTAAATAGGCCGAAAGCCGTGTAGCAAGGCCGTGCGGACCGTCCATATTTAGCAAATTGATTGATTTCGATGGGAATCTAATCAACCAACAAAAGCCTTTCAAAGGCTTTTGCTACGTAACGACCCAGAGGTGCCGACACTTAGGACAGACTGAATCGGCGCTAGGCCGGTGCTCATGAAAATGGCGTAGCGGTTCTTCAACTACTAACACCACTGATAGGTCGTCTCGCGTGGGCGGGGGTGCTGCGGTCGACGGCGGCGGCACGAGGCGCAAAGGTTCGTGGGAACTCGGCGCGCTCAAGGTTCTCGGTGGGCGCGGGGGTGGCGGCGGCGCTATCGGCGCTATCGGTGGGACCGTTTCCCAGGCCACTTCGCCCGGATCGATGGAACCACGCATTATTCTTTGATAAATTTGTGCGGCTTCTTCGGCGTTAGTGACCGTTGTGACGGGGCCACCGAGAAAATTGACGTTCACGCCGTTGGGCAGATTGATACTTTGCTCAGGGCGACCGTGCCCACGATTCAGTAATTCTCGCGCTGCTGCCACCGAGGCCACTGCGTCGTCAGATCGTAACCAATGTACCAAACGGGCAATCGATTCCGCCGTGCGAGCCCGTGCCAATTGGCGCATTTCGGGGTCGCCCGGTGGCCGACCGCTAATGTTTCCTGTGGTGCCGGGTAAGAATCGGCCGGTGGCCGAGCGGCCCGTTGGCGGGGCTTTCGTAGTTCCTGAATCGTTCGTGTTAGCAGGCATAGTTTAAGGATGCGCCAAGCGGGAAGGCGGCGGGCAGATACTTATCGTCGTAACTCGGGTATCCGAGGAGCCAGTCGTGGAGCCAGTGCGCGTAGGGCCGGGGCGGCAAAGCCAGGAAATCCACCTTTCTCCACTGGCTCCAGCAGGGAAATATGGTGATTCTTTGCGATTCCGCTGAAAATGCAGGGATTTACGGTACCTCCACTGGCTCCCCGCCTATAGTACGTTCCTATCGGGGAGCTAGTGCCCCCCGAATAGTAACTCCCCTTGTATTACTAGCCCCAAAACCCCCTGGAGCCAGTCGGGAGCCAGTGGAGCCAGTCACATCTCAAGTTCAAAGTCCGGCCGGAATATCAGAAGGTAGTGTGGCGACCGGTGCGCTTTAACCTTCGACTCGATAAGCGTCGCGTTGTCCAGGGCGTCTTGCACTACGGTGTGCGCTTTGCCCTTGCCGACGGCGTGCGGCGCGAACATGGCTCGCAACTCATCCTTATCCTCAAAGCGCTTCGCACTGAAGCCCTTGCGGTCGTTCGATGCCCCTATCCACCAACCGTAAAGGGCATCGAGAAATTTGCGATTTCCAGCACCACCGCCGTCAGCAGTCACCGGCTCAAACAGCTCAAAGTCCAGCTCCTGCCGCCGCCGCCAAAACGGGTTTGCCTTGGGACCTTCATTGCTTTTGTTATGGATCACTTGAACCAAGTCACCCTTCGCAATCACCGCGTTCGGCACGTTGGTGAAATCCTTGACGTCATTCGCGTCAGCTTGCAACAACCGAATACTCGACCGAGCAGCGTCCACAAATGCCGAAGCACCTCGGGCAGCGTACAGCCCGGTGTCACGGTCTTTGGCGGCCGCCTTGCCGGTGTGGTGGCAAAGCAAAAGGGTACACTTCACTTCACGCGCAATACGTTCGGCCGCATTCACCAGCGCTGTACCGACTTGGTTAGAATTTTCCTCCGCGTTACTCAGACGGCTGATCGGGTCCAGAATCAACAGCTCTAGCGGACGCGGCAAATCGTCGATCAGCTCCTGCACGATAGGCCCCTGTGAGGAGCCACCCTTTGCGCCTTGAATCAAAAATATCTCATACCCAACAGCCGAGCGAATGATCAAGTTCTGGTCCAGCGATGACTCGAATTCTTCAATAGTTTCGGGGGCGCATTTCTCCCTCATCATTCTTTCGCGTTCCCGTTTAGTGATCCAATGAATACGGCGACGGAACGCTCGCTGGTGCTCCTCGCAGCCGATGTAAACAACGCGGCCTTGTTTCGTCAGCAGCCCGAAAAATTCCCGCCCACCGGCCACGGCTACGGCCAGGCGTAATCCGAATGTCGTTTTACCCGTGCCGCCTTCCGCCACCAGCATAGCCACCACTTCCGTGGGCAGGAGGGGGTCGACCGTATAAGTGAGTGGGGGCGGGGTTTCATTGCGGTAGCTGCGGGGCACGGGGACAAAGTCGAATGGCAGTTTTTTCGGGGGTGGTTCAGCCCCCACCAACCGCATCAATTCTTTCACGTCCTCTGCGCCAATGAGCTCCGCCAACTTTGGGAATCCTGGTACTCGTTTCCCTGCGGCAATGTCACGCTCGATTTGCTCGGCGGTCTTGCGGCTGGCGCCGTCCGCCGCGATACGCGAAACACCATCCAGAATTTCTTGAACAACGTTGTTTTCGAGGCCAGCACGAATCAGCGCTCCACCCAGGGCCAGGTTCAAGTTATCGCGCTGACCGTCAGACCAGTGCGTTGCCATCAACTCGCTCGCCCCTTCGACGTCGACTTGCCCAGGGGTGGAGGTAGCATTGGGTTTCATGCTAGAGATGATCGTGAGCCAACGCTCTAATGACATGCGGTTGCCGTTTTCGTCGACGGCGAAATTGACGGTGTCGTCGTTGTCCCCGCCGAAGAACGGCAGATTGATGCCTGAACCCTTATCGCCGTCGACGAGGCGATCCTGTTTGGGAAATATTTCAACCTTCGTTGGACATCGCAACGCGGCTGCCCAATCCGACAATTTGCCCCGCATGTCGGCGGCGGATTGCGTATGCTTGGAATAATGCGCGAGATGTAAACCGCCACTTTTGGAGAATTCGACCACCAGCGGCAGTCCGAGCCGCTTGATGCGCTTTGCGTATTCGCGTGCCAGGATTATGCGGTCCTCATCGTATATATCGATATTAATCTTGCCCCACTGGCACGCCCCCGCCTGAGTGATCGGGATCACGAGCAGCCCGATGTTGCCGCCGCGCTTGCCTTGCAGATGTTTGAGGAAGTCGGCGGAGGTGGGTGCGCCGACAACGGCCCTATACTGCGGGACATGCTTACCGCTTTCCTCTATGGTGAGTTTGTTGAAATCTGCGAGGTAGTGGGCTTCCTTGTTACCGACGAAGATTTTCGCCATGCGTGCTGCATACCCGCGATTCTCGACGTCCAAATCTACTATTGACGTGGCAATCATGCCGTGCCCCAAAAACCACTCAAGTCCGAATCAACAATTTTTAATTTCGACGTCGGCCCGTTATTCGCTCGTATATGCCGGAGGCATTGCGGGCACAATTCGTAAACCACGGGCAGTCGGGTGTCCGTTGGAATATAAACGCAAGCGACAAGGGCCTCCGTTTCAACACCACCGCAGGCAACGCACTGTCGTGCGCGGCCCAGGGTGGTTTCATCATCGTCAAATGTTTCGTCAATAGTTGAATGGGCGCTCACTGAACGAGGTCCACGCCGCCATCGAGCACGGTGAGCGCCGCCATGAAAAACAGCGGCGCGTGGACTGTTGCTTCAATGTTGAGAACATAAAAGAACTCGCGCGTCTTACGAACGATTCGCTCCGAGGTTTCTCGCGTCACATGCGACACGCGGCAAAAGTACGCGCCTGAACTGCCGCAGTGAATACACCACAGCCACGCGGTATTTGGGTCGTAGTAAAACAAGTCTTCGAAATATGCGAGGCCTAGCTCCGCTTCGGAGTTGAAGATTTCAAGCACTTCCTCGTGACCGTCAAACTCCGCTGGAAAATTCAATTCGGCCAGTGCCGCTTGACAATGCGTAAAGCGCGGCTGACCCGCCCAAACGGCCATCGGCAGCGCGTTCATTTCCGCGCACCTTTGCCGTCTTTGCCGAAGCGTCCCCAAGGGTTGCCGATGCGGCCCTGAGCCTTCAGTTTTGCGCCCGAAGAGCGCGCGGTCACTCCGCCCGGATTGGCCGCTTGTTCTGCCTCGCGGTTAGCCACTGCCTCGCGCAGTTGCGCTTGTAGAATTGCCGGGCTTCGACCGCCCAAATCAACGGGCTTGCATAAACCCGTCGCGATGTATAGTCGACGGAATTGGCTGACGCTGATGCCGATGGACTCTGCTGAATCGGCAACCGAAGCGGCGATTTTTTCTGGAATATTATTGATACGCATGACGCAAAAACTCCTTAACAAAAGTAGGAAATTTTCAACGCGTCAAGCGGTGGTTTTTTTGAAGGGAGCGAGTCCACCGAGATTTGTCCCGCTGACAATTAAAACCCGTATGGCTGAGAAAAGCAACACAACGCGGTCGTTCGAACAGAATTGTTGTATGAAATTAGTCGCTGCTGGCGCTTAGTTAACCGCTTAGACAAACGTTCAACATAGGCATCCTCCAATGGCAGCAAGCGCTATCAGATTCGGCGGCACGAGCTTCCGGCAACTCACCGGCACGCGACCCGAACATGTCCGACTTATGGTCGCGACAAGAGTCATCAAGCCCCTTATTTCTGATCGCGGACATCGTTTATTCACTGCCGGTGATGTCAAATTGGCGCGCGTTTGGCTGGCCCAAAATTCCACCCCGCGCCGCCGATAGGGTAGTACGCGGCTCCACCCCCTCAAAGGACCTGCTTTTCCATGAAACACAAACAACTTATTGCCGCTACGGCAAAACGCGAAGCCGCAGAAAACAAACTCACTGCGGTAAAATCGGAATGGCGCGACGCCCTCGCCGCATTCGGGGCGGCAAAAGCTGCGGCCAACGTTGACCGCTATGGGCGCTCTGAAGCATTAGCGCGAGGCGGTCCTCGGGTTTTTGGCCGGCACGACAGCGCCGCCGACCTCTTCAGAATTAGTGGAAGCCGAAGCCGCTCGTTTGCTTGAGGAAGCGCAACGTCGGCTGGATTTTGCGACCGTAGCACTCAACCATGCCGGTTCAGCATTACTCCAAATCGAAAACGAAATTCTCAACAAAGTGCGTCAAGCGTTAGCGCTCGAAGTTCGTACTTTGGAGCGCACGGGCGAAGGCTCGGAATTGATCGCGGCAAAGATCGCGGATCTGCGCTCACTGACACCACACGAAACTAATACCCGCATTCATCAACGCTTCACAATTTCCTCACTCGTGAAAAGTGTGCTCGACGATGACACGCGTCCCGTTTTTGATATTCCGGTAAACATACTTCGCGGCGAGGGCGACAGCTTTAATTACGACCGTCGTCGCGCGGAAATTCTCGACCAAGCCGAAGATGAGTCCGTGGCCGCGCCGCTAGAGGCCGCTTAATTTTTATTTATAAATTCATACGAGGAGTATTTTTAAAATGTCTCACGCAAAACGATATTCGACCCGCGAAGTGGTGCCGTCACGGCGATTCACGCGAGATTCTCGGTTGAGCGCCGCTCGGCAACCGATCAATCCGGGTTTGCTCGGAGCGGTATGGGCAGGCGACCTTCAGCCCGTGGGATTGGCAGTGCGGCAAGTGCTCGACCAGCTCGCGCAACTGAAGGGCACCGTGCAACGTGATGCCGTAATGGCTGCGGTCTCGGAACTTCAAAGCTTCGGCGGCCCGGTTGGCGCAAGTCAAGGAGCAATCGGAAATTACGCCTCACTCGTTTTCGGCGGGTCCGCTATCGGACGTCCCGAAAAGATTTTCGGCGCGGTGGCTACACCCGATGATGTTCAAGAAGCGAATGACGCTTATTATTCAAGCACTGCCAGTCGCGCTGTCGCGCACGATGCGCCGCGTACCGTCGTGGGCACGCCTACCGCTATTAACGAAGCGAACGCGAGTTTTTGGGCATCGCATAGACCCGCGCGTTACGGTCGTGAGTTCGGCAAAGGATAAATTTTTTTATGTGCTTGGCACGCGCTCTTAGCTGGTCGCGCGTGCCTGGGGGCTGGCCGGATGTTCCCTCATTTTCAAAAAAAGCATTCGGCAGCGATAGTCCCTGTCAGCCGTTTCTATCTGGCGAATCCTACAGGGCCGATGTCGTGCGCGGCGGCGCTTGTTTTTTCCCGTCATCGGCCCGAACGCCTATAGAGAAGTTCCGGTGGTGTTCCTCGACTCTCGCCCCTGGCACAAGGGCGGGCGCACGGAGCGTTTCCTAGCGTGGGGAAAATCGACAGAGTACAGCACTCGATAATGTTCTATGTCGTAATGGCGCGAGGGGGTCGGTACAATTGGCCGTATGGTCATGCTCACTCGCGGTTGGTCGAAGTTTTTGGTGTTGCTTGGATTTGCGCTTGAGATGTTCACTGGTCTTGAGCCGCTATCGCTAACTGACGACGACGAACCGACTGGCGAGCAATTTGCTACCAGCTCTTATACGCAGGCCGTCGAGCAGGCGCCACCCCCGGTATCAATGCCCATTGGGCACCGCTACGTCCACGCCGAGCAGCAGAACTACTATTTCAACTCGAACGATTCTTGGATGCAGGGATCACCGCGAACATTGCTGGAATCGGTGTCCTAAGTTGGCTTGGGGCCGTCAACCCAGTGCCTTCGGGCCTGCGGTTGGCTCCGTGGTTCCCCAATAGGGACTGAGCTTTACGATCTTGCTTGGATTGCTCGGATGCCATTCCCACCCCGGAGCGTGCAGCGCCGCACCCGCCTTGATATAGCTGACCTTCACCGCGACCGGATGAATCAAGTATCCCCAAGTGGCACCGTGAAGGTCACCTGTCGATTTCTCCCTCATCGTGTACAACTCTGTCTCATAGGCGACATATTGGTTTCGCCCGACGCAACAGTTTGCGATTTGAAGAATAATTTCCGGATGTGCCGTCCCCGTAAGCAAGGCTCCTGAGAATGCCGATAGGTCTATCGCAGCCTTTTCTTCATTGATCTTGCAGCCGAACAGTTTCAGAAAAAATAGATGCACCCTAAGAGCCGCACTGCGAGTGCCACCCGGGAACGGCTTGGATAGATCAAATCGACCACGCCGCAGAATATGCGGCCAGCGTGCATGCAAGTATGTGGACAAGGTCTCCCACGCCACGTCATACGGCTGGGTGCCTACGTTGTTGCACTGAGCACAGATCGAAGGCGCGAACGTCAACGCCTTGCTCCGTGCGCTACCGATCGGCGTGTTTGTCGCTTCTCCGTTCCGCTGAAGGTAGGCGGGCTCTTGCTGGGTTATGGTTGGCGTTTTGGACCGGACGTCGCTCGCCTTGAACCGATGTTCGGCTGTATCCGCAGGTCGAACTTTGCAAATCCAGCAGACTGGCGTCGGCACCATCACAAGGGTCCGCCCCTGTGCGGTGGCGCTCCCCTACTCATTGTCTAAAAAGCCGTGTGAAAGCCGTGTTTGGATTCTCGTAGCGGCTCTGTGGATTCGTAACTCATTGATTAATATCGTTTTATTGGTGGGACGGGCGGGGCTCGAACCCGCGACCAAAGCCTTAAAAGGGCCTTGCTCTACCAACTGAGCTACCGTCCCAATGCTCGGGGCGCATCATAGCCGAAGTCTGCCCTTAAGTTCACCGATAATGTGTAGGATCGGTCACGCCGGCGTTTTGAAAGCCGGCAGCCCTTAGGCGGCAGGAATCGCATTTCCCGCAGGCCCGGCCTTGTGCGTCAGCCTGGTAACAAGAAATAGTTTGGCTAAAATCCACTCCTTGGGCGATTCCCGCGCGAATTATGTCGGCCTTGGATAGGTGCAACAAGGGAGCGTGGATCTGGAAGCGTGCTCCTTCGACGCCCGATTTAGTGGCCAATTGCGTCAAATATTCAAATGCGCTTAAAAACTCGGGTCGGCAGTCCGGATAGCCGGAAAAATCAACTGCATTGACCCCGACAAAAATATCAGTCGCTCCCAGAACCTCCGCCCAGCCCAGCGCTAATGCCAAAAACAGCGTATTTCGGGCAGGAACATAGGTAATGGGAATACCCGTGCCGGGCGATTCCGGTACCGGCACGTTCAGATCGGTTAATGCCGAACCGCCGATGCCGGCAAGGTCGACGCCCATAACGCGGTGCTCTTGCGCCCCGAGTCTCGCGGCGATAATCCCGGCAGCCTTAAGCTCCACGCTGTGACGTTGACCGTAGTTAACGCTCAAGCAATAGCAATTATACCCTTGTGCACGCGCCATGCTTAACACGGTCGCCGAATCGAGCCCTCCTGACAGCAACACGACCGCCATCTTAGGCGCAGGCTTCGGCACCTATCGACCCGCTACATCGCCCCACAAAATCTTGTGAAGCTGAAGTTGAAAACGTACCGGTAAGCGATCGGCTAGGATCCAATCCGCCAGTTGCGCAGGCGGCATTTCAGTATAGCTCGGTGATAGGAGAACGGGGCAACGCGCCAACAAGTGATGTTGTTCGATGAAATCCCTGCTCCATTCGTAATCTGCGCGCGAGCAAATTACGAATTTTAGTTGATCACTAGATCTTAAGAGTTCAAAATTTTCGACTTTGTTACGCCCCACCTCGTTCGACCCCGGTGTTTTAACATCCACCACCCGCGAGACACGCGCGTCAACCGCCGCAATATCCATAGCACCACTGGTCTCCAACGACACCTTAAAATCCGCATCACATAAGCGTGCCAATAGAGGAATACAATTCGGTTGCGCCAGAGGTTCACCGCCGGTGACGCACACATGCCGGGCCGCGTACTGACTCGTAGTGTTCAAGATGGCCTCAATTTCCATCCAATCGCCGTGATGAAAGGCATACGCGGTATCACAGTATTGGCAGCGTAGCGGACAACCCGTAAGACGGATAAATACGGTCGGAAAGCCCACACTATCGGCTTCGCCTTGTAAGGAAAAAAATATCTCGTTAATCCGCAAGCGATCCTGCTTGGCTAAGCCTGGACCTGCGGTTGAGGTTGCCGTTGCAATCAAGGTTTCTCTGCCGCTATTTTTTCGAGTCGCTCCTGTGCTAAACGCCCGGCAGGTGTATCCGAAAACTTGGCCGCTACTTGAGTGAGGACTAGCTTGGCGGCATCCCATTGCTTCAGTTCATAACGGCAATAGCCAATTTTGAGCATTGCATCTGGGATCTTGCGTGACTTTGGGTATTTCTCAATCACACTCTGAAAGGCGACCAGCGCATCGGTAAAGCTCCTTTTCACATACAGAGCCTCTCCCAGCCAATAAGACGCATTGTCCGCCAGCGTACTACCCGGGTAGGACAACAGAAATTTCTGAAAAGCAGCGATAGCTCGATCGTATTGACTATCCTTTAAGAGCGCAAAAGCGGCTTGATACTCGGCTCGGTCATCGCCCCCGGCTACTATCGGCGCGGCTACTGCCACCCCGGATGTTGCCGATTCCGGCACAGGAGATACGCTGGGTGCGGGTGCGGCTGCGGAAACATGTAACTCCACACTTTTGACTCGCGTATCAAGCTGCGCATATCGATTGGCGGACTGATCCGACTCATTGCGCAGCGAGCGCGTCTCGCCGCGCAATGACTCAACTTCATTGGCCATTTCAAGCAAACTACGATTAGCCATTACACGCTCGATACGCGCCAAGCGCGTATCCAAGTCGTTTAATTTGATCTGCACTGGATCTTGGTCCGGCGGAGTGCTCGCGCAACCCGCCATTAAAACCATTGCAACAGCAACGACTAATCGACCGCAGAGAATCACGGCAAATAATCCAATTCCACGCGACGGTTTTTCGCCCAGGCAGCCTCGTCATCACCTTCGATAGCCGGACGTTCAGCACCAAAACTCACCGTGGTTAGTTGATTCTCTGCGACGCCTTGCAGCAAAAGCGCGCGACGCACCGCCTGTGCCCGACGCTCACCCAAACCAATATTATATTCGCGCGTACCGCGCTCATCAGTATTACCCTCAAGCTTCACTTTCAAAGCGGGTTTGCCGTTGAGGTTTCGCGCATTGTTGGCAATTACTTCGGCAAATTCGGGTTTAATATCCGATTTGTCGAAATCAAAATAAATCACGCGATTGGCAAGCGCTCCGCCCTTCATGCCGCCCATACCATCGGCTCCAGCAGAATTACTACCGTCACCGCCCAGCGGAGTGATGCTTGTAGAAGCGCCATCTGTTGCACTGTTAGTTGAGGTCTGCGGTACTTTACTCGCCGAACTCGGCGGCTGAATCACCGTGGGTTTCTTAGGGCAGCCCGACAAGAGAGCAATCCCTACCATCAAAAGAGTGATCGATACGATTCGCTTCATTGAAATCTCCATCATTAATTCCTGCGTATTTCTTAAAATGGTGCCCACGCTGGCTCTTGTACTTCGCCTTCACTGGATACCAAACGTTGCTGCACATGCCCGTCAGCACTGACCAGCGCCAGTACTCCTCGTCCGTGATCGCGGCTCGCGTAGATAATAACCGCTCCGTTTGGCGCATAGCTCGGAGACACGTCAAAATGACCCTTACTTAATACCTGTACGGTACTCCCCGCACGCAAATCCAGGGTGGCAATTCGATAAGCCCCCTCCTCCTGTGTCACAAAAGCTAGCTGCGACTCATCCGGCGAAAGTCGTGGTCTTGCATTATAGGACCCCTGAAAGGTTAGTCTATGGGGCTGATCGTTCGCTGCTAAGCCAATATGATATATCTGTGGTCCACCCGCTCTATCCGAGGTGAAATACAGCGATTGACCGTCTTTCGACCATTGTGGCTCAGTATCAATTCCAGGATCGTCCGTAATGCGTGTCAACGCCTTGGTCTCTAAATTAAGCACGTAAATATCCAAATTACCGCTGCGCGTCGAGAGAGTTAGCGCCAATTTCTTGCCATCGGGCGACCAAGCTGGCGCCTGATTGACGCCGGCACGCGCCGAAACCAGACGCCGCTCACCACTTTTCAGCTGCTGTACGTAGATTGAGGCGAGCCGACCCTCGAACGAAACATAAGCGAGACTCTGCCCGTCGGGTGACCAAGCAGGAGACATTAACGGCTCATTCGACTGCATCACAACGCGCGGGTTCGCACCATCGGCGTCAGCAACAATCAATCGATAAGTTTTCGACGGCAGGTGCCCCAACACCGAAATATAAGCAATGTGCGAGGAAAAAGCCCCGCGAATCCCTAAAATTTTCTCGAAAACCATGTCGGCAACCTGGTGTCCGGCGGAGCGTAAACCGGCACTATTGGCAGTAATTTGGTAGCCCAACAAACGTTGGCGAGTGAGTACATTGTATAACTCAAAAGTAATGTTGTAGCGTTCTTGGCCCGCAGCCTGAGAAACGCCTTGTGGCTGCATGGACCCCACCAAAATATAGTCGTTACCGAGCTTGCGCCAAGTGTCAAATACGATGCTTGAGCCGGCATGTGGCTCTTCAATAATATCCCTATGATCTAGGCTCTTGAAGCGTCCGCTTCGGGTAAGGTCGGCGCTTACTAATTTTGCAACATCAAACGATGCGTTGGTCACTTCAGGAGAAGCAAACGGTATCACAGCGATCGGGATGGCCTCGGCCTGACCTCGCGTAATCTCGACCACCAACTCGGCCCGTGTTTGCTGACTGAGCAACAGGATTACGACAACATTCAAAAATTTAAGCTGATTTTTCATTGGCCTTCTAATTGGGTTTGAATCTGAAGGAAAAGTTTCGTTGGAATAATGCCGGATCGGGTGGCTCTGGCAAAGGCGATGCCCGATAGACCGCATTCTCAATGGATTGACGTACCGCCGCGTCCCCGTTGCACTCCGTCACACGAGCATTGGTAACTTCACCGTTTGGAGCCTGGATTACGGCGACTACGCAATCAATGCCCACTCGCGCGGACGCGGGCTTAATCCACGCATGGGTGATGCGATTCTGCAGACTCGCCTTATATCGGTCCATAAGGGGGCCCGCCTCTAGCGCGCTTAAATGTTCTTCTTCGGCCATTTGCCGTCGCAACTCCGCTTCTCCCTCTGCTTTTCGTCGCGCATCGGCGGCATGCTTTACTTCGCCCATGTGCTTAGCGTCAGCCGCTTTCTTTGCCTCAGCTACCGCTTTGGCGTTGGCGGCGGCCTCGGCGTTGGCGGCGGCCTTGGCGTTGGCGGCGGCCTCGGCGTTGGCAGCGGCCTTGGCGTTGGCAGCGGCCTTGGCGTTGGCGGTAGCTTTGGCCTCAGCGGCAACCTTGGCAGCCGCATTTTTGGCGTCAGCTGCCCGTTTTAGTTCAACCGTGTGGGTCACCGCGGCCTGTTTAGCATCCGCGGCGGCAATCGCCTTCGCTTCAGACGCGCGCTGTATCGCGGCCTCCTTAGCGGCCTCAGTTTTAGCCTCAGCCGCGGCGTTCACGGCTGCTGCGGCTGCATGTAAAACCCTAGAATCGACGACTACCGCATCCAGCGGTAAGGGCTGCACGGTTTCGGCCTTACGTGGCAGTGAAAATTGCGCGAGCGCTACCAAAAGACCCACCAGTAATCCGTGCAGCAAAACGGACTGAAATACTGACCCCGAGTAGTGTCGTAAAAATTCCAGCATTTACGGCGCATGAACCGCAGCACTTGATTCAGAGTGCTGTCGCGCAGCAGTGCGCTCAGGGTCCGTTAAGAAACCAACTTTGGTGGCACCCGCTCGCTGCAACAGCACCATGGCATGCACAACTAGTCCGTACGGGACCGTCGTATCCGCTTTGACCAAGATCGGCGTTAGCGGATCATGGCGTAGCACCGCGCCGGTCCGCATGCTCACTGTCGCTTCACTGACCATCAGGTCCGGGTTAGCACCGATATTCACATAAAGTTTGCCGTGCCCATCAATCGTCAAAATAAGGGGTTCGTGCTTGGCTAAGAATGATGCGTCTAAGGGTTCAGCACCGGCAGTGGGTAGGTCCACTTTAACGCCTTCTTTGAGTAGCGGTGCAGTGATCATGAATATCACCAACAACACCAACATCACGTCAATATAAGGTACAACATTAATCTCACCCATTAACCGACGTTTGCGTGTCTGTCCCTGCACGGACTAGGCCTGCGCCGATCGTGCAGAACCATGACGCTGCAAAATGCTAGAAAATTCTTCCGTGAAAGTATCAAAACGCAATTCCAAACGACTCACTTGATCGGCGAAACGATTGTAGGCAACCACCGCCGGGATCGCCGCAAACAAGCCAATCGCGGTCGTAATCAGCGCTTCCGCAATCCCAGGAGCGACCGCCGCTAGAGTGGCTTGCTGTACATTTCCCAGATTGTGAAAAGCACTCATAATGCCCCACACCGTGCCAAACAACCCCACGTAGGGACTGGTGGAGCCTACCGTGGCAAGCATCGCAAGATTATGTTCCAGACGATCAATTTCACGCATTTGCGCGACACGCATCGCACGACGAGCACCTTCTAAAAGTTGATCGCCCGGTGCCGCATGATGACTCAGACGACTAAACTCACCAAACCCGGACTCGAATATACTTTGCATACCGGTACCCGCGCGGCCCTTGGTCTCGATACTGCGATAAAGATTGCCGAGGTCCCCGCCTGACCAAAACGCCGTTTCAAATTGATCGGCTTGATGGCGCGACTGCGCGATCACCCGACGCTTACGCAATATCACGGCCCACGATGCGACAGAAGCCGCCAGCAACAACAACATTACCGCCTGAACGATGGGACTTGCGCCCAGCACTAGCGTCCACATAGAAAGGTCATCACCCATTACGCTACTCCTTACGCCATTCTAGAAATAAGTCCTTCGGAATGGCGCGTGGCTTCATAGTTTCTGAATCCAAACAGACTACTCGAGTGCTAGCATCAATGAGCTGAGTCTCGCGCCGCCATATGGTCTGCTTGAATGCGATCGCTGCGCCGCTTAAACGTTCTAAAGCGGCCGTCACCGTAATCTCATCGTCTAATACCGCAGGTCGCAAAAAATCGACCGCCACACTGACCACCGCAAATTGCATTTTTCGCTCAGCGCGTAGTTGTCCTTGATCAATTCCTAGCGCGCGTAGCCAATCGGTCCGACAACGTTCCATGAACTTCAAATAATTGGCGTAATAAACCACGCCGCCGGCATCGGTATCTTCCCAATAGATACGATAGCAACAGGAGAAACTAGGTCCGTTCTGCATTCACTCTGCGCCTCGGAAAAGCGGCAGATTAAGGTCGCGCTCGACGACGGGCGGAGCAAGACCGAAATGAGCGTAAGCACTGCGGGTGGCAACTCTGCCGCGCGCAGTACGCATAATAAATCCTTGCTGAATAAGAAACGGCTCAATCACATCCTCAATCGTACCGCGCTCTTCACTCATCGCCGCCGCTAGGCTATCCACTCCCACTGGGCCGCCTTCAAACTTTTCAATCACGGTCAGCAATAGTTTGCGATCGAGCATATCGAATCCTTGGGGATCGACTTCAAGCATATTGAGCGCTGCAAGGGCTACCTCTGCGCTTATCACGCCCTCAGCTTTAACCTCTGCAAAATCACGTACTCGCCGCAGTAAGCGATTGGCAATGCGCGGCGTTCCCCGCGAGCGCTCGGCAATTCGATCAGCCCCTCCGGGCTGAAGCTGTAATTTCATGATGGAGGCACTGCGCACCACAATTTTGGTCAAGTCTTCGGTGCTATAGAATTCCAGCCGCTGCACAATGCCAAATCGATCACGCAGTGGCGAGGTCAAAAGACCCGCGCGAGTAGTTGCACCCACCAGCGTAAACGGCGGTAGATCCAATTTAATCGATCGAGCGCCCGGACCTTCGCCGATCATGAGATCCAGTTGCGAATCCTCCATGGCCGGATACAGCACTTCTTCCACCACTGGACTTAGGCGATGAATCTCATCGACAAATAACACATCCCGTGGCTCCAGATTGGTCAACAACGCGGCCAAATCACCCGGCCGCTCGAGGACCGGTCCTGAGGTTTGGCGCAGGTTCACTTTAAGTTCATTAGCAATAATATTGGCAAGCGTCGTCTTGCCGAGGCCAGGTGGACCAAAAATCAGCACATGATCTAACGCCTCACCGCGATTGCGGGCCGCTTGGATAAAAATATCCATCTGGGTCTTTACATTGGATTGCCCCACATAATCAGCTAGCGATTTGGGGCGTACTGCACGATCGATGACTTCTTCATCTCGTCCCGCCTTACCCGTTATTATCCGATCGTTTTCGATACCCATTGTTTACGCTTTAGCGGCGGACTTAAGCGCCCGCCGAATCAAATCGGTGGTAGACAATCCGGACTCATCCACCGAGTTTAAGAGACGCGAGACCTCCGCGGGTTTGTAACCCAAAGCAATCAGCGCGGTAAAGGCTTCATTCTGAGCACTACTAGCTCCACTTAAGGCCCCACCCATTGGACCCGAGGTGGGTGTGATAAGTTTCTTAACATTGTCGCGCATTTCAATAATTACCCGTTCGGCGGTTTTTCGTCCAATACCGGGAATTCGGCACAACATCGTGGCATCTTCAGCCTCAACAGTACGTAAAAAATCTTCGACACTGGTGCCGGAGAGAATCCCCAACGCAAGTTTAGGACCCACACCGGAAACCTTAAGCAGTCCTCGAAATAGACGCCTTTCACTGTCTGTACCGAAAGCATACAAAATATGCGCATCCTCGCGAACCACCAAATGCGTAAATACCGCAACCGCCTCACCTACTGCAGGTAGTCCATAAAAAGTAGACATCGGCGCTTCTAACTCATAGCCCACGCCCCCCACATCGATAAGTAAACTCGGTGGCTGTTTAGCAGCCAATCGGCCTTTGAGGAACCCAATCATGCGCGCCGAGCCACGGCTTTTAAGGATTTAAGCATTCGGCCCCGCAAAGCATGACAAACCGCTGTCGCGAGCGCATCCGCCGCATCCTGTGTGACGGGGCCTTCTAATTTAAGAATACTTCTCATCATCAACTGTACTTGGTCCTTTTCAGCGCTACCCGATCCGACGACCGCTAATTTAATTTGCCGAGGGGCATACTCAAAAATCTCTACCTCAGCCTCCGCCGTTCCGCAAATCGCAGCACCTCGCGCTTGTCCCAATTTCAATGCACTGTCCGGATTGCGATTGACAAACACCTTCTCAATGGCAACCTCTTGCGGTCGGTATTCAGCGACAAGAGTACGCACACATCGAAAAATTTCGCATAAACGCTGCGCGAACTCACCGTCCCCGGTCCGAATAACACCGCTTGCTACGTAGGTCAGTCGTGGGCCGGTGGCATCTAGTACCCCGAACCCGGTACGTTGCGAACCCGGATCAATGCCGAGTACACGTACGGTCGGTACATCAAGCAAATTCTTAAAGGTGGCCATGGGCAGGTATGATACCGACAATAGGCGCTTAAACACACTCATGCCTTAGGCTTAAAAACGTGGAAACCACGGCAACTACCCGAAATCTAGATAGCTCGCAACTAACCTTAGCGTTCGAGCAACTCAAAGCACTTGATCTCGATCCACGTGCCGAAGTGCTAAGACGTGCCTCGCTGGACGTGGCGCAAATCGTCCGATCGCTTGAGGCCGACGACGATATTGTTATAGCGGCCATGATTGCTCCACTCATGGATGCCAAATTTCTGGATCGCGATAGTGCCGGAAAGCGCTTTGGTGCCGAAGGCGCACGTCTTGCGCGAGAACTTAACCAACTAGGTGAATTTGGCTTAGCCACCGATTGGACTCCCGAACGCGGCTTAGGCACGCGGCAGTCTGAAACCTTAAGAAAAATGCTGTTGGCGGTTATCGGCGATGTGCGACTAGTGGTGGTGCGGCTCGCCGAACAGTTGCAAAAAATGCGCTCCGCTAAGACCTTTAGTGTTTCAGATCAGCGTCGCTTAGCCATCGAAACTCGAGAAGTATACGCCCCGCTTGCTAATCGACTCGGAGTCTGGCAACTAAAATGGGAACTCGAAGATCTTGCATTTCGCTACTTACAGCCTACCGATTACAAACACATCGCTGCCGCGCTCAACGTACGGCGCGCTGACCGGGAGCACTACATTGAGGAACTCACCACGTCTCTGAATCAACGCTTGCGCGAAATGAGTATCGAAGCGGTGATTGACGGTCGACCCAAACATATTTATAGCATTTGGCGAAAAATGCAGACCAAGCATTTAGCCTTCGAGCAGTTAATGGACGTTCGCGCCGCCCGCATCCGTGTTAATAGCATTGCCGATTGCTACGCGGCACTTAGCGTCGTGCACTCGCTTTGGCCGCTTATTCACGGTGAATTTGCTGACTATATTGCAACGCCCAAGGACAATTTGTATCGATCAATTCATACCGCTGTCATCGGCCCGGGCAACCAGTCGGTGGAAATTCAAATTCGTACACACGAAATGCATGCTAGTTCGGAACGCGGCGTAGCGGCGCATTGGCGCTACAAAGAAGGCGGACGCAGCAACCTGGTCTATGAGGAAAAAATCAATCGATTACGCCTGTTACTCGCGCCATCCGCTAATGATGCCGAGCGTGACTTCCTCGAACGGATGCGCGTCGGCCTATTCGCGGATCGCATCTACGTGGTTTCACCTAAGGGCGACATTGTCGATGTCCCAATGGGCGGGACACCGCTAGACTTTGCCTATCAAGTTCATACCGACTTAGGCCATCGCACACGCGGCGCCAAGGTCAACGGGCGGATCGTGCCGCTCAACTATCCGCTGAAAAACAGCGAAACCGTGGAAATCATTACGACCAAAATCGCGCAACCGTCGCGCGACTGGCTAACCCCGCGATCCGGATTCATTGCCAGCGCCCGCCACCGCAATAAGGTTCGTGCCTGGTTTCGCAAACACGATGGCAGCGCCTCGGCATCGCAACCTGATGAATCTCACGCGCAACGCCCGGCACCTAAGCTGCGCACCCTACCTGTGCGTAAGCCACACGCCGCTGAACCCGAAGTGCATGGCGTTCACGATATGTTGTCAACCTACGCACGTTGCTGCAAACCGGTACCTCCCGAACCCATTGTCGGATATATCACGGTAGGGCGAGGCGTCAGTATTCATGCCACGAAATGTTTAAATTTTGCACACATTTCGGCGAAAACACCGGCCCGAGTATTACCCGTCGCCTGGGATTCTAGCCAATCTAATCGCTATCCTGTCGATATTGATATACGAGCCTTTGACCGACACGGCCTAGTGCGCGACGTAAGCGCCACGCTCACCGACGAATCAATTAGCATTTTAGGCATGACCACAGCAACGGATAAACGCGATCGTATCGCGCGAATGCAAATCAGCATTTCAATCGAAGGCCTACCTCAATTAGCCCGAGTGCTCGCAAAAATTTTAAAACTCCCAAATGTAATCAGCGTCAAACGTCAAAAATAGCGCTCCCTAACCATCATGAGAGTTCCGCTGCGCCACCGGCAATGGATGCTGCCACAACGGCGGGTGTCCGCCAGCCGCTACGCACACCGAAAAAGCAGTATGCTAGCGCAGCCAATGCAACACACAATTGATCCCATCCATACGCAATATAGCCGTGTCCCTCGAATTCTTTACTACCGGCCCATGACAAAGCGGTGATGGTTATCAGATAAGCAATCAACCACCATGCGCCCTGAAGGTGTGGCCGAAAATCATGCCAGCCTTTGCCAAGCTGGAAATACCAGTACACTGGCAGTGGCAAAAACAGCAATAACATGATCTGGCCGGTGTGCGGCCAGCGGGCCCAATACAACATCAGAGTCGCCAACACAAAAGCGCAGGGTGCGAGAAATGTTAAGCCCGGTACGCGCAAGGGTCGATGCATATCGGGTGCTGTGCGTCGCAACACCAGAACGCTGATGGGTACCACCAAATAAGTAATGATAGTCGCCACCGAAATCACGGCTGCTAGTTTTCCCCAACCCCGAAAAAAGAACAAGAAGATAAATGACACCAACAAGTTAAACCACATCGCAGGACGGGGAATACCGTAACGTGGATGCACTCGCCCAAATACCTTGGGTAAGGTCTCGCTGCGCTCCATTGCGTAAATCATGCGGGCCGTAGTTGCAGTGTAAGTACTGCCTGTACCGCTTGGACTGACGAAGGCATCCGCATATAGCAATATGGCCAGCCAATTAAGGTTCATTGCTAATGCCAATTGCGCAAATGGAGAGCTATATTCAAGCGCCGCCCATCCTTCCTGGAGATGGTCCGGCGCGACCGCCCCTAGAAATGCGACTTGCAGCAAAATGTACACAACGGTGCTTAACGCAATGGACCCAAATATCGCAAAGGGTACGCTGCGACCGGGATTACGGGCTTCTCCTGCAAGGTTTACCGGACTTTGAAAGCCGTTGTAGCTAAAAACGATGCCGCTGGTCGCGACCGCGGTCAGAATGGAAGCCAAATTCCCGACGTGCGCGCCGCCGTGTACGCCAATGCTGAAGTTTTGCCAATGAAATCCGCTAAGCATCAGTGCAACCGCAGTACCGGCGGGGACAATGAGTTTAAAAAACGTGATTGCACTATTGGTGTTAGCGAATATTTTTACACTCCAAAAGTTCAATAAGAAATAGATGACCACCAGCACCGCACAAATGCTTAAGCCCGCAATCGTCAATTCACCTTGGCCGCCAGGCACATGCACGTAAAGAGCTTGCGCCCACGCCCAAGGCCAAGAGCTCATATACTGCACTGACGCCTCTGCTTCCACCGGGATCACTGAAACTATGGCGATCCACGCCGCCCATCCGGCCACAAAACCCACCAACGATCCATGCGAATAATGCCCGTAGCGAACCGCGCCCCCGGACTCCGGAAACATAGCACCCAGCTCGGCGTAGGTTAAAGCGACAAATAGAATTACCACGGCACCAATAATCCACGCGTAAATAGCGCCAGGGCCTGCAAGTTGGGCGGCACGCCAAGCGCCAAACAGCCATCCGGAGCCAATAATTGACCCAAGCCCGGTAAACATGAGGGCCATAGCACCCACCTCTCTACGCACAGCACGTTCATCACCCATACTTCTATCCCTCATTTTCTATTGACTATATTGTACGCCGGTATTGACACGGTAGAATTGAACTATGACCCAGCAACCCTCTCTCTTTGATGCCCCCATCCTCATCCTTGGCGTGCCCACTGGCGCCAAAGCCCTTACACGAGCCCAAAGAAAATTCAATAATTTAGTTGAAAAATTGAAGACCCAACGCTATGAGCTCAGCACTTGGCAGAAATTTCGGCAAAATTACCAACAAGAAGTTGCTGATAAATATCAGCCAATAGTTGTCAAACTACGTGAAAAGCGCCTTGCATTAATGCAATTATTTGATCGCGCAATGGATCACAAAAAACTCAATAAGCGTGAGCGCGGCAAGGTCAAAGACATTCTGCGGCACCTCATTGCCCAACTGCTCACGGACTCCCCCGATCCTAAGATAGTTGAACTTCACGACAAGTACTCAGACATTAGTTACGCGGAAGAACAGCAACACGAACTAAAAATCATGCGCTCATTTGCGAGCGACACCCTAGGGATAGATGTATCGGCCTATAAGGGCGGTGAAACGCCCGCAGAACTTGCTGAATGGCTCAAACAACAAGCCCGTCGCGCGGATTCCAATTCGAACGTCGAGCACGACTCCGAAGAGTCTCAAGAGAGGAAAAAAAGCACTAAGACCATTGAACGCGAGAGTCGCCAACAACAAGCCGCCGAAGGCGGCACGCGTGCAGTACGTGAAGTGTTTCGGAAACTGGCGAGCGAGTTGCATCCCGACCGGGAATCGGATCCTATGGAACAAGTCCGAAAAACGGAACTCATGCAACGAGTCAATCAAGCTTATAAAGCCGGCGATTTATTGGCTTTACTCGAACTGCAGCTCAAGCTAGAGCAAATTGATGCAACCGCCCTTGCAGGCCTAGCGGAAGAGCGATTGCGGCACTATATTCATGTGCTTGAGGATCAATCTAGGCAATTACGCGATGAATTATTAGAGGTCATTGCACTTTTCACGATTTCCGACAGCTTTGCAAAGCCGCCTAAAATTACGCCTGCCGATATTCAGCGCTCGTTCAATTTGGATATTCAAGAACTCAAGGGTGAATTGCGCGAGGTCGAGAATGAGTTTGACCGCTACCAAGATATTAATTTCTTAAAGCAGAGTTTGACGCAATACCGTGTTAGCGATTAAGCGAGTCGATCGCTATTTTGTCGACGTTCAAGGCTGCTTCGTGTATAGCTTCCGACAAAGTAGGGTGCGCATGAATAGTCCGTTGTAAATCCTCTGTGCTCGCAGAATACTCCATGGCTAACACTGCTTCACCAATGAGCTCGCCCGCCATCGGACCGATTATGTGAATTCCTAGAATTTCGTCATCATCCTTAGCCGAGACAATTTTTACCATTCCCGCCGCCGCCTCCATGGCGCGTGCCCGTCCGCTGGCAGAGAACGGGAAACTTCCCACTTTATAGTCTCGGCCACTGGCCTTAACTTGCTGTTCGGTTAAGCCAACCCACGCAATTTCAGGTGCTGTATAAATAACCGAAGGAATAACCTTATAATTCATTTCAGCAAAACGACCCGCTATAAGATCGGCAACCATCACGCCTTCTTCCTTGCCCTTATGTGCCAGCATCGGCCCGCGTACCGCATCGCCCACGGCCCAAACATTAGCGACCGGGGTGCGGCAATGATCATCAACTGCAATAAACCCCCGCTCGTCCACCACAACCCCGATTCCATCAGCGAGTAAACCTTCCGTATAGGGCTTACGCCCCACTGCAACGACAAGCTTGTCGACTTGTAGACTATGCTCGCCAGTTGCGTCGGAATATACGACATTAACCGTGGTACCTATCACTTCTGCTCGAGATACCGTTGCCCCCAGTTTAATGTCCAATCCTAATTTTTTAAAATGGCGTTGGGCTTCTTTAGCAATAGACTGATCAACCATCGGCAGAAATTTATCCAACGCCTCGATTACCGTAACCGTGCTCCCTAAACGGCGCCATACGCTACCCAGCTCTAAGCCAATAACCCCTGCGCCGATGACACCTAAACGCGCGGGAACCGCATCAAATTCCAAAGCATTCCAAGAATCAACGATGTACTGGCCGTCGTGAGGCACAGGCTTAAGGCGCACGGGCACAGAACCTGAAGCGAGGATCACGTGTTTCGCCGCAAGACGCTTTTCAGCGCCGTCTGCGCCCGTCACGAGAACGATATTTCCAGGCAGCAACCGTCCGTGTCCCTGGTACCCAACCACGCCGTTGGCCTTAAATAAAGCGGCTATTCCGCCCGTCATCGTCTTAACAATCGACGCACGACGCTTTTGCATGGTGGCAAGATCGAGGCTAATTTCGCTTAAAAGTATGCCATGAACCGAAAACTCCTCTTTAGCCCGTTGATATAACTCCGAGGATTCTAATAATGCTTTAGA
>JAYUFB010000086.1:0-61780 GCA_043738945.1 Gammaproteobacteria bacterium
GGAGTTAATACATCCGATTGCGATGGAGCAGGGCTTGCGCTTTGCGATCCGCGAGGGCGGCAAAACCGTCGGCGCCGGCGTCGTCGCCAAGGTAATTGCGTAAACAACGTTCATTAACTAATACAGGGCAGTAGCTCAATTGGCAGAGCGGCGGTCTCCAAAACCGCAGGTTGGGGGTTCGATTCCCTCCTGCCCTGCCAGCGTGTGGCCTGTAGCGAATAAGTAATTATGGCTGAAGTGCAAACAACACCGAGCGCGTCGTCGAAAGATACGACGTTGCTGTTTTTGGCAATTCTCGCGTTGTTCGCGGGCATTGTGGCGTATTACTGGTTCGACGATCGAGCCTTGCCGATTCGTATCGGCATGGTGGTAATGGGCGTCGCAATAGGTCTGGGGCTAGCCTGGTTTAGTCGATTGGGACGTGAATTCTGGCAGTTTTCGCAAGTTTCGCGCATTGAGTTGCGCAAAGTGGTTTGGCCGGAGCGCGATGAGACGATTAAGACTACCTATGTGGTGTTCTTATTCGCCATATTTATGGGGTTGTTTTTTTGGGGGCTCGACTGGGTTCTCACCGGGCTGACTCGGCTACTAACCGGTCAGTCCGCCTGACGAATTCGGAGCATTTATGTCCCTGCGATGGTATGTAGTTCACGCTTATTCGAATTTCGAGCATAAAGTCTCTGAGTCACTCAAGGAGCGTGTAAAACGCGCTGGCCTGGAGGCGAAATTCGGCGAGATTTTGGTGCCGACCGAGGAAGTCGTTGAAATGCGCGACGGCCAGAAGCGCAAATCAGATCGGAAGTTTTTCCCGGGGTATGTGCTGGTGCAGATGGAAATGGATGAGGATACTTGGCATCTGGTGAAGGAAGTTCCCAAGGTGTTGGGCTTCATCGGTGGTACTAGCGATAAGCCCGCTGCGATTACCGACAAAGAGGCTATGTCCATTTTGCGTCGAGTGGAGGAGGGCGTGGATAAGCCGAAGCCAAAAGTGCTGTTCGAGCCTGGCGAAGTGGTGCGCGTGACGGATGGTCCGTTCAACGACTTTAATGGTGTGGTTGAGTCGGTGAATTACGAAAAGAATCGTTTGCAGGTGGCGGTGCAGATTTTGGGGCGCTCGACACCGGTGGAGTTGGATTTCTCTCAAGTTGAGAAGGGTTAAGTTTTAGACTGAGAATTCTAGGTTGAGAAATACAGGGGAGCTGGCCCTTAAGCGGTTGGCGTTAGTACCCACAGGAGCGATGAGTAATGGCTAAGAAAGTGACAGGTTATATCAAGCTGCAGATCCCTGCGGGGCAGGCGAATCCCAGCCCACCGGTAGGTCCAGCTTTAGGCCAGCAGGGTGTCAACATTATGGAGTTCTGTAAGGCATTTAATGCCCAGACTCAGGCACTTGAGAAAGGTTTGCCGACGCCGGTGGTGATCACGGTGTACAGCGATCGTAGTTTTACTTTCATCATGAAGACGCCACCTGCCTCGGTGTTGATCCGCAAGGCAATTGGTATCCCGAAGGGTAGCCCTACGCCTAATACGGCTAAGGTTGGCAAGATATCGCGTAAGCAGTTGGAAGATATTGCCAAGATGAAGACGCCGGATTTGACGGCGAGTGATTTGGAGGCCGCGGTCCGTACCATCGCGGGTAGTGCTCGTAGTATGGGCGTTGATGTGGAAGGAGTCTGATATGCCTACGTTGCCCAAAAGAATGAAGAGTTGGAAGGATAAGCTTCCTCCCGGCAAGTCGTATGCCATTGATGATGCGATTAAATTGGTGAAGGAATTCGCTACAGCAAAATTTAACGAGTCCGTCGATGTGTCTGTGAATTTAGGCGTCGATGCGACTAAGTCCGATCAGCAAGTGCGTGGTTCTACCGTAATGCCGCATGGCACGGGTAAGACTGTGCGCGTGGCGGTATTTACCCAAGGTAAGAATGCTGATGCGGCGCGAGCGGCGGGTGCCGATATTGTCGGTTTTGAGGATCTGGCTGAGAAAGTAAAAGCCGGCGAAATGAATTTCGATGTGGTGATTGCTAGTCCCGATGCGATGCGCATTGTCGGTCAGTTGGGCCAAATTTTGGGTCCGCGCGGCTTGATGCCTAATCCTAAGGTAGGAACTGTGACGCCCGATGTTGCTGGCGCGGTAAAGAATGCCAAATCCGGTCAAGTGCGTTATCGCACCGACAAGGCCGGCATTATCCATGCGCAAATTGGTCGTGCGAGTTTTGAGTCGAATGCCTTAAAGGAAAACCTGATGGCGCTAGTTTTGGATTTGCAGAAGATCAAGCCGGCGACGTCGAAGGGTATCTATCTTAGGAGATTGACCGTCTCCTCGACTATGGGTCCAGGTGTGGCGATCGATCAGTCGAGTTTAGGTTTAAAGATTTAATTGAATTGATGGGGGGCTGCGTTCAGGCGATTTTGTCTGCGCGCACCCACTGTCGAAGACCGTAGGTGAGCAAGGGCTCTTAATTATTAGGCCTGCGCAGATGGTGGGACCCAAATCAGGAATTTGCCTGGGATAGGTCGCACCTTACAAAGGGTGGATGCAAGGCACTGTGCTTGCATCTTGTGTGTGACGCTTCTTCCGGGGGACCTTTATAGATGGCACTCAAGTTAGAAGAAAAGAAAGTCGTGGTGGCAGAAGTCAACGCGGTCGCGGCGAAAGCCTTGTCCGTGGTGGGCGCAGAGAACCGTGGCTTGACTGTGACGCAGATGACCGACTTACGGGCGAAAGCGCGTAAAGAGGGCGTTTATTTGCGCGTGGTCAAGAACACGCTCGCGCGTAAGGCTGTTGCCGGCACCGCTTTCGAGTGTATCGCTCCGGCGTTGAAGGGCCCCGTTGTGCTCGCATTTTCGCAAGATGATCCAGGCGCTGCGGCGCGTATCGTCAAGGCGTTTTCGAAGGACAACAATAAGTTAGTGACGACATTGGTGTCTTTGGGCGGGCAATTGCTCGGACCGAAGGATCTTGACCGAGTGGCTTCATTGCCCACTCGTGCGCAAGCCGTGGCGAAACTGCTGGGTGTTTTACAAGCGCCGATTGCGAAGTTTGTAGGTACGTTGGCTGCGCCCAACTCGAAGTTGGTACGGACCTTGGCGGCTGTTTTAGAAGCCAAAAAAGTAGGTCAAACGCAGGCGGCGGGTTAATTTAAGATTATTTGGAGACGATAATGGCTGTAACGAAAGACGAGATTCTCGATGCGATTTCCAAGATGTCTGTCATGGACGTCGTCGACTTAATTGCCGACATGGAGAAGAAGTTCAATGTCACGGCGGCAGCTCCGGTGGCTGCAGTGGCTGCGGGTGGCGGTGGCGCTGCGGCTCCGGCTGCGGAAGTGCAGACCGAGTTCACCGTGACCTTGACTGAATTTGGCGCCAATAAAGTGGGCGTTATTAAGGTCGTGCGCGAAATCACTGGTTTGGGCCTCAAGGAAGCTAAGGATTTGGTTGAAGGTGCGCCTTCAACGGTCAAGGAAGGTATTCCAAAAGCCGACGCTGAGGCGATTAAGAAGAAACTTGAGGACGCTGGCGCGAAAGCGGCCGTCAAGTAGTAGCGATCGTACGCTGATACGTGTGCCGGTAGTTATTTCGGGAGTCCGTGATAACTACCGGTATGCGCCTTTGATGTTGAAATTGATTTAGGCGTAAAAACGCCTGGAGACCGCACTCATGGCTTATTCGTTCACCGAAAAAAAGCGCATTCGTAAGAATTTTGGCAAGCGACCGAGTATTCTCGGTACTCCGTACTTGCTGGCAATCCAATTGGATTCGTACCGGCGTTTCTTACAGGCGGATATCGCGGAATCGAAACGCGACGAGATCGGCTTGCACGCTGCCTTTGACAGCGTATTTCCGATTTCCAGTTACTCAGGATTTGCGACGCTCGAGTATGTGAGCTATCGCTTGGGTGACCCAGTATTCGACGTTAAAGAGTGCCAATTGCGTGGCTTGACCTACGCGGCACCTTTGCGTGTCAAGGTGCGCTTGGTAGTCCTTGATAAGGAAGCTAGCGGCGCTAAGAAACCCGTTAAGGACGTGCGTGAGCAAGAGGTATACCTCGGCGAATTGCCGCTGATGACAGATAACGGTACTTTTATCATCAATGGTACCGAGCGAGTCATTGTGTCCCAGTTGCACCGTAGTCCCGGGGTGTTCTTTGACCATGACCGTGGCAAGACGCACTCTTCCGGTAAGTTGCTGTTTTCCGCACGTATAATTCCTTATCGTGGTTCATGGCTAGATTTTGAATTTGACCCGAAGGATTGCGTCTTTGCACGTATTGATCGTCGCCGCAAGCTCCCGGTCACCATTATCTTGCGCGCCCTCGGTTACACCGAAGAGCAGATATTGGATATGTTCTTTGAAAAGAGCGTGTTCCACTTATCAAAGAAAGAAATCGAATTCGAAATCATTCCGCAGCGTCTGCGCGGTGAGACCGCATCGTTCGAGATTCGCGTCGGTAAGAAGGTGATTGTTGAAGATGGACGCCGTATCACGGCGCGCCATGTACGCGACCTTGAAGAAGCGGGTGTTAAGCGTTTGCCGGTGCCCACCGAGTATCTGAATGGTAAGGTACTAGCGCATGACATCGTCAATACTGAGACCGGCGAGATTCTCGGCAAGGCCAATGATATTCTGAATGTAGCGGCGGTCGCTAAGCTGATCGAAAGTGGTATTACCGAGATTCGCACGCTGTATGTGAATGATCTAGATCGCGGTCCCTATATCTCGGACACTTTGCGCATTGATCCGACCAAGACTCGACTTGAGGCTTTGGTGGAAATTTATCGCATGATGCGTCCAGGCGAACCACCGACTAAGGATGCCGCCGAGAACTTATTCCAAAATCTGTTCTTCAATGGCGAACGTTATGACCTATCGCCGGTTGGGCGAATGAAGTTTAATCGTCGCGTCGGTCGTGAGGCAATCACTGGCTCAGGAGTCTTGAGTAAAGAAGACATTATTGAAGTCATGAAGACGCTGATTGATATTCGCAATGGCAATGGTCATGTGGATGATATCGATCATTTGGGTAATCGGCGTGTACGTAGTGTCGGCGAAATGGCTGAGAACGCCTTCCGCATTGGCCTGGTGCGGGTGGAGCGCGCTGTTAAGGAGCGCTTAACGCTTGCAGAAAGTGAACCGATCATGCCGCAGGAGATGATCAACGCGAAGCCGGTAGCGGCTGCGGTCAAGGAGTTCTTTGGCTCGTCGCAGTTATCTCAGTTCATGGACCAAAATAACCCGCTGTCGGAGATTACGCATAAGCGGCGCGTCTCGGCATTAGGCCCAGGCGGTTTGACACGTGAGCGCGCCGGATTTGAAGTGCGTGACGTGCATCCGACACACTATGGTCGGGTATGTCCTATTGAGACACCGGAAGGTCCGAATATCGGCCTTATCAATTCCTTGGCGGTCTACGCGCGTACCAACGATTATGGGTTTTTGGAAACCCCGTATCGCCGCGTCTCCAAAGGCAAGGTCAGTGATCAGATTGACTACTTGTCAGCGATCGAAGAAGGCCAGTATGTTATTGCGCAAGCCAATGCCACTTTGAGTGATAAAGGCGTTTTCGTGGATGATTTGATTTCTTGTCGTACTCAAAATGAATTCACCTTGTCGACTCCCGATAAGATTGATTTCATGGATGTTAGTCCTAAGCAAATCGTATCGGTTGCGGCTTCGTTGATTCCGTTCTTGGAACACGACGATGCTAACCGTGCGCTGATGGGTTCGAACATGCAACGCCAAGCGGTTCCGACACTTCGTGCCGAGACTCCGTTGGTAGGTACTGGCATGGAACGTGCGGTAGCTATTGATTCAGGCGTCACCGTGGTTGCGCGCCGTGGTGGCACTGTGGACTCGGTTGACGCATCGCGCATTGTGGTCCGGGTAAACGATGATGAAACCACGGCCGGTGAGCCGGGTGTGGATATTTACTCGCTGACTAAGTACACGCGCTCCAATCAAAATACTTGCATCAACCAGCGTCCGCTGGTGAATTCCGGCGATGCCATCAAGCGCGGCGACGTGCTAGCTGATGGACCGTCCACGCACTTGGGTGAACTTGCGTTAGGGCAAAATTTGCTGGTCGCGTTTATGCCTTGGAATGGCTATAACTTCGAAGATTCGATTTTGATCTCCGAACGCGTGGTAGAAGAAGATCGTTTCACCACCATTCATATCGAAGAGCTTGCCTGTGTTGCACGTGATACTAAGTTGGGCCCTGAAGAAATTACTGCGGATATTCCCAATGTGGGTGACTCGGCTTTAGCTAAACTTGATGAGGCTGGTATTGCCTTTATCGGTGCGGAAGTTCGGGCTGGCGATATTCTCGTGGGCAAGGTCACGCCTAAGGGTGAGACGCAGTTGACTCCGGAAGAAAAACTGTTGCGGGCAATCTTCGGCGAAAAAGCCTCTGATGTGAAAGATACTTCGCTGCGCGTGCCGCCTGGCATGGACGGTACTGTGATTGACGTGCGCGTGTTTACTCGTGATGGCGTGGAGAAAGACACACGCGCTCTGTCAATTGAAAAGGCTGAGCTTGAGCGTGTACGCAAGGATTTGGCGGATCAACAGCGAATTCTGGAAGATGACTTGTTCCAGCGTATTCGCGGCATGATCGAAGGTAAGGTTGCTGAAGCCGGACCTAAGAAGATTAAGAGCGGTACGGTGATCGACAGTGCCTATCTGGCTGATCTACCCCGTGAGCAGTGGTTTGAAATTCGTTTAAAGGACGAAGAGGCTAATGCGCAGCTTGAGACGGTCTCTGAGCGTCTCAAGGGACAGCGTAAGACTTTCGAAAAACGCTTTGAAGAAAAGAAGGCAAAGATCACTGCCGGTGATGATCTTGCTCCTGGCGTGCTTAAAATGGTTAAGGTCTACCTTGCCGTTAAGCGTCGGGTGCAGCCCGGCGATAAGATGGCGGGTCGGCATGGTAATAAGGGTGTAATTTCTTCCATCGTGCCGGTGGAAGATATGCCTTACATGGCGGATGGAACACCGGTGGATATTGTATTGAATCCATTGGGCGTCCCTTCGCGTATGAATATTGGACAGATCCTGGAAACCCACTTGGGTTGGGCCGCTAAGGGCGTCGGTGCCAAGATTGGCAAGATGCTCGAAGCACAACAGGCAGTTATCGAGATTCGTAAATTCCTCGCTCAGGTCTACAACGAGACCGGTGGCCAGAAGGAAGATCTTAAATCCTTAACGGATGCTGAAATCATCGAACTTGCTGGCAATCTGCGGCATGGCGTGCCGATGGCGACTCCCGTGTTTGACGGTGCCAGTGAGGAAGAGATCAAGGGGCTTCTAGCATTGGCTGATTTGCCCTTGTCGGGACAGACCACCTTGCACGATGGACGCACCGGTGAGCAATTCGAACGACCGGTAACCGTGGGCTACATGTATATGCTGAAGCTCAACCACTTAGTTGACGACAAGATGCACGCCCGTTCAACCGGACCGTACAGCTTGGTCACGCAACAGCCACTTGGCGGCAAGGCGCAGTTTGGCGGACAACGCTTCGGTGAAATGGAAGTGTGGGCGCTCGAAGCCTATGGTGCGGCGTATACCCTGCAGGAAATGCTTACCGTCAAGTCTGATGACGTTAATGGACGTACGCAGATGTACAAGTCGATTGTCGATGGTAATCACGAAATGAAAGCCGGCATGCCGGAATCGTTCAATGTGCTGGTCAAGGAGATTCGTTCTCTGGCCATTAATATTGAACTTGATAGCGAGGCCTAATCAATGAAAGACTTACTTAAGTTATTCAAGCAGCAAGTACCGGTCGAGAATTTCGACGCGATCAAGATTGGACTTGCTTCACCGGACATGGTCCGTTCTTGGTCTTATGGCGAGGTCAAAAAACCAGAGACCATCAATTACCGCACCTTTAAGCCCGAGCGCGATGGCTTGTTTTGCGCCAAGATCTTTGGCCCGGTCAAGGATTATGAGTGCTTGTGCGGCAAGTACAAGCGCTTGAAGCATCGCGGCGTGGTGTGTGAGAAGTGCGGCGTTGAAGTGACTCAGTCCAAGGTGCGGCGTGAACGCATGGGCCACATTGAGTTGGCGAGTCCTACGGCGCATATTTGGTTCTTAAAGTCGCTGCCTTCACGTATCGGACTTATGCTCGACATGACCTTGCGCGAGATTGAGCGAGTCCTTTATTTCGAAGCCTTTGTGGTGGTCGACCCGGGCATGACGCCACTACAGCGTGGTCAATTGTTGACCGATGAAATGTATCTTGAGTCTATTGAAGAGCACGGGGATGAGTTCGATGCCCGTATGGGTGCCGAAGCGGTCCATGAACTATTGAAGTCGATGGATTTGCCCTCGGAAATCGTCAAGGTCCGTGAGGATATGGCGAACACCAATTCGGAGACTAAAATCAAGCGTTTATCGAAGCGCTTGAAGCTCATCGAAGCTTTCATGGAAAGCGGCAACAAGCCTGAGTGGATGGTGCTCACGGTTTTGCCGGTATTACCGCCTGACTTGCGGCCATTGGTGCCGCTGGATGGCGGCCGTTTCGCGACTTCTGATCTGAACGATCTGTATCGTCGCGTTATCAATCGCAATAATCGTTTGCGTAGATTGCTGGAGCTCAACGCGCCAGATATTATCGTGCGTAACGAGAAGCGAATGTTGCAAGAAGCGGTGGATGCGCTACTCGATAATGGTCGTCGTGGCCGTGCGATAACCGGGACTAATAAGAGGCCGCTGAAGTCCTTGGCCGATATGATCAAGGGCAAACAGGGTCGTTTCCGCCAGAACTTGTTGGGCAAGCGTGTCGATTATTCGGGTCGTTCGGTCATCGTGGTCGGTCCCCGGCTTCGGCTACACCAGTGCGGATTGCCGAAAAAAATGGCCTTGGAGTTATTCAAGCCCTTTATTTTTGCCAAGTTGCAATTGCGCGGTGAGGCGTCGACCATCAAAGCTGCGAAGCGCTTGGTCGAGCGCGAGGGTCCGGAAGTTTGGGACATCTTGGAAGAGGTTATTCGCGAACATCCCGTATTGCTGAATCGCGCGCCAACCTTGCACCGTCTCGGCATCCAGGCATTCGAGCCAGTGTTGATTGAAGGCAAGGCCATTCAGTTGCATCCGCTGGTGTGTACGGCGTTCAACGCCGACTTCGACGGCGATCAGATGGCAGTCCACGTGCCTTTATCCATTGAAGCGCAGTTAGAAGCCCGTGCTTTGATGATGTCGTCGAATAATATTTTGTCGCCCGCCAATGGTGAGCCGATCATTGTGCCGTCACAAGACGTGGTGCTCGGACTTTATTACATGACCCGTGAGCGTCATGGTGCTAAGGGCGAGGGCATGGCGTTTAGTGATGTCGCTGAAGTGCATCGTGCTTACGAAGGTCGTCATGTGGACTTGCACGCCAAGGTCAAAGTGCGACTCTCTGAGCATATTCGTGATGCGAATGGCAAATTGGTAGAAAATATTCGCGTGGTGGATACCACCGCGGGTCGAGCGCTGTTGTCAGAGATTTTGCCGCCTGGGTTGTCGTTCGATGCCATCAATCAGGACATGACCAAGAAGACTATTTCCGCGACTATTAACGCTTGCTACCGTACGGTGGGATTGAAGGAGACGGTGGTATTCGCCGATCAGCTGATGTACACCGGTTTTCATTATGCGACCCGTGCCGGTGTTTCAATCGGGGCGGATGACATGGTGGTGCCGCAGCAGAAGGGCAAGATTCTGGCGGCTGCAGAAAAAGAAGTGAAGGAAATCCAGGAGCAATACGCGACTGGGCTGGTCACCAATGGCGAACGCTACAATAAGGTGGTCGATATTTGGTCACGTACCAACGATCAAGTGGCTAAGGCGATGATGGAGAAACTCGGTACCGATGAGGTCACCGACGTGAAGGGTCAGAAAGTTCGTCAAAAGTCCTTTAATTCTATTTTCATTATGGCTGATTCAGGTGCGCGCGGTTCTGCGGCGCAGATTCGTCAGCTCGCAGGAATGCGCGGGTTGATGGCGAAACCCGATGGTTCGATTATCGAAACGCCAATCACCGCTAATTTTCGTGAAGGATTGAACGTTCTTCAGTACTTCATCTCGACTCACGGCGCTCGTAAGGGTTTGGCCGATACTGCGCTTAAAACCGCTAACTCGGGTTACTTGACCCGGCGTTTAGTCGATGTAGCACAGGATCTGGTCGTGACTGAGATTGATTGTGGTACGGCCAATGGCCTATTGCTAACGCCTATCGTAGAAGGCGGCGATGTCGTGGAGGGCTTAGGAGAGCGGGTTCTAGGACGCGTGGTATCAGAAGATGTGGTGGTGGCGGCCTCCGGAGAAGTACTGGTCAAAGCCGGCGTGCTGATTGATGAAAAATTAGTCAAGCTACTCGAGAAAATGGGTGTTGACCAAGTGATGGTGCGTTCGCCCATTACCTGTAATACGCGTTATGGCGTCTGCGCACAGTGCTACGGGCGCGACTTAGGACGTGGGCATCGGATCAATATTGGCGAGGCGGTGGGCGTCATTGCGGCGCAATCCATCGGTGAGCCGGGCACTCAGCTGACAATGCGCACGTTCCACGTAGGTGGAGCGGCTTCACGAGCGGCCGCAGCCAACGGAGTAGAAGTCAAGAGTAAGGGCACGATTCGCCTACACAACATAAAGACGGTGCGCCATGAAAAAGGCCATCTGGTTGCGGTGTCACGATCAGGCGAATTGGGCGTGGTGGATGAGTTTGGTCGCGAGCGCGAACGTTATCGTATTCCATACGGTGCCACGATCACGGTCAACGACGCTGATGTCGTAGCTGCGGGTCAGTCGGTTGCTAACTGGGATCCGCATACGCATCCCGTGGTTACGGAAGTAGCCGGTATGATCAAGTTCCAAGACTTTGTGGACGGTATTACCGTAACTAGTCAGGTAGATGATGTCACCGGTTTGACCAGCACCGTGGTGCTGGATCCGAAGCAGCGCGGTTCGGGTGGCAAGGACTTACGTCCTGTGGTGCGCCTGACCAATGCGAAGGGTAAGGAAGTAACGTTTGCTAATACCGATATTCCCGCGGTGTACGCCTTGCCAGCTGGCGCGATCGTTAGCCTTGAAGATGGTGTCAAAGTGTCGGTTGGCGATGTTATTGCGCGTATTCCGCAAGAGTCGTCGAAGACCCGCGACATCACTGGCGGTCTGCCGCGCGTAGCCGATTTGTTCGAGGCCCGTAAGCCGAAGGATTCCGCGATTTTGGCGGAGCGCAGCGGTACGGTAAGCTTTGGTAAGGAAACCAAGGGCAAGCGCCGCTTGATTATTACCAACGAGCAGACGGACAAGTATGAAGAACTGATCCCGAAATGGCGCCATCTGAACGTGTTCGAGGGCGAGCAAGTAGAGAAGGGCGAAGTGATCGCCGATGGTGAGCCGAACCCCCACGATATTCTGCGATTACAGGGTGTCGAGGCATTGGCGAATTACTTGGTACGTGAAATTCAAGATGTGTATCGCTTGCAGGGCGTAAAAATCAACGACAAGCATATCGAAGTCATTGTGCGGCAAATGCTGCGCAAGATTGAGGTGTTGGACGCCGGTGATTCCGCGTTGCTGCGGGGTGAGCAAATGGATCGTGGTCGACTTCTGGAAATCATTGCGAAGCAGAAGATCGAAGGCAAGCACCAATCCACTTGGGAGCCCTTGCTCTTAGGCATCACTAAGGCCTCACTGGCAACGGAGTCGTTCATCTCGGCGGCCTCCTTCCAAGAGACCACGCGCGTGCTCACCGAGGCTGCAGTACGGGGCCTTAAGGATGATTTACGCGGGTTGAAGGAAAACGTCATAGTCGGTCGGCTGATCCCGGCGGGTACTGGCTTTGCCTACCATGCACGTCGACGTCGAGCCTTTGATGACAGTCGCCGCCGCAACTTCATGGATATGGGCGGTGGTACAGGTGAGACAGATGAGGCGGTAGTGGCCGGGGATACTGAATCGGCTGAGTAGCTGACCAAGGTAACAAAATAAGAGTAAGAAAATAAGAGTATGAAAATAGCCCCGGCTCGCAAGAGTTCGGGGCCTTTTTTATTGCGCGCCCCGAAGGGTTAGACTATTGGCAGTTGCTCGCTCCACTTTGCACGCAAATTAGGTGCTGCTTAAAGTAGCTTCCGAAACCCGGTGTCGGAGTTCCGGAGGAGTCTTTGACTAGTACATTCGAACTAAAATTCCAGTTGTTCCAAGTCCAACCTAAATAGGAGTATCCGTTCTTATCCGCCCAGGGTAATACCGCTTGCGTAAACGTAGGAATGGCACCGGCACCTACTATGTCACCGATTTCCGTAATCAATAAGGGCATGCGTGCGGCCACGGTATCCGCAATTTGCTGGGTCGCTGTGGATTTAGGGTTATTGTAAGGATAACTCGACGAGTACAAATGCCAGGCCGCTGCGAGTTGCCCAAGGGCATCATGCGGCGGATTCGGATTTGTCCAAACGGTGAGGTCATTGGAATAGTGGAGCGCCCCCACCAACACTACATTTTTTGCTCCCGTGGCTCTGACAGTATCTATCAGAGTTTGTAATCCAGCAGTCATCCAATTTTTGGAAATTTTCGAGGTTGCGCTTGAGCCCACATTTCCCGCGAAATAATAGCTTGCCTTGCAGCCACTGACCAAACACGCTGCAGAATCGATGTCGCTATCTAGGACGCCATCGGAATTGGCGCTGGCACTTAGATAAGGTTCATTAAATAGTTCGAACATCACCGCTGGATTAGCTTTAAACGTATTGCTGACGGACTGCCAGAACGTTATTGAATTGTCGGTGTCAGGGGCTGGATTCTGATTGAGGGGACAGAATGTGGCTGGGGCTGACCAGTGCAAATCTAAGATCACGTAGATGCCCGCTGCGGTGGCCTCTTTGACGGTATTGATAACAGTCGCTTGATAATTTGCGCCGGGATCGGGGTTGCGGTTTGATCCCGTTGCATCGGTGCAATGATAGCCAAGCCAAGAGGCTTCATTCATTGGAAGTCGAATAGCATTCACTTTCCAACTAGCCAGTGCTGACCATACTGGTTTCCAACCGCCCCAAGGATCGTTCGCACTCCATCCTTGCGCCGCGATTGATTCAAGGCCGCTAACGTTGACGCCGCGGAGCTGGAGAGTTTTCCCGCTGGTATCGACTAGATGGTTGCCTTTAACTTGCACTGAAATATTTGCACTGTTCCGGGGTGCCTGCGGCGCCGACGGCGGAGTCGGCGCGGGCGTCGGCGGGGGTGCTGGCTTTGCCGCTGGCGCTGGCGCTGGCGCTGGCTTCGGCGCGCCGGTGGGCGTAGGTGTGCGCGTGGTGCCTGATGTAGGTGCTGGCGCCGAGGTACCGATCGTCGGTGTAGCAGCGATTGGGCTATTCGTTGAGGTCGGTGGAATAGCGATTGAAGAACTATAGTTGTCTTTGCAACCCGTTAAGACCACCAATAGAAACGCCGCATTAAAAAAAACTGATATTGGTCGCATTGAAATAATCTCATTTCGCCTGGATCGAATGCATGTTTACGCCTATTTTCCAAGAAGTAAAAATGTCGCAGCGTGGCTACGTGTCGGCGAGTAGCTACTTGGCGCTTGGTGCGGACTTAAGATCCGTTATGATGGTGTTATGTCTGATTCAAAACCTCGATCACGTCTCATTTTTCTATGTTTAGTCGCAACTTGGTTCATCTGGGGATCGACTTATCTTGTAATTAAATTTGCCCTACAGAGTTTCCCACCGTTTTTTCAAATGGGGACCCGCTTTCTGGTAGCGGGCGGAATGTTGCTCACGTGGAATCTATGGCACCGGCGCGCAATGCCCACCTTTTTGCAGTGGAGAAATGCAGCAATCATAGGTGGACTGATGTTGGGAGGTGGCATGGGCGGTACCGCCTACGCCGAGCAGTCGGTTGCCTCGGGGCTTGTGGTGGCATTCATTGCGGTGGTTCCAGCCATGATTGCGGCGATCAATTTTGGGTTTGGAATACGCTTAACAAAATTTGAAATACTCGGCATCAGCATTGGCGTGCTGGGAGTTATTTTGTTGGTGCGCGGAGCAGGTTTTCATGCATCGCCGACTGGCCTGATAGCGATTGGGCTTGCGACTCTGTGTTGGTCTTCGGGCAGTGTTTTGATGCTGCGCCTATTTCCGCTAGCGCTAGGCGGAGTTGGATTTGCCAGTGAAATGATCTGTGGAGGCGTCATCTTGATTCTAGTGTCGTTACTGACGCACGAGAGCGTGCGGTGGCCTCCTAGCATGTTGGCCGTTTATGCGTGGCTGTACTTGGTGGTATTCGGCTCGTTAATTGCTTTTTCGGCTTATATGACCTTGTTGTCGCGAACCAGTACAATGCTTGCAGCGAGTTATTCGTTTGTGAATCCCATCATTGCTATGGCATTGGGCGTCAGTATTGGGCGCGAGAATGTGACTTTACGAGAATGGTTTGCGAGTGCAATTATTGTGGCCGGTGTAGTTTTATTATTGCTGGGACGTGCCAAGAAAGTGGTAGCCGCCGCAAGTGACGGTGGCTACCGGCTCTAGAAAACCTATATCCATAGTCTCGGATACGATGTCACCTGTTGCGCCGGATACTACACGGCTAAAAAAAATGCGTGCCAGTGCCGATACTTGCCAGTGTGCCTCAATGCCGTTGGCATAAATTAAGGACTTGGGAGCAGTATTTTCACCGCATCTCATTTAAGATTACGGTCATCTGGTAGGCTCAGTATGCTAAAGCTTACTAGCTTGCGAAGTGAATATGTTAACTGTAATTTCTCAATGAAATCATAAACTTAAAAATATAGGGGAATTTCCATGCTGATCCATTTTTCGAGGAAGATGTCGGGCGCAGCGAGCTGCGCATTGTGTTTGATTTCGGTAGCGTCTATGGCGAGCGAAACGCCGCATGCGCCGCGCATGTTAATTGCTCAGCCACTTAGCCATACGCCGGTCGCCTACAATTCCTTACTGTCTACGGCGCGCGACCCCGGTGATGATGATACGGCCATTTCCTTAAATCCCGCTCTCTCCGCACTGTGTCAATCGCAAATTGGTCAGTTAAATATTTATCGTAGTTCAAGACCGAATGTCGATGAAATTAACCACGATGGCGTAGTGTTGGCCGGCAGCCAAACCGGGTGCTCAAGCGCGCAGAACGAAACTACAATTGCGGTGAATCCGTTCGATTCGCAAAATCTGGTTTCCGGAACCAATGACTATCGGCTATTTAACTCGCGCGAAAGGCGCAATGATGGCTCTGGGTTAGCTTATACCACCTTAGATGGTGGTCGTACTTGGACCGACGTGCAATTACCGCATTTGAATTACCAAACCGGTGCTACCGGTGCATTATCGGATATGGATTCTGCGGGCGATCCTGCTATCGCGTTTGGTCGAGGCAATTCGGTGTACTACGCTAACCTAGTGTTTAGTCGCCTCAATGGTGCAAGTGGAGTTGTCGTTAGCACATCGCGCGACGGTGGATTGAGCTGGGGCGATCCATCAATCGTGCATTTAGATGGCGTTGATAGCAGCGGCAATCCGCTCGCCACCGGAGTATTCAATGATAAAGAATGGATTGCAGTCGATACTCATAGTGGAACTGTGTATGTAACTTGGACTCAATTTCTGAGTGATGGCACTTCACCGGTGGTCGCTGCGAGTTCTACAGATGGTGGAAATACATGGTCTGCACCCGTTCAGATTAATCCGGTAACCGGATTTACTTCGGGGGGTATTACACCCTATAGCTCGGGAACAATTCCTCAGGTAGGCCGTCACGGAGAGCTGTATGTGGCTTACGAGTCGGCTGTTTGTGTTTCACTGTTGTGCAATCAGGCGACTGACCACGATGCGATTGTTATGGCGACGTCCAACGATGGTGGAAAGTCCTTCGTGAATCAGGAAATTGCTGTGAACTATGATTTTCCCCTCAATAGTGACACCGGTCGCGATACCCTGACTGGCGAGAATTTCCGTATCAACAGTTTCCCACAGTTTGCGGTTGATCCCTCTACAGGGAGTCTGTTCGTGACCTGGGCGGATGATCGAAATGGGAGCTATGACGCTAAGGGAAATTCTATTAAAACTAACGGAGATGTCTTCATTGTAAGTTCGCGTGACGGCCGTAATTGGTCCGCACCGACTAAAGTGAGCTCCGCAGCGGATGAAGTGTTTCCGGCAATTGCCGCGAATCATGGCCAAGTCGCCGTGTCGTTTTATACGAGAGCCTACGATGCGAGCGGAATCAATTTAGATATGGCCTATATCTCGGTCGAAGCGGAAAATCTTAGCGAGATTGGCGGTGCACGGCTGCATCGCATCACTCGGGAATCTGAGAACCCTCAGATTCAATTTGTCGGTATTGGTGCAGTGACTGGCAAAACGCTTCAGGGCGTGTTTATCGGCGACTATACTGCTGTGGCACTCGGAAGCGACGGAGTATTGCATCCTTCTTGGACCGATTTTCGCGGGTTGCCGGGAGTTACTTCGCCAAATCAAGACGCCTATACTCAAGCAATTGAACTTGATAATTAAGGTCTTGCCGATTATAGATTCTAGGCGAGATGGATCCTAGACAAGCTGCCTGGCGCGAGGGTTCGCGCGACATGCTAGAGGTGGCGCTTGGTGTCATCGCTTGGGCGTTGGTTACAGGGGTTGCGATGGCGCAGTCGACCCTAACGACGCCTCAGGCGGTGGTTTTGTCGCTCATGGCGTTTGCGGGTTCGGCGCAGCTTGCGGTCATTCCGCTCATGGCGGTCAAGGCGCCGGTGTGGCTGATAATACTGACGGCGCTGGTGGTAAATTTGCGTTTCGTCATCTACAGCGCAGGGCTGGCAAAGCCGCTCTCACATTTGTCTTTAGGGCGACGTGCGATTTTGAGCTATATCACAGGTGACATGCCGTTCGCCTTGTACATGCAGCGCACGGCTTCAGATCCCACCTGGCCGGCTCGTGACGCATATTACGCCGGAATGGTGGTTACCAATTGGTGGGTCTGGCATATCAGCGTGCTTGCGGGCATTGCGTTGGGCGCGCGCATACCGCATGAATGGGGGCTTGAGCTTGCGGGTAGCTTGGCATTATTAGCCTTGGTAATTCCGATGGCGATCAAGCGATTGTCAACCTTGGTTGGCGTAGGGGCAGCGGTCGCCGTAGCCCTACTGACCTACCGGTTTCCAATGCGACTCGGCGTAATAGTAGCCATTGTTGCCGGCGTGATGTCGTCGCTAGTCATTGACTGGCTGGTCGATCGACGTTTGCCACAGGTTACGATATGAATAGCCCATTGATGGATAACGATACGCTCGTTGTTTGGCTAACGATCGTAGGCGTTAGCCTGACAACTTTTGTGACACGGGGTAGTTTTATTCTGCTCGGATCGCGGCTGCGATTGCCGACTTTTGTGGATCGCGCATTGGGCTATGCTCCTGCTTGCGCATTAGCGGCCATTTTGGCACCTGAGCTTGCCGTTATGCACGGCGGTTTGCAGCTCAATGCCCAGAATCCTCGCTTAATAGCGGCTTTTGTGGCGGTAATTTGCTGCGTTGCCAGCCGTAGTATGGTGCTCACCATTGTGCTGGGCATGACCACTTTTACCCTTATTAGAGTGTGGCTGTCGATATAGGGTGTGGCTGTATATTGTAGGTATGCAAATAATTCGAAAATCTAGTTTTGTGGTCACGCCCTGGAAGAATGGGGGCGGTATTACGCATGAAGCGTTGCGCGTGCCCAAGCTTGGTGATCCTTTCGATTGGCGTGTGAGTATGGCGCAGATCGAGACTGCGGGGTCATTTTCTGATTTCTCGGGGTATCACCGCGTTATGGTGTTGTTGCGGGGTGGTGGCATGCAGTTGAGTTTTTCGGATCAGCGGCGAGAATATTTGCAGAAAACCGGTGATCTGGTGGAATTCGATGGTGCTATGGCCCCGCAATGCGATTTAGTGGCGGGGCCTTGTGTAGACTTGAACCTTATGGTGGCTAAGACACGGTATACGGTCAGAGCCTGCGTGAAAATATTGCATGAAGACCGGGTCGTGAAGTCCATGGCACACGAAACTTGTGTGGTGCTTAGCATTGATAGTGACGTGTCGGTAAGCCACGAGACGAGTGAGACTATCGTACTCAATCCGTGGGACCTTATGATCCTTGAGCCTAACGAATGGCAAGAATTACGCCCAATAAGTCATAAAAATGTAGCATTGGTGTTTCATGCTACGCTTAATAAAATATAGAAATGATGAATAAATTAACGGAGAGCTTTATGCCTGCATGTCGACTAGGATTTGCAATTTTAATTTCGCTGGTACTTACGAGTGCAAGTTCGGTGGTTGCGGCGGCATCATCTGCAGCGCGATTTGAAGTTTTGCAGCGTTGGGTGTTCCCAGGCGAAGGTGGTTGGGACTATTTGACGCTCGACGCGCGCGGTGAGCGACTATTTGTGACCCGGGGCAGTCGCGTTGAGGTGGTGGACACCAAGACTGGAAAACTTATTGGCTCGATAGCAGGCATCAAAGGTGTTCACGGAGTTGCACTGGCTCCTGATTTGAAGCGCGGGTTTACGAGTAATGGTAGAGGTGATTCCATTACCGTGTTCGACCTCGATACCTTGGCCACTATTCAGGAAGTGGCGATCCCTGGCCATAATCCCGATGCCATTATTTATGAACCGGTGGGTAAGCATCTGTTTGCTTTTAATGGAAAAAGTAAGGATGTTACGGTTCTTGATGCTACCACTTTTGCGATAGTTGCAACTTTGCCGGTAGCCGATAAACCGGAGTTTGCGGTGGACGACGGTGCAGGTCATATCTATTTCAATATTGAGAGTGAGGCTGGGAAAATCTCGGTATTGGATACACGGACTTTGAAAATCAAGGACACCTGGACCTTGCCCGGATGTGCAAGTCCTAGCGGACTGAGTCTGGATCAGACTCAGCGGCGTTTATTCTCGGTGTGTGACGATAAAATCATGGTGGTCACCAATGCCGATACCGGCGCGCAAGTTGCTAAGGTGGGTATTGGTGAAGGTCCGGATGCGGTTGCTTATGATGCGACTCGGCGGCTAGTGTTAAGCTCAAATGGGGAAGGCACTTTATCGATTATTCAACAAGTGACCGCTGACCAGTACAAGCTGCTTGAGACACTTAAAACTCAACGCGGTGCGCGAACGATGGCGCATGATTCGCTGAAGGGAAGAACTTATCTAGTGAGCGCTGATTTTGGTCCAGTGCCTGCAGCGACTGCGGAGAATCCGCATCCTCGTCCGGTACCCTTAAGGGATACCTTTACTATTTTGGTGGTCGGTAAGCGCTAACTAATTGCAGCAGTGTTTTTAAAAGCGCGGTTAATGGTGCGGAACAATTAATGTTGGCGACGGGCGTCCGTGATTCGATTAGGTAGGCGCTTTGCGAGATTTCTAGCTGGACCGCGTGTACATGGGCACCGGGATTGCCATAGTGACGGGTGATGTAGCCGCCTTTAAAACGGCCATTATGCACATAAGTAAAGCGTGGCTGTGCGGCTAGATAACCCATGATGAGGTCTTGATATCCCGCTGCGCAGCTCTGTCCGTCAACGGTCCCTACATTGAGGTCAGGAAGTTTGCCCGCAAATAAGTCCGGGACGGTTGAACGGATTGAGTGCGCATCCCAAAGAATACAGATCCCGTGTGTCCGTACTAACTCCTTAATGGTCACGACTAGTTTATCGTGGTAGGGCTGCCAGTAGCGGCTTAGGCGCGCATTGATTTCTTTGGGATCAAGTTCAAAGCCTAAACGGTATAGCGCTGCGCCATCGAAGGTTGCAGTCGGGCATAGACCCGTTCCCCATCGTCCGGGATACAGCGATGTGCCATCGGGCGGCCTATTTAAATCCACTACGTAGCGCGTGTGAGTGGCGCGAATTACGCAGGCGCCCAGATCACGCGCGAAATTATATAGTTCGGGAACAAACCAATCAGTATCGGGTAGGTCTTGTGCACTTGGGGTCAGACGTACATAAAGTTCCGGTGGAATATAGGTTCCGGAATGTGGAAAGCTAATTAGAAGCGGTAGGTTGCCGGCTGTGTATTCGAATAAAGATGCGCTCATCAGGGTAATAATGGGTTTATGAACTTAGTAAATTGAGCGGTTCTGACCCAGCGTGATGCGGCCTCAATATCGGGTGCAAAATAGCGATCTGCATCATAAAAAGACACTTCGCTGCGTATGTGTGCATGAATTTTCTCAAGCACGGGCGAGGATTGGGTCGGTCTATGAAAGTCTATCCCTTGGGCGGCGGCGAGTAACTCGATACCCACTACCGCTGCAGCGTTATCCACCATGACTTTCAAACGACGCGCCGCATGCGTGGCCATGCTGACATGATCTTCCTGGTTGGCTGAGGTTGGTATTGAGTCGACACTGCAGGGTGTTGCGATGGCCTTATTTTCGGATACTAGCGCTGCCGCGGTAACTTGCGCGATCATGAATCCCGAATTTAGCCCACTATTTTCGACTAAGAAAGCCGGCAGGCCGCTCATTTTGGGATCCACGAGGACTGCGATTCGCCGTTCCGCTAGGCTACCAATTTCTGCAATCGCCAGCGCCAGGATATCGGCTGCAAAAGCGACCGGTTCGGCATGAAAATTTCCGCCCGACAACACTGTCTCATGTTCAACGAATAACAACGGATTATCGGTTACGGCATTTGCCTCAATGACTAGCGTGACACTTACGTTGCGGATTAAATCTAAGCAGGCTCCCATCACCTGGGGTTGGCAACGAAATGAGTAGGGATCTTGTACGCGACTACAGTTCTCATGTGAGGCGCGAATAGCGCTGCCTGATAATAATTCACGATATTCACGCGCAATCGCGATTTGACCGACTTGACCGCGTGCCGCATGAATACGAGCGTCGAACGGCGTATCGCTACCCTTGAGCGCATCTACCGACATAGCTCCGGATACTACCGCTGAGGCGAGTAAATCGACTGCCCCGAACAGACCCGCTAGTGCGAGGGCGGTTGAAACCTGAGTGCCATTAATTAATGCGAGACCTTCCTTGGCGTGCAATTTTAGGGTACTAAGTTTAGCGATCTGCAATCCTTCGGTTGCGGGCAGCACTTTGCCGCCTACTCGAACTTGGCCGACCCCTAGTAGGACGGCGCTCATGTGCGCGAGTGGCGCTAGGTCACCGGAAGCACCCACCGAACCTTGCGCAGGAATTATGGGATAGACTTCGTTTTGTAGTAAGGCCAGTAAGGCGTCAATCAATGTGTCCGTTACGCCCGAATGACCGCGTGCTAATGCATTGACTTTAAGAACTAGTATTAAACGTACGACGGCATCGGGTAAGGCCTCACCCACGCCGGCCGCATGTGACAACAATAAATTGCGTTGCAGTTGCTCAAGTTGTTCAGTCGGTATGCGCGTTTGTGCTAGCAGCCCGAAACCTGTGTTAATGCCATAGGCGGCGTCGCCACGTGCGGTAATGCGATCCACTAATGATTTTGCTGCTGCGACCCGTCCGCGGTCTGCAGGGTTTAAACGAATTGCAGTTGGTTGCTCGTAGATTTGACGGAGCTGAGCAAGGGAAAGCAAGCCCGCAGTAATTTCCATGGGATGGTGAATCATGATGTTGGTGTAATCATGGGAAGGTTTAGTCCTTGCTCGCGGGCACAGTTAATAGCTTGCGAGTAGCCGGCATCGGCGTGGCGCATCACACCGGTACCAGGGTCATTCCACAAGACTCGCTTGATGCGACGGCTTGCGGCTAGGGTACCGTCGCAGACGATAACTACTCCCGAGTGTTGCGAGAAACCCATACCGACACCACCGCCGTGATGAATGGACACCCAGGTGGCACCGCTTGCGGTGTTGAGTAAGGCGTTGAGTAAGGGCCAGTCCGATACCGCGTCTGAGCCATCTTTCATGGCCTCGGTCTCACGGTTGGGACTTGCAACCGAGCCTGAGTCGAGATGATCGCGACCAATCACAATGGGTGCCGAAAGCTCACCACTCGCTACCATTTCATTGAAAGCGAGGCCAAGTCGATGTCGCTGCCCGAGGCCGACCCAGCAAATGCGCGCGGGCAGTCCCTGAAATTGAATTTTAGAACGCGCCATGTCGAGCCAATGATGTAAATGCGGATCATCCGGTATAAGTTCTTTCACTTTGGCATCGGTTTTATAAATATCTTCGGGGTCACCCGATAGAGCCACCCACCGAAACGGACCGATACCGCGGCAGAAGAGCGGGCGGATATATTCTGGCACAAAGCCCGGAATATCGAATGCATGGGTAACTCCCGCATCGCGGGCAACTTGGCGAATATTATTGCCGTAGTCGAACACCGGGATCCCGAGGGCCTTGAAGCGCAACATATATTCGATCTGTCTGGCCATGGACATTTTTGCTGCGGCACTGGTGCCGGCGGGATCGTTGACGCGTCGCTCATCCCATTCTTGGATGCTCCAGCTTTGTGGTAAGTAGCCGTTGATAGGATCGTGGGCAGAAGTTTGATCGGTGAGTGCGTCAGGTTTAAGGTTGCGATCCAACAAGGTTTTAAGCACATCAACAATATTACCGAGCAGTGCGATTGAAATGGGCTTCTGGTTTTTCTTAGCCATATCGAGGAGCGCAAGCGCTTCATCTAGCGAGTGCGCTTGTGTATCCACATAGCCTGTTTCTAGCCGTTTGGCGATGCTAGAGGGTCGGCATTCGACCGCTAACATACTGGCACCCGCCATGGTCGCCGCCAGCGGTTGTGCGCCGCCCATGCCGCCAAGCCCCGCCGTCAAAATCCATTTGCCTGCGAGACTTCCGCCGAAATGGCGACGACCCATTTCAACGAAGGTCTCGTAAGTTCCCTGTACGATACCTTGGCTGCCGATATATATCCAAGAGCCTGCGGTCATCTGGCCGTACATGGCCAGGCCGCGACGGTCAAGCTCATGAAAATGCTCCCAGGTGGCCCAGTGCGGTACTAAGTTAGAGTTGGCGATTAACACGCGGGGTGCGTCGGCGTGAGTGGGGAATACGCCAACGGGTTTACCGGATTGCACCAATAGAGTTTCTTCCTCACTCAAAGTCTTCAGTGTCTCGACGATGCGATCAAAGCAGTTCCAGTCGCGCGCGGCACGGCCGATGCCACCGTACACCACAAGTGCACTCGGGTTTTCCGCCACCTCGGGGTCTAAGTTATTCATCAACATACGCAATGGCGCTTCAGTGGTCCAAGTGCGCGCGCTTAAAGTTTTGCCGCGTGCGGCGCGAATTACTCGTGGGGGTACGGATGAGATCATAGTGTCCTCATGGGCGAAAACGTCCCGCCATTTCATAGCGGGAACCGGGGTAGTAAAGGCGGGCAATAGAAGCAATTTTTCCAGCGGTCCAAGTACGCCGAATCATGAGTAAGCAGGGTTCGTTACGCTTCATTGATAAGTGCTTGCGAGTGCGCTCATCGGGCATTACTGCACGCATGAGGTGCTCGGCCTCTTGCAAGGGGGCAACTTTAATCAAGTAGTCATAAGGCGTTGTATGCTGAAAATCAACTTTTAAGTAGTCGGGTGCGAGTGAAGGCAGTACATAGCGGTCTTCTAGTTGTATCGGTTGGTCGTTTTCAAAATGTACGATACAGGAGCTGAACAATTCGCTACGCGCTGCAATGCCGAAGTCCTTGCTCAAGTCCGCCACCGCACGCACGCGTTCCAGCGCGATAACTTCCGCGCGATGGGTATGACCACGGCGCTTAATTTCATCGGCAATTCCTCGAATCTCGAGTGGGTGAGCATGTGCGTGCTGATCCGCCACAAAGCTACCGACACCGGCGATGCGTACCAACACCCCTTCGTGGCTCAATTCGCGAAGTGCGCGGTTTGCGGTCATGCGAGACACGCCAAAAGTTTTTACCAGATCATTTTCCGAGGGTACACGAGCCGTGGCACGCCATTTGCCGGAATCGATGTTATCCAAAATATGGCGTTTAACTTTAAGGTAAAGGGGTTGCAAGATTTCATTTGTCCCAGACATATCATTAGCCTAAGTTGTATAGACAGGTATAGTCAAGATTTTTTTACCCGCCGCTTGTGGATTAGGGTGCGAGTTGGCTCATTAAGTGATTAAACCGCCCGAGTAGCGCGAATTGCGCAGCATGCACGGTGTCCTTAACCACCCAGCGACCGGCTACCATGACGTCGCGAATAGCGGCACTGGCACCTGAAAAAATCAAATGATCTAAGGCGAATTCGGCCCGCGCCCCCGCCATGGTGGGATGATCGCTATCGAGGACCACCCAGTCCGCTCGGCGCCCGGTGGCAATCTTTCCGCTAGGCTGTCCGATAGCGGACGCTCCTTCTAGAGCGGTTTTTACCCAAAGGCGTGTTCCTACATGCGAATGTGTCTCATTGGCTAGTACGCCGCGACGCTTCTTGCGCAGCCGTTGCTGGTATTCCAACCAACGTAATTCTTCGGCCGGGCAGACGGTTGACTGGCTGTCGGTGCCGATGCACAAGCGGCCACCGCCCTTTAGGAAACGCTGCGTATCAAAGAAACCGTCGCCGAGGTTCGCTTCGGTGGTAATTGATACGCAGACGGTAGCATTGGCGGTAACTAACCCTGCAAGTTCTGCGGCTGTTGCGTGGGTGGCGTGGATTAAACACCAATGCTGATTGACGAGACCTGAGGCTAACAGTAGTTCAATGGGCCGTTGACCTGTTTCTCGTTTGCAAGCGCGAACCTCTCGATTCTGTTCGGCTACGTGAATATGAATAGGAAGGTCGGGGTCGATATGCTTTAAAGCCAGGGTGGCTTCTTTCAAAATTTCGAGCGGTACCGCGCGCAGACTATGAAATGCGGCACCGGTACGCAGTGTAAGGATTCCGCTAGTTTTCTCGGCGAGGGTGCGTGCCTCGATAGCGCGTAGAAATGCATCGGTTTCCAGAAAAAAACGTGTTTGTTCTCGCTTCAGGGCGCGCGCACCAAAATCACTGGTTTGGTACAGAGTAGGTAAAAAAGTGAGTGCGATTCCAGCATCGGCTGCCGCTGCCCAGATCGCGCCCCAAAGGGGATTCGCGTCGTTATAAGACGAACCGTCTTCAGCGCGGTGTAGATAATGGAATTCGGCTACCGAGGTGTAGCCAGCCTTCAGCATTTCGATGAAAAGTTGGGTCGCCACTATTTGTAAATCCGCGGGCGTGATGCGGTTCGCAAGGTGGTACATGGCCTGACGCCAAGTCCAGAAACTATCTCGGCTGGAACTTCGAAATTCCGTATTGCCTGCCATGGCGCGTTGAAAGGCGTGGCTATGGGCATTTGCCATACCCGGAATGGCGAATCCGCGCACGTGTTCTATGCTGTGCGTTGTGCTGTCGGGTATCTTGATATTTGCAATATGGGTGATGACTCCGTCGGCGACCGTGAGCACGGTATCCTGCGCCCAGCCGTGTTCTAGAAGGATATTTTCGAAGCAGTATTGCTGGATCATCTTGACTATACCTGTATAGATAGCCTAGCTTGCCGGATCATTGTTTCAGTGGCAACCGGCGGTTTTATGGATTGGGACCAAGTTTGGGTAGGTGCGCATATTGCCACCTTGTGTGAAGGCGACGAACCCTATGGTGCCCTCCACGATAATGCCATTGCGGTCAAGGGCGAGCGCATTGCATGGATTGGTTCCGCGGCTATTGCGCGACAAAAGGCAGAGCAGTATAGAGTTCCGGTTCACGCAGCTGATGGTTTGTGGATCACACCGGGATTAATCGACTGCCACACCCATGTGGTTTATGGCGGAGATCGGGTCGCCGAGTTTGAACAACGCCTGGGTGGTGTTTCTTACGAGGCTATTGCTCGCGCCGGGGGTGGTATCCAAGCTACTGTAAAATCGACACGCGCCGCGTCAAACGAAGCATTGTTGGCGGCGAGCCTTGGGCGTGTACAGCAACTGATGCGTGAAGGCGTCACTACGCTTGAGATCAAGTCCGGGTATGGCCTAGATCTTGATACTGAGAAACGTATGTTGGAAGTTGCACGCCAAGTAGCGGTACGTTTGCCGGTAACCGTCAAGACGACCTATCTCGGCCTGCACGCCTTGCCGGTGGAATATAGGTCTGATCGTCGAGCCTATGTCAATCAAGTCAGCGGTCCTTGGCTTCAGAGCCTGGCTGCCGCAGGGTTAGTCGATGCGGTTGATGCATTTTGTGAAAATATCGCATTTACACTTGATGAGACGGCGCAGTTTTTACAGGCTGCGCAAGATTTGGGGTTGCCATCACATATACATGCCGGGCAACTCAGCGATATGGGAGCCGCTGAGCTGGCAGCGAAATTTTCCGCACTGTCAGTCGATCATTTGGAATATGTCAGTCAGGCGGGCATTGATGTGCTGGCGGTAACGGATGCGGTTGCAGTACTACTACCGGGCGCGTATTATTTTTTGCGTCAAACGACTCCTCCACCGGTTGAAATGTTACGGCGCGCCGGGGTGCCAATGGCGGTGGCTAGTGATTGCAATCCCGGAAGTTCGCCGTGCACCTCGTTGTTGCTCATTTTGAATATGGCCTGCACGTTATTTGGGTTGACTCCAGAAGAAGCTCTATGTGGCGTAACCCGAAATGCAGCACGTGCGCTGGGCGCGTCCGCTGAAATTGGCACTCTGGAGATCGGTAAGCGCGCAGATTTTGCGCTGTGGAAGATTGATCGGCCCGCTGAGCTTGCTTATGGATTGGGCGCAAACCCGTGCGTAGGAGTGGTCTACCGCGGGCACCTACGAGGTTAAGAAATACCCAGAACACTAACACCAACGTAACCGAGGGCAGTGCTGAGTTCCCTAAAAGCAGCTTCGCGAGCGGCAAGCCCAGCAACACATTGTTTGAAAATACACCACCCAGCGCGAACACCGATTGACCCACACCGTCTAGTTTAAAAACCGTTGCGGCAATCACGCGGCCGAGCAAAAATACGATAAAACATCCGCCAAAAAATGCCATTAGGAGTCGAGCGCCTACCCTAGGCATTGAGCCTATGGTCGTCATTAAGCGAAACAGAAGTAGCAGCAGCAACACCAGGAAGCACAGTTTAGTGATGCGGTCGGTCCATAGCTCGCCTAAGCGGAATGCTTTTTAGATGCCATAGCCTGGTGCCACAATAAAAAAAGCGGCGCAGATTAAGCCTAAAAAATGGAGGAAGGTCATCATATGTTTGAACGTTTTGTGCGCGGAGTCGCGTCAGCAGATCGGTATTTGCCTAATACTACGGGGTAATGAAACTCATATTGCCGACATTATGTCGCATTATTTATGGATTCGATCTAAGTGATTTCTAAAAATCGCTTCTCAAATTTCTTGCATCCACAGCCCCTTATGTTGCTTATCTGCGCGCTGCCAATGCTGTGTCTTTTAATTGGTTTACTACTCAGCTATCGCGCGGAACCCACAAAAGACGTTGCTGTAGCGCGTGAATCTGCAAATTCTCGACTACAGCAGTTCGCCAACGCCATCGACAAACAGGCCCTGCAGTTAAGCGATACGGCCCGCAGCATCAGTAATTTGGAGGGTGTGGTAAGGTTCGCCAAAGGCGATCATTCGCAGCCAAACCTGGCGATAGAGTCTCTGGCGCAACAAAAAATAGAGACCCTGAGCATCGCCTCGGTTAGTCATGAGGTTCGCTTCAGTGCGCGAGTGACGCGGACGAAAATGGTGGACCAGAGGCTTAGTCTTGCAATCAAAAATATTCTGTTGACCGACGCCGATAACTTAGTATCTACCCATTATTCAGACGATCAAATAATTGTTATTTGCCCAATTGTGTCGCATAGCATCCCGGAGATGACGCTGGGTCATTTGATCCTAACCCAAACCATAGGGGGGCCGTTTTTCGGACAGGCGGCTCGTCAGGTAAACTTAAAAGCCGTGCCCGCGGAAATAGCGACCGCACTTAAAAGTCCTGCGACCAGCGGTTTAGGCACCTCGGTGTACATGTCCGATAAGGATGCATCTGGCTACCTAATACTTCGAGATGCCGACGGCCAGGCGCAGTGGGTATTTAGCCAATCAATAGGCGGTTCGAATGATATTTCACCCAGCCCAGTTATTCTCGCGCTCGTTATTTTGTTGTCTTGCATTGTTGTCGTGATGGTGGTGATCGGCATTGCCTGCGTCAGGCAGTTGCTGATGCGGCCGGAATCGATTGATACCCGCTACAAAGCCATAGTTGACCAGAATATTGATGGTGTGATCGTGGTGGACGCCAACACCGATCAAGTGCAGTACATCAATCCCAGCCTGCTGGCGCGATTAGGCTATACAGCGGACGAGGCTGAAATTTTGACCCTTGCTTCAATATTTTTTTTGGGTGATGTGCCCGTAGAAGCTGCCCTAAAAAAATTGCAAAAGGCGGAATCGCTGCTGGCAGCAAGTATGAAGTATCGATGCAAAAATGGTGTATTGATAGATATTGAAGTGCGCTGCAATGTATTGGATGCGGTTGGTCAGCACAGCGTGGCATACGTCACTCACGATGTGTCGGTGCGTCGCAAGGCTGAAGCTCAGTTAATAGACAACCAGCAGCGTCTAGATCGAATAGCGCATCACGATCAGCTAACCGGACTTCCGAATCGGCATTATCTGACGGATTTCCTACCAGGTGCGATTAATCACGCTAAGACGACCCAGGCTATGTTAGGAGTCGTGTTCTTGGATTTGGATCGATTCAAGCATATTAATGACACACGTGGGCATGAGGTTGGCGATAAATTATTACAAGAAGTCGCGCGACGACTGCAGGGCTGTGTTCGTGAGGCCGATGTGGTTATTCGGATGGGTGGTGACGAATTTGTGGTGATATTTTGTAATGTTAAGACTTACGAGGAAGTCACTCAGGGTGCGGAGCGCATTATCGGTACGCTCAATCAACCTATCATCGTTGAAGGGCATGCATTGCAGACCTCTGGCAGTGTTGGCGTAAGCTTATTCCCTCGCGATGGCGCCGATATGGGCGAGTTGCTAAAGCACTCCGACACCGCGATGTATCAGGCTAAGGACAGTGGGCGCAACAACGTAAAAATGTTCAGCCAAATCATGAATCAGAAATTGACGCACCGAGTGGCGATGGAAGCTGCGCTTCGTGACGCGCTTAAGCTGAAACAATTAGATGTACATTTTCAGCCGTTTGTAAATTTAGTGACACGAAAAATAGTAGGACTAGAAGCGCTAATTCGTTGGAATCACCCAAAACACGGGTTTATACCGCCTGATAAATTTATTCCAATCGCTGAAGAGACAGGCCTCATCGTCCCGTTAGGCAATTTTGTCCTGCACAGAACCATGCAGATCTTAAGTGCGTGGAATAAGGCGGGCGTGAATCTGGTTCCGATATCGCTCAACATAGCTCCCGCCCAGTTACAACGAGGCGAACTGCAAGTGGCCATTGCGACATTGCTTAAGACTCATGATCTTAGTCCGTCACTATTACAGCTGGAATTGACAGAGCGCGCAGCGTTCGATAATAGTCGGGCCATGACGGGAGAAAGTCGGCGCGATACGTTGGCTGCGTTGCGTGATCTTGGAATCAAAATCGCAATCGATGATTTTGGTACCGGATATTCAAGCTTAAGTTACCTCAAACACTGGCGCATAGACACGTTAAAAATTGACAAGAGTTTTGTGCGTGACTTAGTTTCAGACTCCAATGATCTTGCCATCGTCAGCGCAATCATTGCGATTGCGCGTCATTTACAAATAGAAGTTGTCGCCGAAGGAATCGAGAGCTATCAACAAGTCGAGGCGCTCACTAAACTCGGTTGTAAAGTTGGGCAAGGTTTCTTATTCGCGAAACCCATGCCCGCCGATCAGTGCCTAAAACTTTTGGGCCAAAGGGGGCAAAACATGCAACAGGTAGTAGGGACACTGACTGTCCCGCGGTTGGAGCTAGAGTTGGAATCGGACATGCTGGATATTTTTGCGTCGGTAGGCACCTAAACTAGTATTTCGGTTAATTTGCGCTAGGATGAGCGCATGAAAGCAGTGATCGTTGTGGGTCTTGGCGTGCTTTTTGCCGTTGGCGCGTGCGCTCAGGATGACCCGATCAAGACCATGGTCGGGCGGCTCGATTTGAAAAAATACAAGGCGACGATAAGTGGGCTTACACAGTTTGGTGACCGTCGGGAAGGTACGGACCGAAATCGAGCGGCAGTTGCTTGGATTGATAAGCAACTACGAAGCTATGGTTGTGGCGAAGTAACCCGCCTTAAATATCAATTCTTAAGTACTGATACCGCGCTTCCAAGTGGACCTCCGATCTCGCAGCATGCGGGCGCGGCGCTGGGCGGGGGGCGTTTTCGCGGCATCCGTGCCCCTACCGGCGTTAACCTGGACCCCGTGCGCCAATTGGATCCAAAGCTGCGAGTTCTTAATTCGCAGCCAAGCGCAGACGGTATACGCGAGGAGGTTTACTGTACGAAGGTCGGCACCGATCATCCTGATGAAATGTATATCGTTGGTGCTCATATGGATGGTCATGGTTGGGGCGAGGCGGCTAACGATGATGGGTCGGGAAGTGCTTTGGTATTGGAGCTGGCGAGGATATTTTCGTCACCTGATATCAAAACGCAGCGATCCATCCGGTTCATTCTTTGGAATAATGAAGAAACGGGTCTTAATGGGGCGCGCGCTTACGTGAGCCAGCGTGCATCGTTGCAAGGCGTCGAAACACCGGCAGGATCAGGTCAATATCCGGAGCCGAGATGGTTGGGTATGATCCAGCATGACATGTTGCTATTCGACCATGGAATGCCGCGTGCGGATGGTAGTCTCGCTAAGCAGCAGCGAGCCGAGGCGGACGTGAATATAGAATTCCAATCCGTTTCGAAATTTGCTGATGGTGCCCAGAAATTGGCCTGGGCGTTTTATGCCGCTAATGAGGCTTATGCAGTCGATTACCCTGCCACGGTGGGTCCGCATATGACTAATACTGATAGCACGCCTTTTATGGATTTAGTGCCTGCCATTAGCTTACGCGAGAACGAGCGAGGACGCGAAATTGGCGCAGGTTGGGACCCTCATTGGCATCAGCCCACGGATCTTTATGCCACCTTTACCGATGAAGATTTTAGGCTTGGCTTAAATGCCGCGCAGACAACCTTAAGTGCGGTTGCACGCTTGAGCGGCGCGGTGTTAGTCGCAGAATCGGTGCACTGAGAAATGCGCGCCGTTGAATTCAATCAGTACGGTACGACCGCAGTCTTAGAAGTCGTACGCGATGCGCAGCCGCCGCGCTTTGGGTCCAATGAGGTGTTGATTCAGGTGTTTGCAGCCTCAGTGAATCCCGTAGATTGCGAGATTCGCAAAGGCCATGGAAAAGACGTGTTGCGTTTTAAAGGCCAGGTAGGCCGCAATATATTTCCTCAGCGAATAGGGCAAGATGCGGCCGGCGTGATCATCGCAGTCGGCGGTAACGTGCGGAATTTTAAAATTGGCGATAAGGTATATTGCGCACCCACTCGGGCGTGCATGGCCGATATTATTGCGGTCGATGAGCCCGAGGTGGCTTTAATGCCCAGCAACTTGAATTTTTTAGAGGCGGCTTCGCTCCCCTATGTAGCCTTGACCGCGTGGAGCACTTTGGTGAACCAGGTGGGACTTACGAGTTCGTCGGCGTACGGTAAGAGTGTGTTGATTACTCGCAGCGCGGGCGGAGTCGGTAGTTTCGCGGTACAATTATTGAAGGCATGGGGAGCCCATGTGATTAGTGCCTGTAGTGCGCGCAGCATGGTTTTTGTGAAATCGCTGGGTGCGGATCGCGTAGTTGACTATACGGTAGATTCCATTCGTGACGTGGTAGTGGATATTGATGTGGCATTGGATGGATCGGCCGGCGCCGAAAAAGATGTACAAGACACGCTTAGGATGGACGCGGGCGCAAGCTACATCACCCTGATCTCTCCGAAATTGCGTTTAATCGATGAGTTTGGTGTCGAAGAGGGTTCGCGCCGAGCGTTGGCTCTATTCGCGGAGAAAGCGCTGGAGCAAGAAAAATATGGTCGACATTACTACTGGGGTTTTGTGCGTTCCGATGGTCTAGCCCTTGCCGAGACCACAAAATTAGTGGAAGCGGGCAGCATTAGACCCGTAATTGATAGAGTGTTTCCATTGGCGCAAATCGCTGCCGCGCATGAGTATTGTGAGACTGGACAGGTGCAGGGCAAGATTGTTATTGATTTTCAAAACGCACTGCCTTCTTAATAGAGTAAGTAAGGTGCTCTGGTTTCCTGCCAGGCCAACTCATCTTTGCGAGTGATATTCTCCAAATCTTGAGGTGTCGCAGATAGATCATCCACCCACCGGCGAAGTTGTTCGCTGCCGTTGATCAGATCAATAGCAAGGCGTCCCCTTTCATACTCGTAGGCGAAATCACGCCACAATGGGTAATCGGGTTTCAGCGATCGAATCGCTTTAAAGGCTAGCGCAAACAGCCGCCACGGTTTGAAGGAATTGTGTGCGTAGCTTAAGTCTTCGACGTGTACTTGGATCCCGGCACAGAGTTGGCCGACGTGCTTGTGAAAAGTGGGTTCAAACCAGCAACTGCGCAGGCGACAGCCCTGCAACCACTGCGGTTCTAGGCCTTGCATGGTTTCTATTAGGCGATCGCCATCGAGATCGGGTGCGCCTAGAACCTCTAAGGGCCGAGTAGTACCGCGGCCTTCTGACAAATTGGTTCCTTCCAGCATGACGGAGCCGGGGTAGACACGCGCCATCCATATATTGGGTGCATTGGGACTTGGGTTTACCCAGGTTCGAGTGCCAAGCGGCCAACCGTACCCCGGTGCGGTGGCCGTAGGCCACGATTCCATCTTGATAACCTCGCACTCCAGATCGAGTTTTAAGGTGGCGATAAACCAACCCGCGAGTTCACCCATCGTCAGACCGTGCCGCATAGGCATGGCGCCGGCCCCCACGAAGCTCTCCCAACCCTTACGCAGAATTAATCCTTCGATGGGACGTCCAATGGGGTTGGGTCGATCCAAAATCCACACAGATTTACCCTGGGCTGCGGCTGCCTCCAGCATGTAGCGCAACGTCGTGATGAATGTGTATATGCGGCAACCTAAGTCTTGGAGATCGATCAGCAGTACATCGAATGTATCCAGCATTGCAACGGTCGGTTTGCGCACTTCGCCGTATAGACTGAATATGGGGATGCCGAGCTTCGGGTCAATAAAGTCGGTTGATTCCACCATATTGTCTTGTTTGTCACCGCGTAGGCCATGCTGGGGTCCAAAAGCGGCGGTCAGCTTGATACCTCGGAGCGCTGCGAGTGCGTCGAGCGAATGGGTTAGCTGCGCGGTTACCGACGCGGGATGTGCGAGTAGAGCCACGCGTCGACCGTGAAGTTTGCGCTGCAGAGCGGGTTCCGATAAGAGCCGATCTATTCCAAATTGCATTTGATCTTCCGCTGTTTCCGTTATTAAACCATCAGATGGTCTAGTCAATACGTTAAGTTATTCAGATAGGAGCGACTCTAGAAATCCGTCACCTCGAATGGTACAAGATGGCAATCGTGTTTACTTTGCCTATTTTTTTGATAATTGTAATGGCTGCAATTTTGGGCAGCGCATGGGCCGATAGTTGTCCGGCGTTTCTCAATCACGATATGCGGAAATTGCACTCCGCCGAGACAGTCAATATTTGCAAGTCATTTGCTGGCAAGCCCTTGTTAATTGTGAATACCGCTAGCCATTGCGGCTACACATTTCAATTCAAAGGTCTGGAGGCGCTCCATAATAAGTACAAAGATCGGGGTTTGATAGTAGTGGGTTTTCCCTCAGATGATTTTAAGCAAGAAGATAAAGACCAAGCCGATACCGCTAAGGTGTGTTTCGTTAATTATGGGGTGACATTTACGATGCTGGCACCCCTAGCGGTGACGGGTCCGGCAGCTAACCCAATTTTTAAAGAACTTAAACGTCAAAGCCAAGAACCGATCTGGAATTTTAATAAATATCTCGTCAAAGCTGATGGAGCTTTGGCTGGGCATTTCGACAGCCAAGTAGCGCCGGAATCGGCGGAGCTAAACGGCGCCATTGAGGCCATCTTGCGCTAATGCTCGGTTAATCCTTAGTATTAGGTTTCTTCTCGTCCTCTTTTTTATCAGATGGTTTAGGGGCCATCGCAATCATGCCGATACAAAGAATAAAAAATAATCCTACGAGCACTTCAATCATTAAATTCCCCCCTAGTTTCTAAGACTCCAGATTTTGAGCCTTCAGATACTCATCGTAAGTACCCTTAAATTCCTTGATCTGTGTGCCTGGGCGCAACTCAATAATTCGCGTGGCAAGTCCGCCCACGAACTCGCGGTCATGCGATACAAATACTAAAGTACCGGGATAATGTTCTAGGCCAATTTGTAAGGATTCAATGGTTTCCATATCCATGTGGTTAGTGGGTTCGTCCATGAGCAATACATTGGGCTTGGTGAGCATGAGCTTGCCGTAAATCATGCGTCCTTTTTCGCCGCCCGATAATACCTTGACCGATTTCTTGGTTTCTTCGCCTGAAAAAAGCAAGCGCCCCAGTGTTGCCCGCACGATTTGATCGTCGTCTGCCTTACCCGTCCAAGTCGACATCCAGGTAAATAAATCAGTTTTAAGTTCGAACTCTGCTTGAGGGTCTTGGGGCATGTAGCCGGGTTGAGCGTTTTCCACCCAGGTAATTTTACCCTTGGTCGGATGCAATTCTCCCGCGAGTAAGCGCATTAGCGTGGTTTTACCGACACCATTGGGTCCAATAATGGCAATGCGTTCGCCAGCCTCAATGTTGAAGGTTAAGTTGCTAAGCACGTCGACGTCAGAATTGGGGTAGCGGAAGGTGAGATTTTCGATATTAACCGCGGAGCGATACAACTTCTTCGCCTGTTCGAATCGAATGTACGGGTTCTGGCGAGAAGAGGGTTTAATTTCTTCAATTTTGATTTTTTCGAGCTGTTTTTTGCGTGAGGTAGCCTGGCGTGCTTTCGATGCGTTGGCCGAGAATCGGCGCACGAATTCTTGGAGATCTGAAATTCGGTCGCGAGCCTTGTCGTTGGCGGCTTCGACGCGGGCACGGGCTTGTACCGAAGCCAGCATGAAGTCGTCGTAGTTGCCAGGGTATATTCGCAATTGCTGGAAATCAAGGTCGGCAACATGGGTGCAGACTTGATTAAGAAAATGCCGGTCATGGCTTATGATGATCATCGTGGCATCGTAGTCATTTAAAGTGCGTTCTAGCCAACCGATGGAGTGGATATCTAGATTGTTAGTCGGTTCGTCTAGTAGTAATACATCGGGTCGTGAGAATAGTGCTTGGGCGAGCAATACGCGTAGCTTTAGGCCGGGAGGCACTTCGCGCATGGGTCCGTTGTGCTGCGCTTCAGGAATACCCGCATCGGTTAAAATGCTGCCGGCTCGAGCTTCGGCATTGTAACCCCCATATTCGGCGAACTTACCCTCTAACTCTGCCGCCCGCATATAGTCATCATCGCTAGCGTCAGGATTGGCGTAAATTAGGTCGCGTTGTTGCATTGCCTGCCACATTTCGGCGTGTCCCTGCATGACCACATCTATAACGCGTTGGTCTTCATAGCCGAATTGATTCTGGTTTAGTTTGCCGAGCCGCATTCCGTTTTGCAGCATGACATCGCCGGCACTCGCATCAAGGTCACCCCCCAGTACTTTCATAAGCGTTGATTTACCGCAGCCGTTGGCGCCGATTAAGCCATAGCGGTTACCATCCGAGAATTTGACAGTGACTTGTTCGAACAAGGGTTTTGCACCGAACTGAACGGCAATATTGGAAGTCGCAAGCATGATTTATCCAAATTTAAGAGCGCGCGGACCTTGCGCGGCGGCGCGATTCTAGCTCAAGTGCAGCCTTAAGGCGTGTGGTTAAATAACCAATCATGCCGCGGAAGGGGGGTTTCTAGTGATAAGTGGGCAAATATGCCTGAGATAACGCGGATTTTTGTAGTTCAGACCAGCGAATACTGACTATCGTCGTAAGCCCTTGTCCGCGCGATTCTAATGAATCAGACAGGTGGGCACCGAGCGCCTTGGCTTGATAGCGAATCCGCTCGAAAAACGCTTGCCGATCAAAATCCGTGTGGGTTGTATCAGGCTGTCCGTCTGCTGAAATACTGATGCCGAGATCGGTGCCATCGCTGCTGCTGATGGAGACGTAAATCCGCTGGCATTGCGGTCGTTGACGCGCCAACGCGACCGCGTCTTCGACGATCAATAGCGCTCCAAGTTTGAGTTCGGGCGAGAGGATAGGAATAGTGTCTTTGCACTTATTCAAGGTGCATATTGCAGTAGCTTGACGATTCAAATGCTCAAGGTAGATCTCTAACGCCGATTGCAAACCATTGTGTTGGACCAGAAAGGCAGGTTGTGAGTACGCGAGCTGACGAGTGTGGGCGATGGCGAAACCAATTAGTGTTTGCGAGCGTTTGACGGCCGAGACTATCTCGGAGTTGACACCCTCGAATTCCGAATTGGCGACCTCCAATAAAAGATGCGCTCCGGTTAATTGATTAGCAAGATCATCGTGCAGTTGTTGCGCAATTTGTACGCATTGGCTGTCTCGGCGAGCGCGTAATTCCGCTTCGATTAATTGCTCATGAGCTAAATTCTTTACAATAAGAACGGTTTTTTCCTGTTCCTCGATAATTGATGCGGCACATCGTGCTAGATGCTCAATAAGCGCGCGCTCCGACGCGACTAACTCTCGCGGCGTAGCATCTGCAAGCACTAGAGCGCCAAGGACCGCTCTAGAACTTGCAATAATCGGTACACACACGATGAAACGCATTTGACGCAAGGGTTCGGCCAGCGGCTCGCTTTCGGTAAGTACCGGTGGTTTTGAGGGATCAATGACCAGGAATTGACCTGAGCGTGAAACGTCAATTAACGGTGCTTCGGTAAAGGGCAATAGAATCCCGTCAGGCGCGGCCATTGAACCTAGCGTGCCCCCATGCCATTGGCGTCGTGGCTGGGTCAGGCTAAGTACACTTAATGAAACGCCGCAAGTCTTTGCTGCAAGCTCGGCTAATTCACCGAGGCTGCGATAACTATCCTTGTTAAGCATGGTTTTTAAAGTAATTTTAGCGCTCGACGAGTTTAGCGACCGTTTAGACAATCTCCAATCATCAGTATATCTTTGGTAGCTCATTGTGTGCTGTAAGACTACGCTTACAGGTACAGCGTTTTTGTCAACAATTGTCATGGGATCGCGAAATCCTGCCAAATCGCCGTTTTTATCCTTTTCTATTGGCGTTGCAGCGCAAGGCTAGAGTCGTCATTCGTGCGCCTTCGGAAAACTGTATTTTAAAGCTTGAGTCCTGGAACGAGACCTGCAATTGCGCAAATGCATCGCCCTGGGTCCACTTGAGGTCTAACGACTCGAGATTGGATGGCTGCAGTGCGCACTGACCTGTAAACGCGCTATGAGAATTGCGTAGTCGAATGAGGTCAAACAGATCGGCTACAACTGCGCGCTCCGTGGCTTGAATGATTTCAGCACGGGAGTAGTAGTGGCGATTGATATCTCGTCCGACACCCGTACGAGCCAGTAGGTTTAGGTCGTTTTCGCCCCCGAGCAAACCGACATAGTAGACTTGCGGTATGCCAGGCATAAAGAACTGAATGGCGCGTGCAATAAGGTATTCTCGATCGTTGCGACCCAGCGCGTCATAGAAGGTGCAATTGACTTGGTAGAGGTCGAGGTTCGAGGCGGCGGCACCGGTCGCGCGCCGGCTTTCTCCTTTTGATCGCTGATGAATAAACTCGACCAGTTGATCAATTTCTGCGGGGGGCACCAATCCAACGTTATGGGTTCGATTGGCGGAATCCGCGCCGACGTCGATGACGCCGATTCCGTCATGCGTATCGAGTACGGTTATTGCGTTGCGCGGCCGTACGACAAACCATTCCTTGAGGCGCTGGGCGGTGCGCAATGCAAAAGCGTGTAACACCAAGGGTGGTAACGCGAAGTCATACACCCAATCGACGCGTGCAGCGATCTCGATTTGGAGACGGTAGTAGGAGTGAATTTCGACCAGTACTTCAATGCCGTAACTGCGCGCCGCGCCGGCAAAATAATCGATGAACTCGAATGTCGCGGGTGTCATAAAACAACTAGTGCCAGCTTTTTTGATCGCGTACCCTACCGCATCAAGGCGTACCATTCGAATGCCGCTGGCGGAAAACGTTTTGAGTATGTTGTCGAGATATTCACGCCCCTGTGGGTGAGCGACATTAATGTCGATCTGTTGTGCAGTGAAGGTGGTCCACAGCACACATTTTTCGCCATCGGCGAAGCTAAAAACGGAAAATGGAAGCCCCGGTCTAGGTCGATATATTGCGGTTAAATCGCGCTCGGTGGCGCCGCCGGGAAATACCGCATCCAGGGTCAAAAATAATTCCGCATAGCGCGAATTCGGGCCGTGCTGTAGGAAATCCAGGAATTGCGGCGACTGACTCGACATATGATTGACGATGACATCGCCCATGACGTCAACATTTTTTGAAAGTGCTTTGATATCCGACCATTCGCCTAGACGCGGATCAACTTGGGTATGGTCAATGGGATCAAATCCTGCGTCAGCACCGTCGATGGGATGGAAGAAGGGTAGTAGGTGCACGGTTCCAAACAGATCTTTTAACGGACCGTCGAGCAGTGCCTTAAGATCCTTCAAGTTGCCGCCGCCTAGACGGTCAACATACGCGATGAGTTGAACAGCGTTTTTCATATTGCGGTTTCAATTGACGGCGCAAATCGTGCTAACTGTGCGTGAGCGGGTTTTAATATCCAATTAACTGCGAAACCAACCGCTAGCATTGCGGCAAACCCAGTTGCTAGCATGAAGCCGTAACGCGCTCCGCCAAACGCGTCGCTGATTACGCCCATCGCCAGTGGCCCTAAAAACGCGCCCGCACAGGTAAAGAATAGGATAATTCCCGCAACGGCCCCGTGATCGCCACTTGCAAAGCAGCTGATGCCTTTCGAATTAATGGTGGGATACATGATCGACATGAATAGTCCCGCCAACGGCAATAGATACAGTGCAGCACCAACACCACCCACCACACTGCCCGCGAAGCAGGCAAAGATGGCAAGGCTGCACAGCAGCACTGCCGCTGACCAATCGACATGACGCAGGAGCCAAGCACCTAAGAAACGGCCCAAGGCACGCAATGTAAAGAAAACCGGCAACGCATAGATAGCAAAAGACGCGCCGCGACCTTGGTAGCTCCCGAGCAACGTCGGCATCCAAACATAGATTGCGCACTCGACTACTACATAGGCAAAGGCGCCGAGGCTGAAACCCAACGCATACGGGTTGGCCATGAGATTGAGCGTACTCACAAGACTTGGTGGCGAAGCGGTCGAATTTGCAGTGGACGAATTTGCGGATACACGTGCCCGTTGCGGGTAGCGTGCCGCCAGCGCGATCAGCAGCAGAATCGTACACAGTGCCCCAGCGATGACATACAGCCATCGCCACGAAACACCCCGTCTGACCAGCTCAGTCACAATCAAGGGTCCAATGATGGCACCCACGCCAAAGAAACCCTCTACGAGGTTCATGGTGGTCGTCAATTCGATCGAAGATTTTGAAATATCGCCGACCAGCGCTAGCGCAGCGGTTTTAAATATGCCAATGGCGGCGCCGGCGATCACGATGAGTACCAAGATACTGGTGAAGCTCGACGTCCACGGAAACAAGTAGGCGGTAGCTGCGAACAGCATAAGTCCCAAGACTATGGTGGGCTTTCGGCCAAATCGATCGGCGAGGAATCCGAGTAGCAACCCGGCGGTGGCAATACCGATCATCGATCCGTATTGGAGTGCCCCAGCAGTCGTGAGTTTGAGATGGAATTCCGCAATTACTTGAGGAATGATTACGCCGACCGAATCGGTGGTCATTGCGAACATAAAAAACATTAGGTACGTGAGCAATTTAATTGCCCACAGATCGTTAGCCGGTCTTGATGCCGTGTCTTGCACTGAACCTCCCGCAACAGTATTAGTAATAGATATTAGTGCACTTTGCAAACGATTGTAAGCGGCCTAAGTTTCATTCATAAAACGATGCGGTGGGTATTCGGGTATGGCGCCGGAATGGGAGGCGACATAGGAGGCGAGTCTTGCTGCCTGTTGCATAGCGGTCTTGGCGGATGATCCGCGCAGTAATTCACGAAGCAGCATGGCTAAAAAAGAATCTCCGGCGCCAACCGTATCGGCGACCACGGTTGGATAGGCCGCTTGTTCTGTCCATTGTCCTTGATGCCATAACAAGGCGCCGTGCTCGCCTTGGGTGATGCACAACGAGGAAGTCCCGAATTGTGTGGTTAAACAGTCCTTGAAGGACTCAGGATCGCTGCGCGAGCCGAGTAAAGAGGCTAAAGCTAAAATTTCTGAATCGTTGAGTTTAACAAAATCCGCTTGTCGCAGGGATTCCAGCACGACTACGTCGTCATCGTGGGGCGCACGCAAGTTCACATCGAGTATCCGCCAACGCGCTACTTTAAGAATATTTGCGAGAGTTTTCGCTTGTGCCGGAGTACGTTGCACTAGTGTTCCGAAAACGACTGCGGCGGCTGTACGTGCGGACTCCATCACTGCATCGTTGATAGTAATTTCGTCCCAAGCCGCGGGGCTTAGGAATTGATAACTTGCCGACCCGTTATCATCCAGTATCGCGCGCGCCTCGCCGGTCGGAAGATTGCTATCGACTTGCACTAAGCGAATGTCGAGACCCAGTTTCCGCATCTGATCCCGCGCACGTTCACCCCTAGAATCACTGCCAACGCGACTCAGTAGCAGAGCTGAAACACCCAGCCGCGATAAGTGTCCCGCGACGTTCAAGGGTGCTCCTCCGAGAAATTCTCCGGCCGGCAGTACGTCCCAGAGGGTTTCGCCGACGCATAAGATGGGGCTGTTTGGAGCGGTCAGCGACATGTGGGATTTTCTAAGGGAGAGCGAGTTTTTAAGGTGGAGCGGGGCTGGGGGCACTACTTTCTCGCACAACCAGTTCAGTAGGTAACACTTCGGAACTTAACGCCTTATTGGCGACTAGGGCGAGCAACGCATTAACCAATGCCTCACCGCCCTTCAATATAGGCTGACGAATAGTGGTAAGCGACGGGTGAAAGTATTGACTCAATTCAATATCGTCGTAACCGACCACGCCCACGTCCCGAGGAACTAAGAGTCCCTTCTCGCGCAGCGCACCGATGGCGCGCATGGCGAGTAGGTCACTGCTCGCGAACACTGCATCAAAGGCGATTTTTTTTTCGAGTAAAGCGTCGACGGCGCGTCGTGAACTTCCTTCGCTAAACTCTGCCGATACGACCAGCCGCGCGTCTAAAGGGATGCCATGGTGTTTCAGTGCGCGTTGATAGCCCTCGTAACGCTGCCCAATTTCGGGTAACTCAGGATCGCCGAAAAAGGCAATGCGGCGACGCCCGGTTTCAATTAGGTGCTGGGTGGCCAACAATCCACCCGTAATATTATCGCTCCCAACGGTGCAATAAGTTTGTCTCGGCAGCCGTGCGCCCCAAACCACGAGCGGTACCTTACGGTTCGCCAACTCGTTGAGCTGATCATGATGATGCCATTGGCCAATCAGAATTACGCCGATGGCTCTTCCGGAAGCTTCCAGTTCGGCGACCAGATCAAGTCTTTCGGCGTCAACACGCGAGAGCAGCATGTCATAGCCCTGAGCCGTAAGCGCATCGGCCAGGCTACCCAACATACTGACAAAGAACGGATCGGAAATGTGCTGGCGCGTGCGAGCATCGTAGGGCACGACCACTGCAACGGTGCGACTATGCTGCAAGCGCAAGTTGCGCGCGCCGATATTGATCGAGTAATTGTGCGACCTAGCCAACTCGGCGATGCGAGTGCGCGTCTCGTCGTTGACTAATGAGCTGTGGCTGAGCGCGCGCGATACTGTGGAAGTCGATACACCTGCCAAGTTTGCAATATCCTGCATTTGCATTCGTTGGCCGGAAACCGGAATCCGTGTTACGGCTTTTTTGACTCGTTTCCGTTTGTGGGTTCGTGGCATAGGCGTAACGATACATTACCTAAATAGAGGATAGTTATCCCGCAAATTCCGAACGCACTAAAAAAACCTTCGAGACTTTTGTTGCGAAATTGGTACAAAAGCCGTTTCGCTGCTCAAAAATCACAAAAAATGGTGGCAATAACACCTAAATGACCACTAAACGAAAGAATTGCAATCGTTTGTTGCACACGATTGCAAGCAATGGTAACTTGCGCCAATGAGCCAGCCTGGGGAGTGGCCGTGCGTGTCAAACAACAAATTACGAGGAAGATTTATGGGTGACCTAAATAATAGGGACAAGCTGCGATTGGCCATTCTGGCTGCGCTTTCGATAACTGCTGCCCCGGTGTTTGCGCAGACCGCGACGACTCCGGCGACTACTTCTGCTACTGCAGCCACTGGCGGCGATACGCTGGACACCATTGTCGTCACCGCGTCGGCCGGTGACAAATCTAAGTTAAATACGTCTACGTCGATCAGCTCAATCAATAATGAGCAAATCCAGAATTTTGACGCGACTAGTACGGCGGAACTCTATCGAATGATTCCCGGCATTCAGGTCGCAGGTACTCAGGGCGACGGTGGTAATTCGAACATCGGTGTCCGCGGTTTGCGTACACCCACGGGTGGATCGCCCTTCGTGCAGATTCAGGAAGATGGTCTTCCTACGGTGCTGTTCGGCGACATCCAATTCGGAAACAATGACTATTGGACCCATCCGATGCCAACCGATGAGCGCATCGAAGCGATTCGCGGTGGCACGGCAGCGACCCTCGCCTCGCAAGCCATTGGCGCAGTGCTTAATCATATTAGTTATACCGGTCGCAATGACGGTGGCTATATTGAACTTGAAAAAGGCGTCAACTACGATTGGACCAAACTGAATTTCCGCCTTGGCGGTAGTATCAACGATACAACTTACTACAATGTCGGTGGCTATTACGATGTCGGTAAGGGCATTCAACATGCTTCGTACAATGCCAGTAATTCCTATGCGGTCAAAGGCAATATTACCAAGGAATTGGCGGATGATAAGGGGTACGTTCGCGTGCTGTTCAAAGTCGCTGACACGCAGGAGCCCAGCTATAACGGCTGCATCAGTTCCGCGAGTTTGAGCGGCACTAAAGTAGGCGGCCTTGGGTCATCGGCGTTGTGCGATGTGCGAAACCAAGCTCCTGGCTACTCGGCATTGAACTCCGGTGCTCTGTTCTCTGATGCCAGCGGCAATCTAGCTAGGCAGCCGTTCAATGGTATTCTGACTACCGAGAAAATGGTACAGCTGCAGACCCATTACAATTTAAGCAATAATGTGACGATTGATGACAATGCGCGTGTGGCGCGTATGAGCGGTGCCTTTGATGTGCAGTTTTACGGTGCGGGATCAACCGATGGAGCGCTTACGCATGATGCCAACGGCCTGGCAACTCAGTCCCTGATTTACGCGAACGGCCCCAATGCAGGCCAGCAATTCACAGGCCAATATGTGAGCAATAGCGCGTCGGTACATACTAATATGTCTCATATGGACCATGTCGCAAATGACTTGTCAGTCAAGTTCAAGGGTGACATGGGCGAATCAAAATACGACATTAAGTTGGGCTATTTTTATTATTCACAGCGGATTGGCGAGGATTGGCATTCTAACAATTCCCTTAATGAAGCGAGCGGTAACAATCCAGCCGAGCTGGACCTCGTACAAGGCGTCGGTGGCACGGGCGCTCTTCTTGCGGCGGGTGGACAGAGTGGTTTCAACGCGGGTTGGAACCAACAATTCGATATCACTTTTACCGACAATGCTCCCTATGCTGACTTGAATTTCGACATTGGTGACTTGAATCTCGACGCCAGTGTTCGTGAGGAGTTCTTCGCAGGTAACGGATATGCGCAGGGGGCGGGAAAATCGCTACCCAATGCTTCGGTGGTTCAGACGGATCCGCGTAACGGCAATCAGGTAACTACGTCAATCCCGCTCTTGGGTTACAACGGTCCTGTCAACGCCGTGAATTTCCAAGAAAATACTACTAACTGGTCACTGGGTGGCCTTTATAAGTTTACTCCTGATCTATCAGGGTTCGGACGTGTATCGCGAGGAACGCGTTTTAACGCCGACCGACTGACCAACAGCGGTTTCTTCAGTGCGAACGGTACGTTAGACGCGGCGGGTCAAGCAAATGCTAAATTTCCCGTTACTCAATTTGAAGTGGGCCTAAAAAATCGCGGTGATTTATTCGGTGGGCACTACACTACAGAGCTGACGGCTTTTTACTCGAAATATTCCATTTCATCATATGAGATTTCGGCACGTAATTGTTTTGAGTTGTTGGGTATTGGCGATGGTGTAACACCGACGACTTGTATTATTTCTGGAAATTACAAGGATAAGGGCCTCGAGCTTTTTTCTACCTATAAAAATAGCGGGTTTAATATGGTGTTGAGCGCTACTTACGACCAATCGAAAGTTGCTGCCAGTCAAAATTCAGCGTATGTCACCTCACCCAATATTCCGAATTGGACCTACACGGGATTGTTTGGCTATGACGTTCTTACAGACGGCGTAATTGGACTAAGTATTGATGGTCAGTCCAACTTACCGACTGGCAGTAGCCTTCCGGGCAATCCACATCTTAGCAATCCCGGCAAACCGCTGTTTGGTGTGTATGCGAAGTATGAACCTATCAAGAATCTGCAGTTGGGCCTGAACGTCTATAATTTGTTTAACACATTTGCAGTTCCGGGTGGTGTGAGCTTTGTTGGTGGGTACACCAGTGGATTGGTAAACGCCGGCGCAGCACAAGGTGTTGCTGTGAAGGCTTCGGTAAAACTCAGCTTCTAATTGAGGATGCTGGTTCGCGTGTGACTTTGCACGCGGAAGTTAAAACGGGCGGGTGATCGCATATAATGCGGCACCTGCCTTTTTTTTGGCGCAGGGGCACTTTTGTTATAGAGCGTAGGCCGATATGACAGCGAATGGTCCTCAACCAAGCCGTAAAATCCGCTCCATTCTGATTGTAGGCGGTGGTTCGGCGGGGTGGATGACGGCTGCTGCTTTAAGTCAGACGCTGAGCAAGGGTTGCACGATCACGTTGATCGAATCTGAGGAGATCGGCACGGTGGGTGTGGGTGAGGCGACCATTCCCACCATCAAGCTGTTTAACCAAGTGCTTGGCCTTGATGAGAATGATTTCGTCAGGGCAACTCAAGGCTCGTTCAAGCTTGGTATTCAGTTTGTTGGCTGGGGTAAGGCCAATCATCGTTATTTTCACCCTTTCGGTAGTTATGGCCGTCCGTTCGACACGGTTGCCGTGCACCAACATTGGCTGGCGGCGCGCGCAAATAATGATATCAAATTAGATGACCTGTGCATGGCTTGGGCGGCAGCGAGCCGTGGAAAGTTCGCGCTGCCTTCGACCGACCCACGCAATGTGCTCTCCACTCATGACTATGCCTATCATTTCGACGCCGGACTGTATGCGGGCTACCTACGTAAATACTCCGAAGCGCGCGGGGTGTTGCGGCATGAGGGCAAAGTCGCCTCAGTGCAGCAGAATGGCGAGAGCGGTTTTGTCGAGAGCGTGACGATGGAAGATGGCCGCATCTGTGCCGCCGATCTGTTTATCGATTGCTCTGGATTTCGCGGGTTGTTGATCGAGGGGACGCTAAAAACCGGTTATGACGACTGGACTCACTGGTTGCCCTGCGATCGTGCGCTAGCGGTACCCTGCGCTTCTTCAACCGATTTTACCCCCTACACGCGCTCGACGGCGCGCGTGGCGGGTTGGCAATGGCGCATACCATTGCAGCATCGAACTGGGAACGGTTATGTTTATTCATCGGCGCACATCAGTGACGATGAAGCCGCCACGACCCTATTGGCGAATCTCGATGGCAAGGCCTTGGGCGACCCGCGCCCCTTGCGCTTTGTCACCGGTCGTCGCCGGAAGTCGTGGAATAAAAACGTTATCGCTGTCGGCCTGTCCAGTGGTTTTATGGAACCGTTGGAGTCGACCAGCTTGCATCTAATCCAAGCCAACATTTCGAAAATACTGGCTTTTTTTCCGGACCGCGATTTCGATCCGCTGGTGACCGATGAATTTAACCGGGTGGCGACCAAGGAGACTGAGCGTATCCGCGATTTCCTAATTCTGCACTACCATCTTAACGTTCGCGATGAGCCGTTATGGCGGCAGTGCGCAAACATGGACATCCCGGATAGCCTCCAATTCAAGATCGATCATTTCCGAAAGTGTGGGCGCCTGATCGCTCGTGAGATGGATTTGTTTGGTCCAGCATCGTGGACGGCTGTGCATATCGGCCAATTCAATTCCCCCAAACGGCCTGATCCGTTGATCGATTTTCGCAATGTCAACGGCACAGAATACTTGGAAAAATTACGCGGTGCCATGCGTGCAGCGGCCGAGACACTACCCACACATCAGGCGTATATTGATCGCAACTGCAAGGCGAACTGAGCGGTAACTACGCGGCGTTCGTTTCGCGCGTGTTGGAATTCATGTAGAACAAGTACAGTGCTATACAATGGGAGTCCGGGCATTGAAATCGCAACGAAACCAATCCTGTCCCTGCGGTAGCGGGCGAAAGTTTAAACAATGTTGCGGCAAGATTGGTGCGGCAGGCACGATGAGAAATCAGCCCAATTTCGCGGTGCCGACTATCGAAGTTAATCAAATAATCGGCTTTATCAATAGTGGCCGCTTCGCTCACGCGGAAATTGCCGCACGGTCGCTAGCGGACCGCGACCCCACCTCGGGGTTCGCTTGGAAAATGCTTGGAATCGCGCAATCGCAGCAGAATAAAAATCCGTTGGATGCTATGCGTGCGGCGGTAGCGTTATTACCGCAGGATGCGCAAGTTCGTTACCAGTTAGGGTGTGTCTACTATGGACTAGGTCGCCTTGATGAAGCGGCGGCAAGTCATTGGCAGGCGGTGCAACTAAATCCGAAATATGCCGATGCATTGAGCGCGATGGGGCGCGTATTGACGGACCAGGGTCGGTTCGCCGACGCCGTGGAAAGTTATCGGCGTGCGCTCATGGCCGATCCAAATAATGCCGGGACGCATGTGGCGTTAGCAATTCTGTTGCGTAACTTTGGCCGCCTCGACGACGCCGAAAGATTGTGTCGCCGAGCAATTCAGCTTGCACCGCAGTTTGCACAGGCACACGCATTTCTGGGTGATTTGGTAGCTGATCGCGGTCAGTTCTCGGCGGCCGAGGGCTTTTATCGAGATGCACTGGCTATTCAACCGGGGTTAGCCGAAGCGTGGATCGGGTTGGGTCGCTATCGTACCGCGTTAGAAAACGGTACGGACTGGTTGACCAACGCTCAAAGGGTTACCAACACGCCAATGCCTTTGCACCGCGCCGTGGATATTCGCTTGATGATCGGACAGTATTTCGATGCGACGGGCGACTACGAACAGGCTTTCGCCAATTTTTCTGAGGCGAATGAACTAACCAAAAAATACGGACTCAAATTTGACCGCGAGCGAGCGACCTTGCAGATCGATAGGATTATGCATACTTATGGCAAAGCTTGGCTCGCCAACAATGCGGGTGGCGACGAGTCGGAGCGTCCGATATTTATCGTCGGCATGCCGCGCAGCGGTACGGGATTCACTGAGCATATCTTAGCTGCGCACAGCCAAGTGTATGGCGTGGGTGAAAATTCTTTTTGGCTTTCGGCGGCCGCCACCTATGAAGAGGCTGCCGCTAAAGGTGCGATCCCGCCGGACTTTAAAACAAAAATGTCTGGAGAGTACCTTGCATTACTGCAGCAGAATTCCACAGATGCGGCGCGCATCACAAATTCCCTACCGAATAATTATTTGGTGTTGGGCGTAATTCATGCAGCGCTTCCGAAGGCGCGTATTATTCATTTGCAGCGCAATCCGCTGGATACCTGCCTATCGATTTATCGACATAATTTCTTATCGACCTATCCGTACGCAGGGGATTTAGCGGATATCGCGCATCAATATGACCAGTATTTGAGACTCATGGATCATTGGCGTGCAGTTTTGCCTGCCGGTGTGATGATGGAATTGTCTTACGAGTCTCTGGTCCAAGATTACGAGAGTTGCACCCATAAGATATTGGAGTTTGTAGGATTGCCGTGGGATTCGCGCTGCCTTAATTTCCATGGGAATAATCGCCCGGTATTGACCGCCAGCAATTGGCAGTTCCGACAGAAGGTGCACACAATGTCTATAGATCGGTGGCGTAATTACGACCAATTCTTGGATCCCTTGAGACGCTTGTTGGATACAATGACGCCCCGTTAGCTATGGTCCAAGATACTGCTCGCGACTGGTGGGATAAAGGCTTGAAGCTCCGGGACGAACAACGAATGCCGGAAGCCACCAGTGCTTTAGCGCGGGCCGCAGAGCTTGCGCCTGAGAGTTCCGATATAGCATTCGACTATGCGCAAATCTGCTATGCCTCGGGACTGCCTGCTGCCAGCCTAATGTGTAAATTGTCGCAGCGTAATCCGAATCACTTAGGGGTACTGCGCGAGGCGGCTGCGGCACTAGCAGCGGAGGGTCACCAGGAGCAGGCCGAGCAGTTGCTGGTGCACGCCCTGGATTTGCGTCCGGATTGGGTAGAAGGTCACCAGAATTTAGCTAGTCTGCGCTTTACGGCGGGTGATCGAGGCGATTTTGCTCGCAGCTACTCCGCCGCGTGTCGCGCGCAGCCCCATAATTTGGCGCTGCGCATGGCCTGGTTCTATACGCTGGCTATGCTGCGAGAGTGGCCATCGGCGTTCAAAATTTTAGATGATGGACAAGCGTACTTCGCAGATGCACGGTCGCTAACCTTGGGTAAGTTATACGTGGCATGCGAGTCGGGCGATGTTAAACGTGCGGATATTTTGTTGCAGCAAACTGAATCTATCCAAGATGCTGGACTCGATATATGCCGCGTTCGCTATTTTCTGCGTACAGGCCGAATTGAGCTGGCGCACGCTGCCGCTACACGATTGAGTCAAACGCCAGCTGCCCGACTTGCCTGGCCGTATCTTTCGCTGATTTGGCGGTTGCAAGATGATGCACGCGCGGAATGGTTGGATGGCAATCCGTTGTTTATACAAACATTTGATTTGGATTTTTCGGCGGGGGAACGCGACGAATTAGCGGATTTGTTGCGGCAATTGCATATTGCTCGTGCGCCGCGTATTGAACAATCGGTGAGGGGTGGGACGCAGACTGAACGGCAGCTATTTTTCCGGCATGAAGCGATTATTCAACGTACTAAGGAAAAAATTGTGGAAGCAATCCGGTCCTATATCGCCGCGCTTCCGCCGATCGATATGAATCATCCATTGTTATCGGTGGCGCGTAACCTTATTTTATTCGAAGGCAGTTGGTCGGTACGCTTGAAGGGTCACGGTTTTCATGTCAGCCATACTCACCCTCAGGGCTGGATCAGTTCTGCATTTTACGTGTCCTTACCGGATGTAGAGCGTTCGGGCTCCGCGCCGGCCGGATGGATTCAATTCGGCACGCCGCCGCGCGAACTTAACTTAAGGTTGACCCCCTATGCCGAAATCCAGCCGCAGCCGGGACGGTTAGTATTATTTCCTTCCACCATGTGGCATTCGACGGTCCCTTTCCCAGAAGGAGAGCGCTTAGTGATTGCCTTTGACGTGCGCACTGCGGATCGCAACGCCAGTTGATGCCGTTGCGCGACCTACCAGTGCAATGCGACCTATCAGTGTTATGCCGCACTTAACCGCCAGGGTATTTTACTGCTGACGTCAAATTCTCTACATCCACTAAATCCTGGCTCCGGCCACTGGCGCGTTTATTGAGGATCAAATCCTCTATCGAAATGACCGGTATTTCCATGCCTTCCAAGAAAATAGAAGTGCGGTTGCTATAAGCGCGTTCAAATGTTACGCCGCTAATGTTCGTGAGGATGTCGATGCGGCGAGGGCCATTGCCAATTTGGAAAACGATGCCTTCAGAAGCGAAGTCGGATTCGGACATACTGTCGAGAGGTGCGCCGAACTTAGCCAATGCCCTTATTAAATTGGCAGCGTTTTCTTGATTGGCCCAAACAAAAAAATCTATATCTTTTGTCGCGCGAGGAAATCCATGTACAGCGAGCGCATAAGCGCCAACGAGTAGGAATTTAACTTTTTCCTCTAATAAGCACTGCAACATCTCTTTGTAGTCTTCGTTCAGCATGGGCGTGTTTGCAGAAAACCCAGACCTCTTGGGTAAGATCCCATACTTGTGAAAGTCTATCTTCAGGGCTACCGGGCATGTAGCCGCGGTCATCGGCAGACGCGTGCGATCGGAAAACCCGTGCGAACGTTCTATCCATGCGTGCGATTATAGGTTGATGGGGCTGTGACCACAACACGATTCTTAGCATTTATCGTGGATTTGTCGGAGAATACTACCAACGCATCGGGGAGGGGGATATGTCGAAATGTCTTGTGGGACTAAGGTTGCGGCTGTCTGCGTGCGCAGTAATTTTTGCACTGGTCGGCGGTGCAAGTGCGGCAAGCCAGGATCGTTACACTGTCGATAAAAATGGCGTGCAACTTCAGATTACTGCGCTGCGCGATGACATTATCCGCATTCGTGCAGGCGTAGGAGCGTTGCCCGAAGACGCGTCTTGGGCAGTAAATGCCGAGATTCGCAAGCGCTTGATACCCATGGATGTATCGCAATCGAATGCTATCGTCACTTTAAGGACGGCTAAGCTGGTTGTTACTGTCAATCTTGAAAATCTCCATATATTGATTGCGGATACCAACGGTCGCGTTGTGCTCGATGATGCCCCCGGTGCGAGTCTGGTTTTCGATGACGCCACTAACGCCGCGAAAATCGGCAAAGATGTAAAAACTGCTCGTGTCCCGCAGAGCGATAATGATGCTTTTTCGGCTCCCGCTGCGGGGGGCATTCATCTGCGTAAAAACATGCCAGTCGATGCGCACTATTTCGGTTTGGGTGATAAGGGTGGACCGCTGGATCGACTGGGTGAAGCCTTCGTTTTGTGGAATACTGATGCGTACGGATTCGGCGAGACTACCGATTCGTTGTATAAATCCATACCATTTATTTTAGGAGTACTGGAAAGCGGAGGTAGCTTTGGGGTGTTCTTTGATAATACTTATCGAAGCTATTTTGATTTTGGTAAAACTGAGCGTTCTATTTTACGGTTTGGCGCCGAAGCCGGTCCACTGGATTATTACGTCATGGCCGCAGCCGAACCCAAGAGAATCGTTCAAGCCTACACGTATCTTACTGGCACCGCTCCACTCCCACCGCGGTGGGCGCTAGGCTTTCAACAGTCGCGCTATTCGTACGAGACTGAAATCGAGGCGCGCGGTATCGCAAACCGTTTGCGTACGGAGCGGTTTCCCGCCGACGTATTGTACCTGGATATTGATTACCAAGATCGTGATCGACCTTTTACGGTCTCTAAATCGTCCTTTCCGGACTTGCCGAAATTCATTGCCGACCTTGCCGGTATGGATTTTAAAGTGGTATTGATTACCGATCTACACATTGCGAATGCGCCTCACCAAAACTATGCACCGTTTGATTCCGGTGTGGCTCAAGATGTATTCCTGAAGCGCATTGACGGGTCTATTTATAGTGCCAACGTTTGGCCGGGCCAGTCGGTATTTCCCGATTTTAGCAGGGATAAAGTGCGCGATTGGTGGGGTGGGCTCTACCAGGATTTCGTGAAGGCGGGCGCTGTTGGATTTTGGAATGATATGAATGAACCCGCCATTTTTGATGTACGCGACAAGACCATGCCGCTCGACACAGTGCATCAGATTGAAGGAGGGGGTTTTATCTCGCGTAAAGCCAGTCATGCGGAAATGCACAATGTGTATGGGATGCTGAATTCCCGCGCGACCTATGAAGGCTTGCTGAAGTTGACGCCAAGCTTGCGACCCTTTGTATTGACCCGTGCGAGCTATGCGGGTGGTCAGCGCTATGCGGCGACCTGGACGGGCGATAATGTTTCTACCTGGGGTCATCTGCGTATGTCGATTGCGCAACTGAGCAATCTTGGGCTGAGCGGGTTTAGCCTTGCGGGGGATGACATTGGCGGATACGCGGGCGCCGGACCATCGCCGGATTTGCTAACACGCTGGATTGAAATCGGTGCCTTTAATCCGATATTTCGGGACCATGCCGGAAAAGAAAAACCACCGCAGGAGCCCTGGGTGGGAGGGCCTGAGCATGCAGCGATACGTCGCCTTTATATCGAAGAGCGTTATCGATTGATGCCGTATTTATATGCGTTGGCTGAGGAGAATAGTCGCTCAGGATTGCCGCTGATGCGTCCTGTTTTTCTGGAATTTCCAGAGCAGTTGGCCAAAGGTGGAGGTCTTGGCGGTAGCGCTGATCAGTTTATGTTAGGCCCCAATTTACTCATCGCTCCGGCCAGTGAAGGCGAGTCGCCTTTTCCGTATACCATCAAACTGCCGGGCAATGGATGGTACGATTATTGGCTAGGTAAAAAACTCACAACTTCCACTCTCGTGGAAACGCCGCAATTGCAACGGTTACCGGTTTTTGTCAGGCCTGGGGCGATTCTGCCGCGCCAACCGCTAGTGCAGAGCACGAGCCAAACGCCTGTTGGACCGTTGCAGTTAGCCATTTATCCGGGTGGCGATTGTACTGGCCAGTTATATTTTGATGATGGACTATTTTTTGCCTACAAAAAAGGCGCCTATCTTCGCCAAACGGTTACTTGTCACCTAAGTCCGCACGGTATCGATATTGAACTTTCCAAGCGCGAGGGTCGCTTTAAACCTTGGTGGCAGCAAATCGATCTCTGTATTTATGGCGTGACATCAGTACCCCGCGTCATGTGGGGTAAAAAGACAGTTCCCAGCCGCTATGATGCGGATCAGCAGACCCTACGGGTCACTTTACCGGACATCGATAGAAAGTCCCGCGTTTTCATTGAGTACGAGCGTCATCATTTATAACCTCCAGGACGTCTATACATGGGTTCGGTAACTATTAACCGCCGTTTGTTCCTTTGGGCAGTAACTTCCGCGCTCGCTGGATTTTTGTTTGGTTTTGATACAGTAGTTATTTCGGGCGCTGAGCAGAGAATTCAATCCCTTTGGCATTTAAGTGCGGGTATGCACGGAATTGCCATCGGTTCGGCTTTGTACGGCACTGTATTAGGTAGTTTGATGGGGAGTTGGCCTACAGATCGCTATGGTCGCCGCGCGACCCTAATGGCCATCGGTGTGCTCTACCTGGTGGGTGCCGTTTGGTCCGCTTTAGCCCCTGACGTTTATTCGTTTGCGGCAGCCCGCATGATTGGCGGTCTTGGCATTGGTGTTTCGACCATTGTTGCACCTCTGTATATCGCGGAAATTTCGCCACCGACGCGTCGCGGATTATTGGCAGGTATGTTCCAGTTCAACATTGTATTTGGCATTTTGGTGGCCTATTTGTCGAATGCGCTATTGGCCGGCGCCGGTCCCGATGCTTGGCGCTGGATGCTGGCGGTGGCTGCGATACCGTCGTTGATCTATATCGTGTGTTGTTTCGCACTGCCCGAAAGTCCGCGCTGGCTAATTGGTGTCAAAAATGATCTGCCGGAAGGGTTGCGGGTGCTGCGGTTGATTCGGCCCTCAAGCACGCTAGAGGAATTGAATGCTGAGGCCGCTGAAATTAAACACTCTAGCGTCAATAATGCGATTCCCGGTGGGTCATCGGCTAAGACACCCAGCCTATTTGGAATCCTTTTTGTCCGAGAGTTGCGTCGCCCGATATCGCTGGCATTTCTGATTGCATTTTTTAATCAGCTTTCGGGTATCAACGCCATATTGTATTTTGCACCCCGTATTTTTGAACTGACTGGACTGGGCGTTGAATCGGCTTTACTACAATCGGTGGGCATTGGCCTTACCAATCTCGTATTTACCTTCATCGGATTGCGGCTCATTGATAAATTGGGGCGTCGCACACTGCTGTATATCGGCTCATACGGCTATGTCGCGTCATTAAGTCTGGTCGCGTGGGGATTCTTCTCAGAACACTACGCCATTGTACCGTTGGGTATATTTGCCTTTATTGCCGCGCATGCAGTCGGTCAAGGGGCGGTAATCTGGGTTTACATCGCCGAGATTTTTTCAAACCGCTATCGGGCGTCGGGTCAAGCGCTCGGCAGTTTTACGCATTGGATTTTTGCAGCATTGATAACAACATTTTTTCCAAAAATTGTATCGGCATTTGCGCCAGGTTATGTGTTTACTTTTTTCGCCTCCATGATGGTATTGCAATGGTTTTGGGTGAAAACACGGGTGATCGAAACTAAGGGAGTGCCACTCGAGAAGATTCAAGAGCGCTTAATGAGTGGCGCATGATAATGGTTGGTGCATGATGCAACCTCATAAACCATCAAGGGCGCTACGCTGGGTTTATGCGCTGGTGGGGATAATGACCTTGATTGCGCTGCAACGCGCCAGTGCTGTTGCTAACACTAGCGCTAGCGATCTGTATCGTGAACCGCTGCGCCCCCAAGTGCATTTTACACCGCCTGCAAAATGGATGAATGACCCTAATGGGTTGGTTTATTTGGACGGTGAGTATCATCTTTTTTACCAACATCATCCCTACAGCAATAAATGGGGTCCCATGCATTGGGGGCATGCGGTGTCGAGAGACTTACTGCACTGGGCTAACCTGCCGATTGCACTGTATCCGGATAAACATGGTGCTATTTTTTCGGGAAGTGCCGTATTTGATCGTGACAACACTTCGGGGCTCGGTAGCGCAGCGCATCCGCCGCTGGTGGCGATTTTTGCCTATCATGATCATGCGATTGAGAAACAAGGCGGTATTAAGGTTGAGAGTCAAGGCATAGCCTATAGCCTAGATAGGGGGCGAACGTGGACCAAGTACGCTGGAAACCCCGTCCTTAAAAATCCAGGATTACGAGATTTTCGCGATCCGAAAGTTTTTTGGATGTCGTCGATACACGAATGGATCATGACTATCGCGGTGAAGGATCATGTAAGTTTTTATTCATCTAAGGATTTAAGACATTGGATTCACGAAAGCGACTTTGGTCAAGGAATTGGGCAACATGGGGGTGTGTGGGAGTGTCCGGATCTATTTGAGATGAAGGTCGATGGAGAGGTCGCCAGCCGATATGTATTGTTGGTCAGCCTCAATCCGGGCGCGCCGAATGGAGGTTCTGGGACACAGTATTTTATCGGCAATTTCGATGGACAGCATTTTCACTCTGATAGCCAGGGCGCGAATTGGCTTGATTGGGGCACTGATAATTATGCCGGCGTGACCTGGTCCGGGGTGCCCGCCTCACGCATCTTGTGGTTGGGTTGGATGAGTAATTGGAACTATGCGCAGGAGCTGCCCACCGTGCAGTGGCGCAATGCCATGACGCTACCACGTGAACTTAAGCTCGTGCGTGCCGGCGCTGGCTTGGCGTTACTCGCCGATCCAGCCCGCGAATTGAAGGGACTGCGCAAGACCTCTACGCCGATCAGTGCGGGCGGCGTTGAGCATACAAAGGCGCTGGTTAGTGCCGCGCATTTTTCGGCGCCTTTTGAACTGGTTCTGGACCTAAAATTGAATGATGCGAATGTGGTGGCGCTGGTCTTTAAAAATGCGCAACAGGAAGCGACCGTTTTTCGTATTAATCGCGCCGAACACCGCTACGAGTTAGATCGTGCCAAATCGGGTCTAACGGATTTTAATGCGTCTTTTTCGAAATTACAGACAGCACTGATGCCCGACACTGATCGTCTTAAATTACATGTTTTTGTGGATCGGTCGTCGTTAGAGATTTTTATCAATAACGGCCAAAGCGTGTTTAGTGATCTCGTATTTCCGCACGTACCCTATAATTCAGTCGATTTGCAAACTGACCGTAACATTGAAGTGGTGGACGGCACTGTTTACGACCTTAGCTCTATTTGGGAAGGAGCTCCATGAGTCTTAAAGTGCTTTGGGTGGCATTGCTGTTGTTCTCCTTGTGCGCCGGGGCTGGGGCCAGCGCCAGTGCTAGCGACAGTAAAGAGCGTGGCGCACCCATGATAAAATTTACTCGCCTAGAATTGCCGCGTGCGAAATTTGCGACCGGTGATGATCCAGCGCGGCGCGATCCGGCCTTTGATGATAGTGGGTGGGTTGAACTCTCGACCTTGGCGAACTATGAGAAACAGGGTTTCGACGGCTACGATGGGTGGTCGTGGTATCGCTTCCACGTTAGGATTCCCTCTAGCCTCAAAGACACGGTGCATTGGCAGCAACGCTTACGGATTTATTTGTCCAGCGTCGATGATGTGGATGAGAGTTTTTTTAACGGCGTCAAGATTGGCCAGACCGGAAGGCTACCTTCTGACCCGGGCGGTTACGACACCCAATGGCAGGCATTGCGGGAATACTTTGTTGATCTGAAGTCGGGTTTAGTGCGGTGGGATCAAGACAATGTAATAGCGGTGCGCGTCTATGACGGTGGCGGTGGCGGTGGGTTTTTTCGTGATATGCCGTATATCAATATGGCTGAAATTGTTGATGGCGTGCATTTAAACGCGAGTCACACCGTTTACAGGTTCGCCCCGGGACAAGTACACATTCATGCGCAGTTCGATAATTCTTTTTTTGTGGCGGTAACCGGGCAGTTTGCTTACGAGCTGTATGACACCGCGGCCGCACGCATGCTGCGAGAACATCGCCAGGTAATAAATATAAGCGCCAACGGCAACGCGCATATTGATCTTGATACGCCACAGCGCGCCGGTATTGAATTGCGCTATCGCTTAACTGAATCAAGTTCGGGTAAGGCGTTGGCGGCCACGCTGGTGGTTCCATATTTATTGACGCCGCCGGAACCGCCTCAGCCGCGTTTGAATGGTGCCGTTGTTGTTGGAGCACGTCCAAATACGCCCTTTCTATTTCAGGTGGCCGCTACCGGTCGTGCGCCCTTAAGATTTTCGGCGCAAGATCTGCCAGCCGGATTATTACTAGAGGAGAGGTCCGGACTAATCACGGGAAGTGTGGCGAAACTAGGCAATTATTCCGTGAAATTGCGTGTTAGCAATGACTTGGGCGCGGCTGATCGGGTACTGACAATTCGCATTGGTGAGGAGTTAGCGCTCACCCCACCGATGGGTTGGAATAGTTGGAATGGGTACGGTTTGGATGTCAATGATGCAAAATTACGCGCAACCGCGGACGCAATGCTCGCGCAAGGCTTAACCGCGCACGGCTGGTCTTATGTCAATATTGATGATGGCTGGGAATCGTCCGCGCGTAAGCCAAATGGGCATATTGCCAGCAACGAAAAATTTCCTGACATGAAGGCATTGGGTGATTATTTACACCAGCGCGGCATTCGGTTTGGCATTTATTCATCGCCAGGCCCGCTCACCTGCGGTCGTTTTTTAGGATCATTCGAGCATGAACGTCAGGATGCGGATGAGTATGCTCGGTGGGGAATCGATTATCTAAAGTATGATCTTTGCAGCTATGAAGATCATATGTCGAAGGATAAAACGCTGGAGGAATTTCAGAAGCCCTATCAACTTATGGGTGAAGCCTTAAGGTCTCAAACGCGCGATATCATTTTTAGTATGTGCGAGTACGGCAAGCAAGACGTCTGGACCTGGGGGGCGAAAATGCGCGGCAACGTGTGGCGCACCAGCGGTGATATTGAAGACACGTGGGAGAGTACCGCTACAATCGGTTTTGCCCAGGACAAAATGGCTCCGTTTGCAGGACCTGGTTATTGGAACGATCCCGATATGTTGGTGGTCGGTGATGTCGGCTGGGGTGGAGCGTTGCATCCGTCGCGGCTCACCCCCGATGAGCAGTACAGTCATATCAGTCTGTGGAGTTTGTTGGCGGCGCCCCTCTTGCTAGGTAATGACTTGACGTCATTGGATGAATTTACTCGCAATCTACTAACTAATGACGAAGTAATCGCCGTGGATCAAGACCCCTTAGGGCATGCGGCACGTCAGGTTCTCAATCATGACGGTTGGCAGGTTTGGGCGAGACCTTTAAATGATGGGCGCCATGCGATAGGGATTTTCAATCTCGATGCGAAATTCAGAGAGTTGCGGATCGATCCCCGCGAAACTGGGCTTAAGGATCTGTGGTTTAAACAGTTAGGGCTTAAAGTGGGGTCGCAATTGCGAGATTTGTGGCGCCAGAAGGATCTTGGCACTTTAGGGGAAGATTTTGTAGCTCGCGTGCCAGCCCATGGCGTGTTGCTATTGAGTGTAGATTAGGAATTGTTCCTTAGTGTTACCGCGGCGCAATGCTGCGGCGCTGGATGAGCTGAATTCCGAGGGGCGAGTCCACAGATGGTGAGGCCTGCCACCGCTATTGCGCTCAGCAACTGTGCGCAAATTCATGGTTGGATACGAGATCTTGGCGGGACCGCAGCGGGATATCACGCCGGAATTGGCGGCGCGTCGCTTACGTGGCTAGTTTTGGGTGATTTGCGGCATTTACCTTGACACTTAAGGCTGCGGTTCCTACAATCGCCGGCCTTTGTCTACGGGCACATACGCCCGCCACTTAAAGGTTTGCGGATCACATCGGGCCACCCGTCAAGGAGCGGCTCTACGAGAAGGTATTTATGGCGACGACGACTCAGCTAATTCGAACCGGGCGAAATGAACCGGCTTGGAAATCCAAGGTTCCGGCACTGGATGCTTCCCCGCAAAAACGCGGTGTTTGTACTCGTGTCTATACCACTACCCCGAAGAAGCCGAACTCTGCGCTTCGCAAGGTATGTCGTGTGCGCTTGACCAATGGCTACGAGGTTTCAAGCTATATCGGCGGCGAAGGCCATAATTTACAAGAACACTCGGTGGTTTTGATCCGCGGCGGTCGCGTCAAAGATCTGCCTGGCGTTCGGTATCACACAGTGCGCGGCGCTCTGGATTGCGCCGGCGTTGCCGATCGTCGTCAAGGCCGTTCCAAGTACGGCGCCAAGCGTCCTAAAAAATAAGGTAGGTTTTCCATGTCTCGTAGAGCAGCAGCCCCGCATCGCACCATTCTTCCGGACCCTAAGTTCGGTAACGATATGCTTGCTAAATTTATTAATATGGTTATGGAACGTGGCAAGAAGTCGGCCGCTGAAAAAATCGTTTATGGAGCCATTGACCGTATTGGTGAAAAAACCGGCCGCGTGGGCGGCGAAGCGATTAATGTGCTGCAACAAGCACTGGATAATGTAAAGCCGGTCGTCGAAGTGAAGTCACGCCGAGTGGGCGGCGCAACTTACCAAGTACCTGTGGAAGTACGAGCGAACCGTCGGCAAACTCTCGCGATGCGTTGGGTTATTGAGTCAGCCACCGATCGTAGCGAGAAGTCGATGGCGCATCGGTTGGCGGCGGAATTAATGGAAGCGGCCGAAAATCGCGGTGCTGCTGTGCGTAAGCGCGAAGATACCCATCGTATGGCCGAGGCCAATAAGGCGTTCGCGCACTATCGTTGGTAGGGCGGATGGGCCGTGGCACGAATAACGCCTATCGAGCGCTACCGAAATATCGGTATTTCCGCGCATATTGACGCTGGGAAGACGACCGCTACTGAGCGTATTCTGTTCTATACCGGTGTTTCACATAAGATTGGTGAGGTGCATGACGGCGCCGCGGTAATGGATTATATGGAGCAAGAGCAAGAGCGCGGTATTACGATTACCGCTGCTGCGACTACTTGTTTCTGGAAGGGGATGGATAAGAGTTTCCCCGAACATCGCATCAATATTATCGATACGCCTGGACACGTAGACTTCACGATTGAAGTTGAACGGAGCTTGCGCGTATTGGATTCGGCTATTGCGGTCTACTGCGCAGTGTCGGGAGTCCAGCCGCAGTCGGAGACCGTGTGGCGGCAAATGAACAAATACCGCGTGCCGCGGATTGCTTTTGTCAACAAGATGGATCGCGCGGGCGCCAATTTCCTGCGCTGCGTTGAGCAAATTAGGACCCGTTTGCGTGGCAATCCTGTGCCTATTCAATTGCCGATTGGCGCAGAGGATGGCTTCCAGGGCGTGGTGGACCTTGTCAAGATGAAATCGATTTGGTGGGATGAAGCTACCCAGGGTATGAAGTTCGAATACCGGGAAATTCCGGCGGATATGTTGGCAGAGTGCGAGGCTTGGCGCGCCAAAATGATCGAGGCTGCCGCTGAGGGTGATGAGGCGTTGCTGAATAAATATTTGGAAAGCGGTGAGCTTACGGATGTTGAGATTAAGCGCGGCCTGCGCGCTCGAGCCCTGAAAAATGAGGTTTGTTTGGTCACTTGCGGATCGGCCTTTAAGAATAAGGGTGTGCAGGCGGTGCTCGATGCTGTTGTGGAATACATGCCGGCACCCACGGATTTACCCCAGGTGGTGGGTCAGGACGAGCGCGGCGATGCGATTAGTCGAGCGCCTGATGATGCGGCACCTTTTTCGGCGTTGGCTTTTAAAATATTGGATGATTCGTTTGTTGGTAGTTTAACTTTTTTTCGCGTGTATTCGGGTACCTTGAATTCGGGTGACCGGGTATTTGTGCCGAATAAGAATCGCAGCGAGCGTATTGGGCGCTTGTTGCAGATGCATGCCAGTGAGCGTTCGGAAATCAAGGAAGTGCGTACCGGGGATATTGCGGCGGCTGTGGGCCTTAAAGATGTGACGACGGGTGACACGCTGTGCAATCCCGATAAGATTATTGTCTTGGAAAAAATGATTTTTCCGGAGCCTGTCATTTCGGTGGCAGTCGAGCCTAAGACCAAAGTGGACCAGGATAAAATGGGTGTGGCGCTGCAAAAGCTCGTGAAAGAAGATCCTTCTTTTCGGGTGCATACGGATCCTGAGTCTGGGCAAACGATTATTTCGGGTATGGGTGAGTTGTACTTAGAAATCATTGTGGATCGAATGAAGCGCGAGTTTCACGTGGATGCGAATGTGGGTAAGCCGCAGGTCGCCTATCGGGAAACCATTCGGGGTACGGTCGATTCTGAGGGTAAGTTCATACGTCAGTCCGGCGGTCGCGGTCAGTACGGCCATGTTTGGCTAAAACTTGAGCCTTTGGCGGCGGGCAAGGGCTATGAATTTGTGAACGGCATTGTGGGGGGCGCTATTCCGCGCGAGTTTATCCCTTCGGTTGATAAGGGAATTCAAGAGGCGGTGCAGACCGGGGTCATTGCCGGGTATCCGATCGTCGATATTAGGGTAACTCTGTTCGATGGCTCCTATCATGATGTCGATTCTAACGAATTGGCCTTCAAGATTGCCGGTTCGATGGGTTTCAGAGAGGGGTTTCGTAAGGCTACACCGGTGTTGCTGGAGCCCATTATGAAAGTCGAGGTGGTAACACCCGAGGACTATTTTGGTGATATCGTCGGCGACCTAAACCGTCGCCGAGGTCAAATTGTTGGGATGGAAGACTCTGCCTCCGGTAAGGTAGTGACCGCGGACGTGCCGCTGGCCGAGATGTTTCAGTACTCAACGGCCATGCGCTCTATGAGTCAGGGCCGCGCGAATTACACGATGGAGTTCGCCAAGTATATGGAAGTTCCCAGTAATGTCGCTGCAGCGATTATGAAGTACGATTAGTCGAATTTATCTTTATTTAAGAGGTATGCACCGTGTCGAAGGGGAAGTTTGAGCGAACGAAGCCGCACGTAAACGTGGGGACGATAGGCCATGTGGATCATGGGAAGACGACCTTAACGGCGGCGCTGA
>JAYUFB010000087.1:0-10114 GCA_043738945.1 Gammaproteobacteria bacterium
TTTTGGGTGACGAGTACCAATCAGCTTGTGTAGTTAAATTCGGCCGACCGGTTTTCATATCAACACCGGAGGCCCAGTTTACAAAGGTATAGTTATTGGCGGACAGCAGCTTGCCAGTTTTACGATTGAGAACGTAGAAAAAACCGTTCTTTGACGCCTGCATAATGACGGGTTCGCGTTTTCCGTTTAGGGTGATTTGCGCAAGAATCATTTTCTGAACGGCATCAAAATCCCAACTGTCGCGCGGTGTGGTTTGGTAATACCACGCCATCCGGCCCGTTTTCGCGTGTAAGGCTATGATAGAGGCAGTGTATAGCGCATCTAATTTCGCAGCGCCCAATTGCCTTAAATCATAGGGCGCAGCGTTGGCTGTACCAAAATAAACGAGATCCAAATCCGGATCATATGAAAATCCGTCCCAGGCGGTGCCGCCGCCTTGGTACACGGCATTTCGATGGGTATCCCAGGTCTTGGCAGCCGCCGCGAGTTCTGGATTCTCGAAAGGCTGGCCTACAGCGGGTGGAACTGTATAGAAGCGCCACTTAAACGCGCCGGTTTCAAGGTCGTAGGCCGCGACATAACCGCGTACACCGCCACGACCCATGTCGGAGCCGCTATTGCCGATGACTACTACATTTCCCGCCACCTGGGGCGCGCCGGTACTGGAATAGGGCAGGGAATGGTCAGTAATAGTGTCCACTTCCCAGATTTTATGACCGGTCGCCGCATTTATGGCGTGTAACTTGCCATCCACCGCCGCCACATAGACGCGGCCTTTCCAGACTGCGACGCCACGATTGACTAGATCGCAGCAAGGATTTCGCGCCGCCAATTGGGTAGCCTTGGGATCGTAGCGCCATAATTCATGGCCGGTTGCCGCATCGACGGAATATACATAGCCCCAAGTGCCGGAGGTATACATAACGCCGTCAATGACTATGGGCGTTGCTTCCTGGCCACGCTGTGGACTTCCCAGGTCGTAATCCCACGCAAAGCCCAGCTTCGCGATATTGCCCGTATCAATGGACTTAAGGGGTGAGAAATAACTACCTTCTTGATCGCGACCGCCGGTAAACCAGTTTTGTGGTTCAGTACCGGCCGCCTGAAGTCGAGCGGTATCAACTGCACCCGGCGCTGGCGGAGTTGCGCGCACGGAAACCGATACTAAAGCGGTGGCTGTTACCAATCCTATTAGCCATGCAAGGGTCTTCATCTGCTTAATCCTCGTCGTTCGAATAAATGATCAGCGATAGCATTTTAATGGGTACTTTTTCCAGACGTTCAGGTCCGTGAGCAACCTCACCACGAAAGGTTAACGTGTCTCCGGGCCGCAGTACATATGTATGGCGGCCATGTCGGTAATGAATAATGCCTGAGAGCATATGGATAAACTCAATGCCGGGGTGCTGAAAGCCTGGGAACACTTCGCTGCGATCATTAAAAGTCACCAAAAAGGGCTCAAAAATCTTGCGTGGACCCCGTTGCGCGGCTAGTAAATGATAGGTATGGCCGCGTCGCGTCCCGCTACGTACGGTCTCTAAGCCTTCACCGGCACGAATTAATTGAGCACCGCCATCATCGGTGCCCACGCGCTGCATGAGCATCGCCGCAGTGATGCCAAGCGCGGCGGCTAACGCAACTATGGTCTCAAGGCTAGGAGAGACTTGGCCGGTCTCCAGTCGACTTAGCATCGCGCTGCTGATGTCAGCTCGATGCGCCACGTCGTTAAGTGTCAGGTTCTGGCTCTCGCGCAATCGGCGTGCCGTGCGTCCAAGATCGACGGCCGGACTTGCAGCGCGCTCCAAAATAGGGGCTGCTCCACGCAAAATGGGCCTTAAATGGCGTTTTTGAGTGATAGATCGAGTTTTACGGTTCAAAGTAGCCATTGCACAATACGCAATTCAGTTTGCTCCACAGTTAAATTTCGTGCTTATATTCGCACACTTGAGTTTTTAAATTAAGGTCTTATGCCCTATCGTTTGTTACGGTTTGCAATGTCGAGGAAACACCCGGAACCGCGGATGTTTACTCGTCATGACACTTTGAAGTCGGGTTACGACGTCGTGATTATTGGCGCGGGTGGTCATGGGCTGGCTGCGGCTTACTATCTGGCGCGTGACCATGGGATTCATAATGTTGCGGTATTGGATAAAGGGTATCTCGGTGGTGGCAATACCGGCCGTAATACCACTATCATTCGTTCTAATTACTTAACACCGGAGGGAGTTAAGTTTTATGATGAAAGCGTGCGCTTGTGGCAAGATTTGGCTGAAGATTTTGACTTAAATTTGTTCTATTCAACGCGTGGCCATTTCACGCTTGCACACACGGATTCAGCGATGCGTACTATGCGCTGGCGTGCCGAGGTCAATAAGCACTTCGGCATACGTTCGGAAGCCGTAGATGCTGACTTTGTTAAACGCGCAATTCCTAGCATTGACCTTAGCTGCGGTGGACACTCGCCGATTTTGGGCGCTTTGTTCCACGCGCCTGGGGCCATTGCACGCCATGATGCTGTGGCCTGGGGATATGGCCGAGGAGCCGATAGGCGGGGTGTGGAAATTCATCAACAGACTGAGGTCACCGGTATTCGCATCGAAGCGGATAGGGTAGTTGGTGTTGAAACGTCACGTGGGTTTATTGCAACTTCACGTGTGCTGTGCGCAGTCGCGGGATTCACTCCGCGAATACTCGATATGGTGGGTTTAAGCACGCCAATTTATGTGCATCCCCTGCAAGCTATGGTCTCTGAGCCTATCAAGGCCTGGCTTGATCCCATTATTGTTTCCGCCTCCTTGCATGTCTATGTGTCTCAGACGGCACGAGGTGAGCTTGTGATGGGCGCATCGCTCGATCCTTATGAATTGCACAATACCCGTTCAACCTTGGATTTCGCTGAAAATCTTGCTGCGCACATGCTCGACATGTTTCCATTTCTTAGCGAGATAAAAGTCAATCGACAATGGGCGGGGCTTGCTGATATGACCCCGGATTTCGCCCCAATTATGGGCGTCACGCCGCTGCAAGGTTTCTATATTGATGCTGGATGGGGCACTTGGGGTTTCAAGGCAACGCCCGTATGTGGCAAGACCATGAGTCATACGCTAGCGACGGGGCGAAATCATGATCTGATTGAAGGGTTTTCGATAGATCGATTTGCGCGTTATCAGCTCACCGGTGAAAAAGGTGCGGCCTCGGTGGGTCATTAAAGTATGAACGCATGAAACTGTTGGTTTGTCCCCTCAATGGCCCTCGCCCGGTGACGGAATTCGCGTACGGAGGTGAGGTACGCGTGAGTCCCGATCCCGATGCCTGTAGTGATGCAGAATGGGCTAATTATGTATTTAATCGTTCCGGATCGCCGGGAAGAAAATATGAGTGGTGGTGTCACACTCCCTCGGGCTTTTGGTTTATTGTGCTACGGGACACCGCGACTGATGTAGTTGTTGCGACCTATCCAGCTGAGGCTGCACGAAGCGGATTTAGTCGGGTGGATTCTCAATGATGTACCGCCTTGCTCCTCATCCGGATGAATGGATCGATCGATCAAAGGTTGTACATTTTTTCTTTGAAGGCAGCGAGTGTCAAGGATATGAAGGCGATACTATATCGTCAGCCTTGGTCGCAGCGGGGCTACCGTTTCTCGGTAGAGGATTCAAATACCATCGGCCTCGCAGCCTATTGTCGTTCAACAATCATGACAGCAATACGCTATTTCAAGTGGGGGGCATTCCCAATGTTCGCGGTGACGTAACGCTCCTGCGCGCCGGCATGCGCGTGTCGGCTATTAATACTTTTGGCGGCTTACGCCAGGATAAGGCGCGGGTATTGGACCGTTTGAGTAGCTTTTTACCGGTTGGCTTTTATTATAAAGCTTTTCATTCCAAACGCCTTTTTCCACGCTGGGAGCGAATGTTTCGAGCCTTGACCGGGTTAGGCCGCGTGTCGCTCGACGCACCACGGAAATTGACTGCAAAGCGCTATGCTTTTTGCGACGTGTTGGTCGTCGGTGCCGGAGCTAGTGGTCTAGCGGCAGCACTCGCCGCCGCCGCCGCGGGCGCGCGCGTAGCTCTTGTGGACGAGTCGTTGCAAGGCGGAGGTATTACACCCCTCCGAGCGCCGAATCCTGCGTTAAAAGCGTTGCTGCAGGCGGTAAGGCAATCTGAAAATATTGCACTTTATACTTCAACTGTGGCTGCAGGATATTACGCGGATCACTGGCTGGCACTTGCTGAGCCGCTACGAATGACAAAAATGCGCGCCAAGGCAGTGGTTTTTGCAACCGGGGTGATTGAACAGCCCGCAGTGTTTCGTAACAACGATTTGCCAGGCGTGATGCTCGCTTCAGCGGCTCTTCGTTTGCTAGCTTGTTATCGCATCGCGCCGGGTCGTACCATTGTTATGGTTGCTGCGAATCGCGAGGCTTATGAGGCATGTTTAGCGCTAGCTGCTCACTCGTTGCAGGTTGTGGCGATTCTCGAATTGCGTTCTACCTTTCAATACTCCATGGAAGACCTGGAAGTCGCTCGGCGATGTACAGATCTCGGTATCAAAATATTGACAGCTGCAGCGCCATATCAGGCAATCGCGGCGTCGAACGGGCTGCTTAAAGCAGTCGACTATGTACCCATCGATTCACATGGCACCATTAATACACGGGCGGCGAAACGCATAGAATGTGATTGTTTGCTAATGAGTGTGGGTTGGGCTCCTGCGAGTCAGTTACTCTCGCAAGCAGGCGGCAGCACGGTGTTTGCGCCTGAAATACAACAGTTTGTGCCCAAGAAACTGCCGGCGGGTATTTTCGCTGCGGGTCGACTCAATGGAATATTTGAATTTAATTATCGCGTCGACGATGGTCATCGAGCTGGAACCGACGCCGCGGCTTATGCCGGATTTGGAGAAGCATCTGGCTCGCAGGTGACGCGTAGTACCCGGTGCCCTTCTCACCCTTACCCCATTATAGAGCATCCGGACGCAAAAAATTTCGTAGATTTTGACGAGGATATTCAAGTTAAAGATTTGCAGAATGCGATCCAGGAAGGATTTGATTCCAGCGAACTCTTGAAACGCTACACTACCGTTGGCATGGGACCTTCACAAGGTAAACATTCTAATATGAACGCGTTGCGAATTTTGGCGCGAGCCCGATCAATGAGTGTCGCAGCACTTGGCATGACCACCGCTCGCCCCATGTACCACCCCGTTCCTTTGAAGTTGCTTGCAGGACGTGGATTCCATCCCGTTAGGCGTACGCCGGCTGATGCCGTGCATGGGGCGCTCGGGGCGATTTGGATGCCTGCAGCAAATTGGCGGCGCCCGGAATATTATGAAGTCAGCGGTGAGAGTCGAGCCGCGAGTATCGCGGCCGAAGTGCGGGCGGTGCGACATGCGGTAGGACTCATAGATGTTGGTACCCTAGGTAAGATCGAAATTTATGGTCCACACGCGGGTGAATTTTTAGATCGGGTATACACAGGCAATTTCTCGAATCTTCGCGTTGGTATGACGCGCTATGGCTTGATGCTCGATGAGTCCGGCGTGATCATGGATGATGGGGTAATCGCCCGACTTGATACGGATTTATTCTACTTCACGACCACTACCGGTGGTTCCACTTCGGTGTTTCGCGAATTGCTGCGCCTCAATGCGCTTTGGGGCCTTGAGTGTTCGTTAATGAATCTTACAGGGCATATGGCCGCATTTAATTTTGCGGGTCCTTTAAGTCGTGAAATTCTACAGACTTTGCTTGACATTAACCTTGCTGAATCCGAGTTTCCCTTTTTAGGAGTCAGACAGGCGCGGCTTTGCGATGTCGCTGCGCGTTTAATGCGAGTTGGGTTCGTGGGCGAGTTGGCTTACGAAATTCATGTTGCGGCGAGTGACGCTGTCCTAGTTTGGAAAGCCCTTACGAGCGCCGGTAAAGATCGTGGATTGCGTCCGTTCGGTGTGGAGGCACAACGCATACTGCGCCTAGAAAAAGGTCATTTCATAGTGAGTCAGGATACAGATGGCCTGACCGATCCGTACGAAGCCAATGCGATGTGGGCAGTGAATATGCGCAAGCCGTTTTTCGTAGGACAACGTAGTCTACGAATTCTGGAAAAACGGGGTCCACGACAAAAACTTGTTGGAATTGAGTGGGATGAAGTAGATCGAAACACACTGGTGAAAGAGAGTCATCTAGTGATCGACGGCCAGAATATCGCAGGTCGCGTAACCAGTGTGTACTATTCGGCCACCTTGCAGAAGTGGATTGGTTTTGCCATGTTAACGCCGGATCTCGTTAGTCGCAGGGGTGTGCTTCCTGGTCGCGATGTTTATATCCGCACGGACTCCGGTAAGTTCCAGGCGGCGCGCATTGCGCCTTTACCGTTTTATGATCCAAAAAATACTCGGCAAAAACAGGTAGCGGGTGCTTGAACGACAATATCGCCAATAATTTGGTGTTACAAGTGCTGGATAGACGCGAGTGTCGCGGATTCAAAGGTCCGCGAGCTGCTGAGTGGCTGAGCTTTCAGGGCTTCATGTTACCGACCAGGCCCAATAGCTGGGTGATCTCGGGCAATGATGTAGATGAGGTAACTGTTGCACAATTGGGTGCATCAGAATTTTTCATTGAAGGTGCGGTCGGCACTGAAATATTGAAACGGGTGGCTTCGAACACTGTAAGACGCGCAGGTGTTTATCCGATTTTGAGGCAAGACTTTGGATTTTCGATTGGTGGAAAAGATGTCCATGAAGTTCTTACGCAGGTTTGTAGCGTGAATTTTGGCGATCTCGCGCTTGCGACCAATCCAGTAATCATGACGCTGATGATGGGTGTTGCAGTGCTGATATTGCCGCAAGAAATGCGCGCAGGACGGCGCTATAGAATTTGGTGTGATCCGACTTACAGCCAGTACATTTTTGATGAATTAGGACAAATAGTAGTTGAGCACGGTGGTTTGAATAGGGGCGACGCGGTATGAATAAAGAGCAAGCGCTGAGATTTTTTGCAGAGCATAAGACTCGCTATATATTGGCTCAGTTCGTTGATATTCACGGATCTGCCAAGGCCAAGGCCGTCCCAATTGAGCATCTTGAAATGGTGCTCACTGATGGCGCTGGCTTTGCCGGTTTCGCATTGTGGGGTTTTGGTATGGGACCTGAGGGTCCCGACTACATGGCAGTCGGAGATTTGTCGACATTGCAAAATATTCCATGGATGCCGGGGTATGCGCGGCTAATTTGCAATGGTACGGTCAATAAAAAGCCCTATCCTTTTTGTTCGAGGGTCGCATTGCAAGCCCAGATTGAACGCCTTAGCGCACGTGGGCTTACTATGTATACAGGCATTGAGCCCGAGTTCATGTTGCTAGCGCGACGGGCGGACGGCAGCCTGGGTGCGGCGGATGTGACCGATACGCTTGATAAGCCTTGCTATGACTATAAGGGGTTGTATCGAACGCGAGAAATGCTGGATGAAATGGTCGGTGCGCTTCGCTCTGTCGGCATCGATGTATACCAAATCGATCACGAAGACGGTAACGGTCAATTTGAAGTTAACTTCACCTATGCGGATGCATTGAAGTCGGCCGACAATTTTACCTTCGTCAAAATGGCGGCCAGTGAGATAGCGCACAAGCATGGCATGATCGCGACATTCATGCCAAAGCCATTTTCAAATCGCACGGGCAGTGGAGCACACTTTCACGTGTCGTTGGGCTCTGCCACCCAGAAAAATGTTTTTTATGATGCAACCGACAAATCAGGAATGGGGCTTTCACAAACTGCTTACCATTTCTTGGGCGGCATCTTGCGGCATGCGAGTGCGTTTTGTGCGATTGCTGCACCTACCGTAAACTCTTACAAACGCTTAGTAGTGGGTCGATCACTCTCTGGGGCGACCTGGGCACCCGCCTACATTACTTATGGTGATAATAATCGCACCGCGTGCGTGCGTGTACCACATGGGCGGCTCGAAGTTCGACTGCCCGACTCTGGTTGCAATCCATACCTGGTTTCCGCAGCCTTAATTGCTGCGGGATTGGATGGTATTGATCAAAAGCTTGATCCTGGTCCACCCCAAAATATCAATTTGTACGAGTTGTCAGTTGAGCAACTTCGGCAAAGCGGTATCAAAGTATTGCCGCAATCATTGTATGAGGCGATCAACGCTTTGGAAGGTGACGTCGTGATTCGTGAGGGTCTAGGTGTTGAGCTAGCCAGCGAGTTTATTAAGCTAAAACGTATGGAATGGACTGAGTATTCTCGTCATGTGTCGGATTGGGAGTCACGTCGGTACCTCGAGTTTTTTTAGACGATTTTTCAGGAGTCGGCTTTATGTGTGGCATTGTCGGTCTATTGATAAAAAAGCCAAATATGCGCGACCAATTAGGCGCACTAATGGTGCCTATGTTAGTGGGTATGACGGAGCGTGGCCCGTCCTCGGCAGGTTTGGCGGTATATAGCCCTCCATTGGAGGCGTCATCGCATAAGTTCAGTCTATACAGTGGTGAGCATGCCATGGATTGGTCGGATTTGTTGCGGCGTCTCTCGAAAAACTTTGACGGTATTCACGAGATTTCGCCGCTTGGAAATCAAGCGGTGCTTACCAGTGGCGTTGATCCAGATTCCTTAGTCACGTGGTTTGCCCATCAAAGAGAGCCGATCGCCGTGCTCTCAGTAGGGCAGTCTATTGCGCTTTATAAGGATGTAGGCACCCCCGCTGAAATAGCCGAGAGATATCAGTTTAAAACTCTCCGCGGTTCGCACTTGGTGGGGCATACGCGTATGGCAACGGAGTCCGCCGTGACACCGGCACATGCGCATCCGTTTACGGCTGGCCGAGACTTCTGCTTGGTGCACAATGGTTCGTTGTCCAATCCACATCTGGTGCGCAAGAAACTTGAACCGTTAGGAATCCATTTCGAGACTGACAATGACACCGAGGCTGCATGTCGTTTTTTTGAATGGCGGCTACGTGAGGGAGACAGTCTTGAAACGGCGGTGCAGCGTGGATTCAGTGAGCTCGACGGTTTCTTTACTTTTCTAATGGGAACCGACCAAGAGTTGCTAATTGTGCGCGACGCCTTTGCATGCAAACCGGCGGTTGTCGCCGAAACTGACGAGTATGTCGCGATTGCCTCGGAATTTCGTTCGCTGGCTCATTTGCCTGACATTGCACATGCCAATTTATTCGAGCCTAAGCCAGAGGAAATATATTCATGGCGAATTTGAAGCCGATTGCTACGCCGGAAACGCGAGAGTTTGACCTTGAAAAAGACAGTTTGCGCGAACTTAACCAATTTTTACATAGTGCTGCTAAGTCTCACGGCCAGATTCGAGTACGTAACCCTAATGGAGCACATTCGATTGCCTGTGGTTTGAATAGTGAATTGGACGTCACGATATGTGGACACGTTGGCTACTACGCGGCCGGAATGAACAAATTTGCGACAGTGACTATCGAAGGAAATGCGGGTCCTGGAGTCGCTGAAAACATGATGTCGGGCCGGGTTCATGTGAAGGGTTTCGCGTCGACAGCCGCGGGCGCTTCGGCACACGGGGGATTGTTGGTTATCGATGGCGATGCTTCTTTGCGCTGCGGTATTAGCTTAAAAGGGGCGGATATCGTAGTGGGCGGAAGTGTTGGTAGCTTTTCGGCTTTTATGGCGCAAGCGGGACGGATAGTTATTTGCGGTGATGCAGAGGACGCCTTGGGTGATTCGCTATATGAGGCGGTTATTTATGTGCGTGGCAAGGTGCGTTCGTTGGGCGCGGACGCGCGCTTTGAACCTATGACAGAGGCGGATCGCGACATCGTAAAACAATTGCTAGAAAGCGCGGGTTTGGCGCATGAACCCGCAGAATTTAAGCGCATAGCGTCGTCCAAAAATTTGTATCACTGGCACGCTGATGCCAATCAGGAGTATTGATCCGATGACACACCCGAAAATGGAGGAGTCAGCAGGTTTTGATCGGCTTACGATCGATTACATACAGCGCGCCGCTGCGAGTGGCTTGTACGAAATACGCGGGCTAGGGGCTAAACGTCGCGTTCCAAATTTTGATGATTTACTATTTCTCGCTGCTTCCTTGTCACGTTATCCACTAGAAGGATATCGTGAAC
>JAYUFB010000088.1:0-60933 GCA_043738945.1 Gammaproteobacteria bacterium
CCGCTCGAAGTATTCTTCGGCTAGGCGACGTCGCGCATCAAGATTGCCCGAAATCTGCACTTCGGCGCTCGCTCGACGTAAATCTCGATTCGGGTCCAGCATTCGCTGTACGCCGGTTTTTGCGCGTCGCGCGCCACGCCCTGCCACGACGTCCGGGAGTATTTCTGCCACCACATAGGCTACCCATCCGGCTCCGGGAATTAAAGCGATAGCCCATATCCATAAAGAATTTCGTCCAGTCTTTATGACATGCACTATTAGACACCCCTGGATAACGAGCGATAGGATTGAAGCCGCGACTATCGGCACTTAAGGGGTCTCCGGAATTCAGAAATATTAGAACTATTATTCTAGCATTCCAGCGACGACTGCGATGCCGATTTCTTCCCGTGTGTTTAAATTATGCGAATTCGCCGCTCAACTTCGCCACACTTTGACCAACCTATACTGGTCATCGAATATCCCAAAACTTGCTGTGAGTGCGGTTCCACCGTTACTTCCATTTCACAGCCATGGAGTCCTACTGGCGCACCCGGCGGTGTCGCCGGTAAAAACCACACATAAACTTGTCGAGTAGGCGTCGTATCCACTTTTCGCGGATCACCGAAGGCTTCTTGTAATCGGTTGACCGACTTCCCAACGGTTTCAGCAGCGATCCGGGGAACCGCACGGACTGCATAACCTGAACTCGCACAACCACCCAAGACAACCATAGTCATGGAAAATACAAGCGCTAGCTTAGGCGACATAATATTACACCGGTTGCAGGAATGAATCGCAACGGTATGCCAAGCCCCTCACGCTTAAGTCGACTGAGTTCGCAGAATCCAAGACTAGCGGACAAATAAACCGCTTATGTTGAAAGCGTGTCTCCGGGCAAGGTTAAGCCAGGCGCAAGTCCAGGCTCAAAGTGGTGCGCCTGGTATATCGGCGTGAAATCACGACCGTACGCATCCTGAAATAACTGCTCAAAACTATCGATAACAAAATAGGTTTTTTGATAATCGTCAATGAAGTAATCGGTGCGCATGACGCGCTCAAGGTTAAAGTTGATTCGAGTCGGTAGCGGGCTTTCTATGCAGTAACGGGTCTCTCCTGCCGATGATAAAATACCGGCGCCGTACGCGCGCAATGCATCGCCCGCTCGTATCAGTCCAAACTCCACCGTATACCAATATAGGCGAGCCAACATTTTTAGGCCCCCCGCGTCTTCCGCCTTGCGACCGGCAACCCCGTAGGCCTGTACGAAGTCAGCGAATATCGGATCACAGAGCAAGGGTACATGGCCAAAAAAATCGTGGAAAATATCGGGTTCGACCAAATAATCCATTTCCGCTGGAGTACGCAACCAAACCGTCACCGGAAATCGTCTCTCTGCCAGATGCGCAAAGAATTGCAGTTCAGGAATTAAACCCGGCACTCCGACCACCTGCCACCCGGTCAGTCGCTTTAAGATCCGATTAGTCTCCTCAAAGCGCGGAATACTTGAGGCGATTTCCAAGCATTGCAGCCCAACTAAGAATTGGGGAGCACCAAAGGTTTTTACCAGTTGCAATTGGCGGTTGAACAGGCGTGACCATAAAGTGTGTTGTTCAACCGTGTAATTAGGCCAGCTCTGATCCACGCAATAATCGCTTCCAGCCTGGGTATAGTCGCCGCGCAGATTCATAGCAAATATCCTTTAAACTTAAGTTTCCTTAATTGATTAGGCTACCGCAAATTGGCGCCGAGGGGACAGCGTAGGCTCTAACGCCGCCCCTGGCCACCGGGCGGGCCAAAGAGTGACTAAACCATTAGATTTTGACTCCCCAAAGCGTATACTAATAGGCCTATTTTTATCCTGGGCCGGCCGGAGTTGTTAATGCAGACACCATCCACACCTGAATCGCCGACACCCACCCCGGCGGCACCTGACCATAGCCGGTGGAAATATCAAAAATTGCTGCAACCATTCACCGTGGATAAAGAAATCACGGTGCCGATTATGTGGTTTTTATTGGATTGGTTGGTGTTAGGAGCTGCAATCGCGAGCCTACTCATCGTGGATGCGTGGTGGGTAAAAATATTTTCGTCCTTGGTCGCGGCAATTTGGATAGCCCGCCTTTTCGTGATTGGCCATGACGCGTGTCACGGGTCCTACACTCGCAATAAGACTTTAAATAAATGGATCGGCCGGATTGCATTCCTGCCATCGTTGACACCCTTCAGCCTATGGGAGGTCGGCCATAACCTCGCACACCATGGTTTTACCAACCTTAAGGGACGAGACTATGTGTGGACGCCCTATTCACCTAATGAGTTTGCGAAGCTTCCGTGGTTACGACGGCAACTCGAACGCGTTTATCGCAGCGGTGTGGGCCAAGGGGCTTATTACATGGTCGAAATGTGGTGGAAAAAATTGTTCTTTCCGAACGGCAAACATGTAAGTACTCGCCGCACCAGCTACACGGTCGATAGTCTACTGGTGGCGAGCTTCGGCGCGCTATGGGTTGGCGGGCTCATCGCTTGGGGGTTATATAGTGGGCGATCTGTTGTTTCGTTGCTGATATTTGGTTTTGCGGTACCGTTCTTTTTGTGGAATTGCCTGATGGGTTTCGTGATTTATGTGCAGCACACCCACCCGCGAGTGGCCTGGTACGAGCGTCGGGACGAATGGACTGCTAATGCCGGATATGCCACCACCACCGTGCATGTGAAACTTATGCAACCACTCGATGGCCTGATCCATTACATCCTGGAACACGGTGCCCACCACGTCAACATGGGCATACCGCTGTATCGCATTAAGGAAGCACAAGCTCGCCTTACGGCGACTTTGGATGAGCGATTGAACTCAGAGGTGTTCACGTGGCGCTATTACTGGAACACCGTTAGACGCTGCAAGCTGTACGACTTTGCCCAGCATGTATGGACTGATTTCGACGGTCACATTACCTCTGAGCCGGTCATTCTCAGCCGCTAATTATCTCTATTTCAATTGCAGAGCATGGTGCCGCAGATGGTCCGCCATAAAGGTTTGGATGAAGTAATACCCATGATCATAGCCTTGCTGCATTCTTAGTTCGAGTTTCTGTCCAACCTGGGCCGCCGCCGCTGCGAACTTTTGTGGCATTAATTGTTCTACTAGGAACTTATCCGCCGAGCCCTGATCAATTAGAATCGGCCCGGGGTGTGCGCCGCGCATGACAAGCTCGGTGGCATCATATTGGCACCAAAGTTGCTGGTCACCTCCGAGGTAGTTCCTAAACGCCTTTTGACCCCACGGACATTGGGTAGGTGCCGCTATGGGTGCAAAGGCCGACACCGACTTATACAAACCCGGATTGCGCAGCGCGCAGGTTAAAGCGCCGTGTCCGCCCATAGAGTGTCCGAAAATACCCATAACCCCTGTCAGCACCGGCAAATTAGCCAAAATCAACGCTGGCAATTCCCGAGTCACGTAACTATACATCCGGTAATGCTCGGCCCAAGGCGCTTGGATGGCATCCACATAAAACCCGGCCGCGTAACCAAAATCCCAACTATCAGCATCCCCGGGGATTCGTGGTTCGCGCGGGCTGGTATCGGGTGATACCAGCATCAGACCCAACTCTGCCGCTACTTTTTGAGCATGACTCTTAATCGGAAAAGTCTCTTCGCTACAGGTAAGTCCGGATAGGAAATAAAGCACCGGCACTTTCCCGCTGCGTGCCTGGGGCGGCAAGTAAACTGAAAATTTCATAGGACCACGCGTCTCCAGGGAATCGTGCTGGTAAAAGCGTTGCGAACCGCCATAACAGGCGTGCTCAGACAGCAGACTAAGTGCGGTCATTAGTAGACCACCACACTGCGAATCGATTCACCCGAATGCATCAAATCAAAAGCTCGATTAATATCCTTAAGCGGCATTTTATGAGTAATCAAATCATCAATATTGATTTTTCCGTCCATATACCAATCGACAATTTTTGGCACATCAGTACGTCCGCGCGCACCTCCAAATGCGGTGCCCTTCCAAATTCGACCCGTGACCAATTGAAAGGGTCGGGTACTGATTTCTTTACCCGCCCCGGCAACTCCTATGACCACCGACACGCCCCAACCCCGATGACAACACTCGAGCGCCTGACGCATAAGGTCGACATTACCCACGCACTCAAAACTATAGTCAGCACCCCCGTCGGTGAGCGCCACTAAATACGCGACGAGATCGCCACCGACCTCTTTCGGATTCACAAAATGCGTCATCCCAAATTTTTCAGCCAAGGCCTTACGTCCGGGGTTCACATCCACCCCAATTATTTTATTGGCGCCTACTAAACGTGCGCCTTGAATGACATTAAGTCCAATGCCGCCCAAACCAAATACCACGACGTTAGCGCCGGCTTCCACCTTCGCCGTATTAATGACCGCACCAATACCGGTGGTCACGCCGCAGCCGATGTAACACACCTTGTCAAAGGGAGCGTCCTTGCGTATTTTCGCCACTGCAATCTCGGGCAGTACTGTGAAATTAGAGAAAGTAGAACAGCCCATATAATGGCGTACCAAATCCTTACCGATCGAAAAACGACTGGTGCTATCCGGCATCAACCCCTTACCCTGAGTTGCGCGTATAGCGGTGCAAAGATTGGTTTTATGCGATGTACAGGACTTGCATTGACGACACTCTGGTGTATACAAGGGAATCACGTGGTCGCCCTTGACGACGGAGGTCACTCCAGGCCCTACATCGACGACGATGCCGGCACCTTCATGGCCTAATATAACGGGGAATAGGCCCTCCGGATCCGCACCTGAGCGAGTAAATTCGTCCGTGTGACAAACTCCACTAGCTTTGATCTCTATTAGAACCTCTCCAGCTTTAGGACCCGCTAATTCAACCTCCAGTATTTCGAGCGGTTTCCCGGCAGCAGTCGCAACTCCAGCTTTCGTTTTCATTTAGGCATATCCTTGGGGGCAGGTACAATTTAAGTACGCTACCCTAAAACAACCTGAGAAGACTTGGAAGTGGAATATGAATATTGAGTTATCAGCGCTTGAAGCCCGAGTAATAGGCTGTCTTATCGAAAAAGAGGTTACAACCCCTGACCAATACCCGCTTTCCATTAACGCTCTGACGAATGCCTGCAATCAGAAGACCAACCGCGACCCCGTACTTGAGCTTACCGAAAGTACCGTACAACAAACGGTAGACGCACTCATGAAAAAACACTGGGTCAGCGACAAATCAGCCGGCTACGGCGGCAGAGTGACGAAGTACAAACATCGCTTCTGTAACACTGAATTTGGACCGTTAAAATTCTCAAAACAGGAGCTTGGCATTATTTGCGTATTATTGCTGCGGGGACCCCAAACACCAGGCGAATTGCGTACTCGCACCCATCGTCTATGCGAATTTACCGACTCGGTCCAGGTCGAAGCCACGCTGAAAGATTTGTTGTCACGCGAAGACGGACCCTTCATTGCCCGCTTGGCGCGACTGGCCGGAGCGCGCGAATACCGCTATGCACACCTCTTCACGGGTCTGATTGAGTCAGCACCTGAAACCGAACTCGAATCCGAACAAATCGCACCCTTCAGTGTAGGTCAACGCCTAAGTGTCATCGAACAGGAAGTTGCGACTTTGCGAGCCGAAATCATGGCACTCAAAGCGTCCTTGCATAACTAACGCGATTTTAACTAACGCGATTTTAGCCACTGTTCGAACGCGTCGATAGCTGCGACACTCATGCCACGCGCAGCAACCTTATGCTCAGCCAACCATTTGCGCATGCTGAATAACAGTTTATCGGCGAGTCCATGCTCATGATTGGCGAGATCCAGGTAAGCGGTCTTGGCTTCATCGAGCCGATCAATCGCTAAATTCGCCTCGCCGCGATGAAAAATAGCGTCGTACAAATCAGACTTCAGTGCCAACGCGTGATTGTAATCATCAATAGACTCGGCATACGCTTCGAGACGTAGATGCACATAACCCACACGGCTCCAGGCATCCACCATATCCCCTTTATTTCTAAGCGCCTCGGTAAACTGGTCCAACGCTCGGTTGTACGCATCGCCGACTTTCTCCAACGCACGGGCTTTTTTGTCGGCGTTAGGTGTTTGAGAGGCAAGTGTTTCAAACTCTGCGGCCTTGTCTATAGACTTAACGCCTGCTGCATAAGCTTTTTTTGCCGCTATTTCAGGCTTCTCTTCATGCACACTGGCCACCGCATCTTCGCCCGATTGCTCGCCTGGACCGCGCCCGGGTCTCTGCACACCACCCCCCGCGCCACCGCCAACACCGGGCATTTGCGCAATGCTGAAGTTCCCTAGAATCAGTGATGCTACGCATCCGATAAAAATATTTCTCATATCACGATCCTTGATCTTGACGCTGTGCCGCCTGTATTCCGATTTGTACGGTGGCGGTGGCGATACGCACTTCTATCAAAAACGCCAGCAAAGCTGCGGCCAGCGATAGCATCGATACTATAAATAAAATAGCAATGAAGGCTGACAATTCCCAACGTACAAAGGCATTAACGAACAGCATCACCACGACCAGCGCGATAGCCAAGGCGGAAATCGTAATCAACGTGATAGCAGCGTTGATGTAGCCTGAGCGACGTGACAATGCCTGTAGCATCCCCGGAAGATCGCGTCGCTCATTCGGATCAGATCTGGCCAGTTGATCCTCCATCGCCCTCGCCCGATCAACGATGCGCGCCATGCGACTAGTCAACACATTGAGTGTAACGCCAATAGCGGAAATCATGAAAATTGGGGTCAAAGCCACCTGAATCAGATGGGCAATATCGGGACCTTCATTTAGTCCGCCCACTTAACGATACCCCAATACCAAGTTCCTAAAATCACAAAACCAAATGCGATTCGGTACCAAGCAAATATTTTAAAATTATGCCCACTCACATAGCGTAGCAAAGCCTTGACCGCAATAGCCGCGCTCACAAACGAGGCTATAGACCCTACGGCAATGACCGATAGATCATTAAAATTCAGGGAATGTCGCGCCTTAAATAATTCCAAAAAAGTCGCCGCAAATATCGTGGGAATAGCCAAAAAAAACGAAAATTCAGTGGCCGCTTGCCGCGACAATCCGCGCAGTAGTCCACCCATAATAGTGGCCCCCGAACGCGACGTACCGGGAACCATCGATAAAGCCTGTGCAAACCCCACCCAAACCGCATCGGAAGGGCGCACCTCATCCACGTTTGTTGCACGCACCACGCGCGAGCGACTTTCAATCCATAAAATAATAATCCCGCCAATAATGAATGCCAATGCAACCGGGATAGGTTTAAACAAATAGTGTTTGATCGTGTTCACGAATACCACCCCAATGAGGGCAGCAGGCAGAAACGCCAAAATAATATTGATGGCGAAATGACGTGATTTAACATTAGTGGACAGCGTACCAACGACCTTCAATAAGCGTTGCCGAAACTCCCAACAAACAGCAAGAATGGCTGCGAATTGAATCACCACCTCAAATAACTTACCTTTCTCGTCATTCCAATCTAACAAGCTGCCGACGACTATCAAGTGTCCGGTGCTGGAGATCGGCAGGAATTCTGTAAGGCCCTCCACAATACCCATGGTCAACGCCTTGCCTGCAATCATCAAATCCATACAAATTCCCCAGACGCCTAAAAAAAACGCCCCGGCCACCGTGAGGCAACCGGGGCGTTATCGCACCAATAATTACTTGGCAGCAGGAGCAGCTTCCATAGAAGACGCAGCCTTCTTATGGTGCTTTCTGTGATGATGCTTGGCTTTCGGCGCATCCATGGACGCAGCAGGCGCAGCAGCGGCAGCGGCGGGCGCGGCAGCGGCAGGCATGTCAGCGGCCATTACGCCAGCGGCGAGGCCAAAAGTTAAAAGAGCAGAAACAATCAGGGTACCGGACTTCTTCATAAAATCTCCAACAGGTGTATTAAAAAGCGATAGAAAGCATACGCTGGATCTGATTATTTCAGCCGACATGAAGATCATTTCACAATTCGTAACGCTCTGTGACTTTCTGATCGGTCCGGATGCGCCAAATCAGATACCCCACAATGACGAGGTTGACAATTAGTAAACTCACCTTGCCGATTGTGGGTCGGTGAAACAACTCCCAAAGTTCAAGCGGCACCAATGAGCCGGTGATAACGGTCGTCATCCATTCGGCCCAGCGTCGACGCATCCAAAGGCCGACGCCCTCGACCGCAAAAACGGCAGCATAGGCTAATGTCACAAAACCTAAGGCATGGATCCTAGACGGGTTGAGGCCGCTGAACCATACCAAAGCCTTGATTACCCACTCGTGTTCGAGCCCGGAGGGTAATGTCGTCGCCCAGGAATAAATTTTAGCGACAAAGAATTCATCGCGTAGGCGCAGCGCCCCGTAGGTCGCAGCCAACATCATGACGACCTTGGCAAGCTTAAAAACCGCGATGGTACGCAGCACGCCAAAGCGCTGCGGCGCTTGCGAGGAAGGGCTTGGCATCATTTAAGCCTGGCCGGCCGCCGGTTGAAACTCTAAAGTTGCGTCAAGCAATGCCGGAATATCGAATACCGCACGTTCACCCGTCATTATTAAAGGCGCAACTCCAGCCGCCGCAACCAATGCCGCCGGGACCTGAATCTTGTCGCGTTCACGAGTAACAGTCCAGGTCTCCAACCGTTTATCCTGGAATGCGAGGTTGAGTGCACCCCAGCGTAGTAACGCCGCCCGCGCTAAAGGCGTATCACCGCCCCATTGACGATGCGCAAGAGACAAGGCCGTAGCCGCGGCGATTTCGTCATGCGGCAAGCGCATCAAATCTTGGATATATTTAACCATCTCATCGGGGGGCACATGCAAGGCTAACTCGGGCGTACCTGATTCATTCATAAGTTTGACAGTCTACGTCGGATTTTCGAGACTGAACATGGCATTCTCATCATCATAGGCATACGCTTCGGCATATCGGCCCCACCGAATCACGGCTCGTAAGGTCTGTTCGGCATCTTCTTCGCTCATAAAGTCTTCGAGTTCATCGATAAAACGGCTCTTACGCGCTGAATGCGAGGCACGCTCATCCAATACTCGACGCACATGCGCTGCAAGCGGAACATAAGTTAAAAGATGCCTAGCAAAGATGCGCTTGCGATCATCGACCACGGCCTGCGCAAAGGCCACGCCCTCCTCACTCAATCTAATATCACCGCCCTCGACCTCCGCAAATCGCAACATTTGCAAAGTCTCAGCCACTGGGAAAAGATCGTCTATTTCCATTTGTAAATCGGACGCAATTTTTGGCAGATCCGCATTACCATTAAAAGGCGCGGCAGCCACCGCTTCCATAAGTCCAGCTAGTAAGTTTGAAGAGACCTGCGGCAACACACTACCAATACCCAACCCCGGGAAGCGCTCATGGCGACCGGTGCCCGTACTTGCGGCAGGCTTTGCGGTCATCTCGACATAAATACGCTCCACAAGCTCCCGAAAACTTGGATCTAAGCGATTGCGGGGCTGCGGCAAGGTCACTTTGATCTCGCCCAAAATCCTGCCAGGGTTACTGCCAAATACAAGCACGCGATCGCACATCAAAACCGCTTCTTCAATATTATGCGTAACCAGTATTACGCCCTTAATCGGCATCCGGCCTTCGGACCAAAGATCGAGAAAATCCGTGCGCAATGTCTCAGCGGTCAAAACGTCCAGTGCTGAAAAAGGTTCGTCCATCAACAAGATATTAGGATGCACAACCAATGCGCGCGCAAAGCCTACCCGTTGCCGCATGCCGCCCGACAACTCCCGCGGATAGGCCGACTCGAACCCGTCGAGACCGATTAAATCGATGGCGGCAAGCGATCGCTTGCGAATTTCCACACGGGGCAGTCGTTGGGCTTCCAGACCGAGCGCCACATTCTCGAAAACCGTTAGCCATGGAAACAAGGCAAAGCTCTGAAAAACCATGGAAATACCGGGTGCTGGACCCGCGATCGGTTTGCCTAAGAACTTAAGATTTCCAGCAGAGGGTTCGGATAAACCAGCGATTAAACGCAGCAAAGTAGATTTGCCAGAACCTGATCGCCCTAATAGTCCAATGATCTGGCCCTCAAACAGTTCCAGATTCATTCCCTGCAATACTAATAACTCCGTGCCATCCGGTTTCGGAAAGGCCTTACGCACATCATTACACTGCAATAGCGGGGAATTGTTCATTTAGGCTCAATCAGGTGAGTCGATATTTACGCTCGGCGTAGTAGTACAGCGGGCGCCAGAAAATTCTGTTGATAATCACCACAAATAAACTCATGACTCCGACCCCAAGCACTATGCGATGAAAGTTGCTGGCGGCAGCGGCGTCTGCAATATAAGAACCCAATCCGCGTGCTCGAACCTCAGTACTTCCCCAGGTCGCAAGTTCCGCCACTTGGGCCGCATTCCAAGACCCGCCGGAAGCCGTAATTGCCCCCGTCACATAGAATGGCAATACTGCCGGCAGCGCTATTTTACGCCACCATAGCCAGCCCTTGACGCCAAAATTTGCCGATACAGAACGCATTTCCTCTGGAATCGCCGCCGCACCAGCGATTACATTAAATAAAATGTACCACTGCGTGCCCAATATCATCAGTGGACTTAAGTAGATATCGGGATTGAGCTTCCACCTAACAATGCCGTAAACGGCAATGGGAAACAACAAATTGGCCGGAAATGCCGCCATGAATTGTGCCACTGGTTGCACATATTGAGCCGCACGTGGCCGCATACCCACCCAAACTCCAATGGGCACCCACACCACGCTGGCCAGAGCGATCAACAGAAACACACGCAACATGGTCACCAGCGCAAGGGCACACACCTGTAGCAACTCGTGTAACGACGTTGTGGACAATAATCCCACCACCAGATGCCACAAACCCAAAACCACAACAACAGCGACTAGCAAAACCCAAAGTAAATCTAGCCTGGATTTTTCAATACTCACGGATATTTTTGGTTTATTGCGCCTCACTCGGCTGGTCCGAACTACAGTCGCGTGGAACGCGAATTTGCTGGCTTGAATCAGGCGAGACCGACGCATCATGGTCAACGCCCAAGATTCAGGCGCTCGCACCCCAGGTTCCTGACCAATCTTGAAGCGATCGGCCCACGCGACTAAGGGTCGAAATAATAGTTGGTCGTAAATTAAAATTACCACCAACATCGTCAGAATGGCCCAACCGATGGCGCGCAGATCACGCTGTGCAATTGCGAGCGCTATATAGGAACCTACCCCGGGAAGTGCGACGGCCGCATGGCCTACACTTATGGACTCCGAGGCCACCACAAAAAACCAGCCGCCGGACATCGACAGCATCATATTCCACACTAATGCGGGCATACCGAACGGTACTTCGAGGCGCCAAAACCGCATCCAGGGAGAGAGTCTGAACGACTCGGCCGCCTCGGATAACTCAACCGGAACGGTGCGCAGCGACTGATAGAAACTAAACGCCATATTCCACGCTTGGCTGGTGAAGATGGCAAAAATCGCTACAAACTCGGCTCCCAATACTCTACCTGGAGCGAGCGATAGAAAAAATACACTGGTAATCGAGATGAAACCCAATATTGGCACAGACTGCAAAACATCGAGGATAGGCACTAATAATTTACCGGCACGCTCACTTTTAGCAGCCCAGGTCGCGTAAGTCAGCGTGAATACTAGTGACAAAAATAAAGCCGCAAGCATGCGAAACGTAGTGCGCGCTGCATACTCCGGCAAATACGCCGGATCCAGCGACAATGGTTGCACACTGAGCTGGGAGAGCGGCGCAAATACACCATGCGCCGCCTCACCGAGAAAGGCGATCAATCCGATCACCACAACGAACGCCGCGACATCCCAACCCGAAGCCAGATCGCGCAGAAAACCGAATGGTGCTAGTCGTTTCATCTGACTATCAACCTAACGCCGCAATATCCTCACGGTGCCTAGCAAAATGCTGGGATTCCCGTCTGTGCTCTGCCTAAGATTAGCGCATGAATATCATGCGTGCCTTCGTAGGTATTCACAACCTCTAAATTCACGAGATGCCGCGCCACCGCGTATTCATCGGAAATACCGTTAGCCCCTAACATATCCCGTGCGGCGCGCGCCACGTCGAGTGATTTGCCGCAAGAATTGCGTTTCAACATCGAAGTAATTTCGACGGCTGCGGATCCTTCATCTTTCATTCTACCGAGACGCAAGCATGCCTGTAGAGCCAAGGTAATCTCGGTTTGCATATCGACGAGTTTTTTCTGAATCAACTGATTGGCAGCAAGCGGTCTACCGAATTGCTTGCGGTCCAGCACATACTGTCTTGCAATATGCCAACAATTCTCTGCGGCACCCAGCGTACCCCAAGAAATGCCATAACGGGCCGAATCCAAACAAGTGAAGGGCCCCCTTAAACCGCTAACACCCGGGAGCAAGTTCGCTTCGGGCACGAATACTTCATCCATGACAATTTGTCCGGTAATTGAGGCGCGCAGACCCACCTTACCGTGTAATACCGGTGCCGATAATCCCTTCCAGCCTTTTTCAAGAATAAATCCACGGATCAGCCCGTCGTCGGTTTTACCCCAAACCACGAAGACATCGGCAATCGGGCTATTCGATATCCAGGTCTTGGAACCCGACATACGATACCCGCCCGCCACCGCGCGAGCGCGAGTCACCATACTGCCCGGGTCCGAACCGTGATTGGGTTCCGTCAAACCAAAACAACCTATTAGTTCGCCGCGAGCTAAGGCAGGCAGATACTGGGTCCTTTGCGCCTCTGTACCGAACTCGTAAATCGGCAACATGACTAAAGAAGACTGCACGCTCATCATCGAGCGATATCCAGAATCCACCCGTTCAACCTCACGCGCAATAAGACCGTAACTGACATAATTCAATCCACCGCCGCCATAATTCTCCGGGATAGTTGCACCCAACAATCCGAGACTTCCCATTTCACGGAAAATGACCGGATCCGTGTGCTCATTGCGAAACGCGGCAACCACACGAGGTGCCAGTTGCCCCTGCGCGTAATCACGAGCAGCGTCTCGTAGCATTTTTTCTTCCTCCGTCAATTGGCTTTCTAACAATAACGGATCATCCCAATGGAAATTTGCGCGCGCCATAAATAGACCTTTTTGTACAGATCACTAATATTAACATCCCACGGCCCCCACGAATCGATCCACATTCCGGTTAGAATCCATCCAATGAACGACTCACTCTCACATATTAAGGTATTGGACTTATCTCGAATTCTGGCCGGCCCCTGGGCTTCGCAGTTATTAGCCGATCTCGGTGCGGATGTGGTCAAAATTGAACGTCCAGGGTTAGGAGACGACACACGCGCCTTCGGACCCCCTTTCCTTAAAAGTACACTCTCTACCCAGGCAGCTACCGATGCGGCATATTTTCTATGTGCCAATCGCAACAAGCGATCGGTGACCATCGATTTTACGACTGCGGAAGGGCAAGCTCTAATCCGAACCCTGGCCGCCAAGGCCGACGTAGTTTTAGAGAATTTCAAAGTGGGCAGCCTCGCAGGTTTCGGTCTCGACTATGCTGCACTCAAAGCACTCAATCCAAAAATAGTCTATTGCTCTATTACTGGTTTTGGACAAACGGGTCCTTACGCCGCAAGGCCGGGTTACGATTTCTTGATTCAAGCAATGGGTGGTCTGATGAGTATCACCGGTGCAAAAACCGGCGAACCCGGGGCAGGACCTCAGAAGGCGGGCGTCGCGGTCACGGATATATTAACGGGACTGTATGCCACGGTTGGAATTCTCGCGGCGCTCACGCATCGCGATAGGACCGGCGAGGGACAGTACATCGATATCTCGTTGCTCGATACCCAAGTCGCCTGCCTGTCAAATCAAGCGATGAATTATTTAGTGAGCGGCGAATCGCCACAACGCATGGGAAACGCCCATCCCAATATCGTGCCCTATCAGGATTTTCCCACCAGCAATGGCTACATCGTCATCGCGGTCGGTAACGACCTCCAATTTTCCAAACTGTGTGCCGCTGTAAATCAAGCGGCGCTAGCACTGGATCCTCGATTTTCCAGCAATGCGCAGCGAGTACGAAATCGCGAAACACTAATTGGTCAGCTCTCTGCAATCACGTTAAACCACACTACCCAAGAATGGGTCGCTATTTTAGAGCACGCAGGAGTGCCCTCTGGACCCATCAATTCCCTAGACGCCGTTTTCAATGACCCCCAGGTGCGTGCCCGTGGTATGCAATTTGAAATGCCGCATCCGACCAACGGGACCGTACCGCTGATTGCCAATCCACTGCGTTTATCAACCACCCCGGTAAGCTACCGGCGATCACCTCCCATCTTGGGAGCGCATACCCGCGAAGTGCTCGCACAGGAATTAGGATTGTCCGAAAATGAAATTGACACGCTACGCTTGAAAAAAATAATTTAGGAGCACCCGGTATGATGCAATCACGGCTACAACGACTATTGATGATGGCGTTCGCTTGCATAGGCGCTAACGGACCCCTAACCACCTGGGCTGCTTCACGACTACCTCCTGCCGCCGATCAAGAGTTGGCGCGAGACATATTTAAGAGCCTGGTGGAGATCAATACCACTCACGCGCACGGCTCTACCGAAGCGGCCCTAGCTATCCAGAGCTGGTTACTAAAAGCAGGGTTTCTCCCTACGGATGTCATTTTGCTGTACCCACCCGAACACCCCACCAAGGGCAATCTCGTGGTGCATTATCACGGCAAAGGCCTGGCAAAACCGCTGCTATTTCTCGGTCATCTGGATGTGGTTGAGGCTTCCATTAAGGACTGGTCGGTTGATCCATTCCGACTCACTCAAAAGGACGGTTGGTTTTACGGTCGCGGCACGATTGACATGAAAGATGGCGATGCCGCGCTGGTGGAATCGCTCATTCGCTTAAAACGTGAGCGATTTGTACCCGATCGAGAAGTGATTGTTGCGCTGACCGCCGACGAAGAAGCCGGTGGCGATGCCAATGGACCCGCATTTCTCCTAAAAGAACATCGAGATTTAATCGATGCCGAAATGGCGATTAATTTAGATGGCGGCGGCGGCCAACTAAAGAATGGCCTACCGGTGCTATTTGAGATTGGCACAAGTGAAAAGACTTATGTCACCTATACCCTTGAGACCACCAGTCCCGGCGGACACGGGTCATTACCGGGACCGGATAACGCAATCTATCGTCTAGCTGCGGCCTTAACCCGAATCGAGGCTTATCGATTTCCAGCGGTGCTTACGCCTACGACCCGTAGTTACTTCAAACAACAAGCGGAATTATCGCCGGGACCCGAAAGCTCGGACCTAAGAGCCGTCGCCAATACAGCAACGGATTTCGCGGCCGCCACCCGGCTCAGCCAAAACGTACTGTATAACGCGCTATTACATACCACCTGTGTTGCTACTTTAATATCCGGCGGTCACGCTGAAAATGCACTGCCTCAACGTGCTAAGGCGACCATGCAGTGCCGCATGATGCCAGGAGACACCGCTGCGCACGTGGAGTCTATGCTGATCAACGAGGTCAATGATCCAAAAATTAGCCTCACCATGGATGCAGCCCCGATCGTGAGCCCCGAGTCGGCACCGACTCCGGCGATTATGGCGAAGATCACAACTGTTGCTCATTCCATGTGGCCCAAAGTGCCGCTCGTACCTTCTATGGCTACCGGCTTTAGTGATGATCGACAAACCCGCAATGCGGGTATTCCGAGCTACGATGTCAGCGGCGTGTGGCTTAACGCCGATGAAAACCGCGCCCATGGTCGCGATGAGCGAGTGGGAGTGCAGGCATTCGACGAGAGCGTTGAATTTACCTATCGATTAATCAAAGCCATGGCGGCGCGCTAACGTATATAATAATTGTTATCAACAAACTTTAGACTAAGGGACTCCCATGGGAATGTTCAGCACGATTCTTGGTAAACTCGGATTCGGACACGCCGCCTCACCAGCCGCTTCGACAGCCGCACGGCCGCGAATCCGGAAAAACTTAATTGGAAGGTCTCCATTGTAGACCTGCTAAAGCTACTGGACCTCGATATTAGCCGCGAATGGCGGCAACGTTCCAGCGGATCTACTGAAGTAAATTATTTAAGTCGTGTAGCCACAATTTCCGCGACGCGAAGGGCCCAGGCATAAATAGTTAACGCGGGGCCCACGCGACTTGAGCGCGGTAGGATACTACCATCCACCACATATAAGGATTTTAGGCCATGCACCTGGCCCATAGGGTCTACCACTGAGTGACCCGGATCTTTGCCCGTGATCAATGTACCGCTGGCGTTCGCCGTATTATTCACGCCGACACGTCGGGAAAACGACAACATACCTGCCCTTAGTAGCGCATCGCGAAAATATCGAATTAAGTGTCGGTGTTCCGAAACTGCAGCGGGCGTGCGTGAACCTGAATAGTCCAACAAACTTAAGTTTTGAGTAGCAGTGGAACCGGATTTTACTCGGTTATCACGATGCGATCCATCTTCAGTTTGCAATAAAAATGCATAGGCTCGCTCACTCATCAGCCGCGCGATCGCACGCGGGACAAATTTAGAAACCGAGCCAAGAATATATTCGCCATCGAACCCTAAGGGTTGCACGCTACTATGCGGAAGCGAGGCTTCAAGAAATAAAGTAGTCTTGCGTAACAAGTCAGTCTTAACAGACGGCGAGACAACCACCATCACGGTGGAAACGTGCATCTTAAGATTAGCACCTACATTGGCAAAACAGGGCAATTGCTCAGCGAGGCCGTGCGTTTCAATATAGCGTTGCAACAAACGTGGCGAATGCAATGCGCCAGCAGCCAGCAGCACCGTACGTCCCTGAATGGTAATTCCGTTGGACATACGCACACCGCTAATTTGGGTCGCGTCTGATTGCGAGAGCAATTCGGTTACGCTCAAATTACTTATTAAGTCGACATTGGGTCGGTCCAGAATCAGGTTAAGGAACACCGTCTGTGCATCCTTCTTAAGATCAGTCGGCGATGCGAAGCCGTCAAAATGCCGTGCCTCGACCGAGTGCTTTTGGATGTGCGCGCTTAAACCTAAGACCAAAGGTTCATGGCGCCAAGTAGGCGACCTCTTGGCCAGTCGATCGATGATTAATTGCAAATCGGGTTCAGCTTTGAACTGACGTACACCCAACAGACTTTCAGCTTGTGCGTAATAAGGCGCTAAATCATCGTAACTAATAGGCCACGCTAGACACTGATGCATGGGATCCGCATCGAATTCATGAGGTCGGTTACGCAGCAGTGCAGCTCCGTACCACTTAGTCTTACCACCAAGGTTAAAATACTCCTCCGGGCAAACCCGCCCACCGTTCGACTCTTGCCAAACCTCGTCACTCTTAAAGCGGCCTGGAGTTGCGATTTGCGAGGCATCAAGCGTACTCGAGTCACGCGGCAACGCATGGCCTTTTTCGATCAGCGCTATATGCAATCCGGCATTGGCCAAAACATAAGCCGCCGCCGAACCACCAGCGCCTGACCCCACGATAATGGCGTCGTATATTTTTTCAGTCACCGATTGTCTCTACTAAATCTCAATCAATCGCGCAATCTCCACCACATTGTGTGGTGGCAAATTAAATCGATCAACCACTTTGGCAGCATTCCGATATAAGAACGAAAATAATGCCAATTGCCAGCGACTAAACACCGAACCAGCAGGCTTGCGCACCACCAAATCGCGAGTACCAACAAACATGGCTTGGTCAAAATCAATGGTAGCATCAAACCCATCGGCGCTGCGTAGCGCCGCTCGCAAGTCTGGAATTTCCATAAACCCGAAACGCGCAATCACATGCCAAAGGCCCTCGCCAACCTTTTCTACTACGGGGCATGCAGGCCCGAAAATTCGGGGGGTGTTGGTAAACTCAATGCTCAGCGCAATCGAATTTCTAGGCAGCACGCCCATGAAATGCGCATGGTCCATGATAAGCCTTGAAACCTTTTGAGTACTGCGAGTTAAAAACACAGTGGTTCCATCAACGCGCGGAATCACGCCTTTGGCAAGATCAGCTAAAAAACGATCAACGGGTTCAGCAGCTTGTTGCAGCGACGCGCGAATGGCGTCCACGCCCGTCCGCCAGGTCAGCATAATCAAAAACAGCAATCCCGCGAGACTTAATGGCAGCCATCCGCCATCGGCAATTTTTATCACGTTAGCCGAAAAGAACACCACATCGACAATTAAGAACAACCCCCCCACAATCAAGGCCAAAATTGCAGGCCAACCCCACACTTGACGCATTGCCTGGTACAACAAGCCGGTAGTCAACAACATAGTTGTCGCAACCGCTGTGCCATAAGCTCCCGCCAATCGATCCGAGCTCCCAAAGCCGATCGTTGTGCCGACGGTCGCTATCATCATCAACCAACTGACGATCGGCACATAGATCTGGCCATATACTCTGTCCGACGTTTGCCGAATCGCAAGCCCCGGCAACCAACCTAGTTGCATTGCTTGACGCGTCATCGAAAAAGATCCGGTAATAATTGCCTGACTCGCGATAACCGTAGCGATCGTGGCAAGCAGCACTAATGGGTAAATAGTCCAAGAGGGTGCAATTTGAAAAAACGGATTGCCGGTAACACTTCCTTTATCCATCAAATAGGCCGTTTGGCCCGCATAGCTCAGCAGTAGCGAGGGCAGCACCAGTCCATACCAAGACCAGCGTATCGGTGCTCTACCAAAATGCCCCATATCGGCATATAACGCCTCGCCACCGGTAACACATAGAAATACGCCGCCTAATATTAATAGCCCGGTAGAGCCAGCGTGTGCGATAAAATTTAGGCCATACCAGGGATTAACCGCGACCAACACACCCGGGTGCCGCGCGACCTCTATTCCGCCAAGCACCGCAATTGCTAAAAACCACAATAACATCACCGGTCCAAAAGCCCGCCCAATTTTTTCCGTGCCGAAGCGCTGAGCGGCAAATAACGCCACTAGAATAATGACCGCAACCGGCATAACAAAGGGCTTTAGCGCGATAGTAACGACGTTGACACCTTCTAACGCGCTCAGCACGGAAATAGCTGGCGTAATAACACCGTCCCCATAAATAAGAGCCGCGCCTAACAACCCCATAACCGTGAGTAACTTCACCCCGGGTTTAAACGTACCCGCGCCCACCAACGCCATCAACGCCAAAATACCGCCCTCACCTTTGTTGTCAGCGCGCATGACAAACCCGCAATATTTAATAGAAATCGTCACCATCAGGGACCAAAAAATCAACGACATAGCGCCTAACGCACTCGCAGGAGTGAAATGACCGCCATTGGCGCTCGCTATGGTTTGTAGCGTGTAAAGCGGACTGGTTCCTAAATCACCGAACACGATACCTAGCGAGGCGAGAGCTGTTCCGATCGAAAACGGCTTGTCATCAGAAGTGACACCAGAGGACTGAATCGATGGCTTGTTCACAAAATTCCTGTGCCTTTAAGGCATTTCTTGTTTATTCGCTATCAGCTTACCAGGACGGAACAACGAGGGTTACATAAACGCCTATTCGTAACAAAAGCGAAACCTTCTACTGGCACCATAAAGTTTTGGCGCCTTAAATTCTTAAGACAAGTAAAAAAATTAACACCAGCGTAGCCATGCGTCGCGCATACGGCTCTCATAAACTCGGAGTATTGATTGATATGTATTCGATAAAATATTTTGCCTACAGGGCCCTAATTATTACTGGCACTATAACCTTATTCGCTTCGCGCGCCTCAGCCGTAGACGGTCGGTCTGGTGCGGACGCTCTTGACGAAATTGTAATTCTCGCCCAGCGAACCACCTTGGAGGCGGCACGCGCCGCCCAAAAGGCTGCACCTAACCTCGTCAACCTAATGACCGCGGATGAAATGTCGAGATTGCCCGACGTCAACACCGGCGAAGCGGTGCGACGCATTCCCGGAATATCCCTTGAAACCGACACTGGAGAAGGTCGCTATATCAACATTCGCGGCCTTGATGCGGACTTAAATAGCACTACTTTTGGAGGGCTACGCTTACCTCCGACTAACAATAGCTCGCCATCCGGGGCCGGCCGCGCGGTTGCATTTGACTCCATTCCTTCAGGGTTCGTCGGTGCAATCACCGTCACCAAAAGCAATCTACCGGAACAAGACGCCGAAGCCATCGGCGGCACCATCGACATCACCCCCAAGACCGCTCCATCTAACGGACGACCGTTTGCGGACCTCAAAATCGGAACCGGTCAAGAACTGCAGCGTCACACTTGGATCACGGATCTGGCGGGAACCGCCGGAACGCGTTTTGGCGGACGGGACGGATATAGCCCCTTTAGCGTGGTGGTGATTGCGTCGACCTACACCGATCGCAGGGGCATTGATGACGCGGAAGCCGGTTTTGTTGACCATCAGGCAACTGGCATACCGGACAAGGCATTTGCTGGATTTGAGCAACGTTACTATCGATATCACCGCGAACGTCATGGATACGGGATCGATCTCGGTTATGCCCCTGATGAGTTCACTCAATATTTCATTAGAGCCTACGACGCCGGATACTCTGAGGCCGTCATTCGCAATCGCTTGGTTTGGAATTTTAACGGTCCATCGTCTTTGGATACTGCAAATCCCAATGGATTCATCGATACAGTAAAATTTGCAAAATCCTTACGCGATGAAAAAGAGTTCCTCAATTCCAAAGTATTTGAGATTGGCGGGAAAAATATCATTAGTGATAACACTCTGGATTACCACGTGGGTTACACCAAGGGCACTTACAACAAGCCCTTCGACTACAACTCGACCTTCACGAATCCAGCGCTCGCCAACGCCTCATACGACAACGCTACTAATCCAAACTGGCCGGTTTTCAAAACACTGCCGGGTTCAACCAGCAGCGGTACTGCTAGCATAAATCCAACCGACGCTATTGGCTACGTTTTGTCCGGCATCGGCAATTCTTCGCAGCATTCCAATGATCACGAATTAGGTATCGGTACCAATCTTAAAATTCCGACTCATTACACGGATCGCTCCAACGAGGAATTTAAGTTCGGCTTAAATGCCAGAATTCGTGACAAAACAGGCGATCAGACCAGCTATAACGACGGATCTGCTTTAGGGCAACCTTTAAGTTCGCTCATCATTGGTAATAATGTTCGCTTTTACCAAGGTCACTACTTGAACGGTCCCAATATAGACGCTGCAGCTATTCGCGCAATCTATGCCGCGGACCTCGCTGCAGGTGCCATCGCAACTGACCCCTTTGCCATAACAAACGGTAACGCGGTCTCCAATCAACTCGCATCGGTACACGACAAAGAAAATGTGTATGCCGCCTACGGTCAATATCAATTTGGCTGGGGTCCTCTGGGCATTGTTGCCGGTATCCGTATTGAAAAGACCAAGGCCACTTACGCGGGCTACAAATCCGACACATCCGATAGCCTCGCGAGCGCCAACTGTCCCATTCTGTCGGCTGCGATTCCGGCCGACAACACCACTACGCCACCTACCGCTGCAATTCCAGCAACTCACGTGTGTGCCGTCTCCCAAGACAATAGCTACACGAACTTCTTCCCGACGGCTCAAGCTCGTTATGAATTCACTCCCGATTTAGTGGCTCGTGCGGCGATTTCGTCCACCATTGCTAGGCCGGGCTTCCAGCAGGTAACAGCGGCAACCATCGTTGATAGTGGCGGCAATATCAGCACCGGCAACCCGGACTTAAAACCCACTCGAGCGACAGGTCTTGATGTAGCGATTGAGCGCTACTTACCAGACGCCGGTATTGCCTCGTTCGGCTTCTTTTACAAAGATATTCATGACTATATTGTAACCAATGGGCAACAGGTAGTGGGTGGCCCTCAAAAATCCGGTGGCAACCTAGGCATCGTCGACATTTTTAGTTATTCGAACGCACCACATGCTCACGCTTTTGGCACCGAATTTAATTATGTGCAGCACTTCAAACAATTGCCGGGGGTGCTTGCGGGCGTTGGCCTATCTGCCAATTGGACCTGGGTTAATTCGTTATATAAATTACCCATTCCAGACGCAAACAAATTAACGACCATCACGCGAAATTCAGTGTTGCCCTCTACTTCGCGAAATTCTGCAAATTTCGAGCTGCTGTACGATCTGTCAGGCTTGAACTTATCGCTCGGAGCTTATTACACTAGTCGTAATATTTTTGGCGTGAATGCGGACCCTGCAGTAGAAATTTGGACCCAGGATCGCCTATCGGTGGACTTTGGTAGTCAGTATCATGTCTCGGACCTATTAGCCGTTTATTTAAATGTAAAAAATCTCACTAACACACCCTTGAAATTCACCGAGGGCAACGGTGAGAATCGAGTTATCCAGCGCGAATTTTATTCAACTACGCTAACAGCCGGAGTGACCTTAAAATTCTAATTTCTGATTTCGATCAAGCCTACGATAAAGTTTGATCTGATTGGTATGCTCCTGACAATGCGGTCAGGAGCATCGGACTAAATAATTGAATGCCGGCGAGAAACCGGCCTGAACCGTCGGCCTTTTGATTCTCTTCTCGCGCGGCACACCATGCCACCGTACCGTTGACCGCCAATTTAATTTGTGGCCCGGTAAACTCGACCGCCACTTTAAGACGGTCAGCTAACAGCGCATCGATATAAATTCGAATACCGAAGCTTGAAATATTATTGATGACTTTGATGGCATATCGGGCGGTTGGAGTTAACAACTGAAACTCGCCTTCAGGGGGGCGAACCAGCGGATAGCGTGGATGAATGCGTTGTTCAATTGAGACCATTTTATTTCCCCAGTCTATTTGGCGAATAGCATGCCACCCATAGGGGCGTGTTTGCTAGGTCGAAAAGCTAAAACTGTGAAATCACGCAAGTTCGCACGTTCCACTGCCTCCGAGGACTGCGTCAATACGCTCGCAACCAGGATCAAGCGCAGGGTCATTGGCGGCTCGCTCTACCACCTGATCCTGGAGTGCCGTAGCAGGTTAGGTTGAGTTACTAGGTTGGAAAGCAGTGATCTTAGGGATAGACGGCTTAGCGGCGCCCAATTTTGATGATGGTCACTTTAATTAATTTATTTTCGATGACACAAATTAAGCGGCAGTCTTGAATTCGAACTCGACATAGAGAGTCCGCCCCTTTCATTTTTTTATCTGAAGCAGCTCAGTATAAGGATTTAAAGAAATAAGTTGGACGGCGTCTAGAATTTTCTGCTGACTTTTTGAGGCAAACTCTGCAGCTCTTTAACTGCGCTCCGTTTAAATTCGATTTCATAAGCCCTAACGCCCATTTTTAATTTCTTAAGAACTAAAGAGAGAGAGAGAGAGAGAGAGAGAGAGAGACTTCCTCCGCATTCTTTCGCTCATGGTAGCTAGCAAGATCAATTTCATCTTCAAGTTGTTCACGAATGGCATTTTCAACAACACTCTGAATTTTAAGCCCTCTTTTTTTGCAGAACAGGCCAAAAGCTTCTTTAAGTTCAAAATCAATATTGGTAGATAGAGTGGCTTGCTTTGACTTGCCATTATTATTCATGAAAATACTTAGCAAATACAAGGTCTTAAGCACATTTGAAGACTATGAAATCTCAAAATAAAATAATTGGTGCGCTCGGACGGATTATTCGCGCTACGCGCTCACCCCTGCGGGGTCGCCCTAAAGGGCGATCGCCATCGTCGCTTACGCTCCGCTGTGGTCGAACCTGGCTTGTTTTCTGTCGGCGGTTCGATTGGGACTCGCACCGAACGGTGTAATCGCGCCGACAGTGATCACAAATTTATGGTGCGCTCGGACGGATTCGAACCGCCGACCACCTGGTTCGAAGCCAGGTGCTCTATCCAGCTGAGCTACGAGCGCATGTAACTAGTCTAGCCTAAAGCGAATTTGAAAGTAGGTTTGTGCCGCGACCGGCCAAATAACTCATTGATTATAGTATCAATTTCAAGCTAATCTTGTATCACTGGCCGAAATGCCCCCAAAGAAGCTAAGATTGCAGCTTAATATCCAGACCCCAATTTACACCCTACACCCTACACCCTACAATTCAGAGAGAGGATTCCCGATGAAGGCTTGGTTACCCCTGACACTGGCTTTGTCTTTATGCGCTGCGGCACATGCACACGCAGCTTGCACCTACCCGAGCGCACCCGGCACGCCACCCGACGGCGCGACCGCGGCACTGGCCGAAATGATTACGGCAAAAAAGGATTTCGATCGCTACAACATCGAGATGAACTCCTATCTCGATTGCATCAAACTAGAAATGGATGCCGCGACTCCGAAGGATGCGAGCAAGCTATCACCCGACGCAAAAAAGAAGTCAGACGACCAACTCAAAATCCTGACTCAGAAAAACAATGCTGCAGTGGATGAACTCCAGGCAGTCGTGGGCCGCTTCAACGAACAGTTGAAGATTTTTAAAGCGAAGCCGAAGGCTTAACACTCAAGGGCGCGGCCGACACATACAGCCGCCGCGCCCGTCCACACTCATGCAGGCCGGCACGCTCATCACTCCGCGTCAGGCCGAAGAGGCGATCCACTCACGCCTGACCAATCTACCTATCGAATCACTGCCTTTAACGCAGTGCGTGGGCGGAACCTTACGGGAAAATATTTACGCAGAACGTGATCACCCCCCCTTTGATCGGGTCACTATGGATGGTATCGCCGTCGATAGCGAAACCCTCCGCCGCGGCCTACGGTATTTCAAAATCCAGGGCACGCAAGCAGCTGGAACGCCACCCCTTAAACTCACACACCACGACCACGCCATCGAAGTGATGACCGGTGCCGTTCTACCGCAAGGCTGCGACAATGTAATCCCCGTTGAGCAAATCACGGTGACCGAAGGAGCAGCCTCCCTGTCAACGAATATCAATACCGCGGTGTTTCACAACGTGCATCGCCGCGGTTCCGACGGCCTCCAGGGCGCGTTGTTGCTTAAAGCCGGCACTCTACTTCGCGCACCCGAAATCGCCGTAGCCGCCTCAGCGGGCATGGCACGCATACGGGTCAGCAGCCAACCCGCGGTGATGATCATATCGACCGGTGATGAACTCGTTGAACCCGGCGAACCCATTGCCGACTATCAAGTGCGCCGCTCCAATGCCTACGCCATCGCCGCCACCTTGCGCAAACATAGTTTTGCTCGCGTGGGCGATGACCACGTGCCTGACGATGAACGCCTCCTCCACGAACGACTCACTTCGCACCTCGCCACGCACGATTTTGTGGTCTTAAGTGGCGGCGTCTCCATGGGAAAATTTGACTTGGTACCCAAGGTCTTACAGCAACTAGGCGTGCAACAAGTGTTTCATCACATAGCACAACGACCCGGCAAACCCATGTGGTTCGGCATTGGCCCGCAAGGCCAAGCAGTATTCGGACTTCCCGGAAATCCAGTTTCGACGCTGGTTTGCCTGATCCGTTATGTCATCCCCGCGATTCGCGTCGCGATGGGCACCGAACGCATAAACCCCGAGCGTCTAGCGCTCGCCGCACCCGTCACATTTCAACAACCCCTCGCCTATTTTTTACCAATCACCCTCCAGCACGACGACTGGGGCCGCCCCTGGGCCACTCCGCAACCACCCAATGGTTCCGGTGATTTTCTCAGCCTCGCCGGCACCGACGGATTCGTCGAATTGCCCCCCGGTCCCAATACCTATCCAAAAGGCTTCCTCACCAGCGTTTACCGCTGGTAACCTGGCACCATCATGACCTCCACGATTCACGACCTTCGCAAACCCAAATTCCCGCTCGACAAAATTGGGCGACCCCTCCATGACTTACGCATATCAGTCATGGATCGTTGCAATTTCCGCTGCCCCTATTGCATGCCAAAAGATCAATTTCACGCCCATTATCAATTTCTAAAATCTCAAGAACGCCTCTCTTTTGATGAGATCGTGCGTTTGACCCGCGTCTTCGCAGCGCTGGGCGTGCGCAAAATTCGACTCACCGGGGGCGAACCCCTGCTACGCGCCAATCTCGCCGATCTCGTGGGCGACCTGACCGGCATTCCCGGGATTGAAGACATTGCACTCACCACTAATGGAGTACTACTCGATCAACATGCGGTAGATCTACACGCGAACGGACTACGCCGAGTTACTGTAAGCCTAGACACACTCGACCCTGAGATTTTCACCCGCATGAGCGGCGGCTTTGGTGCACTCGATCAAGTACTTAAGGGCATTGATGCCGCAATCACCGCGGGACTGACCCCCATCAAAATTAACGCCGTCATCGAGCGAGGTGTCAATGATCATACGGCACTCGATCTCATCGAGCATTTTCGCGGCTCGCCGGTCATTGTGCGTTTCATCGAATTTATGGACGTGGGAAATCGCAATGCCTGGCGCGCAGAGTCGGTGGTGCCCTCGCGCGAATTAGTGGCTCGCATCCAGGCGCGCTGGCCCATGCAACCCATTTCGCGCAATTACCCCGGTGAAGTGGCGACCCGCTGGCAATTTGACGACGGCGCAGGTGAAGTCGGCTTTATATCCTCGGTTTCCCAACCGTTTTGCGGAGACTGCAGTCGTGCTCGCATTTCATCGGAAGGAAAATTCTATACCTGCTTATTCGCTAAGGATGGTATAGACCTGCGCGCACCCTTAAGAGCCGGTGTCAGCGACGATGAGTTGCAACAATTAATGCGTGGCATTTGGGGTGCGCGCACGGACCGCTACAGCGAGCAACGTGAAGCGCTACGCCGCAGCGAACCTGGCATGAAGAAAATTGAAATGTACTACATCGGTGGATGACCAATGACTTTCTCGCATCTCGATGCCGACCGACGTCCCAGCATGGTGGATGTCAGCGCCAAATTGCCCTCACAGCGAACCGCCATTGCTGAAGCACGAGTGCAATTCCCAGCACCTGTCGCCGCCGCTCTGCGCGAAAGCGGTTTCAAATCCGCGAAGGGTCCAGTTTTCGATACCGCAATCGTGGCAGGAGTCATGGGCGCGAAACGCACGCACGAATTGATTCCGTTTTGTCACGCGCTGGGCATTGAGAACTGCCAGATTAATATTGAGCTCATCGGTGATGAAGCGATTATTCGTTGTACCGTCAGCGTATTCCACAAAACCGGCGTCGAAATGGAAGCGCTCACGGGCGCGAGCGTCGCCGCACTCACTATTTATGATATGTGTAAGTCCCTATCTCATGACATCGTCATTGGCAACACACGACTGGTATCGAAACGTGGTGGCAAAAGCGATATTGCCAACGAAGCGATTTAGATGACGTCAATTTACGGCCTCATACTCGCCGGCGGTACCAGCACGCGTATGCAGCGCGACAAGGCGGCATTGCTGTACCAGGGCCAAAATCAACTGGACCGAGCTTTCGAACTACTGAACTCGCTAGTCGAGCGCACCTTTGTGTCGGTGCGTGCCGACCAAATAGCGGAGCCTATTCGCGCGGGCAGACCTTTGATTGTCGACTCCGTTGAGGGCGGCGGACCCATTGTCGGCATACGCTCAGCGCTTAAGGCGCACCCGAATGTAGCGTGGTGGGTACTTGCCGTCGACTTGCCATTTTTATCGTTGGTAACGCTGAAGGCCCTTCTCGCAGCGCGCGATCCTTCCGCTGTTGCCACCGCCTTTCGGAGTGCCCATGACGGCCTACCCGAACCGCTATGCGCGATTTGGGAACCTTCAGCCAATGCCGCATTGGCGCAGTACCAAGCGCACGGTGGCCAATGTCCCCGAAAATTTCTGGTGGGTCATTCAAGTAAACTCGTTGACCCCGTGGAAGCCACAGCGCTTGATAATATCAATACGCCGGATGAGTACACCCACGCGCACAGTTTGTTGGAGCGTTGAATAGTTATGCATTTAAAAATTCAGTATTACGCGATCCTACGCGAGCAAGCCGGGCGCTCCGAAGAATCTGTGCAGACCACGGCCGCCACGCCCCAGGATTTGTATGCCGAATTGCGCGACCGCTTCGAGTTCACGTTACGACATGAACAATTGAAAGTCGCGGTGAACGGGGAATTCTCAGATTGGTCGCTCTCCCTGAAAGACGGCGACGTCGTCGTCTTCATCCCACCGGTTGCGGGTGGCTAATGCGTTTTCGTTTCACAACCTCGGCGATTGACACCGAACCGGCACGACGCGAACTACTCGATTTAAGCGCGGGCGGCTATGCAAGCTTCGAAGGCTGGGTACGCGACTACAACGAGGGTCAGGAAGTCCTGCGCTTAGAGTATGAAGCCTTCGAAGCTCTCGCGGTCAAAGAAGGTGAGCGGATTATTCAGCAAGCGGCGCTGCAATACCCTATTAAACGAGCCCTGTGTATTCACCGCATTGGAAACTTAAATCTAGGCGAAATGGCGGTATGGGTCGGCGTCAGCGCGGTACACCGTGGCGAAGCTTTTGATGCGTGTCGCCATATCATCGATGCCGTTAAGCATCGCGTACCCATTTGGAAAAAAGAGCACTACCGAAACGGTGACTCAGGCTGGGTGAACTGCGAGCATTGCGCGGCCGCGCCCTCGCACGGCTAGGGCCATGCAGCCCGACTATTCACGACAAATTCTGTTGAAGGAACTGGGCGAGGTCGGTCAGCAACGTTTGGCACGCAGCCGGGTACTTGTAGTAGGTGCCGGCGGACTGGGCAGCCCTGTGCTGCAATATCTGGCGGCAGCGGGAGTCGGTTGCCACGAGAATGGCTGCCTAGGCTTAGTCGATGCAGATGTCTTAGAGGCTAGCAATTTACATCGCCAACCGATCTTTGAACTTAACGATGTCGGTATTTCAAAAGTCTCGCTCGCGCGAGTCGCAATTCACAAGATCAACCCGCAGGTACAGGTCGAAATCCATGCCCTGCGGTTCAATGCTGCCAATGCCCTCGCCCTCGTGAGTCAATACGATATCGTGGTGGATTGCAGTGATAACTTTCGCACCAAGTACCTCATTAACGACGCCGCGGTGCTCGCAAATAAACCGGCTGTCTTCGCCAGCGTCTACCAATACGAAGGGCAACTGCAGGTCTATAAGCCACAGCAAGATCACGCCTGTTTACGCTGCCTTTGGCCGAATGCTACGCTGGACGGCATTGTTGGCAACTGCGCGCAAACCGGAGTGTTGGGACCCGTGCCCGGCACCTTCGGTACATTACAAGCCTTACTGACCCTCAAGATTATTTTAAACATGTCAGGGCAACTGGCGGGCGAGTTACTGCTCATGGATTTCAGTACTTTCTCAATGACGAAACTCACAGCGAAGCGGCACACCGAGTGTCACGCCCCCGCCTGTGCGCGTATTAAAGCCCTTGAGCCCGACTCACCCACGGAACCAACGGAACCTAATATTGAAGTCGTTTTACCTTCGTTCAAGGCGGCTTTAGCACAAGACTTCGAGTTGATTGATATTCGCGATGCCAAGGAAGTAGCCGCACACCCGAGTAACCTGCGCCATATCCCCATGGCAGCTTTACTTGACAACCCTGCACAATTATCCATGACGGGCCAGTACATGCTGGTCTGCGCAACCGGCAAACGAAGCCTAGCCACTGCGCGAACTTTGCGCGCACGCGGGCTGTTCGTCTCCTCATTTGCTGGCGGTCTGGCTGCGCTAGCGCGCTAAACTTGCTACTACCTCAAACCCAACAGTTTCCAAACGATGCATTTCATAAGTAAACTACCGGACGTGGGTACTACCATTTTTTCGGTGATGTCGCGCCGCGCAATCGAGGAAAAAGCCCTGGATATCGGGCAAGGTTATCCCGACTACGCCATTGATTCGCGACTTGGCAATCAACTCGTCGAGGCGGTTGCGGCGGACCGCAACCAGTACGCCCCCATGGAAGGCGTGATGGCGCTGCGTGAACAAATCGCTTACAAACTCCATATAACCTATGGCCAATCGTTCGATCCCAGCCATGAAATCACCATCACATGCGGTGCTACCGAAGCCATATACGATGTCATCCAAGCCGTGATTGGTCCGGGCGACGAGGCCATAATTTTCGACCCCGCCTATGACTCCTATGAGCCTGCGATTCGTCTTACAGGCGGGGTTTGCCGACACATCCGGCTCATGCCACCAAAATTTTGCTTCGACTGGGATGAAGTGCGAAAAACTCTCAATGATCGCACCCGCCTCATCATCATCAATAACCCTCAAAATCCGAGCTGCTCTGTCGCGAGCTCCGCAGATCTCGACCACCTTGCCGCACTGATTCGAGATCGACCGATAACCGTATTATCTGATGAAGTATACGAACATGTGGTCTACGACGGCAGACAACATGCCTCGGTACTCGCTCATACGGAACTGCGCGAACGTAGCTTCGCTGTGTTTTCCTTTGGAAAGACCTTGCACGCCACCGGTTGGCGTATCGGTTATAGCGTCGCGCCAACATTGCTGACTCGCGAACTGCGTAGAATTCACCAATTTAATAGCTTCAGTATCGTCACACCCGTGCAATACGCCATCGCCGCCTATTTGGAAAAATTCCCGGATGCGTGGACGGGACTATCGTCGTTCTTCCAACGCAAACGCGACCTACTGTGCGAATACTTACGGGGCTCAGGATTCGAACCCATTGCGTCGGCTGGTACTTATTTTCAATTGTGCGACTATAGCGCGCTAAGTAAGATCGGTGACCATGAGTTCGCAGACCGTCTCATGCGCGAGGCGAAGATTGCCACTATCCCGCTATCGCCGTTTTATGCAGAAGCTCCGCCGATGACCTTACTTCGATTATGTATTGCTAAGCGCGATGAAACTCTGCAAGAGGCGGCTAACCGTCTGCGCAGCTTCGCTGAGCGCGCCTTGCCTTAACCGCTTAGCGACGATTCGCGCCGCGACCCGCGCTCGGTAAGCTTTGCCGTTGCCTGATCCGCGCAGCATCCATCAGCATGCTCCCGGCCCAGCGGTACACATTATTCTCCTTAACGGTCCGACGCATTAAATTCATACGATTGCGGCGCTCATCTCTGCCCATGCGCATCGCCGTTTCCATCGCTTGCGCCGTCTCGGTTACATCAAAGGGATTTATCAGAACGGCTTCGATGAGTTCGCGCGACGCGCCAGCAAAACTACTCAAAATAAGCACACCATCTTCATCGTCTCGCGCGGCGACAAATTCCTTAGCCACCAAATTCATACCGTCATGCAAACTATTCACCATACAGAAATCTGCAGCACGGTACAGCTCGAATACCTGCTGCGGTTCCTGATGTTTGTCGATCAGGATAATCGGTTGCCAACCATTTTCAGCAAACTTGGTATTAATCCGCTCCACTTCACTATAGGTCATTTTCTGTAATGCCGCGTAGGCCGGTAATTCGCTGCGCGACGGGGCGGCCACTTGTAATAGCGTGACTTTACCGCGCTGCCGCGGATTTCTATCTAGCAAGGATTCTAAGGCGTGAAAACGCTCAACGATACCTTTGGTAAAATCCCAGCGTTCGACACCCAACCCCAAAAATACATTTGCACCAATATGGTATCGCTGGCGAACCGCGGCACGGCAGGTGGCCACGTCAGCCACGTCTTTAAGCCAGCGCGGCGGCCACTCAATCGAAATAGGATAGGGTGCAACCCGACAAGTATGGCCTTGGAACGTGACGGTCATATGCTCATGATCAATTTGACATTCCATAAATCGATCAACGGCATCCAGGAAATTTTGGCAATGATATCGCGTATGGAAACCTAAAATATCCGCTGACAGCATGTGCAACAACATCTCACTCTTCCACGGGCAAACACCAAAGGTCTCAGCGTTAGGCCAAGGAATATGCCAAAACAAAACCACCGTTGCCTTGGGCATTTTGGCCCGAATGAGTTTAGGCAACAACGCAAAATGGAAATCCTGAATCAATATTACCGGACTATCGGTGGTCGCTTCGGCCGCGACTACATCGGCAAATTTGGCGTTGACTTCGCTATACATACGCCAATCACTTGCGCGAAAAGCTGGCCGCACGTACGCCAAGTGACACAGTGGCCATAGCCCCTCGTTCGAGAATCCATAGTAGTAGCCTGCCTCCTCCTCAGGCGACAACCACACCCGACGCAAGGTATAAGTTGGATCGTCCGGTGGCACCCGTATTTGGTCGAAGCGATCCACCGTGGCTCGATCCGCACTGCCTGCACCGTGGGCTATCCACACTCCGGAGCACGCGCGCATAATCGGTTCGAGCGCGGTCACCATCCCACTCGCCGGCACTTGGACTATCGGCTTGCCATCCGCGTCGTAACTATGAATATACGGTTCGCGATTCGAGACAATTATGACCTGCGACGCCTGTAGATAGTCGTCGACGACTTGACGCAACGCCTGAGGCGTCCAATTTTCGCGAAAATCAATCTCTAGTCTCTGCTTCTCTTCTACTTCGGCCATGGCTTGCCGAACCTCAGATAGAATCGGCAATGAGGCGCGCGGTGACCTTGCATCATCGAGAAATCGCTGGCCGCGAATATCGCCCACTAACGATTGGATCCAGCGGCGCAGTTGTAGCCACCCAGTCAATACGATCAACAATGCCAGCAGCAATACGGAAATACCGACAAATACCAGAAGAAAGTCACGTGCGGTTCTTTGGCGATGATCGACAAAACTTAAATCGTGCAGCAACATGACCCGAAAGGCAGTAGAAGCACCGGTATCAAATCCAAACTGGGAAACCTGTACCGATCCAGACGGAAGCTTCAAAATACGAGTTGCGACTGGATCGGTACTGGGATCACAAGCAATTGACGCGGGAGTCCTATCGGTTTTCGCGATCAACGTTCCGTCAACACGACAGACCAAAATTCCAAGCAAACGCTCGTCAGTCGTGATCTTCGACAAATACGCGCGCAGGCGAGCGTCGCCACCCTTGTCGCCGCCCTTGTCGCCGCCCTTTTCGGCACCCTTCGCAACTAGATCACTGATGCGATCCTCAGTGGAATGCATCACCAGCTGAGCCCGCAGTTCAACGTCAGAGCGAAACCATTCGCTCAGCAGCCGTTCAATATAGGGAAGACCCACGTACGCTACGACCACCGAGGCGGCAATCAGAGGCAAAATCAGCCGCAAGAGGATGGTACGAAACATAACTAGCTCCCGCTTGCGACCCATGGACCTTCGACTACCCGCGGCTATCACAAGTTCCGCAGCATGCGGGAGTGTACCCTGAAATTTATGCAACGAACTATTGGCAATCCGAGTAGGTTCAGTTATGGTCCCGAATGGGAAAAAATTCTCCACCACCACTGACTGTGGATTGCTGCCTATTCCTAGATGTGGATGGAACACTTATCGATTTTTCTGATTCACCCCTGCAAAGTGTAGTGGATGAAAAATTGAAAACTCTACTGACTGCCATTTTAAAAAAACTCGATGGTGCGCTTGCGCTGGTAAGCGGTCGACCTATCGCGCGTCTTGATGAACTTTTTTCACCCTTGCATTTTGCGGCGGCGGGATTGCACGGCATTGAACGCCGCGATTTAAACGGAACTTTGCGCGGCGCTGGATTTGGCGACTCACGCCTGAACCCACTTAAGGTGTCATTGCAAGAAATAACCAGTGCTCATCCGAACACTTATTTCGAAGATAAAGGCCGCGCAATCGCAATGCATTTTCGCAATGCCCCCGAACAAGAGCCGATCATTCGCCAATTATTGGTGGAGACAGTTGCGAGCCTCGGGAGCCACTATCATATTCAAGAAGGTCACTTTGTGCTGGAAATTAAGCCTAGCGGGTTTTCCAAAGGGACCGCGATCAACGCATTTTTGAAAGAACAACCATTTTCAGGTCGCAAGCCGGTATTTATTGGTGATGATCTGACTGATCGCGATGGTTTTCGAGCTGTTGAAGATCGCGCTGGCATGTCGATCGCGGTCGGTGATCGAGTGCAAGCGCAATGGCATTTAGAGGATCCCGCAGCGGTGCGTACATGGCTCGGTTGCTTGGTCGAAAGCTCGTCGTCATTCTAGTGCAAGCCAAGGGTAATTTAGATCTCGCAGTAATCGGCAATTGCCAGATCGCGGCGCTAATTGATCATCTGGGGCGAATTGTATGGGCCTGCCTACCACGCCCCGACGCTGACCCGGTTTTTTGCTCCCTACTCTCAAGCGAGGCTGGCGATAGCTTAAAAGGCGTCTTTGCGGTGGACCTCGCGGACCTTGCAACAGCAACCAGTCAGTACCAACGCAATACCGCCGTGGTTGAGACTCTACTCACTGATTCCCACGGCAACCAATTGCGCATCACGGACTTTTGCCCACGTTTCCGCACGCGCGGCAGAATTTTCAGACCCATGAGTCTAGTGCGCATCATTGAACCGGTACAAGGCCATCCGCTGATCACATTAAGGCTTAACCCCTGCTACGACTATGGAGCAAACAGTCCTGAGAAAATATCGGGTAGTCATCACGTACGCTTTATTGCACCGCAATTGTCCTATCGAATCACCACCAACGGGTCGGTATCCGCACTCCTTGACGAGAGTACCGTGGTACTTGACGCCCCACTCGCGTTCATTTTAACGACGGATGAAACGCTCGAAGAAACTCCATTGGCGCTCGCCCGAAGTTGGTTGGAAGAAACGCGACGCTATTGGCACGAGTGGATCCGCGGTCTAGCAGTACCCTACGATTGGCAAGAGGCCGTGATTAGGGCGGCGATTACTTTAAAGCTATGCACCTATGAGGATACCGGCGCGGTGCTCGCAGCGTTGACCACTTCGATACCGGAAATGGCGGATACTGCTCGCAATTGGGATTACCGGTATTGCTGGTTGCGGGATAGTTTTTTTGTGGTATCCGCACTCAACCGTCTGGGCACCACGAATACCATGGAAGGCTATTTACGCTATTTGGATCATGTAGTGGCACGCTCGGCCACCGGCGTATTGCAGCCGTTGTATAGCATTACCGGCGAAGCAAATATCGAGGAACGTGAGCTTACATCGCTCACGGGCTTTCGTGGCATGGGACCGGTCCGAGTGGGTAACCTTGCCTACCAACAGATACAACACGATGTATACGGTTCGGTAGTGCTAGCCGCACGCCAATTATTTTTCGATCAGCGTCTCACACAACCCGGTGATAGTGCACTGTTTGCCCGCCTCGAAGTGCTCGGCGAGCACGCCAACGAAGTATTCGCATTACCCGATGCGGGTCCTTGGGAATTTCGCGGAATCGCAAGAATCCACACTTTTTCAAGCGTCATGTGTTGGGCCGCTTGTGATCGACTAAGCCGCATAGCGGCCGAGCTCAAAAATACTGAACGAGCGGAATTTTGGAGTCAGCGCGCGCGTTTTATGCATGAGCAAATTAGCCTGCGCGCGTGGAACCCCGCCAATCAATCCTTCACCAGCGCATTTGAGGGTGAAGATGTGGATGCGACCGCGCTCCTGCTGCCGGACTTAGGGTTCATCGCCGCAGACGACCCACGATTTGTGAGCACTGTACAGGCGATCGAGCGCGAATTAGTACGGGGTGATTTGGTGTACCGCTATGTGCATGCCGATGACTTTGGCGAGCCGTCTAACACCTTCACCATGTGTTCTTTTTGGTACGTGAACGCACTTGCTGGCATCGGTCGCCTCGCCGAAGCACGCCTGTTGTTCGAGCGATTATTATCGCGGCGTAATAGCGTAGGGTTATTATCCGAAGATATCGATCCGATAAGCGGCCTTCAATGGGGTAATTTTCCGCAAACCTACAGCATGGTGGGCGTCATCATCAGCGCTTTGCGACTGAGTCGCTCGTGGGAAACGATGATCTAATCAACTACGAATCTGCCCTCGACCTCGCACTAAATACTTGTAGCTCGTTAGTTGCTCCACGCCCACGGGACCCCGCGCATGAAACTTATCGGTGCTAATACCGATTTCTGCACCCATTCCAAATTCGCCACCGTCGGCAAATTGGGTTGAGGCGTTATGCAACACGATAGCGCTATCCACGCGCGCCAGAAATTTCTCCGCGGTCGCACTATTCTCAGTCACAATCGATTCCGTATGCGCTGACCCGTAACGATGAATATGCGCGATCGCGCCATCGACACCCTCCACCACGCGCACCGCTATAATCGCGTCCAAATATTCGGTCCCCCAATCTGCCTCGGTTGCGGGCACGACTCTCGAATCAACTTGGCAACCCTCTTCATCAGCCCGCACTTCCACGCCCGCATCTAACAACATCTTGATCAACACAGTCAAATTCGCGACCACCGCCCGATCGACCAGTAAAGTTTCTGCCGCCCCGCAAATGCCGGTACGGCGCATTTTCGCATTCAACACAATATTTTTAGCCATCGCAAGGTCCGCATCGCCATCCACATACACATGACAAATGCCTTCAAGGTGCCCGATCACCGGCACTCGCGCTTCCGCTTGCACCCTTGCAACCAAACTCTTACCTCCTCGCGGCACAATCACATCAATAAATTCCACCATCTGGCCGAGCATAATGCCTACCGCCGCGCGATCCGTAGTGGGCACGAGCGCAATACAGGCCTCCGGCAACCCAGCGGCTTGCAGCCCGTGCATCAAACAGGCGTGAATCGCCGCATTGGAACGCATGCTTTCTGAACCGCCACGCAAAATAACCGCGTTGCCCGATTTTAAACAAAGGGCACCGGCATCCGCAGTCACGTTGGGGCGACTCTCGTAAATAATACCGATCACCCCCAGCGGCACGCGAATTCGCTGGATCACCATGCCATTGGGGCGAGTCCATTGCGCCAAGACGGTACCAATGGGGTCCGCAAGTTGTTCAATATCCTCAAGGCCGCGAGCCATGGCCTCGATTCGCACGGCATCAAGTTTCAATCGATCGAGCAATGCATTAGACAGTCCGCGCGCAACGGCCTCGTCCATGTCTGCGCTGTTGTCTAAAAGTATCTGGTTACTACCAGAGCGCAGGGCTAGCGCTGCGGCTTGAAGCGCCCGATTTTTCTGTGCAGGCGTCGCCTGCGCAAGCTGCTCGGCGGCGGCTACGGCATCCAATCCCAACTGACGCATTTTCAGCGCGAGCGCATCCAACATAAACTTACTCTTCCGAAATATTTAATAACGCCAGGTCGTCACGATGCACTATTTCATCACGTCCGCGAAATCCAAGCACAAGCTCAATCTCCGCGGTTTTTCGACCCATGATACGAGCCACATCGTTATCCGAATAAGCCGCCATACCCCGCGCCACCTCGACACCATCGGGTCCCTTGATGCTGACTGTATCGCCACGATCAAAGCGACCGACCGTACGAGTGACGCCCGCCGGCAATAGACTTTTACCGCGCGCCAATGCGCTGACCGCGCCCGCATCAATACCAATGGATCCCGCCGGCGTTAAGGTCCCGGCAATCCACTGCTTGCGGGCCGCCATCGGCGTCGAGGCAGGTACGAACCAAGTGCACCGCACCCCTTCCTCGATTCGTTGCAGCGGATGCTGGTAGGCCCCTTTGGATATACATAAATGACAACCGGCACCCATCGCTATTTTGGCGGCCGCTAGTTTAGTGTGCATACCGCCGCTACCCATGTCGCTACCGGTCCCACCCGCCATCGCCTCGATTTCGGGCGTGACATGCAACACACGAGCGACAAACTGCGCCTTGGGATCGATATTCGGGTTTGCGGTATAGAGTCCATCAATATCCGATAGCAGCACCAAACAGTCCGCACCCAGCATTTGTGCCACTCGCGCCGCCAGGCGGTCATTATCACCATAGCGAATTTCAGCCGTCGCCACCGTATCATTTTCATTAATAACCGGCACCGCGCCCAAAGAAAGCAGCGTATTTAGGGTCCCGCGTGCATTCAGATAGCGTCGCCGCTGTTCGGTATCGCTCAGAGTTAAGAGAATTTGCGCCACGGTGATCGCGTGCCCCTCCAGTAGCTCTTTGTAGGCGTGCGCAAGCCGAATTTGTCCGACCGCTGCAGCCGCTTGGCTTTCCTCAAGCCGCAGTTTGCCACTCGCCAGCGCTAAGTGACGCCTTCCTAAGGCGATGGCACCTGAAGAAACTAAAATAACCTCTTGGCCGCGTTTTTTCATACGGGCGACATCCGCCACCAGGCTTTCCAGCCACGCGCGGTTCAAATGGCCGTTTTTAGCGTCAACCAGCAACGCCGAACCCACCTTGACCACCACTCGTTTGGCAAGCGATATACGGCTAGCGGAAATTTTGTTGTCTAAGTCAGTCATCAAATGCCATATTGCCATTTACTTCAGCGGCTGGCCTCCCCTAATATTCGCAAGCGGGTGTAGCGCATCCGTTTTAACAAAGGACAACCTCCGTGGGCAGAGAATACGAACCCGTCATCGGGCAATGGTATGAGGACTTAGAAAACGACGAAACGTTCCAAGTTCTCAAGGTGGATGAAGATGGTGAAACCATCCAAATACAACATCTAGACGGTGAAACCGAAGAATTGGATACCGATGGATGGGCAGAAATGGACCTAGATCTCACCGAGGAGCCAGAAGGCTGGTCGGGATCTAAGGATGACGACGATGAGGACGAGGATTGGGATGAAGAAGAAGATGAGAAGGATGACGACGATGAGGACGAAGACGATGACGATGACGAGGAGGATGACGATTTAGACGAAAAGCGCGAGGAATACTAAGGCGATCGGGCCTGATTCCGGGTGCGGATAGCCACCTTGGGCCTAAGCAAGTTAAAGCGCAAGCCTCGTTATATTGGTTATAGAGTGCTGTAAGCGTACTTACGTGAACGGATTCAGGAGCCTCACACCGGTCGGTGTGAAATGCGCGACATTGCGAGTAACTACAGTGAGATCGTAGATTAATGCGATGGCGGCTATCTGTTTGGCCAGCGGATTCTCCGGATGGGGCGCGCGCAATCGACCCCACACTTGTGCAGTTTCGTGGTCGAACGGAAGTATTGCCTCAGCATAATCGCTCGTTACACGACTAAGCCAGCGACCTAACCTTTGCGCTTGATTTTCATCACTGCGGTGCCGGATCAATTCCACACCCTGCCGAAGCTCTCCGATCGTGATCGCCGACAGGAACAGCGCGATATTGTCGCTATTGGCTCGGCTGAAGAATGCTCGCACGCCGACATTGGCATTATCACCTTTGCGGGCCTCACTGATGATGTCGGTATCGATCAGGTACACACTCAGGCTCGTTGATCGCGTTGTTCGCGGACGAAATCCCGGTCGGTACCGACATCGGGCATGCTGCCCAATACAGCGGCGAGGGAACGTCGGCGCGGACCGCGCAGCGCCGCTTGTAGAATCTCGCGATGCTCCTGTTCAGCGCTGCGATTGTGTTTGGCAGCGCGTTGTTTCAAAGTCTTGACCAGGTCTTCGGCCAGATTACGGACCATTAATTGCGCCATTTTCTGCCTCTTTTAGGGGATTGATGCTAGCAATGCTAGCAACTCACCTCTTTGTCTTAGAAGGTCGCGGCGGGCGACGTTATCTTCCCCACGTGTTCACCGAAGGTGGTGCGAGCATGGCCGCTACAATCCTTAATTGCGCGCGCCTTCGTGCAACTGCGAGAGCTACGGCGTAGGAGGCGCCACCGTTCCTTCAGGGACATAGATTGCGCGCCCCTTTCCCGACTTACTGTAAATACCGAGGGAACCGCCTATTCCAATTCCTAGCGAGGAATGGCTCGAATAGGAGTCCGAACCTACGCCCGTGCCGATGGCACCGGTTTGATGGTCTTGCACATCACCGAGAATGACTCCATTGGCACCCAATTGTGCCGCTTGAATTTTCAGACGTTCAATGACCTTATCCATCGATCTTTGGCCGCCCGGCAAGAATATGCTCTTGCTTGAGGCATCCAGTAACGCAATTTCTTCAAACCGCACCGGTGGTGTCGAGTAAATTTTCACCGCGGACGGAGATATCGGCGCTCTAGCTACACCGGTCAGAATATGCGACGACGGTGCGCACGACACGTTCACGGTAACAAGCGCGACGATAAATCCAACCAAAAAATGTATTTTCATTGATCTTTGTCCTTGCATTTATTCGCTGCTTCCTGATTTTAACTCCCCTGGGGTTATCACGGACCGCCAGAATACGCGATCGAGGCGTATCGCGTCTGCGCACCGCGAGCAATCCGGCATTCCACAGTCACTTCTTGGCTATCAACGCGCCAGCTACCTTTGACTAGCAAAACATTGCCCTCCGCCCAAAAAGTCGCGCTCCAGTTTGAAGGTCTAACACCTTTACCAATAAACGATGCCTCAGACACCGCCTCGCACCAGTCCCTTAATTCGATGCCAGTATTAATGGGCTTATCTTCATAATGCGCAGTTGCGACCGATCCCATTATTAGGGACACCAATGCAAGCGATAAACGTTTCACAAATGAGCTCCTTCGGCACATGATCAATCCGCTGGCGCAGTATTCAGTAAACTTGTTCTAACCATCCGTGACTGTCGGGAACATCTCCCTGCTGGATACCGATAAGGCGTGTGCGCAAAGCGCGCGTCAGGGGACCTACTTCACCGTCGGCAACTCGATGCTCAGTTTCCTTGTAAATAAGAGTACCCACTCCAGCAAGTACTGCTGCCGTCCCAGAAAGAGTGGCCTCGCCGGCTTTTACCCAATCCAACATCTCCTGTACGTCAAAGACTCGTTCCACCACCTCATATCCGATATCGCGCGCTAGATGCAGCACTGAATCGCGTGTCACGCCATGCAAAAAGCTCGCATCCAAGCTTCTGGTAAGCAACCGTCCTGCGCGTAACAACAAGAAATTTGCGGCTCCCGTCTCTTGCACCTGACCGCCCGGACAGAACAACACCTGGTCAACCTTATACTTAGCGCGTGCCGCCAGAGTAGGCCCCAATGCAGCCGCATAATTGCCGCCCGTTTTTACCATACCAAACTGTGCCGCTGACCGAGTATTTTCAGCGTCAACCAATATGCGCAAGGGTTTCATACCGCCCGCAAAATAATCCCATACCGGGCTTGCCAGCACCAACAACGTAGATTCGCTAGTCGGAGTCGCTGCCGCTCCAATGTTGGCCGTCGTACCAAATAAAATCGGCCTTAAATACAGAGCACCGGGCGCTTCGGGAACCGCATCCCGGCACCGACTTATCACCGCTCGCACCATATCGGCTAGCTGCTTCGGATCCGGTTCTGGTAATACCAGCGCTCGGGCGCTCTGACGCAGCCGTTGAATGTGTCGGTCCATCCGAAATACATGAATCGATCCGTCGGCGCGCCTGAAAGCCTTGAATCCCTCGAAACAAGAACTCGCATAATGTAGTACATGCGCACCAGGACTGAGCTCAATGGGCGCCACCGGCTTAATTTCGGTATCGCTCCACTGGCCATTCTTAAAAAAAGCCTGCGCCATATGCGAGGTCAGAACGGAGCCGAATGCAGGTCTTTGAGGTTGAGCGATCATGGAAATCTCACTTAAACTATTGGACAGGAAAACTAGCTGATAAAAAGGGTCGCCGGATGCTCCAACCGCTCTTTCAGCGACTGAATCATCTCAGCAGCATCATAACCGTCCACGAAGCGATGATCGAACGACGACGATAAATTCATCATTCGACGCACGGCGACCACACCCTGGTGCACCACCGGCCGATCGACCGCCTTATTGAGCCCAATAATGGCCACTTCGGGCGAATTAATGATGGGCGTAGAAGCAATGCCACCGAGCTTACCGAGACTGGTCAGCGTGATGGTCGAGCCGCGTAACTCGTCGCGCTTCGCCGTCCCAGATCGCGCCGCCGCAGTGACAGCACGAATCGCTGCGGCAAGCTCCCAAATGCCAAGCGATTGCGCATCTCGTACAACCGGCACTTTTAAGCCCTCTGAAGTTTGCGTGGCGATGCCTGCATGAACCGCTGCGTGACGCAGCAACACTTCCCGCTCCGAATCGTACAAGGCATTACACTGCGGATAATCTGCCAACACTCGTATTAACGCCGTTAATACCAATGGTAAATAAGTTAAGGACGGCTCACCCACGGCTAATTTACTGTTCAAATGCAACCGCAATGACTCTAATTCAGTGACATCGACTTCTTCCACGTACGCAAAATGCGGGATATTTCGCTTCGCTTCACTCATCCGTTCCGCGATAAGACGCCGCACGCCAATAACCTTCACTTCGGTCACGAGCGGTAACGGATTGCTAGGAAGATCGCGAGTCAATATCCGGCCACCTGGTCCTGAACCGGCGACTGTTGCAAGATCAATACCCGCTTCGCGCGCACGACGCCTATTCGCGGGCGATGACTTCACCCGCAAAGGCTCGCCCGATTTGAGAGCCGGTGAGTCCTCGGGCATGGGCGTGAGCGCGGGCGCTGTCGCCGGCGCGGGCGCAGTCGCGGCCTTCGCATCAGTCTCAAACACAATGAGTGGCGAACCCACAGCAACTTTGTCGCCCGGCGTACCCGAGATGGATAGCACGCGTCCCGTGACCGGAGCCGGTACTTCCACCGCCGCCTTGTCGGTCATGACCTCGACGATGATTTGATCCTCGACCACCAAATCTCCCGGTTGGGTATGCCAGGCAATAATTTCAGCCTCGACGGTTCCTTCACCTAGATCAGGCATTTTAAATATGAACTGACTCACTTCACCTCCATCACGGTCTTCAACGCTTCAGAAACTCGTGCTTGACCGGGAAAGTACTCCCACTCAAACGCATGCGGATAAGGCGTATCCCAACCGGCTACGCGTTGAATGGGCGCCTCTAGATCCCAGAAACATTCTTCTTGCACTACCGAGAGTATTTCAGCTCCAAACCCCGAGAAACGCGTCGCTTCATGCGCTATCACGCAACGGCCCGTCTTCTTCACCGAAGTACACAGCGTGTCAACATCAAGCGGTACCAGCGACCGCAAATCAATGATCTCAGCATCGAGCCCTAACGCCGCGGCGGCCGCTACCGCAACGAACACCATGGTGCCGTAGGTAATGATCGTCAAATCACTTCCCGCCCTGACTATTTCAGCCTTACCCAATGGCACCGTGTAATAACCTTCGCTGACCTGACCCTTCGGATGCGAGGTCCAAGGCACCGCCGGTTTATTCGGATCGCCATCAAAGGGTCCGTTGTACAGGCGCTTAGGCTCAAAGAACACCACGGGATCATCATCCTCAATCGACGCAATTAATAACCCCTTAGCATCGTAAGGGTTTGAGGGCATCACCACTTTGATACCACAAATATGCGTAAAAATACTCTCCGGACTCTGGGAGTGCGTTTGCCCGCCTCGAATACCGCCACCGCAAGGCGTGCGAATAGTCACGGGTGCAAAAAAATCTCCTGCACTGCGAAAGCGTAGCCGCGCCAGCTCGCTCGCAATTTGATCAATACCCGGATAGATATAGTCAGCAAATTGAATCTCCGCCACGGGTCGCAATCCATTGACACCCATCCCGATAGCGGTCGCGACAATACCGCCTTCGGCAATCGGCGTATCCAGGACTCGGTGTTCACCGTATTTACGCTGCAACCCGTCGGTCGCACGAAACACGCCACCGAAATAGCCAATGTCCTCGCCCATCAAAACCACCGCCGGATCACGTGCAAGCATGACATCCATCGCAGAATTCAGCGCCTGGATCATATTCATATGGGCCATACTTAGGTTCCTTGCAAACGTATCGCGGCCGCGCGCATTGCGGCTCGCTGCCTAGCCAAGTTTTGCGGCATCTCTTTAAATACATCTTCAAACATCAAATCAGCATTTAGCCTAGGACCCTCATTCAAAGTGCCGTAAGTTACAGCCTCCTGCCAGCTCATCGCCACCAATGCATCCAGCTCCGCGATTAGGGTTTGATGCCGATCTTCAGACCATTCACCCAAGCGGATTAAATGCGCCTTCAGTCTTTGGATGGGGTCTCCTAAAGGCCAGAATTTATGATCGTCTTTGGCGCGGTAGCGTGACGGGTCATCGCTGGTCGAATGTCCAGCCACTCGATAAGTCACCAACTCGATGAGCGTCGGACCAGCACCGGTTCGCGCCCTAGCCGCTGCCCATTGCGTCACCGCGTGCACCGCTAGAAAATCGTTACCATCGACCCGAATCGATGCGACCCCGTAGCCCGAACCACGAGCCGCAAAGGAGCGTTGTTCCCCACCCGCATAACCCTGAAAAGTCGAGATGGCCCATTGGTTGTTCACCACATTAAGAATAACAGGTGCCTGGTAGACCGCAGCAAACGTCAACGCGTGATGAAAATCTGCGGCCGCGGTACTCCCATCCCCTAGCCAACTCGCGGCCAAATGATCTTCGCCTTTGATCGCCGCCGCCATCGCCCAACCGACAGCTTGCGGAAATTGAGTCGCTAAATTGCCGGAGATAGTGAAGATATTGTTCGACTTAGAGTGATACATCACCGGCAGTTGGCGACCCTTGCACATGTCTCTGGTGTTCGACAGCAGTTGACACATCAAATCCACGAGTGGCATACCACGAGTGATATGCAGCCCTTGGTTTCGATACGAGGGGAACAACATATCGCCCGGTAGTAACGCCATACACTGCGCCACCGACACCGCTTCCTCGCCCAATGAGCGGATATAGAATGAAATCTTGCCGGCGCGCTGTGTGCGCTGCATGCGCTCATCGAAAATACGCACCAGCAACATATGCCGCAATCCCATTTGCAACTCAGATACCTCTAAATGCGGATTCCAGGGTCCCACCGCTTCTGCATCATCGCCAAGCACCCTGACTAGCCCATGCGCTAAATAATCGATATCGCGTGCCCGAACACTAATCTCAGGTCGCGCCACCGCGCCCGCAGGTGATATCTGTACATAGCTAAAGTCAGGAGTTTCGCCCGGACGAGCCGGCGGGGCCGGAAGATGCAACCGAGAGCGCTTATTCATTTGTTACCCTTAAATACTAACCGACCAGAGATTCGAGGCCCGCTAACAAGCGCTCTAAGTCATGCTGATTGCTGTACATCGAGATACCCGTGCGTAGCAGCCCGCCACGCGCGTTGAGACCCAGAATTTCAATCGCGCGGACCGCATAAAAATCTCCATCCCAAACACAAATCCCCTTAGCACCCAATTGGGCGGCCGCAGACGCAGGAGTATGATTTTCGAGGGTGATCGACACGGTAGGTGCGCGCGTAGCACTCGAAAAATCCATCCCATGCACCTTTACGCCCGGCAAACGACTGACCGCCTCGTAGTAAAACTTGGCTAAAGAATGTTCGTATATCGCTATTGAGCTAATAGCATCGACAATACGCTGACGCAGTGCGGTCCCGTTTCCCCAACTCGCCAAATATTCCACCGCCGCACGCACACCGTCGATCGCCGCATGATTTAATGTACCTGTTTCAATGCGATAGGGAGCCGCCGGGTCTTGAACACAGAGTCGGTCGGTCGGTAGAGCATCCAGTGCGCCCGGTTGCGAATAGAGTATGCCCACATGCGGCCCGTAAAACTTATACGCCGAACACAATAAAAAATCCGCGCCGATCGCTTGCACGTCTAGCGCAAAATGCGGCGCATAGTGAACCGCGTCGACCACCATGAGGGCGCCCACTTCACGCGTCAATCGACGAGCCAGCGCCAGATCATTGACCGTGCCGAGCGCGTTAGACGATCCTCCCAAAGCGAAAACCTTGGTGCGCGATGTAATTTTGGCAGCCATATCCACAGGATCTAGTTGACCCGAGGCGAGCAGCTTTACTTCTTGTACGACTATTCCTGAATCTCGAAGACGCAACCACGGCCCACGATTAGCCTCGTGATCGAGTTGCGTTACCAGCACCTCATCACCTTCTTTTAAGGTACGACGAATAGCAGTACTTAGCGCATAGTTTAGTGAGGTCATGTTTGCCCCGAACGAAATACATTCGGGTCCCTGCGCCCCTAAGAAGGTCGCCACCACCTGGCGAGCCCTCCACATACGTCGGTCTACTTCCTGAGAAGGCGGAAAATTCCCGTGCGTATTGACATTGCATACCGAGTAGAAATCGCGCATCGCGTCGATCACGGCATTCGGCACCTGGGTTCCACCAGGACCATCGAGATATACGAGATCATGGCCATTGTATTGCCGCGCCAGTGCCGGGAAATCTCGGCGACTGCGCGTCGCCTCCGCTATTGCGTATGCCATTATAGTAAGTCGTAGGTAAAGTCGTAGCTCGAATTCTTCAAGTCGCGCGAATGCAGAGTCATGCTACCCTTGGCCCCCGCATACTTACCCGTGCCGCCGGTAACCGCGAATACAGAATCGCCGCTATCCATATAGGGCCCCTCAATCACTATCTGACCCTCCTTCAAGGTCAGTGTCCAATTGCACTCCCAACTCTTACCGACAATAATTCGAACACAAAACCCTTGGTCGGTACCGAGCCGCACTTTATTGGCGGCATCAAATATCGGATTACCAAATACCAAAAGATCCCCTATCGAATCTCCTTTTGCGCCCAAATCAATGGTCTTCTCGTCAATAGGACGCTCGACCAACCTAATGGTTTGCGCCGCCAGTACCGGCACAGTCACAAGCACGCTCATAAGCGTCGCAATCCCAGCAATCTGCTTCATCATGATATTTTCTCCTGCTACGTTTTTCTTAAGATCTAACTATTTGAAAGGCTACTCTGAAAAATCATTTGCGACCACTTCAATCAAAGTGGGCCCGGCGTGAATCAGAGCGTCTCGAACCGCTTGACTTAAGCTCGCCGCATTGCGCGCTCGCACCGCAACCGCCCCGCAAGCCTGCGCCAATGCGACGAAATCCGGATTGCGTGCGACCACGCCCACCGGTGAGATATGAGCGCCTAGCATGTCGTCACGAATTTGGCCCAACGTCGAATTATTCCAGACAATGATGGGCAAACTTAAACCTGACTCAACCGCAGTCATCAATTCACCCAAAGTGAATTGAATTCCAAAATCACCCGCAAGCGCAATAACGGCGCGTGTTGGACTAGAAATCTTCGCGCCGAGCGCCGCCGGCAGCGCAAAACCTAGAGTGCCGTAACCCGAGGGGTGAAACCACAACCCAGGAGCCTCAGTCAGATACGCATAATTACCAAGGTACGCGATCTGAGTCATGTCGGTCAATACGACGGTCTCGGCCGGCACCGCCGCGCGAATCGCTGCTAACGCTACTTGCATCAATCGTGTTTTCGCATCAAATCCACTTTCAATGCACGCACGCATATTAAGGGTCGAACCGATTCGAGTGCGCCAGCCCGCTTTAGCACTCAATCCCTGGTTAAGGGCGCGCAAGGCGGTGGTTGCGTCACCCCAGATAGGCACTTCAGCTCCATAGTGGTCGGAGAGTTTGGCAGGGTCAACATCAACCCGTATCAGTCGCGCAGAAAATGGCAGCCGCATTCCGCTATAAAAATCTGTTTCAGCAAGTTCAGTGCCCACCGCTAGAATTACGTCGGCTTCCGCAATGAGTGATTGTGCAGGTGCGTAGGGCAAACACGCACCTAGGCTTGCGCAGTGCAGCTCGCTCATGACCCCTTTCCCGGCAACCGTAGTCATCAGAAACCCGTCGATGTTTTCCACCAGGCGCTGTAACTCCAGGGCAGCACGACGAGCGCCACCTCCTGCAATAATTAGCGGTCGCGCTGCACTTGCCAATAACTTCACCGCGGCCTCAATTTGCAGCCTATCGGGCTGCGGCAATGAAATTACATCATTGAATTTCGCCGCCACTAAATCCGTATTTTCCGACAATAAATCCAGTGGAATTTCTAGATAGGCGGGACGTGCCCGACCCACACGCAGTGAGGCTAGACAGGCGCGCAAATGATCCCGGACATCTTCGGCGCTGCGGGCGGCGCGCGCCACACCAAAGACTCCGACGGCGACCGCATATTGGTTGTGCAATTCATGCAATACGCCCCAGCGCTTGCCCAGCGACTGGCTCACCGGGGTAGTTGCGACTACCAATAAAGGCACCGAATCCGAATACGCCTGAGCGGCGGCTGTCAATATGTTGGTCAAGCCCGGGCCAGAGATTACGAATGCAGCAGCAGGCGTTCCCGACACACGCGCAAAACCGTCCGCCGCAAAGCCCGCCCCTTGCTCATGACGCACCAAAATATGCCGAATACCGTCTCTGCTTAAGCCACGATACAGCTCTATGTTATGCACGCCGGGAATACCAAATACGGTATCGATACCATTGGCTATCAATAGGTCGACTACATAACATCCCACGGTTGATGACATACAGGTTCGCTTGCCGGTTTAGACTATAATTGTACGAGTATGCAAGCCGACCATGAATCACGCAAGAACCCCTTCTTACCCATGAAATTCTCGCCGCTGGTGAATCGCATCGCGGGCGAAGGATCCGATGCGTGGCAAATCCACTATGCCGCTCGAGCGGCCCAAGAGCGTGGTGAAAACGTCATATTGTTGAGTGTGGGTGATCCGGATTTAGACACACCCATTGAAGTTACTGAACAAGCCATCGCGAAATTACGCGCCGGCGATACTCACTACACGCCCGCTTCCGGTCGCGACGCTTTGCGCCGTGCTATTGCAGACTTGCACCACACCCGCAGCGGCCAAAGGGTCGATATAGACAATGTTATTTTTCTGGCGGGGGCACAAAACGCTCTTTTCACAGCCTCGCTCTGCCTCGCAGGCGCCGGCGATGAGGTGATCGCGCTCGAACCCTTATATCCGTCCTATCCCGCCACCTTAGAAGTATCGGGGGCACGTATGGTGCGTGTAGGCACCTCAGCTGAACGCGGCTTTCGCCTTGAATTATCTGCGCTTGAAGCAGCTATCACTGCGCGCACACGCGCCATATTTTTTGCAAGTCCCAATAACCCAAGCGGAGTCATTTTTAGCGAAGCCGATATCCAAGGTATTGCTCAATTAGCGGCGCGGCATTCGTTGTGGGTGGTCTGCGATGAAGTCTACGCAGGTTTAGCGCCACAGGGCCGGGTGCCTAGCTTGGCAGCGATTTTACCGGAACAAGTAGTGACACTCGGCAGTTTATCTAAATCCCATGCTATGCCAGGTTGGCGTGCCGGATGGATGGTAGCTCCAAAGCCATTGATTGCGCACGCAGAAGCCCTCGCCATGTGCATGTTGTTTGGATTACCAGGCTTCGTGCAGGAAGCTGCGATCACCGCTTTACAAGTAGCGCCGGCCGCTGAATCGCGCATCCGCGCGTACTGTGCCCAGCGACGCGATATATTAGTCGCCGCCTTAAAAGACACCCCAAAACTACGCTTAAATGACCCCGATGCGGGCATGTTCATGCTAATCGACGTACGCGCAACCGGTCTATCAGGACAGAACTTTGCACGTCAGCTATTTGCGGCCGAAGGCGTAGCGGTACTTGATGGCGGAGCATTTGGCGCGTCAACGCAGGATTTCGTGCGTGTATGTTTTGCGACGGATGCGACCATTCTTCGCGAAGCGTGTACGCGCATTCGCCGTTTCGTCAACTCGTTAGGAGCAACATGAGCAATTTTGGAATACTTGTAAACCGTGCCGGTGGACCGGAAGTGTTGCAGTGGTCTGAGTTAGAGACCAGCGAACCGAGTTCTGGCGAGGTAGTCATTTCGCAAAAAGCCATCGGTGTCAATTTCATCGATATATATTTTCGGAACGGTTTATATCCGTGGCCGACGACTCCCCTGATTCTGGGTAGTGAAGCGGCAGGGGTGATCGAGGCGCTCGGCGAGAACGTCACCGACTTCAGCGTAGGTGATCGCGTCGCCTATGTATTGCCGCCCGGTGCTTACCGTACGTCCCGAGTTGTGGCTGCCGAACGGCTCGTTAAAATCCCTGACAGCGTCTCCTTTGAAGTTGCTGCCTCCAGTATGCTCAAAGGCATGACCACTCAGTTTCTTCTCACCAGCACCTACGCGGTCAAGAAAGGTGACTGGGTTCTAGTGCATGCGGCGAGCGGTGGCGTCGGGCTATTAATGGGTCAGTGGTTAAACGCTATCGGCGCCATTGCCATAGGCACGGTGGGCTCACCCGAAAAAATCGCCTTGGCTCGGGTCAATGGCTATTCGCATGTGATCGATTATCGCAGCGAGGACTTTGTAGCGCGCACGCGGGACATTACTGGCGGCCGGGGCGTTGACGTGGTCTACGATTCAGTGGGCAAGGATACCTGGCGCGGATCGCTGCAATGTTTGCGAGTGCGCGGAATGTTCGTAAGCTTTGGTCAATCTTCTGGATTAATTCCCGACTTTAAATTGTCGGATCTGGCGACCGGCGGTTCACTATTCGCGGCTCGACCGGTATTATTCGACTATATCAAAAGCCCCCTCGAACTAAAAAGTCGTTCCAGTGATTTATTCGCTCGTTTGGCCTCAGGTGAAGTTAAGGCACACGTGGGACAGAAATTCCCGCTGCGAGACGCGGCTCTAGCTCATAAACTACTGGAGAGTCGTAAAACCGTGGGGGCCACAGTTTTACTGCCTTGAAGTCATTGAACTTCACAAACTCGGCCCTATCTAAGGCTATAGTAGCGACGGCTACCCTACTTCAATATTGACCGCTCACGGGGAATTGTTATGCTTAAATCTTCGCTCGCCGCTCTTAGTTTGACGGTTTTCGCTCTGGCGGCGGCACCGTCATTTGCCGACAGCGATGCCAGCATGCACCAGATATTTGAGGCCGCTCAGTCCGGGCATCTTGATCAAGCCCAGCAAATGATTGATCAGGTTGTAAAAGATCATCCAAAGAGTGCTAAGGCACATTTCGTCGCGGCTGAAATAGCCGCAAAAGCCGGCAGAAACGCGGCCGCGCGTACTGAAATCGGCATCGCCGAACAACTCGACCCCGGTCTCGCGTTTGCAAAACCGCGCGCTGTGCAAGCATTAAAGGGCGAGATTGGATTGGGCGGTCAGCTCGCGACTCCGGGTGCACGGGCGGCATCCGCGTTTCCATGGGGAATGGTATTGGTTTTGGTCGCTGCTATCGGCGTCCTATGGATGTTATTTCGTCGGCGCAGTACGCCCCCACAGTATCCGATGGGAGCGGTCGCGAGCGGCGCGCCGGGCACAATGGGTGGCCCTGGATATGGCGGCCCCGGAGCGGGTGCGGCTGGCGGTATGGGTTCAGGAATCATGGGCGGCCTGGCGTCCGGTCTTGCAGTTGGTGCTGGCGTCGTCGCCGGCGAAGAAATTGCACATCATTTCCTGGACGGCGGACGAGAAGGCGGTCGCGCGGTCAACAATCCCACCGAAGAGCCTTCATCAAATTCTGACATGGGCGGCACAGACTTTGGCGTTGACTCTCCTAGCTCCTGGGACGATAGCTCGGGCGGTGGTGATTTTGGCGGTGGCGGAGGCGATTGGAGCTAGGCCGCTCTCGCTCAAATAATTAGCTTAGGTGCGGTCGAAATTCCCTCAACAATGAGCTTATTGATCCGTCGCACGAAAATCGCCGGGTCATCAAGCTCACCGCCCTCCGCCAACAAGGCCTGATCGTACAATACATGGGCAAGATCGGTAAAAACAGCGTCATCCGCGCACTCTTTGAGACGTACCACCAGAGCATGAGTGGGATTGATTTCAAGCAAGGGTAAGGTCGCGAACGGGTTTGCCTGACCCGCTTGTTTTAAGATTCGACCCATACGCAGGCTTACTCCATATTCACCCGCTACTAGGCAAGCCGGCGAATCAGTCAAGCGCGCAGAAACACGTGCGCTAGCAATTTTACCCGCGAGAATTTTGGCCAAACGATCCAGAGTCTCCTTAAAATTTGACTCGACCACCGCCTGTTCGGGAGTCTCAATAAGCGACGCGATATCCGCCGCCGCGCTCGCCGCACTGGCAAGCGTTTTGCCCTCAAACTCGTGTAAATGACCCGCGACCCATTCGTCAACGCGATCAGTGAGTAACAATACCTCAATGCCTTTGGCTCGAAAACCCTCAAGATGGGGACTATTACGCGCTGTGGAGAGCGTATCCGCGGTAATAAAATAAATCGACTTTTGATCGGACTTCATACGCGAGACATAGTCTTCAAGCGTGACTTCAGCCGTATCATTTGCAGTCTGGCCCACAATCTGCGTCGAATGAAAACGTAATAATTTCGCGATCCGGGTCTTGTGGCCGGCATCGTCGATAACACCCTCCTTGAGCACGACGCCAAAGGTATTCCAGAATTGCGCGTAATCTTCAGGTTTATGGGTCGCTAAATCTTCCAGCAGGTCTAAACTACGTTTGACGAGCGCCGCTCTAATTTTTTCGATCGTGCGATTGTTCTGCAATAATTCACGCGACACGTTAAGCGGCAAGTCATCTGAGTCAACAAGGCCGCGCATAAATCTAAGCCACGGCGGCAAAAGTTCAGCCGCCTTATCCATGATGAACACACGCTTAACGTACAACTGAATGCCGCCTCGCTGCTCGCGTTCAAAAAGATCAAAGGGCGCGCGTTTCGGCAAATACAACAGCGAGGTATATTCGAGATTACCCTCCACTTTATTGTGCGCCCAAGCACGCGCATCCTCGGAGTCATGCGTGAGGTGCTTATAAAAAGCCTGGTAATCCTCATCCTTAAGTTCAGCCTTAGGCCTGGTCCAAAAGGCCTTAGCCTGATTGAGCGTATCTTGAGAATCACCGGTTACCAGAATAATCGGTATGCTTAAATGATCAGAATACTTGCGAACCAAGGCGCGTAAGCGGCTAGCTTCCAGAAATTCCTTATCTTCTTCGCGCAGGTGCAATGTAACTTCGGTGCCCCGATCCTGTTTATCACTCGTTTGTATTTCGTAGTCGCCCTCGCCTTTAGAATCCCAACGAACTCCCTCGGTATCAGTGCGCTTCGCAAGCACGGTCACCTGATCAGCCACAATGAATGCGGAATAGAATCCCACACCAAATTGACCTATAAGCTGTGCATCCTTGACCGAATCACCACTTAACGCTTCCAGAAATTTCTTAGTTCCGGAGCGGGCTATGGTGCCGAGATTATCAATGACTTCATCACGACTCATGCCGATGCCATTATCTTTTATAGTTAAGGTCCCGGCACTTGAGTCCGGGGTTAGGGTTACCGATAAGGTTTCCGATCCTAATAACTTGACGTCGGCGAGCGCCGCGAAGCGCAATTTCTCACAGGCATCTGAGGCATTGGAGATCAATTCTCTTAAGAAAATCTCTTTATTTGAATACAAAGAATGAATAACAAGCTTTAAGACTTCTTTAGTTTCAGCTTGAAATTCTTTTACTTGAGGGGCGTCGGTTGTCATATCGTTGGTATCTTTTGCGTGGCTACTTTTAGAGTTAAACAGTGCAATTACTCACGGCCATTCGGCGCGAGCATCGAAATTAAAATCATCTTTCATGCGTGCGTAGGCTTTTTTAGCCTCTGCGGAATCGGCTGGCGGTGTCACAATTTTGAGAACAACGAATTGATCTCCACCGGGATCACCGGGAAAGCCGCGTCCCCGCAGCCTGAGCTTCTGTCCGGCTTGCGATCCTGCCGGAACAGTCAACTCCACGGTTCCCTTGAGTGTAGGCACCGCCACCTTGGCTCCCAGCGCTGCCTCCCAAGGTGCCAACGGCAAATTGATCAAAACATTTTTACCTTCCAGCGTGTACAACTCGTGCGTCCTAAATCTAATGCGAAATATCAAGGCAGGCCGATTCCCGACGCCCGCCACACGCATCGCCTGTCCCTCGCTAACACCGGCTGGAATTTGCACCTCTAGAGGACGAGTATGGCCATTTTCACTGACCGTCACGCGGCGCTTGGTACCACTAAATGCTTCTTCGATGGTGACATCTAGAAAGCCGGCGTCCGCCGACGTGGCAGCAGGTTCCGCCGCACCCCCAAAAAGACTTGAGAAAAAATCGCTAAAACCATTAGCATCGGAAAATTGCTGGTTCCCAGAATGCTCAAACCGTTGTTGCCAATCCGGTGGCGGACGAAATTGCTGGCCCTGCCGATAATTGCGACCCAATTGATCGTAGGCCGCCCGCTTTTCTGGGTCTTTTAAGACTTCATAGGCTTCCTGCACGGCCTTGAACTTATCTTCAGCATTTTTCTCCTTACTGACATCGGGGTGGTACTTTCGAGCCAACTTACGATAGGCAAGCTTCACAGCATCGCCATCGGCAGCTCGCGCCACACCCAGGGTTTCGTAATAATCCTTAAACTGCATGCCGAACCTTGTTCCCGTAAAACTCTAATGTTAACAATAGTTTGCGGTATTCGCCCACGTGGCGGTTTCCAGCTCCGCGAGCCTTACTCTACTTGAAATTGAATAGTATCGTCCCGACCATTGGAGTACGCCATACTGTATTTAGGATGGATTACCCACATTTAAAGGCTTATCCAGGAAAAAATGTCAGAACCTCAAGAATTGCCCATATCTGCGCCTACTGCGTCCAAGCTGAGCTTGGATCTTGCGCGCTGGATCGGAAACGGCGAGCGCAGGAGTGAACCTTCCGCCAACCAGGGCGCAGCACCGCTCGATTCCGCGCATCAGCTCGATTCCGAGCGTCATGTAGATTGGGGGCGCGTGCTACCTTTCTTGTTGATGCATGTTGCGTGTCTGGCGGTATTTTGGGTGGGCACCAGCTTCGTAGCGGTGGCCACCGCCGTTATTTTTTATGTGATCCGGATGTTTGCCATTACCGGTTTTTATCATCGCTATTTTTCACACCGTACATTCAAGACTTCCCGCGTCGGTCAATTTATCTTTGGGGTCCTAGGTGCCTCCGCCGTGCAGCGCGGACCCATATGGTGGGCTGCCCACCATAGACACCATCACGTATATTCCGATAAACCCGAGGACGTTCACTCCCCGGTACAGCATGGGTTTTTTTGGAGCCACATGGGCTGGTTCATGTCGCACAAGTTTTTTACCGCAGATCTTTCGCGAGTGAAAGATTTACTCAAGTACCCCGAACTGCGCTTCCTAGATCGATTTGATGTTGTTATTCCAACCGTCATGGGCCTCAGCGTTTTTCTGCTAGGCGTTTTATTGCATCGCGTGGCGCCAGGACTTGGCACCAGCGGTGGGCAAATGCTGGTGTGGGGTTTCTTTATATCCACGATTGCGCTGTATCACGGTACCTACACCATCAATTCGCTGTCACATGTGTTTGGGCGTCAACGCTACAAGACTGGGGATGCGAGCCGGAATAACCCGTGGTTGGCGATCATTACCCTCGGTGAAGGCTGGCACAACAATCATCACCATTACCCGTCCGCGGTGCGGCAAGGATTTTATTGGTGGGAATTTGATATCACTTTTTACTTGCTGAAATTAATGTCTTATGTCGGCATTATCTGGGACTTAAAGCCCGTGCCGGCTGCCGTGCGTGACGGTGTAGGAAAGCGTTTCTAAGCGCATGCGAATCGCGGTTGTCGGCACCGGAATTTCCGGCATGGTTGCGGCGTACCACCTGAATCGCGAACATGATGTTACGATTTACGAAGCCGCCAGTCACATTGGCGGCCATACCCATACAGTCGACATACCCTACGCCGGCAAAACTTACGCCATTGACACAGGCTTCATCGTTTTCAATGATTGGACTTACCCCAATTTCGTCGCGCTCCTAGAAGAATTGCAGGTTGGGTGGCAGCCGAGCGATATGAGTTTTAGCGTACGGTGTGACAAAAGCGGTTTGGAATATAATGGCACTTCACTAAACTCTCTGTTCGCGCAACGCCGAAATCTCGCCAGACCGTCGTTTTTGCGGATGATTGCCGACATAGTAAAATTCAATCGTCGAGCACCAAGCTTATTAAAAAATCCAGACAATCACACCACCTTGGGCGAATACTTAAATCGTGACGGTTATTCAAGCTACTTCATAAATCATTACATTGTGCCCATGGGAGCGGCCATCTGGTCCTCGCGGCCGTCTGACATGATGAATTTCCCGGCACGTTTTTTTGTGGAATTTTTCGCCAATCACGGGTTTTTAAGCGTCAACGAACGTCCCACGTGGCGCGTTATTCGGGGCGGATCTCGTGCCTACGTGGACAAACTGACCGCACCGTATCTCGGTCGTATTCACCTCAATACGCCGGTCGAGTCGCTGAAACGCCAGGGAACCCAAGTTTCTCTACGCCTCAAGGACGGCACTGTAGCTCACTATGATCAGGTATTTCTTGCCTGCCATAGCGACCAGGCTTTACGGCTGCTAGCAGACCCTTCGCCGCAGGAGCGCGAAATTCTGCGTGCTATACGCTATCAATCGAACGAAGCGCTCCTACATACGGACAGCCGGCTAGTCCCGCGCCGACCGCGCGCGCGCGCGGCATGGAATTATCATCTGCCGGTGGAACCCCACGACCAGGTCACCGTGACCTATAATATGAATATATTACAGTCGCTGCAGGCGCCGACCCAATTTTTACTGACACTCAATCACAGCGCTGCGGTTGCTGCTGAAACAGTGTTAGGGAGCTACAGCTATCGACATCCGGTGTACTCTTTAGCGGGCATTGCGGCGCAGCGTCGGCGTCACGAGATCAATGGCATGCAACGCACTTATTATTGCGGTGCTTACTGGAGCTATGGATTTCATGAGGACGGTGTGAATAGCGCGTTGAGTGCACTAGAAACCTTTCGCAGTCAAAATCATGCACAGTTGCATCTACAAAGGGTGGGTTAATCATCGGCGTGAAACGCCGACCGCGCATCAATTTCGCTATTATCTGTTCATGCTCTACCTCGATTTAGCTGAATTGCCGCAATTATTTGATACAGTACCTTTTTGGTCGGCGCGACGCCCGGCGCTCGCCTGGTTTAGGCGCAGTGATTATTACGGCGCAGCCGACCTGCCACTCGATACTGCGATACGCAATTTAGTGGAACAACGGTTAAGTCGGCGACCCCGTGGACCCATTCGCTTGTTGACGCACTTGCGTTATTTTGGCTATTGCATGAATCCCGTCAGCTTCTACTATTGTTTTAACGAGAACGGCGAAGACATTGAAGCAATAGTGGCCGAAATTACCAATACGCCCTGGGGCGAACGTCACCAATATGTGTTGCCGGTGAGCGGTCATGGACAAGCGCTGCAATTTAAATTTGAAAAATCCTTTCATGTATCGCCGTTTATGCCTATGGATCTTCAATATCAATGGCAATTTAGCCCGCCTGGTAAAGATTTATTTGTAAACATGCGTAATTTCCGTGACCACCACTGTCTATTCGAAGCCACTCTCGCCCTACAACAACAACCCTTAAGCGCAGCGGCACTACTGACCTGTCTTGTTGTCTACCCGTTCATAACATTGCGCATTATTTTCGCCATTCATTGGCAAGCTCTACGTTTGTGGCTAAAGCGCACGCCAATCTTTGATCACCCATGAAAAACGACATTGTCCCTGCGCTGGCGCGGCTAACTCGATTTTTGTTGAAAACTCAACTTAAGAAAATTCAACACGGACGGTTACGGCTAATAGAAGGTGAGGTTGAAGATGTATTTGGCAAAATCACTCCTGAGGGTCCCTTTGATGTCACGATTCGAGTCCAAAACTCGCGCTTCTATTCCGATGTCGTATTAGCCGGAACTTTAGGCTCCGGAGAGGCTTACATTAACGGCCATTGGCAGTGCGACAATCTCACCGATTTGGTTCGCCTGATGGTGTTCAATCGCGATCTGATGAATGACGTAGATTCAGGCTGGTCGCGGGTTAGCGCTCCCTTGTTCAAATTCGTGCATTGGCTTAATCGGAACGACAAATCCGGCGCGCAGCGTAATATCGCCGCGCACTACGATCTCGGTAACGAATTTTTCGCGCTTTTTTTAGACGAGACTATGGCCTATTCGTGCGGGATATTTCCTAACCAACATGCCTCGCTATTGCAGGCGTCAACGGCCAAATTTGATGCGGTGTGTAGCAAACTGGACCTAAAGCCTGGGCAACGATTATTGGAGATTGGTACCGGCTGGGGAGGTCTTGCGATTCACGCCGCGCAACATTATGGCTGTCATGTCACGACCACCACCATTTCTCGTGAGCAATATGAATTCTCGAAAGAGCGAATCGCGCGAGCGGGTCTCAATGATCAAGTGACTTTGTTGCTTGAAGACTATCGCGACTTAAGAGGAAAATATGATGCGTTAGCGTCGATCGAAATGATTGAAGCAGTAGGACATGAATACCTAGACACCTACTTTCGGCAATGCAGCCAATTATTGAACCCCAATGGCGCGATGCTACTGCAAGCAATTTCAATTCAAGACCAGTTCTACCATCAAGCGAGGCGATCAGTAGACTTCATCAAACGCTTTATATTTCCGGGTAGTTTCATTCCCTCGGTGGGAGTGATTCTAGCCTCGGTGGCGCGGGTCACCGATATGAAAGTCTATCATTTGGAAGATATAGGACCTCATTATGCTCGTACCCTCAAACTTTGGCGGGAGCGGTTCGCAGCACGCTTAGGGGATGTGAGAAGTCTGGGTTATCCGGACACGTTTATCCGTATGTGGGAATTCTATTTGAGCTATTGCGAAGGGGGGTTCGAAGAGCGACAGTTGGGCAATGTTCAAATGCTGTTAACTAAACCTCGCTCTCGTCGTGCCGCGATCACCACTATCCATGCCCCACCCGCTTAAAAATAGCACACTCGCTGCGCTCAAACAGCTAGTGGGCGCGGACGGTTGGCTCGATGGCGGCGATGTGGCGCCCTACACCCGAGATTTCCGCGGGCTCTATCAAGGCAATACGCCATTGGTTCTTTTGCCACGCAGTAGCGACCAAGTATCCGAGATCCTTAAATTTTGCGATCAGCACGAAATAGCGGTGGTGCCGCAGGGCGGCAATACCAGCTACTGCGGTGCTGCAACCCCTGATGAGAGTGGCTCCCAGATTGTGCTATCGATGCGGCGGCTTAAAGCCGTCCGACAAGTCGATGCCAGCAATAATTCCATGATCGTCGAGGCGGGTTGCACCCTTGCGGAAGTTCACGCCGCGGCCCGCAATGCTGATCGTTTATTTCCTTTAAGTCTGGGTTCCGAGGGTACTGCACAGATTGGCGGCAATTTGTCGACCAATGCCGGCGGTACCGCGGTACTACGCTACGGGATGATGCGAGATCTAGTGTTCGGTTTGGAAGTGGTGTTAGCGGACGGACGAGTCCTCTCATCACTTAAGAGTTTGCGCAAAGATAATACCGGCTATGATCTAAAATCTCTGTTTATCGGTGCCGAGGGAACTTTAGGGATCATCACCGCCGCCTCGCTCAAGCTATTTCCACTGCCGACCGCCTCCGCCACCGCCGTCATCGGCGTTAACACGCCGAGTAACGCCTTAAGTTTACTGGATCGCCTCAGACAAACTTGCGGCGATGCCTTAAGTACTTTTGAGCTCATGCCACGACGCGCCGTCGAGCTTGCTTGTGCCTACATCGAAGGCGTCGCCAATCCACTTGAGCAGCCGGCACCTTGGTATTTATTAATTGAACTCACCTCAGCAAACTCGAACCACCCGCTCGCCGAGCTTTTGAGCACCGAGCTTGCAGCGGCGCTCGGCGCCGGGCTCGTACTCAACGGCGTGATTGCCAGTTCGCTGAACCAAGCTCACGCCATGTGGAAATTGCGCGAATCAATTCCGGAAGCCCAACGACGCCACGGCGCGAGTCTAAAGCACGATATTTCGGTGCCCTTGTCGGCAATTCCGACATTAATTGAAGCGGGCTCTACGATAATTCGACAACTCGCACCGGAAGGGGAAGTCATTGCTTACGGACATTTAGGGGATGGCAATCTACATTTTAATGTCAGCCAACTGGCCGGTAGCGATGTAGCCGCTTTTAAAAATCGTGGCAGCGTATTGCAAAGTGCCATATTCGATTTAGTCGAAAGTCTTGGAGGCAGTATTAGTGCTGAACACGGTATTGGTCGCCTCAAAGCGGCCGAATTCGCCCAGCGCGCCGATCCGATTGAACTGAATATCATGCTTAATATTAAGCGCGCGCTTGACCCCAAAGGAATTTTAAACCCCGGTAAGGTTTTTATTTGATGGCTCGCGTACTACGGCTTCCCATCCTGACGGAACGTCTACACTTACGTGAGTTTTTATCGACCGATTTCGATTCGGTGTACCAGTATTCCAGCAGCCCTAAGGTCACGCGCTATCTGTTCTTTGGGCCGCGGGATGCCGACGCGACCACGGAGTATCTCCAAGATCTCTTGGTGTCGCAAAAAGAGAAACCGAGAACTCGTTTCGAATTGGCCGTGCAAGAAATTACCTCTGGTCGGGTTATCGGTGCGTGCGATCTATCGTTAATCGAGGGCAATGTCGTGGATTTGGGTTATATGTTGGGAATTGAGCACTGGGGGAAAGGGTATGCGACAGAAATTGCCCTGAAACTAGTGGAGGCAGCTTTCAACGAACTGCGGGCAACGCAAGTCATTGCCACCGTTGATATCAACAATAAAGCATCCATTCATGTACTTGAGAAAATCGGCATGCGCTGGGAAGCAATATTTCGAAAACACCGACGGCTTAAGAATCGCTGGTGGGATTGCCACCTGTTTGGTCTGCCACGCGAGGTGTGGGAAGCATCGCGCGCAAGCGTGGCTTACCCGGCATAAGCACCCACTTCGCTTAGCGATCTTTATCCGGTGCTTTTTTCTCAGCCTCGGCTAATTCCCGCGCGCGTTGCTGGGCACGCTTTAACACTGCATCATCCGGCATGCCGGTCGACGCGCTATTGCGTAGCGTGAGCAGGCCTCCCACAATCACGCCGATCACGATCACAATAATCACTATTGCTCTTAGCATGGTTCTATCTGCCTGAGTAGCCCCTCTTGTGCGGTGCTGGCCACTAATGTGCCGCCTTGCGTAAATACGTTCCCGCGCGCGAAGCCGCGGGCTCCGGAAGCACTCGGGCTATCGGTGGAATACAACAACCATTCGTCCACTCGCACATTTCGGTGAAACCACATGGCATGATCAATGCTGGCGAGATTCATATTGGCTACCAATGGATTCACTGCGTGCGGCATCATCGCGGTATCTAGCAAATTAAAATCGGTAACATACGCGAGTAGGCAGCGATGC
>JAYUFB010000089.1:0-3778 GCA_043738945.1 Gammaproteobacteria bacterium
GCAGGGCCGGTTGTTCTCCTATCTGGATACGCAACTCTCGCGCTTGGGTTCATCCAATTTTCATCTCATCCCAGTCAATGCGCCGAAGTGTCCTTTCGCCAATCAGCAACGCGATGGAACTATGCAGATGGCCCAACCTAAGGGCGGTGTTTCGTATGAGCCAAACTCTTTGTCCGAAGACTCGCCACGTGAATCGCCGACGCAGGGGTTCCGTAGCGCGCCCGTGAGCGAGACCGGCAAAAAAAGTCGCGTCCGTGCCGCTAGCTTTGCCGATCACTATAGTCAGGCACGGCAGTTTTTTAACAGCCAATCGACCTATGAGCAGGCCCACATCGCATCGGCCTTAGTGTTTGAACTTTCCAAAGTCCCAAAACTGCACATTCGCGAGGCCATGGTCGGGCATTTTCGCCATATAGACGAAGACCTCGCGCTGCGAGTTGCAACGGGTCTTGCGTTAGCGCGCATGCCTACAGCACCGCCGATCGCGGCACCCGTGCTGCAATTGGGCCCGTCACCTGCCCTGCAGATCATCGGTAACATGAAAGATACGCTCAAGGGACGCGTGATCGGCATTCTCATCGCAGATGGCTCTGACGATGTCACCATCAAGAAAATCAGCAAGGTCGCGAAGGCTGCGGGAGCCGCCGTCAAGATTGTCGCTCCCCGAGTCGGCGGTGCCACGCTGGCTGACGGCTCGCTGCTGCAAGCGGACGGACAATTGGCAGGCACGCCTTCGGTCGTGTTCGACGCCATCGCCGTTGTCCTTTCCGACGAAGGCGCAAAAATTCTGATGATGGAGAGCGCGGCGATCGAGTTCGTGCGCGACGCTTTCGTGCATCTGAAAGCCATCGCCGCCGACGATGGCGCCAAAGCCTTGCTGAAAAAAGCTTATATCCGTAATGACCCAGGCGTAGTAGATGCCGATGACATAGGGGCCTTTATCGCAGCGGCAAAGACCCGTCAGTGGGAACGCGAAAAGTCGGTTAGAACGTTGGCATAGCGAGGCCGGTTGGGTTATTTCGCAGCAGTCGCATCCGTAAGGCGGCTCAAATCGGTACGCGAAACTAGAATTACTCAGTACGAGTTGAACGAGTAACTCTTAAACACTGACGCCTGCTGCGCGGGTGTGGTATTCGTTCACCGGTCAGAACCTCAAGAATCCTTATCGAGGTGCGGGCAATGTGAGGTAGGCAGATTTGAGACGCTGGTTTCCGCAACGATGGCGATATCGGTGTCCCCTCCGTTCTGCGCAGGGGACGTTTAGTTGAGCGTCCTAACTACAATCGTGAGACATAAGCCGGCATTTGCATCAACCGATTTTGCCCGCTTAAGGAATCTTGATGTTTAGTAAGCGACGCGCGTCCAAAATTCGTAAGAATCATCAAATATCGATCATTCGCCTTGTGTACCCGACTAGCAAGACGAAGATTTCGGGAAATAGTTTAGGGGACGCAAACTCAAAACTCGCAATTAGAAATTGTTCGAATTTCGTCAGTTCTTATACCCGGCGTTACATAATTTAGCCTTACTAAGCACCGAATCGCACAGACGCTATGGTCTATGACCGACACGCTACGCTGAGTGCCATGGCTTCGCACCTCGCGCTGCCACAACGGGCGCGTAAGCGGAGACCACGAGGATTTCGAAAAGAAATAATCTCGCTCAACTCGCCGATAGCCCAAAAGCCCACGAACGGCGGATGAACTAACCGAACACAACGCGCGGGCGATCGCCGATTGGGAGCGATCTGTAATGGCTACGATCATCGCCGGTGAACGCGTTGCCAAAATTATTGCGGCATTTTGCGGGAGTGTTAACTTCGTTTGATTGCACGTAGCATGGTGCGGCGGAGCGATAGTTTTAAATATGTCATTCTCGTCTCCTTTTCACCCCGACCCATTCCCCTTTACATTTCTCAAGCTCGTGGTGTCGTTAGAGGCGATCTTCCTGTTCGCTTATATCCTGATTAACCAGAAGCAGGATACTCGTATAGCCGAGCGACGCAGCCGCCTCGATCTACAAATTAATTTATTGACTGAGCAAGAAAACACCACAATGTTAAAAGTGTGGGTTTGAATAGCTCCCATAGTCCGCTGAAGTGCTCCGCAGCCCTTACGTTAACGACCGAAAGTTCCACCGCACCGACGTCGAACACCGGGCTTGCCATCCCAGTCACGCTGGTCGGACGCGGATAAACCTAGAGAACGCAGAACCGCTAATGTGGTTCATCGCACAGAGCACAAATGTGTGGGCGAATTATCATGATGTGCGGGCTGTTGCCGCCACGGAATCGTGTCCAACGCTTGCATTAGGAGGCTTAGATGATAATCCAACAACGCTATTCGGCGGCGCTCGCGGGCGCCAAGCTTTCAGCGATTGGGTCGGTCGGCTGCGCGGATCTCGCACTGATCGAGGAAGAGCAGCTCCCTGAACTTGAAGTTCAGGATGTGCAGATCATCGATGGCGCGATCGACGGGATGCTCCTTAACCATACCGGACGGCGGCTGGAGAACATTAATCTGCGTGTGACGTATGAGTGGCGGTGGCGCGACGAGTGCACGCCTGGAGCAGTCAGCCTGGCGTGGAGTTCCCGCGTGGACTTGCCGGTAAAGCTGGTACCGGGCGAGCGCTACAAATTCCACTTCACCGTCGATCATGCGTTACCGATGCGGTCCGATGGATGGTTCTTCCCGGCGGTGTCAGTGATGAGTTACTTAGACTATCCCGCCGCGCCCACTGTGTAATGAAAATGAAGCACCCAGTGCGCCGTCGATTGCGTCGAGCGACGCCGAGTACGTTCGTCGCTGTGCTGGATGGAGTGCTGACACAACTCGAGACGAGGAACAATGTCACGGAGACCGCACGCCGGACTCATGCCAGACGCGCAACCGTTCACGAATGGCGGAGGTTGTATGAGGCGGGAGGTGAAGCGGATCTAGCGCCGCAGGATCACGGCCGCGAAGCTTGGCAAGCCACGGGCATAATCTTGGAGAAGCTGGTACGTCGAGATCCGCCGGATCTAGGGGACTGCGGAGTCGCTGAAGTTCGGAGCTTCTTGGCCTTGGGGCTGAGCCGTCAGGGGTGGATTGCGGTACACGCGTCGACGGTTCGGCGCGGCTTTCCATCGTGTGGCGTCGGGCGCGCCCGACGTTGCACATAGCAGATCTGCGGAAAGCGCGGCGGATGCAAGCGATTAAACAGGCACTGCGGCGACAAACGCCACTGATAAAGTCTTTTACGTGGCCGAAGCGGACATTGGGCTTCGACTCCGCCGATTGGGCCGACGTGGACGCCGCCCAGCATCCAATACACGGTCGCCACCCCGGGTCAAAATCGCAAACGCTATGTCGCAGGCATTGCTCAATGCGCGAACGGGAAGTGTATTGTGGGTCGAGCATCCGGCAAAAAACTCGGCGTTATTCTTGCGCTTGCTCGAAGCCTTATCGCCCGCCTATCGCCGCGCGGTGACTGTACCTGATCCTGGACAATTATCGCATTCACGACAATCGCTTGGTTCAAGGTTGGCTGGCTCGACATCCGAGGGTTAAACGTCTATTCCAACTAATCTATCATCCCTGAGTGAATCGAATCGAACGACTCCGGAAGCAACTGCATGACACCGTCGCGCGAAACCATCGTTGCAAAGACTTTACTCACTAGTCGATAAATAAGACGACAATGATGGAACTTTCGCGAGACGTGGCGATCAGATCTCTCATGAAAAGAGATGGCCGCACGTTTGACCACGCGACATTGGAAACCATTCGCCTGATGGCGG
>JAYUFB010000090.1:0-3740 GCA_043738945.1 Gammaproteobacteria bacterium
ATCGATCATGATGACATCACGGTCACGCTCGTTGTGGACAAGGGCTACCATATCAATGCCAACCCGGCTAGTTTTAATTACCTGATTCCCACTCGGCTGGCGATCACGAGGCTCACGAACTTCCGGGTAACCTATCCCGGCGCGACCGTGATCAAGCCTAAGTTCGCGCCGGACGGCCTCAAGGTTTACCAGGGTCGAGTCACTCTCCGCGCCACTGCGCCGAGAGGCTCCGTCGCTCGCGGTAAAGCGGTTGTTGGCGAGCTCATGGTTCAGGCTTGCAATGAGGAGATCTGTCTGCCACCGGCCACGTTACCGTTAGCGATTGCGATTACAAAATAGCGGTCATCGAAGCAGACCTCCGCCAAGGGCTTCTTGCGATAGGCGACAGCGTCAGTTTGGTACGCCCACCCGGGACGACACGTACATTGGCCGTGGCGGTTGACGGGTGTAGGATCACGTTGTCCAGATCTTGACCGTGTCGTGCTGCCTTTTTGTCCCAGGAGAATTTACTGTGAGTCGATTTCCGTCGCTCCCGGAGTGCCCCGTTCTCGGCGATGTGTTCAAGCGATTTCCCGCCGGCGTTGCTACCGCTGCTCGCCTATGTCAGAAAACTGACCGAGACGCCAAGCCGACTGGTCGATGCCGATGCACAAGCGGTATTCGCCGCGGGATGGGATGAACTTGCGCTCTTTCATGCCATTAGCGTCTGCGCGCTATTCAATTTCGTGAATCGGATCGCGGAAGGCTGTGGCGTGACCTCGGATGCGAGCGTATTCGCTAGCCTGCGCGAGCGGCACGCGCAGCTCAAGGATGATCCGCACGTCTATCAGAGGTTCGGTCGTCAGCTAGGCATTCTTCCGTAACCCTTTCGACCCTTCGTCATCGCGTCTTTACAGCGTTCAGTCGCCAATCGTAGGAGGTGAATTTAACATCGATTTGTTGACGACGAATACGCGCTTGAATATCCGGATCATCGCTCAGTTCCGCCGCGTAGCGTGCCAACAGTCCCGTGACCGAATGATCTGGCCCACGCCGAAAGTCCGCGGCGTACCAATCGAAGATCTTGGACAATTGCACAGCATCCTGATCCCGATCGTAACGATTGCGCGTACGATCACCGATGAAGCGTGCGGCGGCGTCTTGCAGTTGCCGGTCGAGTTGTCCACCGTTGTAGGCTTGCGGCTGCAGCATCGGGCAACCGATCGAGGCGCAGTTGATTGCAAAGTGAATGCGCGGATCGTCGTAACGACCCGACTCGCGCAGCATGGCTTCGATCTGGTCCAAACTCATGGGTCGACCCAACAGTGTGAAAAAGCGTTGGTGCCATGGGTCGGAAAACAATCCTCCCAGATCCTTGATCGATTCCAGATTTGGCCAACGCGTAAGAATCAGTTGTACCGTGAACGCATTGTACGCATTGATCAGAAACGCGATTTGATCGGCCCGGCCCAAGGTGCTGAACTGTGCTGGCGTCGCAGCGCTCAATTGGCGGGTGTAGACATCCAGCTGCGCTCGATCACGTTGCATGCCACCATAATCGACGCGTGACGCATACCCGCCGTCGATCATGACCACATGCCGCTCGAGCAAGGAATTCCAGAGCGTGAAGGAATCTACCGCAGCGGCCGGCGCTGCGGCGCCGGCCAATGTCCACGATAGCGAAATCAAAATGGGAATCCATCGTCTCTGGCACATGCTCACCTAATGCACGCTTTGCACCGGCTTCGTGCCGATGAGACCGGCACAGGAATGTCCCGGTGCCTTGCAGTCGTTCTTGTGCGCGGCGTTGGCGGCGGTCAACATGATTGAGGCGACGCCGAGCGTCAGCGCGCCCATGAGCGCGGTTTTTAGCAATTTCTGGGTGGTCATACTTCTAATCTCAATAGGAGTGTGGTTATCGAGCATCAATATTAATCTCGTACCTAACTAGATGCCGCTGCGATTCAAAAAGATTCACACACGATCGAATAAATGTTTCCAGTCCATTCGAAAGCGGCGAGCGCTTGCGATTGATGACGGCTACTACAGCGCGGTAGGTGCGTTCAACGTGCTCGTCTGTACGTCAACGCACTTCGTTCCAGGAGGCTCACGCGGACACGGCTCCCGGCTGCACGCGTGTGGCTTTCCCGTGAACGCTTATCACTTCGGTGCGCCTACCGCGGGATCCTCTGCAAGCGCCGCACGAAAGGCTAGAAACTCGGGTGATTCATCGAGCAGCTGGCCCGCAAGCGTGCGCAGAGCATCGACCTCGACGGGCCGCAGGCGAAACGTGGTCGGCATGGAGTTGAACCGTTCACGCTCGGCGCGATCCGTGATCTGATTGAAGGTGAGCACGGCAAAGTCAACCTTGACCAGCGGGGTGCCCGCTACGCGCATCGCATTCACATGTTTTTCCCACATCAGGAATCCCTCCTTGGCCAGCGTCATCGTTTCGGTGTTGAGCAGGCCCAAAGCCGCATTGAACGAGGCTTTCATCATATTGATGATGCCCGGTTCCCTACCGTGAAGAGACCACGCATACTCGTCGTTGACTTGCGCGTTCGCCACGATGACCAACACGTGGCGTACCTGGCGGAGCCGCTGCGGTGTAAACGCACCGGCCATGTCGGGAACATTCCCGTCTTGCGCGACGGGACTCATCATCGAACCGCGCACCCCGAGATTGTCCGTCACCGCTCCATCGACGAGCCGAAGCACCGGCATCCGTTCGGGATTCGAGTAGCGCTCGAGCGCAAGTGCCACGGAATACCGACGCTCCAACACCGTGTCGTGCGCGAGTGCACTGCTTACCCAGGGCTTGTGCCGCTGAGGGCAATCCTCGAAGTTGCGCAACGCGATCGGCGCGAAAGCCGGCGGTACCGCAGCAGAGGCCATCACGGCATTGGCTACCGGATAGTCCGACAGGTCGGAACACAGAAAATCGAACTGTGGTTGAATGAAAGAGAAGGTTGTCGCGTTGTTCAGATCGCTGGCGTTGACAATGACGAACGGCAGCCCGTGGCGCGACAGGTCGGCAAACGTCTTATGCCTGAACAGAGTTCGATCCAGATTCTCTGCCACCACATCGCTGCGGTTATAGCCGCTTACAGCAAGGGACAGAAGGTGATTTGGGTGCAACGCCAATGACTCTAGCTTCCGCTGCCAATTAAGGTCAAGGAAAAGCGGCTTAAAGTCCTCGAAGATACGGTCGCCGAACAACCCGTAATACGCCGCCGTGTAGCTCCCACCCGATACCGACGTGATCACGTTGACGCGATGCAGCAACGAATCCGCTTTGCCGTCAATGGTCAGGGATGTATCACGCAGCTTCTCCAAGACACCATAACTAAACGCTGCTGCGCGAGTGCCGCCGCCCGAAAACGCCAACACCACGAAAGTATCTCCACCAAATTCAGGCATTCGCTGCGCAAAGTCGTAGCGGCTATTCTCCGATCCCACGCCAAACGGTCGATTCCAGATGCGGCTCGCGCAGCCAGTCATTGCGATCAACCCTAACCCCAGAGTCATGGCAGCCATCCTGTATTTGACCGACCGAAGTTCCCTGCGGCGCGCATCAGCGTTCACTCGATACGCTGAATGGTCTTTAGCGTTTGCATTCGGCATTGATATCGCGTGGCAACAGTTCCCACCTCGGCAAGGTCCAGAACCCGCGGTCTTCGCCAGCGCGCGCGTGGCGACCGCAGCCAACAAGCTGCGGTCGCATCTGCGGAAGTCGATTTTGGTTGCGTTCATTGAAGGAC
>JAYUFB010000091.1:0-9863 GCA_043738945.1 Gammaproteobacteria bacterium
TAGCCCAGTGATGAATGTCGACGATGCCGGTTATACCAACCTTCAATCCAGGCAAAGACCGCCAGCTTCGCTTCGGCCTGCGTCTTGAAGCGCCGGCGACTTAAGATCTCGCGTTCGAGCGTCGCCCAAAAACTCTCGGCCATCGCGTTGTCATAACAATCGCCCACTGAACCCATCGAAGGCATCACGCCAGCTTCCTGGCAGCGCTTACCAAACGCGGTGCTCGTGTACTGACAACCTCGATCTGAGTGATGGATGACGCCTACGGGCCGACGTTGCGTCAGCGCATTCTGCAACGCCGACAACACCAACTCCGTGCGTAGGTGATTCGCCATCGCCCAGCCCACCACTTTGCGCGAATACACATCCAGCACCGCCGCTAAATACATAAACCCCGACCAAGTCGGTACATACGTGATGTCAGCCACCCACAAGCGATCGGGAGAGTCAGCACGAAACTCGCGCGCAACGAGATCTAAGGGCTGTTTCGCCTCCGTCTGCCGCACCGTCGTCACCACGAACCGATGCGGCCACACACCCTGCAGGTGCGCCCCACGCATCAACCGCGCGACCCGTTTTCGACCCACATAAAGACCATGATCATCCGACAGCTCGGCATGAATCATCGGCGCGCCATACACCCCGTTAGAGCGGCGGTGGATCGCCTGGATCTTGTCCGTCAGCCGCACATCAAACTGCGCCCGTTCACTCAACGGACGATCCTTCCACGCATAAAAGCCGCTCCGCGATACCCTCAGCAGCCGACACATCAGCTGCACCGAATACCTGGCCTGATTTGCCATCACGAATCTAAAGAGCGCTTCGGTATCGCGATGTGCTCCTGCGCAAACCAGGCCGCGGCTTTTGAGAGGATCTCTCGCTCTAGCCGCAATTGACGATTCTCACGTTTCAGCTTGCTCAGCTCTTCACGCTCCACGCTCGTCAAGCCACCCGCCCCGTGACCGCTATCTCGCGCGCCCTGCTTGACCCACTGCCGTAGCGACCCAATCGATACCCCAAACTCCTTCGATAACGCCACAATCTCTCGACCGGCACCCACCAGTTGCACCATCTGGTGCCTGAATACCTGCGTATAGCGCTTCCCTTTGTTCGATTTCATCTTGAACTCCTCTTGGTGTGACACTGAGGTGTCCACTAAAGCGGGTCAAGTCCAGGTGAAGTAAGAGCCGGAGACCCCAACTTGTTGGCCGAGCGACTCGACATTCGTCGATTCTTCCGCTTGCATCAGCCGCGCCCGATAGTGATGGGCCTTCCTCAACAGTTGCACGAGGCTCGGGTCAGGCTTCGGCGTCTCGAATTGCGCATTCCCACGAATGACGAGGCGCAAGCCGCTGCGCGTCTGACACAGCCGCACCGGCAAGATGAGGGGGATAACGGATGGCACCTCGTTGGGCTGCGCTGACGGCGTTGGCGTTTCGACCCCAAGGACCTCGATAAATCCCCGCGTTCGTAATTGCAGTTCCACTTCCTCAGGGCGGACGATGACTTGATGCACGAGTGCACGGACGAACGTGCGAAGCCGAATCGAGGGCAACGTGGTCCAGGTATCGGCGAGCACCTTGGCTTGCGCGAGTACTTGTTGCTGAGCTTGCGGATGGATTAAGTGCGGTGAGATGACGGCGTAGAGAGTGGACGGCTCCGCTAGGCACTGGCGAATGCGTTGGACCACGAGCTTCTCGACTTCCGCGGCCGGTAGGCGAAGTCCGTCGATGCAAGTGTTCACTGGGCCGCGATCGTTTCGCTCCTGTTCGTTGGATATCAAGTTCGACAGAACAGCATTAACTTGAAGCTCAATACGCAGGCCGTTCAAGTATCCGCCTACCATCAGGCGATTGAGCAGATCAAAGACGCTTGGTTCCAGCCGGATCTTCCGGACTTACTGACGCGGGCCCGCGCCGGTAACGACGCGTTGAGCGAGGTCGAGCGATTGCGTTTATCCGTGCTCTTGTCCGCTGTTTTGTTCGGACACGAAATCACTATGCACCTCGCCGCGCAAGGACTGATAGACCCTGCTTTGTGGGAAAACATGCTGGAGAATAATCGAGAGTTTCTTCGCAAGGAGGCCAGCCTGATGCTCTTGCGCGGACGATCCGGAGGGCTGTCGAAACAATTACTCGGGGAGATTGCTCCGCGCCCACCTGTTACAAGGGCATCAAGCATCTATTTGCCTTGACCATGATCACTGAGATCGGCGATGTGAAGCGTTTTACGTATCCGCGGCAGTTGACTTCCTGGATGGGCATGGGCATTCGGGAATATGCGTCCGGCGGCAAATCGAACCGTTTGGGTATTACCCGACAAGGTAACCGCTATCTGCGCACGGCGTTTCATGAAGCACTTAGGTGGAGATTTCGATTGAGCCACGACCTACCGCCACTCCTCCGACAAGCACCGACGCGGCCTTACCGGCTCAGGTCGTCGAGCGCCTTTTTGATGCGCCACCAGGGCGTCGCCAGGACATAGCGTCCGCCGAAAAGATGCAGGGTGTCGATCTGGCCAATCACCTTGGGATCCGAACCGTCTTGCGCCCGTAGATGTGCGGCGAGGGAGGCGGCATTGGTCACACTGACGGCGCCACAGGTCCAGCGGACGTTGTTCGCGCGAGCATAGTCGTGCAGGTATTGCTTGAGTTGGTAGGCGATACGCTTCCCACGATACTCGGGGAGCACCTCCGCGTAATGAACGAAGACGAAATCCGGCGATATGCGTTTGCGGATTCCCGGCGTCGAAAAGATCCCGCGCTGGCATATGCGGTAGGCGACGATTTGCCTTTCGGAGCCGCCTGGAGACGTGCGGCGGACGCACACCAGGAACGAGCCTTCGACCGCCTTGCGCAGTTTGGCGTAGGAGAAGGCCTGTGGTATTTGGGCGGCGACCGCTTCCAGCGCAGCGGGCGACTCGATGATCAAACCTTCGAAGTCGCCGTCATCGAGGGGGGCCGTCGCCGCTGTGCCGGGGACGATCGGCGCAGCGATGATGACACGAGCCTCGTGAATCACGATTCGTTTTAGCCACGCGCGGAACCTTCGGAACAGCTCTTTCACCGCTGATATTGTGCGAGATTAGCGCCGCAATCACCATGGTGAGCCGCTAGGAGACTGACCTCAACGGCGAGTAGATCACAATGGTTGCGTGTCGCTACATGCCGGCCACCAGATCCGACGGCAGCATCGATGCCGAGCGTACGGCCAGGAACGTTGCCGAGTTGTTGATGACAGCACGCTTATGGGAATGGCGGATGAATCTCCCGCCACCTCGACGTTCACCGTCATCCAGTTAGATTCGAATAAGTCCATAAATTTAGCTGTGTAACGCAAGAAAAGCTGACAAGACAGTCCAACGCGTCGTGGTAACGTCCACGTGCATCGAGGACTCAACCTCGGTAATAAGTTTCCCCCCCCCCGGGCGTTACCACGGCGCCCACCAACCTGTTTTCTGCTGCCGCTTGTAGGAATGCCACCAGCACTGCGGCCGCAATCCGTAAGCTCCACGATGGCGATGGACCGTATCTGTGGGTGTACCGCAACGGCCGAAAATATTGGCGAATGCGGTACTGGATTCATTCAGCGGCTCGCGCACCTTAAACGGTAGTATCGCGACGCGCGACCCGGCGCCAGTGGCCTCATGCGCCCAGTCAACTCCGGACGCCGCTCGGCAATCCGCCCCTCGGGCAATGTTCAAATCTTCAAGTTTGCCCGCCACTACCCGATACCCCGCCTAGGGTTGGAAAATCGCACTGGCTGGATGAATGACTTAGTGGCGCAATTGCACGTCGTCTCCTGGTAGCGCACTCCTCTTGGACGGCCAAATCCAATTTACGAAGCCGCGCGAGATGAGGTCAACTAGGCCCTCCGTGTAAAAGGCTGGAAACATCTGAGATGAATGAAACTCCAAGCCCACTCTTTGCGACTTTGGGGTCGGATTGCAAATTTAGTGAGGCCTCGATAGACGCGGAGACTTCGACCAAGCTACTTGCAATCAACTACGCTCGGATGCGCTTGGCCGTGATGCTGACGATCTTGGTAACCGGCGTCTTTTTCGGACTGATGGGGGTCTTTTTCCCCCATGATCTAGCGATCGCCTGGGCCTGTGTGATCTTGTTGACGGCAACGACGCGGCATTTTCTAAATTGGATATGCGTGCGATTCGACCCGCACCTGATTGCTGCTCGACGCTGGGCCGCTTTGTCCGTCGCGGGAGGCTGTGCGGCGGGCGCGAGCTGGGCCTTCGGGCCCCTCATGATGATGCCCCCGACGGGAAGTAACGCAACGATGCTACTGGTCGTTACCTTACTCAGCGTCAGCGCCGTCGCCGTGACCGCTTTGTCGGCGCATTTGGCCACGATGATGGGATTTATCGCCACATCGCTATTTCCGACCGCAGCTGCTTTGTATCTTTCAGGCGGGGCAATCGAGCGCACGACGGCATGCGCCGTGAGCGCCGCGGCGATCATGCTGATGCTCGTAGGTCGTAACGCGCATCATGCTATTAGGTCGCTTGTCCGGACTGAGCTCCGCTTATCGCATACCGTTGGGCAGCTGAAGATCGCACACGGGCGCGCGGAAGCAGCATCGATCGCCAAAACACGTTTTCTCAGCAATATGAGCCACGAATTACGGACGCCTCTGAACGCCGTCATTGGTGCAGCCCAACTTCTGCAGTCAATACGGACCCCGGTAGATGGAGAGCAACATCTGATCGATTCGATCAAACAAGGCGGTTCAAATCTCCTGAGCCTGATTGAAGGCATCCTGGATTTGTCACGAATCGAAGCTGGTGCTTTGCAAGTATCTGCGCAGGATTTCAATTTGATCGAATCCATCGAAGGGACCGTCGCTAGCGTCAGCGTCATGGCGCGTCTTAAAGGTCTAACGATCTTGTGCATCGTCGCGCCAGAGGTGGTTGCCTGGCGGCATGGTGACTCTACGTTGCTGCGGCAAGTGTTGTTGAATTTGCTCGGCAACGCGGTGAAGTTCACCGCGCACGGTGAGGTCATCGTACGTGTCACGTGCGGGCCGGGCGCCGATGCCATTTGCATCAGTGTATGGGATACCGGCATCGGTATTCCGGCGTCTGAATTGGAGCAGGTATTCGAACCGTTCAACCAACTGGACGCGGGCACGAATCGACGCTTTGGCGGCAGCGGCCTGGGTCTCACGATCTCGCGCGAGCTCATCGAGGCCATGGGAGGACGTCTCGGCGTGCGAAGTCAACTCGGTGCGGGCTCATGCTTCGAGATCAATCTTGATCTGCCAGTAGCCCTAGATCCGGTTACTGCGGCACCCAGTCTCCAACACAAAATTGCCTACTTTGAACCACATGAACTGAGTGCGGAGGCCTTGCAGGCACAACTGATGCGCCTTGGCTGTGCGTTTTATCGCTGCCACACACAAGACGATCTGCGCGATTGGCTGATCCAACAAGCGGAGGGCTCGACCAACCCTTGGGTGCTGATCAACTGCGACGCACCCGCAGGCCAGACTTTGCTCGACGGTTGCGCGAATTGGCTCGAACCGAATCATGTGATTGGTGTGACGAATAGCGATTCACACGGCGCCGTATCGAATTGTCAGTACCTTCATCTTTCCCGTCACATCGTTAAGCCCGTGCTGCGTGCAGCCTTGGTCAGTCGTCTCGGGTCTAGCTCGCCGTCGGTCACCGGCGCGGCAACGCTGCGGCAATCGGCTTTGGGTTTGGCGACAGCCGGATCCCCGAAAGGCAAGCATGTGCTCGTTGTCGAAGACGATTTATTGAATCAGACCATCGTGTGCAAGCTGCTGACGCATGCGGGTTACCGCGTAAGCGTCGCGGCCGACGGCATGAGCGCACTCGAGGCAGTGTCGCACACGACCTTTGATTTAGTGCTAATGGATTGGCACATGCCGGACATGGATGGGCTGGAAGTCACGCGTCGAATGCGCGGCGGCGATGCCGGTCATTGGGGCGAGATAGTCCCCATTGTGGCGCTGACCGCGAACGCATTCGCGGAAGACCGCGCTACCTGTCTTGCCGCCGGAATGAACGACTATCTGACTAAACCGGTGATGGCCGACAATCTGTTCGCCGTCATCGCGCGCTGGACTTCCGGACTTGAGGGTGAGGCGGTCAGTGAAACGCGGCGGGCGTCCGCAACGCTGACGCCGCTGGCTTTTGATCCTACGGTTCTCGCTGCGCTACCGATGGTCGCTGATGGAAGCGAACCTGAACAAGTGGAAGAGATTCTCGACCTTTACCTCGATCGCACCCGGCGCGCGCTCGCTACGATCGACGAAGCGGCGCGTCGAGGCGATACGAAGTCCTTGCTGTTCTCGGCGCACCAGCTGAAATCTTCCAGCGCGTCCGTGGGCGCGATGGCACTCGCGGAGTCGGCCGAGCGACAGGAACACCGGCTACGTACAGGCGAAGCACCCGAATCCGAATGGCCAATCCATCTGCGCGAGCGATACAACCAATTCGAATACGCCTTGGCATGCCGTCGTGAAGCGAAGGATTCAATCACATACCAATAGATAGGCGCACAACCCTCGCCGGCGCCAGACTGCTTCTCGTAGACGACGATGACATTCTGCGGCGCATGGCCACGCAGACCTTACGCCACGCTGGCTTTGAGGTGACCGCATCCGATAATGGAGAAGAGGCTTTGCGATTGTTCGATGCGGGGCAATTCGACCTGGTGCTGCTCGATGTGATGATGCCCGGACTCGACGGTTTCGAAGTCTGCAGACAGTTGCGCCAACGGCCCCGTGGTGCGACGTTGCCAATTTTAATGCTGACCGGGCTGAACGACACCGAATCGATTGAAGCCGCCTTCCGCATCGGCGCCACAGATTTCGTGACCAAGCCTATCAACTGGACCTTGCTTAACCATCGCGTGCGTTATTGCATGCGGGCCTGCATTGCCGCCGAAAATGCAGTGCGCGGAAGCGAACGACTGGCGAGCGCACAGCGCCTCGCCAATATGGGCAGCTGGGAATGGTCAAGCGTGACGGCCGAACTCGTCTGCTCGGATGAGCTTTACCGTATTTTTGCGGGCCGGGACACTGCCGCACCCGTGTTGAATCCACACTCTTTCCTCGCACAGGTGTGTGCTGAAGACCGCGCGGAAGTACGCCGGGCGCGTGAAGCTGCCGCCAAAGAAGGCAAGCCGTATCAGCTCAAGTTTTCAATTCAGCGACATGATGGCGAAAAATGCACGGTTTTCGAACAGGCCGTCGCGCTCAAGGATGCCGCGGGACAGATCGTGAAAGTAGAAGGCATCACACAAGACATTACCGAGCGCGTGGAAGCCGAGCGGCGAATTCATCAGTTAGCGTTCTACGACAGCGTGACAGGTTTGCCGAATCGAAAATTTTTCAGCGAAATGGCGCGGGTTACCCTCGACCGAACACGGCGTCTCCGGGGCACCTGCGCCGTGCTGCACCTGGATCTCGATCGATTCAAAAGCGTGAACGACGCTTTTGGGCAGGACGGTGGCGACGCGATACTGCGCGTGATTGCTAAGCGGTTACAGGCGTCGATTCGCAGCGGCGACCTGGCGGCAACGACCACAAAGATAGATTCTGCTGAGCTTCTGGCGCACCTTGGAGGCAATTCCTTCACGCTGCTGTTGGTCGATCTCACGAGTAGCGACACTGCAGCAGAGGTGGCGGCACGCTTGTTGACCAGTGTCGCTCGGCCGATAACGCTGGATGGCCGAGAAGCGCAACTCACGGCCAGTGCTGGCATCGCATTGTTTCCGCGCGATGGAGATGACGTTCTTAACCTAAGCCAGAAGGCTGAACAGGCCGCGTACGCGGCCAAGGCGGCCGGTCGCGCGACGCACCGATTCTTTGCCGAGGAGATGAATGCGGTGGCGCGCGTCAAGCTAGAGATGGGAACCGACCTGCGACGCGCCATACGAACTGGTGAACTGCGGTTATTCTTCCAACCCAAGGTAAACGCCCGAAATGGCGTGATGCTCGGCGCGGAAGTTCTCGTTCGCTGGCTCCATCCGCAGCGGGGAATTGTGTCGCCAGGCGAATTTATTCCACTGGCGGAGGAACTCGGACTGATTGTGCCGTTGGGTGACTGGGTCCTGCAGACAGCCTGTGCAGCCCTCCAACGTTGGGCGCATGCCGGAATCGCAACGGTCCCGCTCTCGGTCAATATGTCCAGTCCTAGCTTCATGCAAGACGGATTGGTCGAGCAGCTCGATGACGTCGTGCGCCACTTCGGGATCGAAACCCGACAGTTAACGTTTGAAGTTACCGAATCGGTCTTGATGACCGACACAGAACATACAATTCCCCGTCTACTTGCCTTGCGGGAAAGGGGCTTTGGTCTATCCCTCGACGATTTCGGGACGGGCTACTCCTCGCTCAGTTACCTTAAGAAGCTGCCAATCGACGAATTAAAGATCGACCGGTCGTTCGTGCACGACCTAACCCAGGGCGGACGCGACGCAGCCCTCGTCGGCTCGATCATCGCGTTAGCGCGCCAATTCGGGTTGGGCGTGATCGCAGAGGGCGTTGAGACAGAAGCGCAGGCTGGTCTGTTGATCAACCGCGGCTGTCATCACCAGCAGGGTTTTCTGTTTGCCCGGCCGATGCCGATAGACGACTTCGAGCAGGTGCTTAGCGACGGCACAACGTTCAACACCACACAACCCAAGGCAATTGATGCGGGGCGCGTCGTTAGTCGGTAGTCCGACTACCTAACGTTTCGAGGTCCCCGACCGTTTACGATCCACGCGTCATCATTCGACACCCAACGAAACGCCAAGCTCTCAAGCTTGGCGTTCGACTAATGTGCCGCAGCCTACTTCGTGAATTCGTAACGCTGCACCCGGCCGCAGTAGCCACCGCTGTTGCCGTCGAAGACATAAATTCCTGGGTAGCTCAACTCGGCCACATAGCCCGTGCTGGCGGTTGGCTGTACTGCCAACTGCGCACTCTGGGTCGTCTGGTCATACATCTGAAATGTCGCGAGGCGAGGACCAATAGTGCCGGTCGCGACGTCGTAGTTCGACAGGATGGCTTGAGGTACGTCGATCCCAAACGTAGTGCCTGACGAACCCGAGGTCAGGGCCGCGTTTTGGGGAAAGAGTGTCCAGGCCATATCCAATGCAGTGGCTCCCGTGAGGCTCGAACCAATCGGAGGCGAGGTGGTTACGACGACCCGTACTGGACACGCTAGGTTAAGCACGCGCGACGCCCTCGCCGAGGTAGATGTCGCCACCACATGTAAAAAGCCATCAGCGCCGACAGCTGGCTGGGGGCCTTCGGGATTGACGATTAACCAGGGCGGGGCCGCACCAGGCTTGTGTATCAGCGCGACGCCATTGACCGTGACGACGGTATCAACGGGTGTCGCACCGCTTCCAGACTGCGACGCGAGCACGAAGCCTGCCATGGACGCTTCACCAGGCACTGGTTGGTCGACGACATAGAGCCCGTCTCGTGTCGAAATCTGCATTGCGTTACCACCGCCGCCACCACCACCGCCACCGCCGCCAGCCGCGAAGCTAGTCGCGGAAACTAACAGTCCAGCGGTGACAAGCAGGGACGCCGCAGTGTTGCGTGTTCGAGTTTGTCGTTCATTCATTAACATAATTCCTTTTCCGGTTTGATTTCCGTAATCATTCAGTGGGAGTTCGGCACCCGCGACTAAGTTGCCAGTAAGGGCGCTCTTGCGTTTCAAGAGGTCTACATTCGATATATCTCCCGAGACCCATAAATAGTTCATTCGCAATTGAGTATTTATCTTGCGAACGGTTAACAATTCGATGGGTGTCCCCGATTCGCCCTCCCGATTCGCCCGCTTACGGACATCATCCGGATCCAACAGTCACGACTCTCGAATCG
>JAYUFB010000092.1:0-9729 GCA_043738945.1 Gammaproteobacteria bacterium
CTACTACGACCGCCGCACGCTCGATCTGCTTGCGGACCGATTCCTCGAGTTTTGCCTTGCCCTTCGCATCGAGCGGGCCGAAACGCTGTGCCCAAATACTCTGGGCAAGCGAGCGGTACGCGGCGTCATCGACAACCTTGCTCCACATTTCGGTGTTGCGGTCGGGTGCGCTCACCGAGAGCTTGCGCACCGCCTTTACCGTCGGCACTCCCGCCCGCGCCGGCCACCAGTCCTGGCGCCGCAGGACGGTGCCGAGCGCAAAGTCATCGTTGTAGAAGCCAAACAGCCGGTCGACCGTGTGCATCGCGAGCCACTGCCCGACGCGTTGCGACGGGGTGTCTTTGTGGTAGTACTTGACGACGTCGGCGCGAAAACCGAAGCCGAGGAAGAAAACCTGCGGCGCCACTCCGACAAGGATGCGGCCCTTGAAATGCGAATCCTCGGCGAGATCCTCGAGCATGAACAGCCCCGAGGTGCCCTCGATCGCCAACTGGATCGGTCGCTCCGCGGACAGGCGCTGCCAAGTATCGAGGTCGAAATCGAACAGCATCCGCGAATCCCCGGCGACGACCGTGTTGCGCCCATCGCCGGTATCGATGCGCCGCCGCTCGCGCGCCCACAGCCCGTTGCTGTTCTCGGTCGCCGGCTGACTGCCGAAGGAGCGCCAGTGCCACTCCCACCCGCCGACGAGCAGCACGAACAACACGGCCGCCACGACGGTGATAAGCCGCCACGGCTGGTCCGGGATGTCGCGTTCCGGCACGGGCTGGGCAACACCGGGACGGTCGGATGCCGTGAGGCGCAGGCCAAGGTTCAGACGGATCTTCTCAGAACTGAAAGTAGATGAACGCATTACCGTTTCCCTGAGAAATGACCACGGCAAAGGCCATCAGCGACCAGACCAGGCTGACCAGCAGCGGGGGTGTGCGCGCGACGACGGCCTCGAGCGTGCGCGCGCGCATGACCCAATGGGCTGCAACAAGCCCGGTGATGATGAGCGCGACGTAGAGGAGTTCGTAACCGCTCAACACGGGAGCTGCGCCGCGGTTCGCACCGACCATGCCGCGCAACACTTCCCAGGCCTTCGCAAAACTCGACGCACGAAAGAACACCCAGGTGATGTTGATCATCAGGTACGTGATAAGCGCCGCACCGAACATCGCGAACGGTCCCGGACGAAAGCCTGCCAGGCGCTCGCGCAACAGGCGCTCGATCGACAGGTACAAGCCGTGTAATCCGCCCCATGCGACGAAGGTCCAGTTGGCGCCATGCCAAAGACCGCCGATCAGCATGGTGCCCATCAATGCAAGGTACGTACGCGCCTCGCCATGGCGATTGCCGCCCAGCGGGATGTACAGATAGTCGCGCAGCCACGAGGACAGAGTGATGTGCCATCGCCGCCAGAAGTCCGAGAAGCCGACCGCGGCGTACGGAAACCGGAAATTGTCGGGCATTGCGAAGCCGAGGCACATCGCCGCCCCGATCGCGATTGTCGAGTACCCGGCAAAATCACAGAAGATCTGGCCACTGAATGCGAGCGTCCCGATCCACGCATCAACGAGGCCCGGCGCCGCCTTGTCGTCAAAGATTTTCTCGGCGGCACCGCTGAGAAAGCTATCCGCGAGCACAACCTTGTTGAACAACCCGAGCGTCATTAGCGCGAGCCCGAAACGTAGCTGCTCAGCCGATGCTCGCCGCGGCTGCTCGAACTGGGGCACGAGCTCGGTCGGACGCATGATGGGCCCCGCGACCAAATGCGGGAAGAACGTCACGAACAGCGCATAGTCGAGGAAGTTGCGCGCCGGCACCGCGCGCCTGAAATAGACGTCGAGCGTGTAGGACATCGTCGCGAACGTGTAGAACGAGATGCCGACGGGCAGCACTATGTCCGTCGGCGCAGGCTGGTAGTGGATCCCGATCGCGGTCATCGCGGTGCCAAAGTTCGCGAGCAGGAAGCCGCCGTACTTGAAATAGAGCAGCATGCCGAGATTCACGACCACCGACAGCATCATCCAGGTGCGGCGGCTCGCCTGCCCCTCGGCGCGGACAAGTTTCTGCGCTGCGAACCAGTCAACAACCGTCGATATCCACAACAGGACTACGAACGGCGGGTTCCATGCACAGTAGAACAGGTAGCTCAACAGCAGCAGATTGACCTTGCGGGTTGTCCACGATAGCGGTAGCGCGTGCACAAACAGAACGAATGCGAAGAACGCCGCGAACGTTAGCGAGTTGAATACCATGGCGTCCTTTTTGTTTTTATTGTGACGCAGTATCCGTGAAGTCACGCATCGTCGTCAAACGAATCGCCTTTCGGGCTCGCGGCGGCGGGGCTCGCAGATCAGTCCTAGGTGGGTTCAGAAACCTCTCAATCACCTCAGTCATCTTCAATGCTACTGAATTCGTCCCCGACCGCTGGAGACGGTCCAATCTAGTCGGCCAGAAACCGGTCATTCGCGAACGGCTGGAAGGGGTCATCGGACTATACCGCTCGCGCGCTAGTGGCGGCTTCGATTGAGGTTGGAAGCCTGCTGATGTTTGTGGCTATGTTTCGTATGTTGCGAGGTGGGGCAATCCGCCTCATCTGCAACTGGAACTTAAGCCATGAACACTACGATACCTAAGGTCTCTCCGCTACGCCGACGCATGTTCGAGGATATGCGGCTGCGCAAATTGGGGGACAAAACTCAGCTCGCTTATTTTCGCGTCGTTCTGCATTTCACGGGATGGTTGGGCCGCTCGCCCGACACCGCCACGGTGGAGGATTTAAGTTGTTACCAACTGCATCTTGTTGATCGAGGGATCACGCCGATTACCCTGAACGCTACGATCACAGGTTTGAAGTTTTTCTTCCAAGTCACCCTTAGCCGTCCGGAGCTGATGGCTAAGATGCGTTTCGTGCCGGTCGCGCAAACACTGCCCGTCATTCTGACTCGCGAAGAAGTCGGCCGCCTGATCGAGTCGGTCCGAACTCTCAAACACCGAACGGCTTTGTCGGTGGCCTATGGCGCGGGGCTTCGCGTCAGCGAAGTGGTGGCCTTGAAGGTCGCGGACATCGACAGTCAACGCATGCTCTTGCGGATCGAACAAGGCTAAGGGTCGCAAAGATCGCTACGCACTGCTGCCGCCGATCCTACTCGAACGGCTGCGCACGTGGTGGCGTTACGCGCGAGCCCAGGGCAAGGTGCTGCCCGGCGGGTATCTGTTCCCGGGTCTTGATCCGATGGATTCTTTGAGCACGCGGCAATTAAACCGCGCCGTGCACCAGGCGGCCCAGGCGACGCGCATCGAGAAGCGCGTCAATATGCACTTGCTGCGCCACTCGTTTGCCACCCACCTACTCGAACAGGGCGAGGATATTCGCAAAATCCAGGTCCTGCTCGGACACAACAAGCTGCAGACCACCGCGCTCTATACCCAGGTGGCGATCGAGACCTTGCAACAAGTGATCAGTCCGCTGGAACCGCCCCGCCCGACGTAGCACACACTCGTGCCACATTTGGAGGTCGCGGATATCTTTCGCCGCTATGAGCCGGCTTGGCGAGAAGCCCGTCAGGCCGATCTGTTGCCGGTCGAGTATTACCACGTGGTCTTCACCCTGCCGGCGCCGCTTCCTGCTGCACGTACTGCCTTCAGGTTTTCATCGCATCCGCCATTACGGGTTATTGGCCAATGCTCGGCACAAAGAAAACATCGGCACCGCGCGCCAATTACTGCACGCGCCAGCGCCGATACCCGTCACTCGCAGCCGGCAGCTGTGGGTCATGATCACCAATTGACGGGCATCCGCTAAATTTGCACTGTTAAATTCGAACGGGATGGTCGGTCTGAAGAGATGAACCGATGAGGACGTGTTTCGGAATTTTACTGCTGAACGCCTGCTCCCTGCCTGCATTCCACGCATCTACCACGGGCACACCGATTTCAATTGTTAGTGCGCAGCGCGCGGAGTCAAACGCCGCAATCCGGGCGCACGACTCGATTCGATTGCGTAAATTATTTGACGATGAGTATCACGCGATTCTGGGCTCGACCGGCAACATCGACAGCGGCGGAGATGCAACTACTCGCAGCTATGCCGATGAAGAATTCAAGAATCCTAGCTTCGTCACCTATCGGCGCACACCGACATCCATTGATATCGCTGAATCCGGAAAGCGGATTGCAAAAGCAGGGCGGTTCGAAGGCGTCTGGAAAAAGCCCGATGGAATCACGCGAAAGACGGGGGTGTACCTTGCAATGTGGATCCCGTCCGGAGGTAGTTGGTGTTTGAAATCGGAGGCATTCGTTACCCTGGATTGTACGGGCAGCGCGGCTTGCGACAAAGTCAGTTAGTCGTACGATTCATGTGCCGTATGCCGACGCTCGTGCAAATAATTCAAGCTAGAACGGAGATCCCTCATGAGTGTCGCCGCATTCGCATCTGGTGCACGTGGTTCGCGACTTCGTCTATTTGGCGTGTTAGCCGCGCTCGCAGCAGTGCTGATTTGGTTCGTCAGTAAGAAGCTTCATTACTTCGCGGACTACTCGTTGAGTTCGTACAGCGCGTATTACTGGCCTCGTCGATCAGGACTCATACTGCATCTGGCCAGCGGCATGCTCGCGATTTCCGTCGGGCTTGTTCAGATCTGGCTTGGGCTCACGAATCGCGTCAGTACTCTGCATCGCGTGCTCGGCAAGGTTTATGGCATTGGCGTCCTGGTGGGCAGCCTCGGGGGCTTCTACCTCGCGCTGACGATTCCGGGTCATCTACCCTATAGCGCGGGCTTATTTATGCTTTGCGTCGCTTGGGTGCTCACCACCGGTATGGCGCTCTATGCAATTCGCGAGCGGCGCATTGAGCAACACCGTGAATGGATGTTGCGCAGCTACACCGTAACCTTTGCCTTTGTGACGTACCGCTTGGCATCCACGTGGATAGGCCGCTGGATACATGTGCCGGAAGATCCGGTCGCTGACGACCTCGACACGTTACTGGCCTGGGCTTGCTAGGCGATCCCCTTACTGTTCGTCGAACCTCTCATTCAGTTGCGATCCATGCGGAGATCAACCCGTGCGGCGGCTTCGCAGGCACCGCACGGAAGTAGAACAATGTAGCCGGGCGAGCTTTGACGCGGACTAGAAGTTCCAACTTAAGAAGCGGTATGCCGCTTGGGGTTGCCCGATACCGATGATCCTACGTGAATCCAATTATGCGCCAAAATATCAGGCTGCCCACTCCATTTTTAACTTTTTTCGTTCTGCGGCACAATCTCGTAAATGCCGGTTGATGAGATTTTGGCAAGAGATACTAGCGCTCGTAGCCAGGCTTTTGAAATATTCAATAGTGACCTCGTCTAGACGAATAGTTACCTGGCGATTGGCTTTGTGAATATAAAGATTCGGCTTGGATTTAGAAAAGTGGTAATGCTTTTTCATGGTAGAAACTCCGAGTACTGCTCCCGTTCGGAGGGATACCACTCGAAGCGAAGGTCTTTCGTATTGCTTTTATAATTTCAACGTTATGTCTGTCAAACGCCACGAGAAAGTCGCGCAAAATCCTCCTCACCCTCAGCGACCCCGGGCACCCATAGTTGCTACAGGTAATCGTCGCGGCGCAGGCAACTCAACGCGCTTCCGACGCAAACTCGCCGCCAGCAGCGCGCCACCAGTCCTCCACACCACCCTACCGCGACTTCGCCGGCTCCAAGCCTTTCGAGTAAATCACGCTGCCATCGAGCTTCACGATGATCGCGTCAATGTCACTAATGCGATTATAGATCTCCATCGCTTTTTCAGGCCCCAATACAAACGCTGTCTTCGATAACCCATCGGTACGAATAGCCAAGGGCGCAATGACCGTGGCGCTACGCACTCTGCTAGCCGAATGCCCGGTGTTTGGATCAATAATGTGATGGTAGCGGACACCCCCCTCATCGAAGTACCGCTCGTAATCGCCCGAAGTTGACATGGCGGCATCCGTCAACGGAATCTTAGTGATAACAGAGCCCTCACCTTGTCTTGGATCCCGAATCCCCACCATCCACGGTTTACCAAATCGATCACCGATAATTCGACTATCGCCACCGGCGGATACATAAGCACGCGTAAACCCACGAGCCTTTAACACCTCAATTCCCTGATCCACCGAATACCCCTTCGCAATACCCCCTAAGTCTATACGCACCCCTTTTTGTGAGAAAAATACCGTCTGCTTATTAGCATCCAAAATCACGTGCCGATAATTGACGGCGGGCAGTGCCTTGGCGATTTGCTTCTCATCGGGCCGAATATGCTTACGAAAGTCGTAGAGATAACCCACACTGGCGTAGGTAATATCGAAAGCCCCTTCAGTCAGAACCGAATATTCCCGCGCCGTCGTTAATAGATCGAATAATTCCTTACTGATGTGCATGGGTGCACTGGCAGCACTTGCATTGACGACGGACACTTCACTGGTCGGCTTGTAGGTACTCATCGATTCGTCCACATGCCGCATCTCTTGCAGTACCGCTTCAATCGCCTCATCAGCGGATTTTTTATCCTCCGACCATAATTCCACGGTGATCCGCGTACCCATGATGCCATCGCTAATGCGCTGCACCCATTCGGCATGGGCCGGCAAGGCAGCTCCAACAGTCAAAACAAGCCCCAATAAAATTTTCAACATAGTATGTCCACCAACCATTTAACTATTTCGGTTTAACTTCCCGGACGCATTTCCTGGGACATTTCCGGGCGCGCTTCCGGCAAGCGCAATATCGTAGCCGTTTGCAGCGCAATATTGTATTGTCTACGCGTGAGTATCTCTCTTTCCGCGAATAATCGAATTGTGCTCACCATTGTGGTCGCGGTACTCGGGTATTTTGTCGATATATTCGACCTGATTTTATTCCTGCTAGTGCGAGTGCAATCACTGAAAGACTTGCAGGTCGCCCCGGCCGACATGTTATCCACCGGCACATTCCTACTCAATTTACAAATGGCCGGCCTATTGGTAGGCGGGATATTCTGGGGTTTACTCGGTGATCGTAAAGGCCGCCTGTCGGTCTTACTCGGCTCTATTATTCTCTACTCGATCGCTAATCTCGCAAACGCCTATGTACAGTCGGTCAGTGTGTATGCGCTATTGCGCTTTATTGCCGGTGTCGGTCTCGCGGGTGAGTTAGGCGCAGGGGTCACCATCGTCACCGAGTTATTACCGCAGAAAATCCGCGGGTTGGGTAGCACCATCATTGCAGGCATCGGCGTTTTAGGGGGCGTCACCGCCGCATTAGTGGTCGACTGGGTCACTTGGCGACACGCCTATATGTTAGGCGGGATTATTGGCTTAAGTTTGCTCGCCCTACGACTCGGTGTACGCGAATCTGGCCTCTTCGCAAAACTCAAACAGTCAAACGTGGTTCGCGGCGATTTATGGCGATTCATACGCCAACCCCGATTACTGGCGCGAGTCGGCGTTATTACACTGGTCGGTATTCCTATTTGGCTGGTCATCGGTGTACTCGGTGCCTTCACACCAGAATTGGGCCACGCCTTAGGCTTTGTAGTCAATCCGCCCCGAGTCACTCAAGCGCTAATGTATCTATACCTAGGCTTAGGTGTCGGCAGCCTTTGGATTGGAGCCTTAAGCCAACTATTACAGAGCCGACGCAGCGCCGTTCTTGCCTCGCTGGGTCTACTCGGCCTGGTGTTACTCGCCTACCCCACCGTCGCCCGCATCTCGGTCACCGCCTATTACGCGGTTTATTTTGCGTTAGGCTGTGGCGCCGGGTACTGGGCCATGTTTGTACAAATCGCCGCCGAGCAATTTGGCACCAATTATCGCGCGACCGTCACAACCAGCGTACCCAATCTCGTGCGCGGCTCCACCATCCTAATGACCTTGACCGTCAAAGCCCTGATTCCACACCTGGGAGTAGTCAGCGCAGCTCTATGCGTGGGTTTTGTAGTGCTCGTGATCGCGACCCTCGCAACCTTAAGCCTACCCGAAACCTTCAATCGCGATTTAGACTACGAAGAAGTCGTGTAACGCCCTCTCACCACTAGCGCGACCTCGCCGCTCGCCATTGCAGCAGCACTAACGCGCTACCCACCATTCCGCCCAGGTGCGCAAAATGCGCCACACCGGCAAAACTTCCCGTCACCCCCAACACCAACTCAAGCGCTGCATAAAGGCTCGCGAAGACCCAAGCGGGCATCGGAATCGGTGGAATCAGCGGAATCACTTTGCGATGCGGAAACATCACCGCGTAAGCCAGCAGCAAGCCGAACACACCGCCCGAAGCACCCACCGTCGGCGCGGGCGGCGCACCCAACCACCCCGGCACGTATAATTGGCAAATCGCAGCCGTTAACACCGAAGCGAAATAACAAACCAACAACCTTCGCGCTCCCACGTAACGTTCGATCTCCGCACCGAACATCCACAAACCTAGCATATTGAACAGGAGATGATTAACGCTATGCGTATCGTGCAAGAACGCATAAGTCACGAGTTGCCAAATATGAAAATACGACTGGCCATCGATGGCCTGCAACGGCCACAAGGCCAACAGCACTTCGATCGAGCCCTTCGATAAGTACTGCAACACGAAAACCAACACATTGGCAGCGATCAAGGATTTTACGGCGGGAGTGTTCATTGGAATTTATCTTAGCCTACGCGCCGCGACCCTGTCACCTAATCACGCGCGCGCAAAAACTGCTGCGCTATTGTGGAGGCAACCACTGCCCCAGTAGCCGCAGCACATTGCCGCCCATCACCTGGGCAATTTCCGCATCGTTAAACCCCGCGTCAACAAGCGCCTGAGTAATTGCATCGAGCCGTGTGACATCAAATCGAGTCGTCACCGCGCCGTCAAAGTCACTGCCTAATCCCACATGATCAATTCCCACTAAATCCCGCACATGCGCGATCGCGCGCACAATGCCCCGGGGTGAAATATCGCACACGGCAGCATCCCAATACCCTATTCCGACCACGCCGCCAGTTGCCGCCACCCCGCGGATTTCCGCATCGGTTAAATTGCGATTCACCTGACAAGTCGCCTGCACCCCTCCGTGACTCGATACCACCGGCGCTTTAGCCAAACGCAACACATCCGCGACCGACGCGTGACTCGCGTGCGCAATATCAACGATCATCCCTTCGCCCTCCATGGCACGCATTACCTGCAAACCAAACGGTGTCAGCCCGCCTTTTTTCAGTCCGTGCATAGAACCCGCCAATTCATTGTCAAAAAAATGCACCAAGCCCGCCATTCGAAATCCCGCCGCATACAGCCGATCGAGATTAGCGATATGACCTTCCAAGTTATGCAAACCCTCAACCGACAACATCGCACCCGTGACATTCATGCCCGCCGCACGATCAGCCAACAATCGCGACAAGTCGCTGCGACTGCGCACAACACGCAGTCGACCCCCTGACGCCGCCTCCGCCCGCACCAACTTCTCGGCATGCCATAACGAACGCTCAAGCAACGAGACCCAGGTACGCGGTGGCTGGCCCTGCGCCATCGTTAGTAGAGTAATGGTGTCAGTGTCCGCACCATTCGCATCGTAATTCTGATGCTTAGGGGATTTAGTCACCGAAGAGAGTATTTGCAAAGCCATATGCCCGGTCTCAAGCCGCGGCAAATCAACTTGACCGCGCTCTGCCTTTTCGTCGAAATCACGACTCCAAAGCAAGGTGTCCGCATGCATGTCCGCAATTTGCAAAGTTTTATGCAAAGCCAGCGCATGCGG
>JAYUFB010000093.1:0-9646 GCA_043738945.1 Gammaproteobacteria bacterium
AACCTTTCACAAAAAGCCTGTCAAGAATTCTTAAAAGACGAATTTGATTTCCCCCATTGGGAAGCATTCGCTGCGCTGCTTGACTATATAAAAATAGATGCTGGCGTGGAATCCGACTATGCCAATCTTGCCGCCCCTTTTAAGGAACGTGAAAAATTGGTGCGCGTCTTTTTCTTCTCCACCGCGTCGGATTTATTTGCGGTGATATGCGAAAACTTAAGCAAAGCGGGTCTCGTCACTGACCTATCGCGCGTAGTGCTCGAGAAACCTCTCGGTCATGACACGCTGTCCGCCGATCTTATCAACCAACAAGTGGGGAAAGTATTTTCGGAACGACAGATCTATCGCATTGACCACTATCTAGGCAAGGAGGCGGTCCAAAATCTCATGGCTTTGCGTTTTGGCAATGCGTTATTCGAACCGCTGTGGCGACGCGGACTGATTAAACATGTCCAAATCACGGTAGCCGAAGAGCTGGGCGTGGAGCGGCGCGGTTATTTCTACGATAAAACCGGTGCGCTTCGCGATATGGTACAGAACCATTTATTGCAACTCTTGTGCATTATGGCGATGGAACCCCCCGCAAGCAGCGATCCCGACGCGGTACGCGATGAAAAACTAAAAGTATTGCGCGCCTTAAAGCCCTTACGTGGCCAAGATGTCCTAACCAAAACCGTCCGCGGGCAGTATAAAGCGGGCGCCGCCGGTGGCGTTGCGGTACCGGGATATTTAAGTGAAACCGATATTGCGCCGGAAAGCACCACCGAAACTTTTGTCGCGCTTAAAGTGGAGATTGACACCTGGCGATGGGCGGGAGTACCGTTTTACTTGCGCACCGGCAAGCGCCTCCAGGACCGCATAACGGAACTCGTGGTGACCTTTGATGAAGTCCCGCATCCCATCTTTGAGAAACCCGCCAGTCACACTGCAAACGAACTATTGATAAGACTGCAACCGAATGAGAGTATCACGCTTACCGTACTTGCCAAAACTCCCGGAGAAGGCATGCGCCTCAAACCGGTTAGCTTAGGGCTTAACCTCAGTGAATCTTTCAAGACGCCAAGCCTAGATGCTTATGAACGCTTACTCATGGATACTGTAAAAGGCAATCTCACCCTATTCATGCGACGCGATGAGCTAGATGCTGCATGGCGTTGGATTGACCCTATTCGCGCTGGGTGGGAACAATTTGATGAAAAGCCCAAAATTTACGTCGCGGGTAGCTGGGGGCCAGCCGCCTCCAGTGCGCTAATTAGTCGCGACGGATTTTCATGGCATGACGAGCTATAACGCGCATGCCTAACCCCAAGGTACAGCGCTTTGACAATTTAGGTACTTTATCTCAACAGCTGGCCACGCAAATCGCCGTAGCCCTGCGCCACGGAATAGCCACCCGAGGGCTCGCAAGTCTAGTGGTCTCAGGCGGAAAAACGCCGATCAAACTGTTCGAACTGCTGCGCCAACAAAAGCTAGATTGGACTCAGGTCTGTATAGCGTTAGCCGACGAGCGGTGGGTCGAGTCCAGAGATCTTGCCAGCAATGAAAAACTGGTGCGCGAGGTGTTGCTGCAAGATCAAGCCGCCAAAGCGCGGTTTCTAGGACTTAAGAATGCGGCACCGACGCCCGACATGGGTGCGGTATCCGCCTGGGAAACCTTTGCACGCGTTCCGCGCCCCTTCGATCATGTGGTGCTTGGCATGGGTGACGATGGGCATACTGCCTCGCTATTTCCCGCCTCCCCTAATTTGATGTCGGCGCTCAACCCGCACGCGGCCGCCGCCTGCGTCGCCATGCTTGCGCCCGTCACCCCTCACGCGCGTTTGTCGTTAAACCTGTCAGCGTTGCTGGATGCAAAAAATATTACTCTGATTATTAACGGCGCATCCAAGTGGCAACGCTATCAAGCGGCTTGCACACCGGGACCTGCAGCCGACATGCCCATCCGCGGTGTATTGCATCAAGAAAGCACGCCGATACAGGTTTTTTGGGCACCTTAGGCGCCGATCTCCGGCAGCAAAAATCTTAATGTACGACGCAAGGGCTCAGCGGCACCCCACAACAACTGATCACCCACCGTAAACGCGGACACATATAGCGGCCCCATCGCGAGCTTGCGCAACCGGCCAATGGGAATATGCAAACGACCTGTCACCGCCAGCGGTGATAATTCTCGAATACTAGACTCGCGGTCATTCGGTATGACACGCACCCACTCGTTACCGGTCGCGATTACTTGCTCGATATCGCGCAGCGGAATATCACGCGTCAATTTGATTGTCAGTGCCTGAGAATGGCAACGCATTGCACCCACTCGCACACAGATGCCTTCCACGGGAATCGACCGATCACTGAGCCCGAGGATTTTATTAGCCTCAGCGCCCGCTTTCCACTCTTCGCGACTCTGGCCGTTTCCCAAATCCTTGTCGATCCACGGAATCAGACTTCCCGCTAACGGCACGCCAAACTGCGCAGTAGGAAAATTCGCGCTCAGCATTGCGCTGACGACCGCGCGGTCGACCTCGAGAATACTCACCGCGCTGTTGGCCATGAGAGGCGACGCCACCACGTAAGCCGCGCCCATCTGTTCGAGCAGCTCACGCATGTGCTGCGCTCCCGCACCAGAAGCCGCCTGATAGGTCATCGCCGATATCCATTCGACCAAACCGGCGCGGTACAAGCCGCTCAACGCCATGAGCATCAACGATACGGTGCAATTGCCGCCTACAAAATCCTTAACCCCCGCCGCCAGCGCCGCCTGCATTACCGGCTGATTAACTGGATCCAGCACAATGACCGCGTTCTTTTCCATGCGCAGAGTTGAGGCAGCGTCAATCCAAAAGCCTTTCCAGCCGGCGGCGCGTAAACGCGGATGAATGGCCTGCGTATAGTCACCCCCCTGGGCACTGATGAGCAACGGAAACTTGAGCAATGCCTCAATGTTATGGGCATCTTCAATTAGCGCCGTAACCCCACCCTTAGACTGCCCACAATCAGGTGCAACGGCGCCCGCTCGCGAGGTACTAAAAAATGTCGGCTGCACTTGATCAAAATCTCTCTCAAGCAGCATCCGATCCAGTAGTACAGAACCTACCATGCCTCGCCAACCAACAATGCCTATCTTAGGTTTCATACGGGAATCATAAACTCATGCGCCGGCGCACGCAGGTTGTAATTCGACGCCATGGCATAGCCATAGGCTCCCACGGTATCCACCAACATAACATCGCCTTCGTGTGTGAGGGGTAACCAACGATCGGCCGCCAGTACATCCGCAGTCTCACAAATCGGTCCGACGATACTAACCATTTGCGTAGCAGGCTCGTCCAAGCGCGTCAGATTAAATACCTCATGATGCGCCCCATACAGTGCGGGCCTAATCAAGGAATTCATGCCAGTGCTAATTCCCACATATTGCACATGACCCTTACCTTTCAACTGAGTCATCAAGGCCACCAACACACCCGCCCTCGCCACCAAGAACCGCCCGGGCTCCATCCAAAATTGCAGCCGCGGAAATTGTATTTTAAGTTTAGCAACGCCGGCATCTAAGGCAGACAAGTCAAGGTCCGACTGCGAAGCGCGATCAGGCACCCCAATCCCGCCTCCGAGATCCACGACTCGTACATCCGGGAACCGCGCCGCGAGCTCACTCAAGCGTTTGCCGGTTTCCAACAAATTATCCGCCTCAAAAAAGCCGCTGCCAATATGCGCGTGCAACCCCGTCACCCTCACGTTCAACGTGCGGGCCAGTCGCATCACCTCATCCGTCTCAGACAACGGCACGCCAAATTTGGCGTTCACCCCACCGGTGCGGACATGTTGATGATGACCGCTACCAAAACCCGGATCAATGCGCAAAAATATTTCACGACCACGAAACACTTCAGGCCACATTTTCAACGGATACAAATTATCTAAAGTGACGCGCACGCCGCGCGAAAAGCCAAATTCGTACTCAGCACGCGGGGCGAAATTAGGCGTGAATAGCACCTCTAAGGGCAACACCCCCGGCACCTCGGTAAGCACCTTCGAAACCTCACCGGGAGAAACACACTCCAGCATTAAACCCGCCGCATGAAAGCGGCGCAAAATATCCGCATGCCCATTGGCCTTCATCGCGTAGGCCCAACGATCAATCGCTTTAACGCTTTTGATAGCCCGCACAGCCGCATCTAACGTTGCGGTATCGTAAACAAAGGCCGCATTTTCGCGCCGCGCAATTTCTAGCAACTGCTGGCGCTTCGACGGCTCCTCCCACCAACCACGCCCTGCCGCACCCACAGCAGCACCAACACCAGCGCCAGCACCAGCGCCAGCACCAGCGCCCAACGACGAGGGCGCAAACAATTGCAGCCACGTGGGTCCCAGCACCGTGTCGGAACCGATGCGTTGAATGAGGCGTTCGTGCAATTGCTGCACTAAACGATCACCGCCCGACTCATCAATCACGAAGGTGAAATTTAAGTCATTGGCGGCTTGTGTGACGAGGTGAATTTTCTGATCCTGGAATAGCTCGAAGGCCGCACCCAGCTCATGCAAAATATCGCGAATATTGTGCCCAAGTAAACTCAAACTCGCACAGGGTCCTAATATCTCGACTCGACATAGCTCTGCCAATGCCACTTCAAGCCGGGCCAAGGCGTGCGGATCCAGCGAGTTAGCGGCAGCGTCCAAAGACACCGTAACGTTGGTCTCAGAGGTCGACACCAAGTCAATCGAGAGACCCTGCTGTTTAAAAATCTGGAAAGCATCGGCGAGAAAACCCACCTGATGCCACATGCCCGGACTCTCCATCGACACCAACGTAATGCCTTTTTTGATCGCAATCGCTTTGACCTGCGCCGCACTGTCAGCCACCTTAGCCGACACGATCGTACCCTCAAGCCCGGGTGCCTGGGTCGCGTAAATATGCAAGGGAATTTGATACTGACGCACTGGCAGTATGCAGCGCGGATGCAAAACCTTCGCGCCATTGCTCGCGATTTCCTGCGCCTCATCGTAATGCAAGGCACGCAGCAAACGCGCCGAGGGTACTGACCGTGGATTAGCGCTAAACAGCCCCGGCACATCGGTCCAAATCTCCAGCCGCACCGCCTGCAATTTCGCCGCTAGATAAGAACCGGAAGTGTCCGACCCCCCCCGCCCTAACAACACGGTTTCTCCCGCCTCATTCGACGCGATAAATCCCTGTGTGATCACAATCCTGTCAAGCGCCAGCCAGCGGTTTTGCAATTCAAGGTCCGGCGAAAAATCACAGGTCGCCGATAAATAACCCGCCTTCAGCGTTGCACCCTGACGCTGCTCAGCCCGCAGCACCTGCCGCACGTCCACCCAGGACGCGTTGAGATCTTGAGCATTAAGGAACGCCGCCCCTAAAGCGGTGGCCATCACTTCGCCCATCGCCATGACCTGCGCCCGTAACTTATCGTTTAGCGTACGCCCCGATGACAGCGGCGCAACTAAATCACGAAGCTCATTTAAAAGTAGCGTGAACGAGGTCGGCAGATCGATTCCCAACCCTAAGCTCAGGTCACGATGCGCCGCTTCAATCTGGGCTAGTACTCGATCGCCCTTGCCCACGTGGGTATCCGCCAATAGTAGTTCTAGCTTATCGGTAATTCCCGATAACGCCGAATGCACAACCACCGGCCGCAAGCCGACCGCGATGCGCTCGCGCAAAATTTTCGCGATATTGTGCCAATTGGAGACCGAGGAGACGCTAGTGCCACCGAATTTGAGCACCACCCAGGTCGAGGAAGCAGGCCCGGGCAAGCTATTCGTCTTCGAAAATATCGCGCAGTTCTTTTTCCAACTCGCGCTCAGCAATCACGTCCTCGACGCGACTCCAAGCCGCCTTACCCACTTTCTTGCCGGAAGCTACCGCTTTTGGCCGTCGTTCCGGTCGCTCTACCATAGTATCGAAGTCATGCGACTCCTCGGCTTCACCGAGAAACTCGTCATCGATATCAAAATGTTCGTCTTCGCGTTCGCTCATTGGCAAAAAAACCCTTAAAATCAATAAGATCAATGGACTCACGGGTCCTTTCGAAGTTGCGCACTATAGCCGATTCTACGCAGGCTTCAATAGCCATTACATAATAGCCATCAAGTGCCGGTACGCACGGCATCCGCACGCTCAGGCAATGCCCCACAAGCGACGGCCCGATTGACCGCCGACAACAGCGCCAATAACGACGCAGTGACGATATTGGGGTGCATACCCGCACCAAACAAGGTGCGACGCGATCGCGTCGTGATTTCAATATAAGAAACCGCCTGGGCAGCGCTACCCGTACCGCGCGAATGCTCCTCGTAAGACAGCACGTCAAACGGCAGGCCAATCGCTTTTACCATCGCATCAATCGGCCCCGAACCCTGACCATGCCAAGTTTCTAAGCGACCCGAATGCTCGACCTGCAGTGACAGTCGTTCACTATCCGCCCCATCGGTCGAAGCCGCTAATTGATGCGAACGGTAGCCAAACGGACTCCGCGAGGTCAGATATTCCTTCGAAAATAACTCCCATAACTCTAATGAAGTCAGCTCTTTACCCGTGATATCTGCGGCAGATTGTACCACTTGACTAAACTCTATCTGCAGGCGCCGTGGCATTACCAATTGATAATCACGTTCTAAAAGGTAGGCAACCCCGCCCTTACCCGACTGACTGTTAACGCGAATAATCGAATCGTACGATCGACCTAAATCGGTTGGATCCAGCGGCAAATACGGCACATCCCAAATATCCGTCGCCATTCGAGCCGCCAAACCCTTCTTGATCGCGTCCTGATGTGAACCCGAAAAAGCGGTAAATACCAGGTCACCCACATACGGGTGACGCGGGTGAATGGGCAATTGATTACAGGTCTCAGCGCAACGCGCAACCTCATTTATGTTAGAAAAATCTAATTGAGGATCAACACCTTGCGTATACAAGTTCAATGCCAAGGTCACAATATCCACATTGCCGGTACGTTCGCCGTTGCCAAATAAAGTCCCCTCCACGCGCTCAGCGCCCGCCATCACCGCAAGTTCGGCCGCAGCCACTGCGGTACCCCGATCATTGTGCGGATGTACGCTCAAAATCAGGGCCTCGCGCCGGGCGACATGGCTTAAAAACCATTCAATCTGATCGGCGAACACATTCGGTGTACTCATCTCGACGGTCGCTGGCAGATTCAAAATAGATTTATGGGTGGGTGTCGGTTCCCAGACGGCGTTTACCGCATCGCAAATCTCCACCGCAAAATCCATCTCAGTGCCAGTAAAACTCTCAGGACTGTACTGAAACACCCACTCAGTTCCCGGACGCCGCAGAGCCTGTTCACGTACCTCGGTGGCACCGCGGACCGCAATATCAATAATCCCCGCTCGGTCGGTGCGAAATACCACTCGTCTTTGGGCGGTCGAAGTGGAGTTATAGACGTGCACGATGGCGCGTCGCGCGCCTTGCAACGACTCATAGGTGCGGGCAATGAGTTCCGGTCGCGCCTGGGTTAACACCTGGATAGTGACATCATCCGGTATCAAGCCGCGTTCAATGATCTCGCGCACGAAATCGAAATCCAGCTGCGAAGCGGCTGGAAACCCCACCTCTATTTCCTTAAAGCCGATCTTCACCAGCATGTCAAACATGCGCCGCTTACGCGCGCCATCCATAGGTTCAATCAACGCCTGATTGCCGTCGCGTAGGTCCACGCTGCACCAGGTAGGCGGTTTTGTGATCACCTGGCTTGGCCAGCGTCGGCCGCTAAGATCGATAGGAGTAAAGGCCCGATATTTATTCGATGGTGTGCGTAACATGTAAGGTCTCTTAGCTGCCGGTAGCGCCCATGCGCTGGTACTTAATTTGAAGAATTCCGGTCATGTAAGCGCCGACCGTTAGCGCGAAATAGTAGCGCCTAGCGGCGCAGCAGCAGCGCAGACAGTCGGACGGGTATTCGAGTAACGCAGTTCATGATGGGCGGAATCTAGCACTGGACCGATACAAAGCGCAAGCCGCGCACCCGCCATGAGGTGAGTCCTAGGTTATATTGTGACGCTCAATGACCAGCCTGACCGCACTAGCAAGCCTGACCGCCCTGATGGGCACCACCCCCTCCGAAAACGAAGCCCTCGGTTTAAGCCTCAGCGTGGCGGCTCGCAGCGTGCTGTTAAGCTTACCCCTGGCGATTTTCTTGGCCTGGATACTTACGCGTCGATTTTATGGGCGATTCGTACTCGACGCTTTGGTACATTTGCCCCTGGTACTGCCCCCCGTCATGGTGGGCTATATCCTGTTAATTCTATTTGGTACGCACGGGATCTTGGGAGCCTGGCTCAGCCGTGTGTTCGACGTGCAACTTATTTTCACCCGCAACGGCGCAGCCCTTGCCACTGCGGTGATGTCATTTCCCTTAATGGTACGAGCCATCCGTATTTCATTAGAAGGCATTGATCAGGGTCTAGAGGACGCGGCGCGCACGCTCGGTGCCGGTGCTTGGGATCGATTCGTGAGTATAACGCTACCACTCATGCTGCCAGGCATTCTGGCAGGAGTAGTCACGGCATTTGCCGCGGCCTTGGGCGAATTTGGCGCGGTCATCACCTTTGTTTCAAATATTCCCGGCGAGACACGTACCTTGCCACTCGCCCTTTACAGCGCACTGCAATCACCCGACGGCGATACGGCGGCCGCGCGAATCGCATTAATTTCATTTCTATTGGGTTTGCTCGGTCTGGTGGTCGCGGAATGGTTTACCCGCCGCATGCGATCCATGCGCGGTTGCTAAAGCGCGATCACCCCTATGCTGCGCGCTTCAGTCAAACTCACACGCGGTCGCTTTGCGCTTAACGCGCAATTCGAACTGCCCACCCCCGGGGTGGTGGCTTTGTTTGGCCGTTCAGGCTGCGGCAAAACCACACTCATCAACGTTCTCGCGGGTCTACTCAAAGCTGAAACGGCACAAATAGAACTCGACGATGTGATACTCGAAGATAGCACTCGAAATATAAGCGTTCCCGCTGAAAAGCGCCGCATGGGCTTCCTATTTCAGGACGCACGGCTTTTTCCGCACCTCAACGTGGAAGCGAATCTACGCTATGGGCTAAAGCGCTTCCAGGGGACTCCTTACTTAAGCTTTGAGGCTGTGATCGAGTTACTAGGCTTAGGCCGCTTACTCAACCAAAAAAGTTCACAGCTTTCGGGGGGCGAGCGGCAGCGAGTGGCTATTGGTCGAACCTTACTCGCTCAACCTCGATTGTTATTATTAGATGAACCTCTTGCGGCCCTGGATGCCGTACGGCGCGAGGAAGTGCTGCCGTATTTGGAATTATTACGCGATCAATGGGCAATTCCAATGGTTTACGTCAGTCACCAATATGAAGAAGTGCTGCGTCTTGCCACGCACTTGGTGCTCATGCAATCCGGGACCACGATTGCCCAAGGCGATATCGGCGCAATGAGCTTAAGCCCAGAACTTCGCGCGATTATCGGTCAGGACGAAATAGGCGCCATTATCGACGGCGAAGTTCTCGGAACTGATGAAGCGGGCCTAACACGCGTACTCATAGGACACAGCGAACCCTCAGATTCACTGAACATTCGCACCCTAAAAATTCGCACACCAAAAATTTCCAGCGGCACGATGCTTCGCATTCAAGTGTT
>JAYUFB010000094.1:0-3647 GCA_043738945.1 Gammaproteobacteria bacterium
GCGCCCTATTCTATCTTGATAAAATATATTATCAAGATAGGCTTAATAGCCAGTCCTCGAGCCTTTTACGTGGTCCGCAATGGGATGGCACGCCGGCTCCTCTTGCAAATCGGCACTTCCGGGTAACTCTAAGAAATGATCTCCCAGAAAACCCCTGAACGATTAGCAACTTCGTGAGCGGGTCGCGCAGTTTGGACTGTCACTTCATCCTGAGAAGACCCGACTGATCGCGTTCGGCCGTCACGCCAACACGTGGTGTCGCCGCCAAGGGCAACGTCGGGCGCAGACGTTTGATTTCTTAGGCTTTACGCATATCTGTGGCATCACACGCGGCAAAGGCTGGTTCCAGCTCCGGCGCGTGACGATGGCCAAGCGGATGCATGCCAAGCTCGCAGAGATCAAGCAGCAGTTGCGTCGGCGTCTACACGGACGAATGCGGGAGGTTGGCGCTTGGTTGCACAAGGTTCTGCAGGGGCTCTACAACTACCATGCGGTGCCCGGCAATCTGCGCCGATTGTGGTCAATGCGATATCGGTTGTTGCACGCGTGGTGGCGCATTCTCGGCCGCCGCAGTCAGCTACGCATGTCGTGGGACCGCTACTTTTCGCGTGTTCAGACGTGGTTGTCCGAACCCCGAGTGCTCCATCCCTATCCCGACGCGCGCTTTCGCGCCACCCACTCGAGGTAGGAGCCGTATGCGGGTAATCTGCAAGTACGGATCTGTGCGGGGGGCGACGGGTTAACGGTCGTCCCTACCGCGACCCTTACGTTCCACTCCCACTATTTGATGACATTGTGGACATTATCTAGTGACATCCACACTCGTCGTGACATCAATTGATGACATTTAGACAATAATTACCGACATCCGCCGAGTCTGTGGATGCCGATAGATCTTTAGCCTTTGTTGGCTAACTGCGTTTAAAATCGGAATCGAGAATGGAAAGATGAATTGTTATTATGAGCACGGAGCGTAAAGTGGATGCAACGTTCGACGAACAAGTCGCGCTGGTCACAGGTGCCGGCAGCATGCAGGGGATAGGTTTTGCCGTCGCCCGGCGCTTCTATGCCGCGGGTGCGCGGGTGACGATCACATCGACAACACCACGCATCCACGAACGAGCGCGGGAAATCGATTCCGGCGGCCAACGAATTCTGGCCATCAACGAGGACCTTACGAACGAGGCGGCGGCGCAGCGCTTGGTGGAATCGGTGTTGCGGCGATTTGGTCGAATCGACGTCTTGGTAAACAATGCGGGAATGGCGCAGATCGATCGACCGCTGGAAAGCAAGTCATTGCAGCACACGTCATACGCTGATTGGCGTCGCCAGATAGACATCACCCTGCACATCGCATTTCTGATGACTCGCGCGGTTTTGCCTGCCATGACTTCGCGCAGGTATGGACGCATCGTGAACGTTTCGTCGGTGACGGGCCCGTTGGTGAGCAATCGCGGATCGGCAGCTTATGGCGCGGCTAAGGCGGCAATGGACGGAATGATGCGCGCCGTTGCGATCGAGACGGCCAGTGCAGGAATCACGATCAACGCCGTTGCGCCGGGATGGATCGCAACCGCCTCATCCTCCGAGTCCGAACGGGTCGCTGGGATCCACACTCCCGTCGGACGGCCGGGCACTCCCGACGAAATTGCTGCGGCGGTGTGTTTTTTGGCTTCGCGCGATGCCTCCTACATCACGGGTCAGGCGCTTGTGGTGGATGGCGGAAACATTCTGCAAGAAAACAAAGCACCCTGATTGACGTGTGCATCTAGGCCGCACGGTTACGGAAATATCACCTGACGACTGGGATTGTTCGGGTGAAGATGTGCTTCATAGCAATATTCGTCACCGTCTCGAAGTTCAAGGCCAACGCTTTCAAGACCCCCTTAATGTCAGGCGCCTCAAGTCTGATCCGAATCCAGAAGATTGGGTCTTAGTCTCTCTGAATGAAATCCCCCGACGCGCAGGTGTGAGGAATCGCTGACAAGCGATGGGGTAAACGCAAAGCATCCAGTATCCATGCGTGCTCGAAGGTGTCTCTAAAGATATCGACAATTACCCTTGGAGTATTTGAGGTGAAGACACGATTCGCGTTTTAAAGCACGCTAAGCGGGGTGACCTCAAGTGGTCCGCGTCAACTATTTCTTCCGCCGGCAGTTCTAATTGTCGCCGACCAGGTGCGTCTGTGATGTGCATTTTCAGCGTATAGGTGACTTATGAGTGCTCGATTCAATTTAGTGTTATCGGATGATTTGAACGACGCTATTGATGCAGTGGTGGTGGAATCCCAGACCAGTAAAAGCGAGGTGTTACGCAAGGCATTGCAGTTATATCTTGCGGCTCGCGAAGGAAAACAACGGGGGTTGATGTTGGGCCAATTTGACCCTAAAACTCAGAAGTTACAACGCGAAATCCTCGGACTCTAACCAACGAATTGGACGACAAGTGGGCCATCTCGATGACAAGGAAATCTCTCGACTGAATATCGGTCTGGCATTCTTGATTGATGAACAATGCGTAGTATTCAGTGCGACATAAAGAATGGGTCGGACGCGGATGCGTCCGACCCATTGGCTCTCCTTAGTTAGTCGTCATGATGGGGCGGCGGGGTCTTATCCTCGGCGCAGCTGATGGTGGTAATAGTTACCTGAGCGGATGATTTCTTGGTGGGATCATCAACCGAGGTTGCGGTGACGGTACCGGTACCTGCGATTAGGCCTGCGGTAAATACCCCACTCTTATCAATTGTTCCGATGGATCCCGTGGTTGACCAAGTCACTCCTGAGGTTGAGTTCGTGAGTGTGGCCTTAAATTGGACCTTGGATCCTACGTTCACCGATGCGGCCGACGGATTGACCGTTACCCCGATCATATGAGGCGGAGGTGGCGGTGTCGTGCTCACCGTGACCGATGCGCTGGCAGACTTTGTCGTATCTTGCAATGAGGATGCGGTGACTGTACCGCCCCCTACTGCAAGTGCTGTAAACAAGCCGCTGGCGCTAATGCTTCCTAGGGTCGATGGCGCTACCGTCCATGCCACGCCTGCCGTAGAGTTTGCAACGGTCGGTTTGAATTGTACCGTCCCGCCCACATTAGTATTTGCGTTAGTCGGCGTAATGGTTACGCTAATCGCTACCGGCGCAGTCACCAGCGTGCCGATTAGATAAGTGGCTTCCAGTGCAACCGCGTTGGATGTGTGAGGGACACTCGCAAAACCTGCGGCACCGTCTTTGCCGCAATAGGGCACCATGGTGCTGCCGCCGGGATGCATCGAGACGAAGGGGGTGAAGTTATAGACTTTCGTAGTATTGAGTACCATCCAACAATCCGTTGCGGTGGCGTGTGCCGCCACATTGGCAAGGGTGTAGCTCGGTAGCTGAGCGTTTGCGACACTCGCCGCTAAAAACGCTGTAATCATTATCAGTTTTTTCATCATTGATTCCTAATTAAATAGTGGATATCCCCGGATTTTTTATAGGCCCAGCAGTAACGCTGCGTGGGCGAAGAATGATGGATTTATTTTTTGATGCAAGCTGTCGTACATGGCAGACTCTGTCTGCGCATGACGACGATTAGATAAATGTGATATTTGAATTAGCGGCCGATTGGGTAATGAAAGCCGGTTGAGCTTTTGTTTTCTAAATTTG
>JAYUFB010000095.1:0-24977 GCA_043738945.1 Gammaproteobacteria bacterium
TTTTGCGCGATTGCTATTGTCACAATTTTCGGGTTATCGTGATTCGTCTTGGCAGTGGTTAGTTAAACGCAATATGCACGACCTTCGACGCAATGTGACTGTCTTAATCAACAGTACCGATACTTTTAATGACTGTTGGCCTCCGTTCTTTCAATTATTCAAGCGATACTGGCCGTCATGCCCTTGTGATGTGTTCCTGAATACCGAAACGAGGGAGTATTTTGACACTGAACTGAAAATTGTATGCAGTAAAGTCCAAGTTAACGATCCAGTGGGTTCACCGCGTTTGTCTTGGAGCGACTGCCTTATTCGCTGTTTGGACGCGGTTCGTACGCCCTTTGTTATGTACCTGCAGGAGGATTACTTCCTGAATGGACCCGTCGATCAGGTCTTTGTAGCTCAGTGTGTCGATGTCATGGTTGAGCATAATATTCCGCACATACGTCTCATGGAAGTCGATACTCGTGCGCGCTATCGTAAATCAGGTCTGCATCCGTTACTGTGGCAAATCGACCAACGGGCGAACTACCGCGTCAGTCTGCAAGCGGGGCTATGGAGTATTGCAGCACTGAAGGAACTCCTCAGGTCGGGAGAGAGCGCGTGGACGTTCGAGCGGCGCGGTTCCGTTCGCGCGATATCCAAGCCAGACGTGTTTCTTTGCCAGAGTCTGGAGCACTTTAATCAGCAAGGTCGGTACCCGATACCATATCAGCCGACGGGAATAGTGCGCGGCAGATGGTATGCGCCTGCGGTAGTGGACCTCTTCGCCGCGAATGGTATTTCCGTTGATTATGCGAAGCGCGGATTTCATCGAGAATCCCTCCAGCGCAAAATGGTTATTCCGGCCCGGGCAATGTTACGGCGCATCGCCATGGCGGTAATCGGTGCCACCCTGGGGTCTAAGAGGTCATGACGTCGCGCCATTGGCGGCTCACTATCGGGCGGCTTGCCGCTCAAGTACTGATACTCGCGCCGTTCCTGAGCTCGCAAACATTTGCAAGCTGGCAGATGCGAGAATTCCTGATCTTATACTCCGATGGCTGGCCGGCCGAGCAGGTTGCGTACCACCTGACTGAGCTTACTGCGAGTCGGATCGCTGCTGCGTACTACAACACGGTAATGTGCGGTATTCCAGAGCTTGAGGTAGTCGCCAAGGCCGGACTTCGTTGCCTGGTAATTGGTTGGAGCAAAGGACCTCCCGATTGGATCGGCGAGGCAGTCACGCCGTCTGTTGCACGCACTTTAGCCTCTAACCCCGCAGTCTGGGGTTACTACCTCATGGATGAACCCGACAACAAGAACTGGAAGAGAGGCGCGGTCTTTCAACAATTGGCAGAAAGAGTCAAAGAATTCAAATTGGCAGACTCAGATCACGCGGCCTGGATCAACGTGACCTCGGCAACCGGCAGTTTTCTGACTAACTATATGGAAGTGGTAAGACCTGATTTACTGAGTTTCGATTTGTATCGCTGGTGGGCCCAGGATAGCGACTGGTGGCGTGGCCTGGAAGCGCACCGTGATGCCGCACTCAAGAACAAAGTTCCGATGCTGGTATGGATTGAGTCAAATACCGACCAGAAGCGCTCCAACGCTCATCTGCCGCCGCTGGGGGACAATAAAACGAAGATTCGCTGGAGCGTCTATACTAGCTTGGCATACGGCGCCAAAGGAGTGCAATGGTTCCTCGGCAGTACGAATGAGGATGTTTCTAGCCTGAACGCTGAACTTTCAGTCATGGGACCGACGCTGATCGGCCTGGAATCGACGCAGGTCTTCCATACATCCGGAGTGCCGCGGGAGGGAATGCGGCTACCTGAGTCGAGTTGGTACTTTAGTGACGCGCGGGACCTCCTCATTGGTGAGTTTGTAAATCACGACGAGCCGAATGCGAGCTATTTTCTAATTGCAAACAAATCGATTGACCGCGATGTCGATGCGGACTTTGATATCAGGCGGCGCGCAGTCTCGAAGGTGGAAGAGGTTAATAAAAAATCTGTCGGTCGCACGGCGCTGCTTATGCTACATCACGCTGAAGCGACGCGCATCCGACTGCATTTGTCTGCCGGAGATGGCCGTTTAATCCGCGTGGAGGCGCGGTAGGCAGATCGCATCTGGTACATGTCTAGTCTTAACCAAATAGCATTGCCGGATGGCCGAATGACAGAATCGCCGAGAAGTATGGGATCAGTAGTCTTCGCGTATTGCATAGCTCTGCCGTTGTTTGGACGGGCCGTTTTCCCGCTGGCGCGCGACAAGGCGCACATCACGCTTGCTTCATCGTTCATCGATCCGCAAATTGCGGCCACTTACCTGGTGGCCGCTATAGTGACGCTTAGGCTCTGCACTGCAAGCAGTCCCAAAAAGCAAATGAACCGCGGGCGAGCAATACAGATGTTTATGCTATTCGTTGCAGCATGTCTTGTTTCGTCATCCGGTTCACGCTTTCCGCTATTCTCCATCTGGCGCAGCTTCGAAGTGATCTTGTTGAGTTTGTGGGCTGTTGTTATGACTAGGGATACGTCTGCTGCAAGTGACCCTTCGAGGACTATTCGCGCTTTTTATGCGATCAGTGTGGCAATCTTGGCTGGAGTTTTCGTCGGCCTAATTATCAACCCCAGCGGCGCATGGTCCCTGGAAGGCAATGTGGCACGCCTGACCGGTACCACAGGTTATTCGATCAATCCGAATGATATCGGCGCGATTGCAGCGATAATAGGCGTCGGTTGCTACGTGCGCGCAGTAGAACGTGAGAGCCTGAGGTATGCGGTCGCGACCGCATTGTTCATTGTAGTGTGCTATCTGTCATATTCAAGGGCAAGCTACATTGCGCTGGCGACTGGCCTCGCGGTGGCAACAGTGGTGCTGGGTCGCCTCGCGCACAGACGAGCAATCATTTTCTTGGTGAGCTTCGGAACGATTTTGTCAATTGGGGCGGCCGCTCTCGTTAGCTCCAGGGTCAGGGGTTTCTTTGTATTTCTGATGACGCGTGGCCATGAGACTGAAAACCTTGAATCATTGGGAGGGCGGTTGCAACTGTGGGAGTTTGGACTGAAAATATTTATTCAGCATCCGTACCTTGGAACGGGTTACGGTACCTACCCAGAAGGGCTTGAAGGCGGCCATTTCCACAACGTGTTCATCGAACTGCTTGTTACGACCGGTATCGTGGGGACCGCTAGCTATATTGCATTTCTCATCACGTTGATTACTGCCATAAAGAGATCGATTGGCAGCATGAATACGCAAATAGTTTCGGAGCGGATTATTGCAGCGGACCTAGTGACGATTCCCACTGTAATAATCGTCGCAAACGGAGCTACCGCCGGCGCCGCTTACTACTCGTGGGATATGCTCGGCTTGGTGAGTGTTGCCGTGGCATCTCGCCTTCTCAGCTCGGTAAGGCGTGGAATTGGAAGCGAGCGGTCAGTGGCGCAAATGCCATTCAGCAACCTGCTACGCTAGTACACTATGATAATGTCCACCATTAAAAGCAAAGCAAGCGCAGCGGTGAGGCCGCTGGGGAGACTACTGTTAAACCTAGGCGCCGATCCACGCCGGATCACAGCTCTTCGCAACTTTCCGAATTATCGTGCTCAGTACCAGCAATTCCGGAAACTTGGTGGAACGATTACCCATAGGTATCCGATCCTAACGGATTACGGCGCAGATGCTGGCTCGGCGAACGGTCACTATTTTCATCAAGACCTACTCGTCGCGTCTTTTATTCACGACAAAAATCCTGCAAGACACATTGATATCGGGTCGCGTATTGACGGGTTTGTCGCCCACGTCGCCTCGTTCAGAAATATCGAAGTTATGGACATCCGGGATCTTGATAATATTGGACATAAAAATATTACGTTCATCAAGGCAGATTTGATGAACAAGGAAGGCATTAAGTGCGACATGACCGACTCCGTTTCTTGTTTGCACGCGATTGAGCATTTTGGGCTCGGCCGATACGGTGATCCGCTGGATCCCAACGGACACCTCAAGGGGTTTAATAACATCATCCGAATGATCAAATCTGGTGGTATTCTTTACATAAGCTTCCCCATTGGAAAAACCAACGAGGTGCACTTTAACGCACACAGAGTCTTTCACCCACGAGATATCTTCGGGTGGGCGTTGGACCCTAGTGGCTTAAAGCTTGAGCGCTTTGATTTTGTTGATGATCGAGGTGGCCTCCATAGGCAGGCCGACGTCAGAGACGACCTCAACGTATCGTATGGCTGCGGTATTTACATGTTTAAAAAACAGTGATGAGTAACGTAGGCGAACGAACTCGCTTTGGCCAGAAGAAGCCCGAGGGTAGCAGCATGGCACGTTTGTTCGTTTGCATTTTATTTTGATTGATCGCTGCTTAGCCCTGCACTGAGTAGGATTATTCGGGTGACCTGTGTATATTTTATTTGGGGGCCAGCTTGATCCCGTTACGGTTCTCTCTATTGAAGGACGGCGCTGCAACGGCAGCGATTCACGGCATTCTCGAAGGGAATGCCCCTGGCATGATTGCGCGTTTCGGTTCGACGGAAATCAAGGCCGTGTTATGGCCGCAACTTCCGTGGGCTGTGAAACGTGTGGTGGAACGTCGTGTGATGTCGAATATGACGGTAGCATCTGGGTTTTTTCCGTCGACGCGTGCTTCCATCGAGCGGTTCTCGGCACTGATGTACGAGGACATAGGCCAGTTGGACATCCTTGGTTCATGGAGACCAGAGGAATACTTTCTGCATAGACATCTTCATCGTGTAAGAAGGGTTCCACTGACAGCATTAGAACCCTATCTTTCCGCGTATCCATGGTCCGAGACCCTGGAGGGGAGGAGAGTGCTGGTAGTCCATCCGTTCAGCCAAAGTATTGAGAGCCAATACTATAGTCATCGGCAGCGGCTGTTCGAAGACAGTCGCGTGCTACCGAAATTTGGGAATCTCGCCACGATTCGGGCAGTGCAAACTATCGCCGGGAACAAATCGCAGTACACAGACTGGTTCGAGGCACTGCAGTCTATGAAAGATGCGATGGACGCGAAAAACTACGATGTTGCGATTATCGGATGCGGCGCATACGGATTTCCCTTGGCGGCTCACGCGAAGAGACGAGGTAAGCAAGCCGTTCATCTCGGGGGCGCCACACAAATCCTGTTCGGAATTAAGGGACATCGCTGGGATGTTGACCCGCAGATTTCGCGACTTTACAACGAGTGCTGGGTGCGCCCGACATTCGATGAAAAGGTAGTCGGCGCGGATCGTGTCGAGAACGCCTGTTATTGGTGAGGCGTAGCGATGAGTCTCAGCGTTGTCGTGGTGAATTATAACAACAGCAGGTTCCTGCGGAAGGCTCTTGACAGCGTGGTTACTCAATCGCTACAACCGACCGAGGTGATTGTAGCAGACGATTGCTCAACGGACGAATCCTGCGCCATTATTTCTGAGTATGTGCGTTCCTATCCATTTGTTAAACTAATTCGAAACTCAAAGAATCTTGGTCCGGCTGGTAATCGAGATGTTGGCATCAGGGCCTGCACGTCGGATCATTTTGTTACTCTTGACAGCGACGATTGGTTTGAAGGCCGTGCGCTAGAAGCGATCAATCGACGTCTCTGTGCCGACGGCGACAAAAAAATTGTAATTTCAAGTTTTCATGTGGTGCGTGATGAAGCTACGCCGCTTTTTTTGATAGATACGAGTAGCTATTGCTTGCTGACAAACAATAGACAGTTGTTTACTTTAGCAGCTCGAAAGCGCTTTATGCCCGGCAATCAGTTTGCCATGGCGACGAATTTATACAGAGTCCTGGGTGGACTGCAGGTGTCACTGCGCCTTTATGAGGATTGGGAATTCATGTTGCGTGCGACAATAGCGGGTGTCAGCTGGGCACACTCTGGTGTCGTCGCATATTCGTACCGAAAAAGCGGTATAGGCGTCTCATCTTCCGCGAAAAAATGGACTCATTTGCTTGCCCAGTTACGCGTAGCTGAAATTAGCTGTTGGGCGAGTGGATTTGACCGATTCCTCCTGGCGGGCTTCGTCGACTTGGTGCTTCGCAAGGGTATTGTGGGGCTAATGAGTCGGCGATCTCGCGAGGGTTTCAATTAGCCGATGGGTATGCTTTCAAAACTTCGTGATGTCGTACTGCGACGCGTGATTTACAGGCGTTACGATATTGGCCCGGGTTTCCACTCTGGCAGAGGAACGCACCTTTGGGCTCCTAACCGGTTGGTCATTGGTAAGAATTTCTATATGGGGCGCTATTCGCAGATCGAATGCGACGCGGTGATTGGCGAATTCGTGATATTTGGAAATTTTGTCTGTCTGGCAGGCAAATACGACCACAACTATGAGGAGATTGGTGTGCCAATTACGGAGTCCATCAATATTCGATCCTCGCAATATAGTTGGAAAGGTCGCGGGTTGGAAATCACGATTGGCAATGATGTCTGGATTGGACTAGGGTCGATCGTGCTATCGGGCGTCACCATTGGCGAAGGAAGTGTGATTGCAGCAGGTTCGGTTGTCACTCGAGATGTTGATGAATACGCTATCTATGCAGGAAATCCTGCTAAAAAAATTAGTGATAGATTTTCGTCTGAAGCTGATCGGGACCGTCACATACACGCAATGAGGGCCAGAACGGGTTCGCATGTATGAGTCGTAATTAGTTCGCTTGAATTCCTGCTGCAACGATCCGACATTGGTAACAAGTCACTATGCTAAGAAGAAGTTCTCCGGCCACAACAGAATATACACTTCCGACTACCCCAAAAAAATGAATCAACGGTCCTGTAAGGCCGATAACGACTACAGCACTAAAAATATTAGCATAGGCTAACTGGCGAAAGCCTCCTTTGGCCGTTAAGAATGTGGAGTAGTAAACGCGGACGTTGGTGAAAACATTTGCGATTGCCCACGCCATTATGCACGGCCAGATATTGTTGTATCGGGCGCCCAATACCAAAGGTATGAACGTGTCGCGCGCAAACCATAAGGCGAGCATATAGAACGCTACCAACATCAACATCATAGCGAAGAATGCACCAAACGCTCGGATACTCACCAGCGCATCTAGGTTAGTCCTATGCTTTGTGAAACGCGGTAAAAGTGGCAACGCAAGACCCGTGCTGACCAGCGTAATTGGAGTTAATAGGACTCTTGGTGCATTAGCTGTTGCCAATCCGGAGAGCCCAAGCATTGCTGTTACAAAAAAAGTGTAAGCTTGATTTTGAATCAAAGACACGAAAGTTGCGCCAAAATTCCAGTGCCCCGAACGCCATAAAAATCGAAGATTGACCAGGGTGTCGGCGCTGTTCTTTTGAGGCGAAAGGCCGCCAGAGATAATGCCCCCAATGCCAATCGCTAGACCGCCAAACGCGAGTGTCGCAGCGGCGACGCTGTTCAAATGGGTCGCGTGAAGCTCGACCATAGTGCCGAGCGTCGCGATGGTCAGCGCCAGCGCAGACGCGTCTATTACGAGGGTTCGTGTTTCTGATCTCTCAAAAAAAAAGTAGCGGCGCAGGAAATCTCGCAGACAGATACCTGGCAGCGCTGACGATATAAGCAACCAGTAGCCTGTGTCAGATGGAGCAATTACATGGAGTTGCGTGAGTAGCAGTATGAGAAAGTAAGCGGAACTCGTAGTTACGACGCAGGCACCCAGTAGCGTACGCAGCAGCGCGCCACACAGCATTTGACGCTCCTCCTTACTGTGCGACTCACTTGAGAATATCACGGACATCTGGGCTGTGATCAATGCCGCAATTAGGCTCCAGCCTATTACGAGTATCCCGTATCCGAATGCAAACAGGCCGAACTCTGCTTTCGCGCAATTCCTTACCAAGATAACGCCGACAGCGAAATTTTCGAAGCTCGTGAGAGCCTGGCTCGCAACGCCGCGAAGTGCCGGCCCTCGGAATCGAGAAATCCGATTCATTTCAGTGGACACGTGTATGCATATGACTTATTCGCCCGGAACCGGTAGCGCACAAAAAAGGGTGCGCCCAACACCCCGTATGTCCGATATTCGGTGAGTAGGTCGTATATCCAGTTGCTGGGCATCGTGAAATGCCAAATTAACTGCGCGGCACTAAGAATCAATTTCAGGTCAATGAGCGGCCGACTGTAACTTCTTCGCGTATGGTTCTCAGTGCGTGCGTCGGACCCTGGGTCGCCTAGTTTCATTGTAATGGGTCGCTGGATTAGATGTACCAGTGTAGCTTAAATGGTGGGAAACCTTACGTATGTGGGCATGAACTCATGTCATTTCTTGAGCTCGAACGCTCGGTATTCAATATTAGTTAGCGATGCTTTCACGTTCTTAAGTCTCCAAATTTGATTTCGATAAAAAAATCACTAGCTAACTCAAGCGGCTGGATATAATTCCTCTAAGGGCTTGGAGCGAAATTTAAAAAGTTAGGTTCTTTGCAATATTATTACAGAAGGCGCGAGGCGTGGTCAGCAATCAAATATTAGGTGTGTCGATTGGAGCGGGGAGCTTAAATGCACTCGTTGGGCGCTCAGCGTCGGCGATCATATTACGTCGTGATTCATTTATTTTCGCCTGTGCCAATCCTCACTCGCTAATTGTTGCCAAGTCAGACCCGGAATTTCGCGATGCCCTAGCCTCTGCAACGGCGGTGGTCGCGGACGGAGTGGGATGTCAATGGGCCGCTTGGCTGTCGGGATGTTCTGTCGGACCGCGGATTACTGGGTTCGATTATTTTTTTGCCGTAATGGCTTCTCTTAATACGAGCGGCGGCCGGGCGTTTCTGTTTGGATCTAGTGATGAGGTGCTGGCAAAACTGTTGGCTCGTATTGCCACGGACTTCCCGCGAGTCATAGCCGAGTCGCTATCTCCGCCGTACCGACCGTGGCTGGAGGCTGAAAATGATCAAATGGTCGAGAAAATTAAAATGTTCAACCCCGATGTACTTTGGGTCGGGATGACGGCCCCCAAGCAAGAAAAGTGGGTCGCAAGGAATTGTGCGCGACTTCAAGTCCCAGTAATCGGATCTATAGGAGCGGTTTTTGATTACTATGCCGGAGTAACGCCGCGTGCCCCAAAGTGGTACTGCGATAGGGGATTGGAGTGGTTGTACCGGCTGCCGAGGGAGCCGAAGCGATTATGGCGTCGAACGCTAGTCTCGGCACCACAATTTTTGGCGTATGTTCTTTGGGAGCGAATAATTCGAGTCGTTCAACGCTAACAGCCACCAATTTTCAATGCGGCGTGTCACGTACTTGCAACAGAAACCTGGTGTTGTAGGTCTCTAGAAGTATTCGGTCGGACCTATCCATGCAGTTTATCCTGCCCTTTATCATCGCTATGGCGCTCACTATGACGGGATTGCCGTTATTGGGTCGTTTGGCGGGAAAGTGGCGCATTGTCGATCATCCGGGAGTGCGTAAGATTCATTCCACGCCCATTCCGCGAGTGGGGGGTCTTGCGATGGCATCTGCCGTACTTTTGGCTGCCGTTCTTAGCATCCATCTTGCGTGGCCGGATATTTGGTTCTTGATCGCCGCGGGTGTGATCGTGTTATTTGGCGCGATCGATGATCGCTTTGACTCAGACTACCGAGTCAAGTTGGTGGGCCAATTGACGGCTGTGTGTATCGTCATGTGGATGGGCGATGTACGCGTGCAGTCGGTGATCATGGATGATCGGCTGGCTTTGCCGGGTTGGGTGTCGGTGCCTTTAACACTGGTATTCTTAGTTGGCGTCACCAATGCCATCAATCTAGCGGATGGTCTCGACGGATTGGCGGGTGGTACTACGTTTTTGAGTCTATGTGCGGTGGCGTTGCTGTCGAGTATCGGAGGTGCGGGGCCTGCGACGGCGTTGGCCCTGGCTTTTGCCGGAGCGGTGCTGGGATTCTTGCGTTTTAACACTTACCCCGCCAGCGTCTTTATGGGTGATGCGGGAAGCCAATTATTGGGATTTGCGGTGGGGGTGTTGGCCGTGCGGGTCACTCAAAGTGAGACTAGCGAAATTGCCGCAACAATACCCATATTGTTGTTGGCGCTGCCCATTCTCGACACATTGAGCGTGATGGTGCAACGTATTGGCGAGGGGCGTTCGCCCTTTAGTGCCGATAAGAATCATATTCACCATAAATTATTGGCATTAGGGTTTGATCATCACGAGGCGGTGGTGGTGATTTACGCGGTACAAGCGATGTTATTTGTTTTTGCTTACTTGCTTCGATTTGAAGCGGATTGGTTGGTGCTCCTGGTGGTGAGTGTCATTTTCCTAACGTTTCTTGCCGTATTCCAAATCGCGACGCGCACCGGCTGGCAGTTTAGAGTTCGCCCGGATGGCGTGGGCGCTTTGCCGGTTTCTCGCTTGCTGTCCTTGTTGCGGCGACTGAGCCTGTTACCACGTTTGTGCCAGTGGGCGATTGCGGGATCGGTCGGACTCTACGCGGCGATTACCGTGGTCGATGGCGTCAGTATGAGCATGGATTTTAAGATATTGATTGTGGCATTGCTGGTATTGATGCTCGGATCTTTAGTAATACGACGATTGGCACCTCTTTCCTTAATCGAAAAAGCTGCGCTGTATGTCACGGTCACCTTGTTGGTATATCTTGATGCTGTGCTACTGCCGGTGGGGCGAACGATGTCGATTGTGGGATGGATTGCAGTGGCTATCGCCGGGGTGGCAACCGCTGTTCGCCTACGTTTCTATAGTGACCGGCGCTTTGAATTGACGTCTTTGGATTTACTCGTGCTATTTATGGCGTTGGTGGTCCCGAGTTTGCCAGGGACTTTGAGTTTGCCGCATGGCGGTGCGCTTGCGATTGCAAAACTTGTGGTGTTGTTTTATGCCTTGGAAATCTTAATTAGTGGTGCCGAAAAAAATTCAACTGGGCTGCGCATCGCCGCAGTCGCAGTTCTGGCAGGTCTTACCTTGCGGCCTCTATTAATTTTATAGTCGTGTCACGGGAACGTCATTTTTGATTCTTAGACTGGCGCTTTTCCGGTTGATGGAATCCACTTTTATGCCTATTTCTAGAACTAAGCCCCGTTTGTGGTTGGCCACTACCTGCGTAGCAACATTATTGTTAAGTGCATGCGGTGGGGCACAGGAGCGCAAAGCGCATCATCTGGAGAAGGGTCAGTCATATCTTTTGGCGGGAAATTACGAGAAAGCACGGGTTGAGTTTCGTAATGCGCTGCAAATCGTGCCCACTGATAGTCAGGCTCGATACGAAAACGGGGTAGCGGACGAGAAATTAGGCAATCCGCGCGAAGCCGCGCAGTTTTATCAGGGTGCGATTGACAGCAATAAAGATAATGTCGATGCGCGAGCGAGTTTAGGTCGACTCTATTTGCTAAGCGGTGCTCCCGAGAAAGCTTTAGAGATCATTAATCCATCATTTACTGCACATCCGGACGATGCGAGGTTACTAACAGTCCGGGCAGCAGCGCGTATTCAAATGAAGGATTCAAATGGAGCGCTGCAAGATGCGCGAAGGGCGGTCGAGCTTGCTCCCAATAGCGAAGATGCAGTGGCAGTTCTTGCGGGAATTTACAAGTCGCAGGGTCAGAATGACAAAGCCGAAGCGGCGTTACTCGGTGCAATTAAGTTAATACCCAACAGTGTTGATTTGCGTTTAGCGCTGGCGCAACTGTATTCGAGTGCTGGACACGACTCTCAGGTCGAAACCATATTAGTTGATTTGGTGCACCAGAAGCCTGATGAGAAAGCGCATCGTTTTCGTCTGGCTCAGTACTATGCGCGGTTGAATCGCAATGACGAGGCAGAAAAATCCTTGCGTGAGAGCATTAAAGCGATTCCTAAGGATCGCGATCTCAAAATCGCTTTGGTAGATTTTTTGGCGACGCGTCGCGATCGAGGGTCAGCAGAAAAAGAGTTGGTTGCAATGATCGCGAGCGATGAAAAAGATGATGAGCTCAAATTCTATTTGGGCCAGTTTTACCAGCAAGGAAAAGAATTTCCTAAGGCCGAAACGGTATACAAACAGGTAATCACTAGCGCGGGGCTTGAAGGCGCGGGAATTACGGCGCGCAATCGACTGGCAGCCATGCGAATTCAGCAAAGTGATTTGCCCTCTGCGGAGAAATTAATTGACGAGGTGTTAGCCAAGAGTCCTCGCGACAATGATGCATTAGTGATGCGTGGTAATATGGCGCTGGTTAAAAACGAACCTAAGACCGCGATTGCGGATCTGCGTTCGGTACTGCGTGATCAACCGAATTCGGTCGCTATCATGCGGTCGTTGGCGCGGGCGCATTTACTGAATGGTGAACCCGCGTTGGCGGAGGAGACTATGCGTCGTGCGGTTGACGCAGATCCCAAAGACCCCGCGGCCCGCCTTGATTTGGCGCAATTATTAATTCAGATGGGAAAACCTGCGCAAGCGGGGCCGGTGGTCAGTGAACTGGTCAAGCAACAGCCTAATAATATTCAGGCGCTTGACGCGCAATTCAAGACTGCGGTTGCGTCTAATGATTTAGTGGTGGCTAAGTCGGCAGCCGATGCAATGGTGGCTCTGCAACCTACAACAGGCATGGGTTACCACTATCAGGGCGCGGTAGCGGAAGCTGAGAACCACCCCGAGGATGCGTTGCATCTGTATTCAAAAGCGCTTGAACTCCAACCGGAATCCTATGAGCCATTAGAAGGCTTGACGCGGATTTTGGTGCACACGAAACGTGTGCGCGAGGCATTGCAGCGGTTGGACGAGGTTATTGCCCGTTACCCGAAAATCCCCTTGGCCTCTAATCGCAAGGGGGAAGTATTATTGTCTCAGGAAAGGGCTGTTGACGCGATCGACGCATTTAAAGAGGCGATTACTCGCGAGCCGAAATGGTGGACGCCGTATCGTAATTTGGCAGTCGCTGAGAATATCAATCACAACAGTGAAGCGGCGGTTGCGGCGCTGCAATCGGGCATCGGTAAGGTTGCAAAACCTGAAGTCCTTGAAACTACATTGGCTGATCAGTACGAGCGTACCGGGAAGATTGACGCCGCAATTGCGGTTTATCAAGCGGGTGTGCATCGGGATCCTCAGTCGGAAGTATTAGCGAATAATCTTGCGATGATGTTGGTTTCCTATAAGAAGGATGCTGCGAGTTTGAATCAGGCTCTGCGTTTGAGTGAAAGATTTTCCACTTCAACAAACCTCAGTTATCTCGATACTTATGGCTGGGTACTCTACAAGCGTGGCGATGCGGTACATGCTGTCAGCACGTTGCAAGCCGTGCTTTCGAAAAGCCCAGAATCGTCGCTGTTGTTGTATCACTTAGGTATGGCACAGTCCCTGGCGGGTCAGGCGGACGCGGCCCGCGATAGCCTGACCCGGGCGTTGAAGTCGGGAACGAATTTCGTGGGTAAGGAAGAAGCCAGATCCACTTTAGATAAGCTCGCTAAATTGGGGAGTTCGGCGGTCGCTCCTAAGTCTTAGGCTGAAGGCCTGACTTGAGTCAGACTTTGCTTGAGTCATAGAATGGTCACAAAGCGCGGGTAACCTTACGAACAATGTTGCTAAAAGCAACCTCCCTCAGAGTTAGAAGGTGCTATCCATGCGTAGCTTAATTTGGTCATTATTGGTCGCATTTCCTATCACCAGTTGGTTGGTTACGCCAATTCGTGCCGATGTCTTATTTGACGAGACAAATTTGGTGGGATTGCCCGCTATTGCTCCACCGGTGCAATCTACTTTTACCGCTAGCGCCGCTGAAGCGTTAACCGTAACGCTTACAGACTTAAACTTGCCGGCTACTTTTAGCTCATTGCAAATAGCGGTTACTTTGAATGATTCCTTGGTGGGGTCGGGCAATGCTGATGCCACTACTCATACGGCGGTGGTGTCGGTCCCCGCCGCTGCGGGTATTTACGGCCTACGCGTGATCGGGGCGCCCGACACGGTACAGGGGGTCGGTTCTTTCGGTGTCTGTGTAACACGGGATGCGGATCCAACACCGCGAACCTGTGTCGCCAGCTATTCTTTTTCCGGAAACATTCAAAACCCTGCCGCAGCTTCTACCGTCGTGCGAGGGATTTTAAGCACCACTTTTACGGTACCAAATTCCGGTAGCTATATCGTGACGTTAACAGACGATGCCTTTCCGGTGGCACTGTCCACCACCTTGCCCACGAAGGCCGTCATCCTTAATGGATCCACGCCAATAGGGGGGGCGATTCAACTGGGTACGCCCGTCACCGTACCTTTAACGATGGGAGTGACGTACAGTCTTAAAGCTGTGGCCGTGGCCGATAGTACTGTGCAAGCGGGATTGTATGGAATCAATATCGCGGACTCTACGGGCGTGTCAGTATTTGGTCGAACGATCCCCGTGGGGGGAGTGGCTAGCTCAACATTGGTCAATGTAGCGAGTACACAAAATTTAACCTTAAGTCTTGCGGACCAAAATTATCCTGCGGCGTTGGCGCTGTTAGATGCCGCGGTGACTACGGGTGGGCTTGCGCCTCTCGTCAGTTTGAATGCCGCAGGAACAGCGGCGGCGAAAAATTTTCCGGCCTCAGGCAATCTAGAGGTGTGGCAATTTGCCGCTTCCGGAGTCAAGCCCGGTGTTTACAGCTTCAATCTGTCGAGTGGCGCTACTAGTTTATTGTCAAAAACTCAAGTCACTAATCCTGTTAGTAATTCCGTCGGCGGAAGCTATGCATTTGCGCTGAACATAGCAGCGGGAAGCTACCAGTTGACGGCGACTGACTTTCAGTTTCCCTCACCCCTTAATAGTTTAAGTGCTCCGACCGTCGCGCAGAATGGCATTCCGTTGCTGCTAAGTCCCAGTGGTATTTTTAACGCTGCCGCAGGGCTCCTCGTGGTGTCGGTGGATGCACAGCCAAAACAAAGCGCGGGATTAGTAGCGGATGGTATCTTCTCCATAACAATCAACACCACCGCGACACCTGCTCAGACCGTGTTTGATCAGACTCAAGCGGTAGGTGCTATTTTTGACACGCGAGTCATCAATGTGGGAACCGCCGGTTCGTACACGGTGAAATTGGCTGATCTTGGATTTCCAACTACACCAACGTCCTTTTTAAATCTTGCTTTGGTTTTTTCACAGGGAACCCAAATCCTAGGGAAGATTTATGGAGGTAATAAATTCGACACCAAGGTGACACCCGGTCAGTATGTGTTAACCTTAGTTGCGACCCCTGGCGCAAGTAAATATGGACTCTACTCCATTAATATAGCTTCTTCCCCGCCCACCGTTACGCTCACTGCGAATGCTGCGACTGTGACAGTGGGCCAAGCGGTGCAGTTAACTTGGAGCAGTCAAAATGCGACCACCTGTAAGGGTACCCCAGCTGGAATCACCGGTTGGAGCGATAATCTCCCTTTAAGTGGCACCGTGGGGATAGTAGTGACGGCGACCGAGACTTTGACACTGACGTGTACGAACGACGGTGGCTCAACCGCTCAACCGCTCACGATTACCGCAACACCCGTGATTGCGATTGGTAAAAGCGGTGGCGGTGGAGCCTTTGATTGGGCGTGGATGGTGATGTTATTGGGGTTGCTGACGTGGCGGTCGACGCGGTCTCGCTCGGCCTAATTTTACTGAGTATCAGTGTCCGAAATTTCGACTTCGAAACGCGCACCGATAGGGCCGATGGTTGTGGTTGCGATTTTTATAGTCGCGTATGCGGTGCTATCGTATTACGGAAGCACGGAGTCCGGTTCTAAGGGGCTAGGGGCAGCTTTATCGATCGGGCCGCTATTAGTAATTGCTGCGGTGCTGAATTGGCGATGGTTCGGTTGGAGGGCTGGTCTGATCGCAATACTATTGAGTGCAGGCATGCTGTATTTCTGGTGGCCTGTTTTTAAGAATCACTATGAATGGGCGGATTTGGTGCAACAGTGCGGTGTCTATGCGCTGGTAGCGATAAGTTTCGCTCGGTCGCTATTCGGGGGTCGAGTGCCCTTGTGTTCCCAATTAACCGAGAAACTCCACGGACCCTTGAGTGTTAAAGAGTTAACCTATACCCGCTACGCGACCATCGTCTGGGCTTTTTTTTATAGCTCACTCACGGGTATTATTTTGGTGTTGTTTTTCCTAGCATCAATGAAATTTTGGTCGATGTTCGTCAACTTTGTCAGCTTTGGGCTAATCGCGTTGATGTTCCTCATTGACCACGGCATTCGTCGGGTGGTGCTAGGGCGCACGGGTAATATTTTCGCCGCGATTCGCCAGTCGTTGACAGGGAGCTAAGCGGCAGACCTCACGGGAGGCCTGCCGCCATCCACCTGTCTTAAAGGTGCTTATTCAAACAGTTCAGGCAAAACCTTGGTGCCTTCCTTTCTAACAGAATTAAGGAGCCTCGGTTCAATACCGAGGGCCTGAATAACGGTCGGCGCAACTTGTGTGGTCCGCACCCGTTCGGTCACCGTTCTACGCTCCAAGGAAGGATGCGACACGAGTAACACGACATGACCATCGTCGGGCGCAAAACCGCCATGCTCCATATCTTTGCCACCGCTGGTGGTGTAGATGACCCCGGGATTGGGTTGTACCATGATGTCCGGGGTGCGGCCGTCGCTCGGATCACCGAATTTGCGTGGAACCGCACTTAGGTCAACTATCGCGCCGCCGTTGTTGGTGCAAATCAGCGAGCTCGGACTTAAGGTGACTTTTGTTACCGAATTGACCATTGGACAGGCGGTGGCAGCGTTGAGTACGTTCAATGCGGCAGCGCGTTGGCTTTGATCGTTTAACCAAATGAAAGCCACATCGTCATCAGTCACTTGCCCGCCGCCCAAATTGTTGCCAGTGACCGGATCGGAGCCACTGCCAAGGAAGGCGCTTAAAGCACGCGATACGGAGTGTCCGATCTTAAGGAGTCGTGTGTAGTCAGCGGGTGATTGACCATGCTTGGCGCTGATGACAATTAAAGTCGACTCCGTGAGGCCCTTGGCGGCTAACTCCGCGGTAATTTTACCGATAGCCTGATCGATGTAGGTAATCGCGGCAGCGACGTAAGGATTCGGAGTAAACACCGCATCGGCGTAACCACCGCCCTTGGCATTAAGAGCTTTTTGCGCAACGCTCAGCGTCTGGAAGTTAGTGCCGAAAAGCGTGGGTACGGGTGCAGATTTCGTTCCAGTGGAGTCTTTGCCGTCGATTTGATTCACAATGTTCTGCACATGGATATCGTCAAACGTTTCCGTGTGTAGATAGGCGGGTTGTATCCCGTCGTAAGATCCGGTGAAATCGTTTACCGCTGGAGGAATAGTCGAATTGATTTCTGTGCGCGCTATGTCATCGACGCCGGTGCCGGACGGGCCATTGATCCACTCGGTGCCCCAGGCGTGCTTATCGGCCCACGCGGTGTAAGAGCCAGGGATATTTTGTTTCACGACTTCAAAGATCGTGTTGGTTTTAATAAAATTATGCGGATAGACGGGCACGCAGCCATTCGCAGTTTTCCGGTGCGGAATTTGCTGAGGATTAAAGGCCCCGCCACCATCAAGATGGGACAGCGCTCCGCCATTGATGGCATCGATGCCAACAAACTCTTGTAGCAGTACTTCCACACCCTGCGTGCCGGTGCAGGTGTTATCGGTGCCCGCATACAGCGTGCGATCGTAAACGTCATCATAGAAAAGCCCGGTCGAACGCGGCGAGCCGCCAGTTACGAGTGCTGCTAGACCCGGTACGGAGTCTGACAGACCTGGAGTGTAGGCTTTAGTGTAGTTGAACCCGTGATCTGCCAACGCGGCGATGTGGGGGCAGGTATTAGCAGCGATGCATTTAGTAAGATCTTGCTGATGCATGCCATCGACACTGATGATCAGTGCATGGTCGACTTGCGGTCCGTCTTCGGCCAGCGCGATGGCAGCGCAGGTGAGAAGTATTGAGCCTAGAATAAAATGTTTCATAAAGCCCTCTGGGTGAAGTTTTGGAATTGAAAAATTAGTATCGAGCAGTAATATGAATCTACTGTGACGGGTCGCGGTGTCTTAGGCTGCGGCGGGCGCCGTGTGCGGCGCACGCCAGGCCGGCGTGCTGCGCAACGTGGGCACCAAATTGCTTTCGAACTGCCGTGCACAGACGTCCCAACCACTGCGTAGCGCCCGAGCGCGGCAGGCAAACGGACTAATTAGCAGCGCGCGCTGAGCGGCGGCGCCGAGATCATTATCTAACGCTCCCGTCACGCCATCTTCTACAACATCGATAGGACCCGTCACCGGATAGGCGGCTACCGGTACGCCGCAGGCCATGGCTTCCAGATTTACTAGGCCAAACGTATCCGTGAGACTGGGAAACACTAAAATATCGGCGGCCGCCAAATGCGCGGCGAGGTCTTCGCCGAGGCGAAGTCCTAAGTAAACGGCGTGAGGATACTCGGCTTCTAGGCGCACCCGTGCGGGGCCATCGCCGATCACGATTTTGGAACCGTGCCACGACATTTTTAAGAATGCTTCGATATTCTTCTCCACCGCCACGCGTCCGACGCACGCGGCGATGGGACGGGGGAGATCCAAAAATGCCTTATCGCGTGGCTTAAATAAAGCAGTGTCCACCCCGCGTTGCCAGCGGACCAGATTCGTAAAGCCACGCGCCGCTAATTCTTGGTGTACGGTTTGGGTGCTGACCATACAGCGGGTGGCGGGACTATGAAACCAGCGCAGCAAAGCGTAGCTCACGCGGCGCGGAATGGGATAGCGCAGGCGCAGGTATTGGGGAAACCGGGTATGGTATGACGTTGTAAATCGCATATTGTTGCTAAGGCAGAAGCGTCGCGCTGCGAGCCCTAGTGGACCCTCGGTCGCAATGTGCAACGCATCGGGAGCGAAGGCGGTGATCTGGCGTGCTACCGATTGAAAGGCAAACAGCGACAGGCGGATTTCGGGGTAGCTCGGGCAGGCGACGCTGCGGAAATTCCGAGGGGTTACTAAACGAATTTCGTGACCAAATCTACCAAGCCAAGCGGCGGTCTGCGCTAGCGTATTGACCACGCCGTTGGTTTGGGGGAACCACGCATCGCTGACAATCATGATTCGCATAGTGCTAACTATAATGACAAAGCAGTATGACGAGACCATGACTACCACACGACAGAATTTTTACAGGTTTGCTTTTGTCACGTGTTTGCAATGGCCATGCTTTAAAAAGTGCATGCCATATTCATTTAATTCATAGGAACCCCGCATGAGTAGCTTCTTTCAGATGCTTAAAGTCCAGCGCTGGGATGATCACCGGTACTACCATCACAGTCGAATCAACCAATCGCTACACTTATTGAGTGCGTTAAGTTTTATCGTAGCGTATTGCACCCTTTTCAAGAACCCGGTGGCTTCCGCTCTCATTGGTTGGTTGGTTGCCATGGTTTCACGCCAGGCGGGACATTTTTTCTTTGAACCGAAAGATTATGATGTGGTGAATCTTGCGACTCACGAGCACAAGGAAGCTATCAAGGTCGGCTACAACCTACGGCGCAAAGTGGTGCTGATGGCTATTTGGGCCGTCTCTCCTTTGGTACTGTGGTTTGAGCCCCGCATGTTAGGAATGTTTAATCCCCCTATTAACAACGCTGAATATCTGCAGCATGTCGGTCAACTGTGGCTAGCCATTGGTATCGGCGGCTTGCTATTTAGAACCATCCATTTATTTTTCATCCAAAATGTGATGACCGGACTCGTGTGGCTGACCAAGATTCTGACCGATCCGTTTCACGACGTGATGCTCTACTATAAGGCGCCGCTCTATTTAATGCGCGGTGAACTTATTGATCCCATGGGTGTGCGTCCGCGCCTGAATGAGTTCTGAAAGAACCTGTCGCTTCATGGCTTTACGGGTGAGGGTGCCATGCCACCACCATCCGTCGGCTTGCATGGCTTCACCTGCGGAGATGAATTTCTCGGCTACTTGACCAAAATCCGCGTCCGTATAATTCAAGCTAAAAATTAAGCGGCCTGTACCCACCCAGCTCAATGCTAAGCCTGCAGCGCGAAGATAGAACTGGAACATCCAGTGATAGCGCGAAGGCTGCAAATAACTTAAGGTCCAAATTGATGAGAGATTGTCGACTCGAATGGGTATCTGGGCGGCTTGGAGGCGTTCGTTAAGATGAGCAGCACGGGCATTCCAGATGGCATTCACCCCTTGATACACTCGTCTAATTGCGGGACTCTCCAGGCGCAGCAGAAATTCGTGCATGGCCCCCATCACGTAGGGGTGCGAATTGAAGGTACCGCGCGCGAAACAAATGTTCGCAGGACGATCCGCGCGAAATCGCTGCATAAGGTCCGCTCGGCCGCAGACCACACCAATCGGAAAACCTCCCGCGACAGTTTTGCCATAGATGACCATATCGGCGCGTACCCCAAAGTATTCTTGCGCGCCGCCCAGCGCCAGTCGAAAGCCCACAAATACTTCGTCAAATATCAAAACGATATTTCGTGCGCTACAAACGGCGCGCAACTCATGCAACCATTGAGTGTAAGCCGCCTTATCGAACCCGGCTTTGCGGCTGCCATCGATCAGCGCGGAATCGCCGGGCGCCGACTGGTTGGGATGCAAGGCTTGCAGCGGATTGACCAACACGCAGGCAATGTCGCGACGGCTGTTGAGCACCCGCAAGGTCGCAGCGTGCATCTCGCGCAGGGTATAGGTGTTCGGCGCGGCGATCGGATTGCCGATACCCGGTTGTACGTCGCCCCACCAACCGTGATAAGCGCCCGAGAATCGCACCAAATATTTGCGCTCCGTATGGTACTGCGCCAAGCGCACGGCCTGCATGACCGCTTCGGTACCCGACATATGAAAGGAAATTTCATCAAGCGCCGATATTTGGCGCAGCCGCTTCACGTTGTAGAGCATGACCGGATGATAAGAGCCGAGAACCGGCCCCAGATCACGCACCTGCGCCGCGCCTTGTGCCATGCATTCTTTGTAAAAATCATTGCCGAAGACATTGACGCCGTAAGAGCCGGTCAGGTCATGGAAAACATTGCCGTCAAGATCGGTCAAGGTCACACCGGCCGAAGACTGGACGAATCCGCCCACGGGCAATCGTTCGCGAAGGTAACGACTAAACTGGAAAGGAACACGGTAGCGCGAGGTGAATTGCAGATCCGATATGCTGCCGCGCGCCGTAGCGGTTGCGGCCAAGGATTGAGCGAAGCGGCTTTGATAGTGCGCGGCCAAGCGGTCGAACCCTGCTTGACGCCGCTCCACAATGTCGAGCGGCGCGTGATCAGTGCAGAAAAACTGCGACTCAGTGTATTCGTAGTAGGGAATCCAGGAGGCTATACGCTTGGACCAGCGGACGTGTCCAGTGAGCGAAGGGTGTTTTGCGGCCGAGAGCTGCAGTCGTCGGTATAGTTTGTGCAGCAAGCCAAAAATCAGTGCCAGCGTGAGTCCGATAAGCAGTATTTTCATATTTTGGAAGCGTATTGCATGCGGATGACACCTCCATGACGTGGGGCGAAGAATTTAATTTTCTGGTCACCAATCGGATACCGCGTCGTTGGTTGACCTTATTAATGGGGTGGCTGAGTCGAATTGAACACCCCTGGGTGCGAGGGCCTTCGATGGGAATATGGCGGGCGTTATCGCCGCTTGATTTGAGTGATGCTAAGAAGGCCCACTTCGACAGTGTGCACGATTGTTTTACGCGCGAACTTAAGGGGGGTGCGCGGATTATTGATCGTGGCGAGGGTGTGTTGGTGAGTCCATGCGATGCGATTATCGGCGCGTTCGGGACGGTGCAAGACGGGGTGGTCTTTCAGGCGAAGGGGTTTCCGTATGCCTTGAGTGATCTATTGCCGGATCCTGCATTGGTGGAGCGTTATCGGAAGGGCCAATATGTCACGCTGCGGCTTGCATCCTATATGTACCATCGTTTTCACGCTCCTTATGACCTTGAGGTACAACGGGTTACCTATATCTCAGGTGATACTTGGAATGTGAACCCTGTGGCGGTGAAGCGCATTCAGAATTTGTATTGCAAAAATGAGCGTGCGGTAATCGAATGCGCTCTGCGGCCTGATGGGCCGGTGGTGACGATCGTGCCGGTGGCTGCTATTTTGGTAGCCAGTATGCGCTTGAAATTTATCGACGTGAGGCTGCATTTGCGGTATCGGGGCCCCAACGTCATTCCCTGCTCATTCGAGTTAACCAAGGGCGATGAAATGGGCTGGTTCGAGCATGGCTCCACTATTCTGATGTTCGTACCCCCGGGGGTATTTTTGCGCGATGGCCTAAAGGGTGGGGAGTTTATCCAGATGGGGCAGGGACTATTTAACTGTGAAACGGGCGCGTGTTATAAAAAATTCACATAACTGAAATTTGGCTGCGGTGAAAGCTGGCCAATCTATGATGCCAGAGGCGTGTATTTTAGCTGCGGGCATGGCGTCCACCGAGGGAAGTTCAGCATATGTTGATCAGGACAATGTTAATTTTGGCAGTCCTTGTTTTGGGCGTGACGATCGCGGTGGGAACTACACAAGCCAATCCAGTCACCTATGCGTATACCAGCGGAAATATTACGATCACTGCAAGCGCCAATGGGGTACCGCTCACTGCTCCAAACACTACGATTGCGTTGAGCGGCAATCAAGCGACATTTGATGCGGCCGCCTTGCAACTGACGAATTTCCAGTTCACGACGTTTGGGTCCTCCACCATTGCACTCACGGGTGCCTTCGTCGGCGAGTTCCTCACGTTGACCAACCTTAACGTTATACCGGGCCTAGGCTATTCAAGTTTGGCTTCCCTAGTCGCACCCGGTGTGTATACCTTTAGTGCTACTCCGGTTAACGCGAAGGGAGCCTACGCCCTCAACGGAATATTAGGGAATACTGCTAGTACTGCGTTTGACGTAAATACCCCTAATTTGACCGGGTTGATTCAAACTGCGGCGGACCAGTTCGCGCTCACGGGTATTAGTCTCGGTGCGGTAACCGTTACGCAAGGCGCTGTGAAGACATTAGTAACCTTGAAAGCGGATATCGTCTTTACGGGCGCCACGCCGGTGCCGTTACCGGCCCCGCTATGGCTATTCGGTTCTGGCCTAGGGCTTCTTTCTCTGCCCTTTGTAAGGCGTCGTCGCGGGAGATTATTATGATGGCTCGGCGGTTATTGAGCCTTATAGTGTTTGGTGTGATGGGCGCCGCGAATTTGACGCACGCGACTACGGTCAATGTCACGGGTGGGCAGGGAATTGACGGTGGCCAAATATGTCTTGCGTCGGGTCTTTGCCCAACGGTCTTACCTAGTTTCAGTTTTTTGAGTGCTGGCGCTGTGAGTGGGTCATTTGTTTACGATCCGACCTTGCAGACCGTTAATTTTAATTTGACCTCGACCGCGCCCGCGAGTTTTGGCGGCATTCAGATTCTGGCCGGTTCCAGTTTTGGCGGTACGGTGTCGGTGACTCAGGCGGTGTTTAATTCCGGAATTAAGGTGACTGAGACGGGGGTTGGATTTGGCACGGCCTCTATTAACTATTCTTCGGGTACGACCTCACTCTTGAGCACGCCGATTATTTCGGCACTCACCTGCAGCATTGGAACCGGAAGCGATCAGTGCGGCTTGACCCTTGGCCCGACTAACCTGCAGTTAACCAATGGCGGCACTAATTATGCCGCGCAATACACGTTCAATATGAATGTGGTACCCGCACCGGTACCATTACCTGCATCGCCGTGGTTGCTGTTAAGTGGTTTGGGTGGGTTGGGGATGTTGAGACGGAAAGGCGGGGGAAGATTGGTATAAAGAGATTGACAATACGATACCAGTCGAAATACCGTGTTGCTATGAAAATACCGTCCGGTCGGGTTGCCCAACGTTACTCGCCTACATGCTCGAACCCTTAAGGATCCGCGAACGACCGCCGCAAGCGAGCGTTGTGGCATTGCTGGAAACCGAGGGGCTACCGTCCTCCGACTTAATTGAGGCACCTTTTCAACATTTCTTTTTCACGGGAACCGATGGCGCGCCGAGTGGGCTCGTAGGGCTTGAGATCTATGGCAACGATGGGTTGCTGCGTTCCTTGATTGTAAGTGCGATCGCACGAACCCAAGGCTTGGGTTCAGCACTCGTTCTGCACGCTGAAGCATATGCGGCCGCGCATCATGTGCACGCGCTGTATTTGCTCACCACCACGGCAGAATCTTACTTTGTGCATCGAGGCTATCGGCGCATCGATCGAACGCAGGCTCCTCCCGCAATCCAATCCTCACGCGAATTCGCGAGCCTTTGCCCAGCGAGTTCCGCCTTAATGATCAAACGACTCCACACTGTAAAAAGTGGACACTGAGCGCATATACAACGTGCTTTTCTTATGCACCGGCAACTCGGCGCGTAGCATCTTGGCTGAATCGCTTTTAAATTTCTGGGGTAAAGGTCGGTTCCGAGGCTTTAGCGCCGGAAGCTTCCCGAAAGGTGTGGTACATCCGCAGGCGATCGACCTTCTCAAGCGCATGAATTTGCCTTCGGAAGGCTTCCGAAGTAAGAGTTGGGACGAGTTCGCAGCGCCCGGGGCACCGCCACTCGACTTTATCATCACGGTCTGCGACAACGCGGCTGGCGAGGTGTGTCCGGTATGGCCTGGGAAACCCATGACGGCGCATTGGGGAATCTCGGACCCGGCGGCGGTTGAAGGAACGGATGTGCAGAAGTCTTTTGCCTTCCGAAAAGCGCTCAAAGAGCTCGAGACCCGAATCAAGCTCTTCATCGAGCTTCCCATCGCGTCGTTAGATGACATGGTGCTGCGAGAGAAACTACGCGCGATAGGGCGGCTAACAGAAACGGAAGCCTAAAGGCCGTGCTTCGGCGTATCGTCGCAGAGGGAATAGGCTCGCTGTTGCTCGCGGCCACCGTTATCGGCTCGGGCATCATGGCCGAGCGGCTCGCCGCCGGAAACCTTGCCGTTGCGCGTCGGTCCACGCGCGGACCGGCATCGGTCAGTGGTTGGCTGAGTTTGTGGCAACGCTTGGTCTAATGCTGGTGGTATTGGGTCATCGCAAAGCCCAG
>JAYUFB010000096.1:0-58632 GCA_043738945.1 Gammaproteobacteria bacterium
AAAAAGCGCGAAAGATCCATGTGTTGAGGCTACTTAGCGGATTTGGCAGCGTGATCAGAATTCGGAGCGGTACCGACAGTCGTTGCGTTCGCCGCCGGCGGTTCGAAATCCGGTTGATCCATGGGCACAATGCTCGGAGTCACGGGTTGGCCCGGCATGAATATTTTGCGGGTACCATTGACGATGACCTGGTCGCCTTCACTTAACCCTTGGGTGACCACGCGTAACCCGTCGATCGTTGTGCCCAAGGTCACTTCCTTGCGGATCGCGGTATTATTGGGGCCTAGCACGTACACATACTTGCGATCCTGATCGGTGAGCACCGCTCGATCATTAATCAATAATGCTGGTTGAGTGCCGCTACCCAATAGTTGCAGACGAGCGAATAGGCCAGGTGTGAAAATTCGATCTTTATTGGATAAAATCGCTCGGGCATGAATTGTGCCAGTGGCTGGATCTAACTGATTATCCATAAACACCATTTCACCGGTATGGGGATAACCTTCTTCGGTAGAAAGGCCAACCCGTACCGGATTGTGAGCCTCTCTCGAACTGGGGCGAGAGCCATCGCGGGCCCTCGCTTGGTACTTTAAATAAACGCGTTCATCGCCTTCGAATGATACATACACGGGGTCTACTGACAAAAGAGTTGCGAGTAGGGTGGCGCCTGGACTTACTAAATTGCCTGGACGCACTGCCGCGCGACCGATGCGCCCATCAATCGGTGCCGTTATGCGCGTAAAACTTAAATTAAGTTGCGCCTGCCGTACTTGCGCTGCCGCTGCCGCCTGATCCGCCAGCGCTTGCTGCACTTCGCTTTTGCGTTGATCGAGTTCTTCTTGCGAGGACGCCTTAAGGGCTTTAAGTTTTTCGCTGCGACTCAATTCGGCGCGCGATAATTCCGCTCTTGCATCGGCTCGGCTTAAGTTCGCTTGGGCGCTGGCAGCAGCGGCACGGTATTCTCGATCGTCGATGGTAAACAAGAGATCGCCTTTATGAACTTCGCTCCCTTCAGTAAAATGAATTGAATTGAGGTAACCCGCGACGCGCGGTCGCAATTCCACGGTTTCAATTGCTTCAATGCGTCCCGAAAAACCGTCCCATTCGGTGATGGATTTCTTGGCGACCACTGCGACACTGACACCTGGTGGTGGAAAAGCGGGTGGTCCTCCTCCACTGCAAGAAGACAGCAACACACCCGCCGCCAGCGTTACTGTATATCGCAATAGTGTTAATCGAATAGCGCAGGACTCCATGATCTTTCCTAATTGTTAGTGGACGGCGTAGGTTAGACGGACCGTCGATAAATTAAAACATAGCATATTTTATCGGGTGAAGACCATGTGTGACAGTGATGCGCCCAAGCATGCTGTGCGAGCCCAAGCAACTACCGGAAACGATGTGAATTTGTGGCGCAGCAAACGCTTTAGTCAATTGGTGGATATTGAAGGCGTCTTGGCTGCACCGAACAGGCGGTCATGGTGAATTATCGCGCAGTTTGCCGGTACCGCCAGCGTCGAACCAATGCTCGATTAAGTAATAGGAAATCGAAGCACTCGGTGGCAGTAGCGGTTGTCCGGCAGCAATATCGGCACGACTAAACCAGCGCGCATCCTCAAGTTCTTGATCGTGAAGCTGTATTTCTGTAGTAATTGCCTGTGCGGTAAAGCCTAACATTAACGAGGCGGGAAACGGCCAGGGTTGCGAACCTTGATATTCGACTTGATTAACCACGACGCCGGTTTCTTCAAATACTTCGCGAACGACCGCGTCCTCAAGCGACTCGCCAGGCTCGACGAACCCCGCAAGCGTTGAATAGCGCCCCAAGGGCCACAGAGCTTGACGACCGAGGAGTGCACGTTCTCCGTCGCTCACCAACACAATAATGGCCGGATCGGTACGCGGAAAATGCTGAATGCCGCAGCTAGCACTTGAGCACACCCGCACATGCCCGCCCTTGGCTGATAGGGTTTTAGCGCCACAATTACCGCAGTACTGATGCCGCCGCCGCCAGTTAACCATCGCACGGGCGTATCCCAGGAGCCCTGCCTCATCCCATTGCAGTTGCCCAACTATCAGACGTAGGTCTTCGAAGTGCGTACCCGCGCGAAGTTGCGGCGCATCGGAAGAGGGTATTTCGGCAGTAAATACCGACGTTTCGCCGTACGATCCTAACAATATGAGTTCCTGACTCTCTATTGTGTCGCGGGGTAATTCTTTAAGTTCTAGCATCGCTGCCCGCGGCGTGTCCTGCCCCTCGATGAGGTTGCGGGTATTCCAAATCGGCAACACTCGACTGCTGGGATCTTTCAACGCACGCTGAACCCACGTAGGATCGTCGCGTAAATGGCCGGTGCGATCTAAATAATTGCCCGAGAAGACTATGCTGCTTTTCATGGTTGTGATTCTATCAGGCGAGTGCTGACCGGCGCTTGGGGCTAGCACAGCAGCAGTGGCTGGCAATTGCCACAAGAGATTTTTCGCTTCGCTAGGAGATCGCGTAACTTAACCCCGCCGCAGTCCTCGCAGCGGGCAATTCCAAGTTCATCATGTCTTGCTAGAGCTGTCAGTAAGAACCATGCATGTTCAAATGAAATTTTGATCGGTGCATGTAATTCGCAGTAAGCCTCGTAGGTCTGACATAGCAGGCTACCTGAATCGAGCGACCCGACGTGGTAGCTAGACTCGACACGCTTAGGAGAACCGCGTAACAGGCCGTAGATGACAAATAGGCTAGTCAGTTGCGCGGCTTGAAAGTTTAGTTCCGTGTTGCGGAAGAAAAAAGCTGCTTGGCGGGGTGATTTACCTCGATGCCGCAATACAGTTTTTGTATCTTCAGTCAGGCAGTAGCTTCGATATAGCTTGCGAATGCGATCATCGCTCAAGCCGGTCCACTGACGAATCGTGAACGTGCGGGCTTCAAGGCGAATTAAGCGCAGAGCAAGATCTAAGCGTTGGCGGTCTCGAGTATAGCGATCGTCAGAAACTCTCATAGTCGTCTCCCTTATGTGCAAATCAGGTGATTTTGAGGACAAAAAGAATTTGACAAGAATTAATCACAAAGTTAGCGTACTTGCCAAGGGGTAATTTGAGGCAATTTCGAGTAATTTTAAAAATATGGGGAGCCGATCATGTCGGATGCCGCGATTAGCAGTTGGGGGAAAGGGACACTTCTATCTGTAGAAGCGCTGGAATCCTTGCATGATTTGAACTATCGATTTCTAAATTGGGCCGCCGAGCGGGCGGGTAGTTATTCGTTAGATTGGATTGGCGCCGACCTTAATGGTTTGCCCGCCAGGCTCGCCGGCTTATTGGCGCCTTTATCGCGGAGTGCTAGAGAGTCGGCGGCGCAGTGTCCCTACGCACTTTTCGATTTGCGTTTTCACGATCAGAGTTATTGGCACCAACGCCTCCGGAACTTCACTCTTTGGAGGGTTGGCGAATGCTCGGTGGATAGTGACACCGAGGATTTTGTGCGACTGGCGCTTTTTTTTAGTTGGCATGTGGCATGCCATGCCCAATTTGCTGCGCAACTATTGCTTGGTATGAGTGAGACTACAGTCAATGATTTCAGGCGCTTGCGCGTCAATGAGGTCACCGCTCTGGTTGCGACTGAATCGATGTATCTGACCGCAAAATGGAGTCAATCTGGTGCCTATTGGAATGCGCTGGTGGGGGCCGCCGCCCGTTGCGATGCTTCGGGATTGCGCCGTGCACAGTTGTCCGGGTTGCAGTTGGCCGCCTTTGTGAAACTTGACGAACTACAAATGCCATTGCGGCCATAGGCCCTGGAGGCTTATTCTAGCGGGCTGCTATGCAAGCCCTAGTTCTACGCCAACTGTTTAAGATCTATAGGAATGGTGTCCAGGCGCTCAAAGGGATCGATCTGACTGTGGAGGAAGGCGATTTTTTCGCGCTACTTGGCCCGAACGGCGCAGGTAAAACCACCGCTATTGGTATAGTGACGTCACTCGTCAATAAAACTAGTGGTGGGGTCGAAGTATTTGGCCATGACATCGACGTTGAGCTTGAGGTTGCCAAATCCTGTATAGGATTAGTGCCGCAAGAAATAAATTTCAACATGTTTGAAACCGTATTCACGATCGTCGTGAATCAAGCCGGATTTTATGGAATTGCGCGGCCGCTAGCCAAACAGCGCGCGGAACAGTATCTCAAACAATTGCAATTGTGGGATAAACGTAACTCAATTGCTCGTTCGTTATCGGGAGGTATGAAGCGACGCCTGATGATCGCGCGAGCTTTGATGCATGAACCCCGACTGTTGATTTTGGATGAACCGACCGCGGGTGTCGATATTGAAAATCGCCGCTCCATGTGGGAATTTTTACGCGATATCAATGCACGTGGCACGACCATTATCCTGACCACCCATTATCTTGAAGAAGCTGAAAATCTTTGTAGAAATATCGCCATTATTGACGGCGGTAGGATTATTGAACGCGATAGCATGACGAATGTATTGCGTAAGTTACAGACCGAGAGTTTTGTATTCAATTTGCGCAATTCCTGCAATAATGTGCCGCAATTAGTCGGCTTTTCGGCTCTGTTGTCCAATGATCACACGCTCGAGATAGAAGTCTCCAAGCATCAAAGCTTGAACGATATTTTTGCGCAGCTATCCTCGCAAGGTATCGAGGTTGCAAGTATGCGTAACAAGGTCAATCGTCTCGAAGAGTTGTTCATTCGCTTGGTCGACCATGGCGCTAAGGCCAGCGCGGCCGCTACAAATTCGGTAAAAATCTCGTGAACTTGCCTACCTCGCGTGCAACCACCGAATGGATTGGCTTTAAGACCATCTTAATCCGCGAATTTAGCCGAATCGTTCGCATTTGGGGTCAAACCATCGTACCGCCGGCGGTTACCGCCACCCTATATTTTGTTATTTTTGGGAGTCTTATCGGAAAACGCGTCGGGCAGGTGGGGGGTTATGATTACATGCAGTTCATCGCGCCCGGCCTAATTATGATGACCGTAATTACGAATTCCTACGGCAATGTGGTGTCATCGTTTTTCGGTGCTAAATTTGGCAAGCATTTAGAAGAATTATTGGTCTCGCCCCTGCCTAATTGGTTGATTGTGTTGGGCTATATGGCGGGAGGCGTGCTGCGAGGAATGCTTGTGGGAACGGTGGTGACAGTGGTGGCTTTATTCTTTACACACCTGACGTTACAACATGTATGGGCTATTATTTCTGCAGTTTTATTAACCAGTATGGCTTTTGCATTGGGTGGGTTCATTAATGCCATATTTGCCAAGAATTTTGACCAAATATCCTGGTTTCCGACTTTTGTTTTGACTCCGCTCACTTATTTGGGTGGAGTATTTTATTCAATTAAAATGTTGCCAGACTGGGCACATTGGCTCTCGCATGGCAACCCCATTTTATATATGGTGAGCGCATTTCGTTATGGTTTTTTAGGCACCAGCGACGTCGATTTACGGCTCGCTTATGCCATTATGGTGTCGGCGGTGGTGTTGATGTTCACGCTGGCGGTAAGCCTACTGAACCGTGGCACTGGAATTCGTGATTAGGTTCGCCATCGTGTATTGTGCCGCCCGTTAAGCTAGTTAATTTCAAGGAGATGACGCATGACCGAAGAGAAGCAGCAAAAATTTACCGCTAAAGTTCGTCGAGGCCTCGTGTGGGTGCATACTATAGCCGCCGCTGAACTTGCCAAGAAAAAGGCGGAGACCACCGGTGTGAGAATCGATGGCTTTACTGCGAGCGAGCTTGCTGATGTTGAATCGGCGCTGACTTGGATTGCACAAAATCGCGAAATGCCGAGCTGAGGCTGAATTTGTCCGAGCGTTGAATTCTTAAAACCTCCGGGTGATGGCCCGGAGGTTATATGCTTAAGTCTATTTTTGCTTCCAGCCGGAACCGTCGTTGTAGTACCAACCGGCCTTGGCATTCGCGATCCAGCGCTTGGCAAAAGTGGCTTTAATATCAGTGCTCCACTCCGGGTGGCCATTTGCGCGGGCTATTTCTGCGTAAAGTGCGGAACGATCTTTGTTTTCATCAGCTAGCAAGGTGCGAACCACATTACGCTCGGCCAACGCGATGCTGTTCGCGTCGCGGATATCCACCATGCCGTCAGCTGTGTACCCGATGGCACCCGAATCATAATACTGCCCAAGTTGGGCGTGACGTGATTTCATTGAATCGGTGATTTGCCGTACTGTGGGCGTGGAAATGTCCAAATCCGGTGCGGCAGCTACGGCGTTGTTCACGATTGTCTTTAAGATTCGGTCGAGGGTCAATACGACAAATCGGGTAGGCAGACTATTACTCCCAGGGTCGCTCAGATTTTTGCCAGTCGGGGAATGTGGCGTCAGTGGGGCGGCCGCCGGTTTCCCGATCACGTCGCCAATAATTTGATCAGCAGCCTTTTCGACTGCGGCGGCCGGAAAGTACACGTTGATTGTTACGCAGGCAGCTAGGAAGGCCGTTGCGAGGGTGACCTTTAACGCGAGATGTTTCATTTCAACTCCTTTGATATAAATGTATATATGATTATTGCTGTCTTTAAGATCATTGCGTTGTAACCGTTGGTTGCGAATTCGACAATTCCTTAAGACTCGCCACCAGCTTGCGCCAATCGACACGGCGGGAATCGCTGATTACATCGATCCGTGGGATGCCGCTGCCTTTCACTAAATAGTAACCCGTTGCGTGTGGCTCTACACCATTCAACGCGCATACATCGTTAGCCAGCCTGCAGGATAATCCCAATTGTTGATAGTGAAATTCTTTAAAGAACCGAAGCGCGCCGCGTTCCAGTGCTGCCGTGGCGCCCTGGCCGCCACCAATACTGGAGATATTTTCCACTGCGCGCTGACTGATGAGTTTTTTAGAGCGATCACCCGGAGTGCTGAATAAGCTGGCGTCAAAGGCGGTGGGTTCCCAGCCGACCAAATGCAGTGCTGCGATTCGGCCATTCAGTCGGCCGGTGATTTGCCCAAAGGAAAAGGCGCTGGTCACCGCCGCGAGATCCAGGCGGTTGATGCTGATATCGGCGTTAAGTTGTGGGCGGGCTCCGAAGGCGTCGCTCATGGTCAAATTGCCTACTGTGACATCGCCATCGAAAATTTTTGCGTGTAGTTGACCGCCCAGAGTCATTCTGCCGTGCTCCACCTTAAGTTGCGGTATGGACCCAGCCACACTGCCGGCGAATACTGGCCAACCAAAGGCCTTGCACAACAGCGGCATGCTAAGGGGCTCTAATACGCCATCAAAGCGTACCGACATTTGTGCATCGCCGATGTGCCGCAATTCTAAGCTGCTAACATTCAGCGCTCCATCAAGTACGGGAATTCGCAAGCCCTGCATAAGTTGAAAATCTGCGTCTTCAGTGACGAACTGAATTTTGGCCGATCCCAAACCAATTCCATAGGTATTAGCACTCTGCCAGCTCAGTTCGCTGGGGACAGTGGGGCGATGCGTACTATTCCATACGACATGGCCGTCTAAACCGTCGATGCTAAGGCCGGCGACACGATCGCCTAAGTGCAGATCTTGCAGGACCAAATTGAGTGCCACGGGAACATTATTCGCGACCTCTAGTTGGCCTTTGATAAGCCCACGTCCTTCAAGTTTGGAGAGCATGGTTCCGAGCAGTAGGCCGGCGCGAGTTTGTTGCGGAAGCGCGCCTAAATCAAACTTGGCTATTTGCGCGGACAATTGGATGGTTGGAGATTTTGTGCGGAAGTTGAGACTCGCGAGAGCATCGGCCGCTAACAGTTGGCCCAGATTAAGCTGTAGGCGATCAAACACCAGAGTATTGTTGTGCCAAACGCTGGAAAAATCTGCGGATAGCGCAGCAGGGGAGCCCGCAGAAGATGCGGGCCCAGTGGGAGAAAAATTCCAGTACAGACGTCCCATAAGGAGTTCGCCGTGTGTACCCATCAGCCGCCCTTGCGCTTTCCAGGCCCCAGACACTGGGTGTGCGTCGATTTTGAACCCCACTTGGAGGTTTTGTGCGGCAACAGTTCCATCTGCGTTGCCCAGATTGAATTTTGAGATCTCGGCGTCGATATGCGCTTGGTTGAGGGTCTTGTTTCCCGATAGAAGCGCGTGCGCGTATGCAACTCTACCGTCTAGGACCCAGTCCTTTGGCAGCGGGAGCTGTGTACCCCATTGTTTTCGAAGTTCCGCGATCGATAGGTCTGTTGCAGTCGCCTCGATTGACCAAGGGGCTTCGTGCCAGTGCTTGCGCCAAACGCCCTGCACGCGTATTCGACCGCCCGCTAAGGCGATCGCGTTGCTGGAGAAATCTAACGCTTGCGTTTGAGGGTGCCAACGGATATCGGTGATCAAGGCCAGTGGCCCAAATTTTTGGAAATGCGCTTGTATTTTTGCACCGACACAACTGTACATAGGGGCTTTTATTTCAAGCGTTGGACAATAGATTTGCACGCTATGCGCGATACCAAGTTCCGGCCCGAGATCGAGCGTCGCAACTTGTACGCGCGCCGCCGTGCGATCTGAGTTGGCCAACAAAAGTTCGACTGTAATGCCTTGGGCGTGCATGCCGTAACCGGCCCAATCGGCGAAGGATAAAATGGTTTTGTCAATAGCGCCGAGCGGTACGCTTATCAATAGTAGACAACTCAAGCGCGCTAGCGATATCCGAATCATAGGTTTGCACTATAATGCTTCTCATGGTCCGCAAACGTGCATTAGTCGTTGACGATTCCAAGTCCGCTCGAGTCATCTTGAGCCGTATGCTTGAGAAATATGATATTGAAGTGGACATGGCTGAGTCCGCCGAACAGGCGATTGATTACTTGAAAAATAGCCGTCCGGACGCGATTTTCATGGACCATCTCATGCCTGGCATGGATGGCTTCGAGGCTGTCCAAGCCATCAAGGGTAATCCGCAAACCGCTACTATTCCCATCATGATGTACACCTCACAGGAGGGTGAATTGTACGTGGGTCAGGCCCGCGCCCTAGGAGCTATGGGTGTTCTACCGAAACAGGTGCGGCCCGTGGATGTTTCCAAAGTATTGTATGAGCTGCATTTACTTCCCGATCGGCGGGATACTGAGGAGCCAGATGCGCACCGTCCTGAGGTGATGCGTGTTGATATAGACCACCCGGTGACTCCAGCGAGCCTGCGTCCTGGGGTATTGCCACTGGCGGGAATTGTGCCCGTGGTCACTCCAGAGTGGGTTCGTAGACTGGAATCTACTCTGAAGGAGCAAACCGCCGATCTACGGCGCTTCATGGTGGCGAGTTTTGATAGTTTTTCATCGCGGATTGTCAGTGATGTGCGGATGGTGGTGCATACGCCTGTAAGCGAAGTGGCGGCTCCAATGCCGCCGCCCGCGAAATGGCCTTGGCTTGTAGGCATTGCGGCAATCGGTACTTTGGCTGTCTTGGCGGGCACATTGTGGTGGTTGACGCGTGACGAATTGGCGAAATCTCGAGTGGAGATTGCCGGGTTAGCGGCTACGAACGCTCAGTTGCAGCGTTCCCGAGATGACTTGGCGACCACCGTCAAAGATCTAACCACTGCCGTTGCTAGTTTGCAGGCAGCCCCCTCTGCGGGCAACTCGATGTCCGGCGGTGGGGCCGCGCGTGCGGAAAGTGTGCCCTATGGTGAGTTGCCGTTTGATCGTAGTCGTCTTGACGTATTGCGCGATCTGTTATCTAAGCTTGAAGCCAAAGGGTATATCGGGGTTGTTAAAATGACCAGCATGGCAGGAATTTTTTGTCTAAGCGGAAATTCGCTGGACGGATATGTGGCCGCGAACCCTAATTCGCCGGCTAGCAAATGTGATCTTGTCGGCAACCCTTTTGAAGATTCATTGTCGGCACAGCAGCGTCAATCGCTGGCTTTTGCTAATTTGGCCTCAAGTGTTCGCCAGCGAACGTCAGGCCGCCTGACAGTAGTGGTTGAAAATGCGACTAGTCCTCGCGCTCCCGTTTCCTACCCGCCGCGTAGCGAATCATTGACCGCAGGTGAATGGAATCGCGTGGCCGCCGCCAACAATAGGGTTGAGTTCGTGGCTGAGCCCACTGCACTACAATTTTCTGCGGCCCCGAGCGCTCCCGTGGCGGCTCGCTAGAGTTTGGCCGCTAGGGCTAAGGTAATAACTGTTTTAGGCCCAATCAAAAAGCCACTCTCACAAAAAACTCGGGTCCTTTAGCTTTAAAATTAAGGTAACCCGACTGTTTCAAAGAAGTCGATGATAATTTAGCTTGCAGCGAGTTATAGCCGAGTGCGAACGAAATGTTCGGGCGTAGTCGGTACAAAGCGTCAAATTCATATACAGTCAATGAACCATTCAGTTTTTGCGCGGAAACCTTGAGATATTGTATCCGTCCATCCAGGTAAAATCGTTTACTTAAAACCCAGGTCGCGTCAAATCCGACGGTTGGCAAGGGTCCTGCTTGATCTTCTTGCTGGTCAATATGTCGCGTTTGAGTTTGAACTCGCGCTCGCGTCGAAATATCAGTGATATTAACCCCCAATGTGCCGGCAATTTCCAATTTTTCGCTGTGCCAAAAAGAATAACCATAAGTAAGGCCTAGCATGCGTACGCTTATGCTGGTACTAACCGGATCTCCCGCTAGTAGAATCACATCTCGAAATACGAGGGGCGCGCCGCTTAAGATTTTATCGCCGGTTCTATCTAGCGTGAAATAATCGAAGCGCAGACGATGTCGTTCGGCGGCCCGTACCATCACTTGAAATTTTGGCTCGAAGTTTGATCGGCTTAAGCCTAAATCGTTTTCCGCGCTTAGCGCGGTCCCCGGCAATTGGTTGCTACTGTCGAGCCGAATATCGGTGGCAGAGGCGATTTTGGTGATGCCTAGCGACAGCCGGACCCGCTCGTTAGTCGGACTCAAGTCACCCGTAAGATTCAAATAGTCATCGGCGTGAGCAATGGTTGCCATTAAGACCAAGATCATCCCGGCAATGCCGTTCCTCATTGTAAAATCCTTTATCTACTTTGCAGGGCGAGATACTACGGCAACACCCAAAATTGAAGGCAGTGTCGCCAATTGCTTACAAGGGTTCTGGTTTTTCGCGATGTTCGTCAAATTGACGCACAGGTTCACCAGAAGTGACTTCTATTGCACCATCGACAATGGCACCATTGGCGATCGCCACGGTTTGCGCGCTGACGCTGCCGCGAATGACTGCCGAAAACCCGATTTCTAGTTTGCCTTGAACGGTGAGGCTACCGATTATTTCCCCAGCCACTATGGCTTGACGAGCGCGGATATGGCCATGCCAGACGGCGTTGGCGGCGAGAATAAGATCGCCCTCTATCTCACCGTCTCCATACACTTCGCCGGAAACTACGAACTGGCCAGGACCTCGAATATTACCGTCAATTACGCTTCCGGCGCCTATAAAGGTCGGTGCCGCCGAATTTCGTTCCAAAAATCGCCGTTTTTGAGCGCTCATAGGCACAGTATCCCCTATCCTTGGCCCTCTATAATGTGACGGGATCGGCGTCGCCGACAGATCTTACATTTCAAAGTAGAATAGAGACGTCTCCAAATAATAAGTGAGCCTAAATGATGGGTATTCAGAAACTGGTTTGTGTAGCGTGTTGTGTGGTCACCTTTAGTGTCGGCTGCAGCCGTCAACAAAGCGACTGGGAGAAGGCCCGCGCCGCTAACACCAGCGACTCGTATGAGCAATTCTTAAAGCAATACCCTGCTAGCGAATTTACAGCCCAGGCCCAGGCGCGTGCGAAGGAATTATATGAGGAGCACGACTGGCAGAAAGCTCGCGATACTGATACTCAAGAGGCATATCAAGCCTTTCTAAAACAACATCCTGAGGGCAAATTTACCGAAGAAGCGCGCATTCGAGTCGAGAATTTTACCCTAGCTCAAGCGCCGCCTGGCGTTGGCGCAGCTTCTGCGGCTGGCGCGGTGGGTGCGGTGGGTGCGGCGGGGGTGGCTGGTGAGGCGGGTGGTGTGGACGCGACGAAGCCGGTTGAGAAGCCTGCTGGCGCAAAACCCAATAAATCGACGACATCCCCTCAGATTGCGTCACCTAAAGGGTTTGGTGTGCAACTAGGCGCGTTCAGTTCTGGACCAGAAGCGGCCAATCAACGCTGGACGCAACTAACCAAAAATTACCCCGCTATATTCTCGGGACTACACTCAAAAGTATCGCAAGTGACGGTCGCGAGTGGTCCTGTTTATAGGCTGCAAGTAGTGGAATTGAGCGAAAAGAAAGCCGCTGCCGTATGTAAGGAATTGAAAGCAAAGGCGCAGGCCTGTGTGACGCTACGACCTAGCCATTCATGAAATTGCTTCCAGCCTGTGTGATCGCTGTGTTGCTCGGAATGAGCAGCGCAGCGTGGGTACAACCATTAGTGCCCAAGGATCTTGAGGGCTGGCAGGGGTGGGTGCAATACGGCGACGAGTTCAAACGCTGCCCGTTTCTTTCCAACACTGAATTTAATCAAATCAACAGTCATTTGTGCGCGTGGCCGGATCGGTTGGTTTTGGATTTAAGCGGCGCCGGTGGGCAATTTACTCAGCGTTGGCAAGTATTTGTCGAATCATGGTTAGTTCTTCCGGGTGATCTTGAGCACTGGCCGCAGGCCGTAACGATCAATGGTACGGCGGCAGCGGTGGTCGCACGCCAAGGTCAGCCGCAGCTACGAGTGGGCGAGGGTAGTTTTGTGCTCGCAGGTCGCTTTGCTTGGACTCACGTGCCCGAATCGTTGCATATACCTGCGCAGAGTGGCCTGGTGGCTTTGAATCTAGAAGGTCGATCGGTACCTCACCTGGATCGACAAAACGATGCGCTTTGGCTGGGCAAGCACCATGACGCGTCCACTCAGCAACAAATTGACGTCCAGGTGTATCGATTGCTCAGCGATGCAGTGCCGGCGGAATTGACTACTCGGTTGCGATTGCAAGTAGGGGGTGAGGCACGCGAGGAGCAGCTATCGCGAGTGCTTCCCGATGGGTATGTATTGATGTCGTTGGAGAGCGTGTTACCGGCTCGGGTTGATCCAGGCGGTAGTCTTAAGGTCCAGGTAAGAGCCGGAAGTTGGGAACTCAACGTACGCGCGCGGGCGTCCTCCGCAGCCGCTAATACCGTGCTTGCCGCCCCTCACGGTCTGTGGCCGAAGCAGGAAATCTGGAGTTACCAGGCTGATGATCGTTTGCGTGTGGCTGCGGTTGAGGGCAGCGAAGGCATTGATCCTGCGCAGGTCAATGTGCCGCCGGAATGGCGACGCTTCCCTTGCTTTCGATTGCTTCCCGGAGGCACTCTCGAAGTGGTTGAGCGCAATCGTGGATTGGGCGATCAGAATGAAGAGGGCAATCGCCTGTCCTTGCAACGTCAACTGTATTTGGATTTTGATCGTCAAGGATTCACGTTTGTCGATCAATTAAGTGGACAAATGCGTGGCCGCTGGCGGCTCGACATGCAAAAGCCCTATCAATTGATGAGCGCCGATGTGGCTGGCGACAATTTATTGGTAACTCAGGGAGACGCCGCTGCTACGGGTATCGAAATTCGTACTCCTACGGTGGCATTGACCGCTACTGGGCGTTTGCAGGAGAGCGATGCCGCAATACCTGCCACCGGTTGGTTGGCGCGTTTTGAGCGGGTGTCCGGGACCTTGAATTTGCCGCCTGGGTTTCGATTGCTCGCCGCGCGGCACGCGGATTCGAGTCCGGGTGCGTGGATTGAACAATGGGGTCTTTTGGATCTTTTCTTACTTTTAATCACCACGGTACTGGCTTTCCGCGCGCGCGGTGCCTGGGTTGCTGCCTGCACTTTTGTGGCCATCCTTCTCGTTTATCAAGAAGAGAATTGGCTGGTGTGGTTGCTATTGTGGATTACCTTGACGCTGGTCTTGCTTCGCGTAGCTCCCGTAGGATGGCCGCGTACCACGGCGCTGTGGATTCGTAATGGGTTGTTAGCTTTATTTCTAATTGCCTTAGTGCCCTTCGCGATATTTCAGGTGCGTTTCGCCTTGTATCCGCAGCTGGTGGACCCAGGCGGGTATGCGGAGCTCACGGTCACTGCTGCAAAGCGCGAGGTCGCTCCAGCGCCCATGACGGTGGCGGCGCCTGCGCCCGAGCCGGCGATGGCGCCCGAGGCCGAATTGAGAGCCAATGACGAGCCTGCAGTGGCCGACAAAATGTCGTCGATGAGCATGGCTAAATCGCAAGCGATGCGCTATGCGCCCGCAACGATGCTGCAAGCGGGACCGGGTAGGCCGCGCTGGCGATATCTGACCTATCCTTATTCTTGGAGTGGCCCTGTGGATGTGGGGCAGTCGGTGAGCTTTATTATTCTTTCGCCTTGGATGGTGGCGTTGTGGCGGCTTTTGGGGGTGGCTTTGCTAGTGTATTTATTCGCCAGCATCTGCCGTACGGGCATTGATCTGCGCGGTGATTGGCGTGGTTTACGCGAGTGGATGCAGAACCGACGTTGGCGCAAGGCTCGGAAAGTTGCGGGAGCGACTTTGAGTGTCTTACTGATTGCCTTCTTCGGGTTGCCGAATGCGCGCGCCGCCAGTACTCCCGATCCGCAGTTACTCAAAGAGTTGCATGCGCGGATTTCTGAGCCGCCGCGCTGTATGCCGACCTGTGTTGAGGTACTTTTGGCACGCGTGAATATTGGGCTTGATAGTATTGAGTCTACTCTGACAGTCAGTGCTCTTGCTACGGTGACGCTGCCGTTGCCGACCAATGGGTTGGACATTGATGCCGTCAGTATTGATGGGGTAACGGCTGGGGTTTACCGTGATTCTAGTGGGGTGTCTTTGGTTGCTTTGCGTTCTGGCGTACATACGGTGGTCGTTAAAGGTCGGCCTAAGACCGAATCGCTAGAGTTGAATTTTCCGGCGGTCCCACGCGCTATTTCGGTCATCGCTACGGGTTGGGATGTGACCGGTGTTAGCGACGGAAGAATGGTGGCCAATACCTTGGAGCTAGTGCGGCATCATCAGGCGGGCGAGAGCAAGAGCTTGGAAAAATCCTCGCAAGCAGCGCCTTTTGTACGCGTCACCCGTCATGTGCGATTGGACTTAGATTGGTCCGTAACGACGACAGTGCAGCGTCTTGCGCCCTCCCGAGGAGGATTCAGTCTCATGATCCCTTTGCTCAAGGGTGAGTCAGTGCTAACTGAGGGGATTGATACCCAGCATAATCAAGGGGTGCTAGTAGGTTTTGATAGCTCTGCCGCTGAAGTCAGTTGGCAATCATCATTACCTCAATCGGATACGTTAAACCTTAGTGCGGCGCGCGATGTAGCGTGGGTTGAGGTTTGGAGCTTTGAAATCAGTCCGGTATGGAGTGTGCAATTTAAAGGCTTGCCTGCGGTTGCTCCGCAGACTATAGATCCGGCTAATTGGTCGTACGAGTATTACCCACGACCGGGAGAATCGCTGGCATTAATGATTGCCCGGCCCGTTGCAGTGCAGGGAGAGACTCTGGCGATTGATACGGTGTCTATCAATATGGCGGTCGGGCAGCGTTCAACCGATGGATCGTTGGATCTGACTTACCGCAGCACGCAAGGGGGCCCGCATAGTATTCGACTGCCTACCGGTGCAAGGGTCAATACGGTGACACTGGATGGTGGCGTGGTGCCAGTTCGACCGAATAAAGACGAGCTCCCTCTAGCGCTGCTGCCGGGCGAACATCGCGTTCAAGTGGATTGGCAAGAAAGTGGTGCCGCACAGTGGAAAGTGAGCAACTCCACGCTCAATTTACAGGCGGCGAGCAGTAACATTACCACCACAGTGCGCCTACCTGCGGATCGATGGATTCTATTTGTGGGTGGTGACGGCGTTGGACCCGTAATTCTGTACTGGGGCGAACTAGTAGGCTTCACGGCGTTGGCGGTATTGTTGGGCCGCAATCGTAATTCACCTTTGCGGGTACATGAATGGTTATTGTTGGGTTTGGGCCTGAGCACTTTTTCCTGGACGGCATTGATGTTATTTGCGGCGTGGTTATTTGCCATGCGGTGGCGGCAGCAATACGATAGTTCGATTTTAAGCGATGCGCGTTTTAAGGCGATGCAAATCGCGCTATGGGTGTTATCGGCCATCGCAGCCTTTAGTCTTATTGCGACATTCCGCACCGCATTACTAGCCTCCCCCGATATGCGGGTCGCGGGACCTGGCCAGTCGGTTGATCAGCTATCATGGTTTGTGGATAAGAGCGCCCATCTTTTGCCGCATTTCTGGGTAATTTCGGTTTCCATGTGGTGGTATAAATTAGCTATGTTGGCTTGGACGCTATGGTTGGCCTTCGCTCTGGTGCGTTGGTGTCGTGTGGCGTGGGATGCGTTGGGTCGTCAGGGCTGGTGGCGCGCTCACTTAATGCCCCCAGCAAACCCAACATAAAGGCATATTCTTTAGCGATGATGCGGTAGCGCTGGTAGCGACCAGATTTGCCGCCGTGCCCGGCTTCCATGTCGACGTGCAAAATCAACGGATTTTGGTCGGTCTTGAGGGCGCGCAACTTCGCTACCCACTTCGCCGGTTCATAGTACTGCACCTGGCTGTCCCATAACCCGGTGGTGACGAGTATTGCCGGGTACTGTTGAGCGCGAACATTGTCATAGGGCGAGTAGCTTAATAAATAATCATAGGTTTCCTGGTTGGCGGGGTTACCCCATTCATCGTACTCATTAGTGGTGAGCGGAATGCTTTCATCCAACATAGTCGTGAGTACATCGACGAAGGGTACTTGAGCGACGATGCCGCAATAGTCTTGAGGACTTATATTCGCGATGACCCCCATCAATAGCCCTCCCGCGCTGCCGCCCATGGCGAATATTGAGGCTTTCGCAGCGTATCGATTTGCGACCAAATAGCGGGTCACGTCGACGAAGTCGGTAAAGGTATTTTTTTTGTGGAGTAGACGGCCTTGATCGTACCATTCCCGTCCCATTTCTTGACCGCCGCGCACATGTGCGATCACAAAAATAAAACCCCGATCCAGCAAACTTAAACGCGCTGAGGAAAAAACCGGATCCATCGACAGACCGTAAGAACCGTAAGCATATTGCAGCATTGGCGCGGAGGCGTCGCGCCTAAAATCCTTATGATAGACAATCGATACTGGAATTAATTGAGCGTCGCGAGCGGGTGCAAACAAGAATTCAGTGCGGTAGTCAGCGGGGTCAAATGTCCCGATGACGGGGTCGCGTTTGAGTAATTGTTTTGTACCTGACTGAAGCGAATAATCGTAAATTGTCGTGGGTGTGGTCAGTGATGAATAGGCGTAGCGTAGGACTTCGGTATCCATCTGCGGATTTGCCGACAAGGACATGCTGTAAGCGGCCTCGTCGCTCGCGATGAAGAATTCTGCAGCGTTATTAAGGGGTTTGACGCTGATTTTCATAAGTCCGCCACTGCGGACCGAGAGCGCCAAAAATGTGTTGAACACTTCGAAGTCTTGGATAAAAGTGTCAGGACGATGCGCCACTAAGTCGCGCCATTGTTTGCGGTCTGATTCTTGCCCCACGCGAACCGTCATCAGTCTAAAATTTTTCGCTTGCCAATTGGTGCGGATAATAAATTGATCATGGAGAGCTTCTATTTGATATTCGTGGTCCCGTTCCTGAGTCTGGAATACTTTAAAATTGAAGTGCGTATCCCCGGCATCGGCATAACGCCATTCAGAGGAGAGTGTGTTTTCCATAGTCAAGAAAATGAAGCGTTCGTCTTTGGATTTGCTAACACCGGTGTAGAAACTAGTGTCGGTTTGTTGAAAAATAATTGTATCGAGCGTGGGGTCTTGGCCGAGCAGATGTTTTTTGACGATTAGACCCAGTAGTGTCTCAGGATCTTTTTCTACGTATAGAATTGTTTGGTTGTCATTCGCCCAGGCAATATCCGCCTCAACGTCGTTGATGCAGTCGGGCTGAAGTTCGCTAGTGATGAGGTTCTTAAAGCGTAGTCGGTACTGACGCCTACCCACGCTATCTTCGCAAAATGCGAGCCAATCGGCGTTGGGTGAGACGCTCAAGGTCGCGATTTGGTAGAACTCGTGTCCTTGAGCTAACTCGTTGGCATCCAGCAGGATTTGTTCGGGAGCATCCAGGGTGCCGCGGCGCCGCGCGTGGATGGGGTATTCCTTGCCGGTGCTGAAACGTGTGTAGTACCAATAGCCGTTGCGATGATAGGGTACGGAGGCATCGTCCTGTTTTAGCCGAGCCGTGATTTCGCCGAATAACTGGTTTTCAAGCCCCTTAATATTGCCCAGTTGCTGTTCCTCGTAGGCGTTTTCGGCCGCGAGATAGGTCAATACCTCTTCGTTCTTGCGTTCATCGTCACGTAGCCAGTAGTACGGATCGTTGCGCTCGCCGTGGGGGGAAACTACCGTATGGAGCTTTACAGCCGCAATCGGGGCTGTGGCGCTCGATTTAAAGTGGGGATTAGGGCTACTAGAGGACTTGAACATAGAGGGATGCTTCTGGCAAAACCTGGAGTATAGTTGTGAATGTTATCGGAGGGAGCGTTATGCAGACCGTCGGTCAACTACTTAAATTTAAGGGCGATGAAGTATTTTCGGTTGCGCCGCAAGATTCGGTGTTACGCGCGATCGAACTCATGGCTGAAAAGCACGTCGGTGCGCTACTGGTTATGGAGCAAGGAAAGCTGCTCGGCGTCATTTCAGAACGCGATTACGCGCGCAAGGTGATACTCAAAAGTCGCTCATCGCACGATACCCCCATCAGCGATATCATGAGCTCTCCGGTGGTTACAGTCACTCCTGCGGATACCGTGCATCACTGTATGGAAGTTGTCACCCGGGAGCGATTTCGACATCTACCCGTGGTGCAGTCTGGTCGCGTGGTGGGCATGCTATCCATCGGTGATCTGGTGCGGGCCGTCATTCAGGATCAGCAGGCGCACATTGAGGAACTGGAGCGTTATATTGCGGGTTGACGATGACCGCCAGCTAGGTATTATGTGATCTAGAGGTAGGCGTGCTTATTTTAGTACCCCACCCGGCGAACCTCTAGCGTACGCCTTACCGTGTTAACTGATTCATTGGTATAAATTCTCGGCTGAAATCTCCGCCGGGTATGACATTATGGGCGTTTTATGGCATCGGTTGAACAGACAATACAAGGCCCTATCGTAGGCGGTAAGGATCCGCGCACGCACGATTGGGGGCTATGCCGTCAGCGCTATGAAAAGGATTCTTGTGGTTTTGGGCTGATCGCTAGTCTTGACGATCAAGCCAGTCATTGGGTGGTGCAGACCGCCATCAGTTCCTTAAACCGGCTTACTCATCGCGGTGCTATTGCTGCGGATGGCAAAACCGGCGATGGCTGCGGGTTATTGATCAAGCAACCTACCCAGTTTTTAAGGGCGGTAGCAGCGCAGGCCGGTCTATCGTTGGCTCCGTTATTCGCCGCTGGCCTAGTATTTTTAAACCGCGACAAGGACATGGCCGATCAAGCTCGGCGCACTCTGGTTGAGCAACTCAAAATAGAGAAGGTCGAGGTCGCAGGCTTTCGTGCACTTCCCGTAGATCCTAGCGCCTGCGGCGTAGAGTCGCTCAAAACGCTACCGCTCATTGAGCAAATATTTGTGAACGCGAGCGGGGATATCGACGAGGCTGCCTTCAATCGCAAATTGTATTTGGCACGCCGCCGAACCGAGCAGCGTTTGGAGGACAGCGACCCGGTATTCTACGTTCCGTCCCTATCCGCCAGCACCCTAGTTTACAAGGGCATGGTGATGCCGCAGTACTTGGCGCAGTTCTATCCCGATCTGCATGATCCCCGCATGGAAGCCTCGGTGGTGGTTTTCCACCAACGTTTTTCCACTAACACAATGCCCCAGTGGCGTCTCGCGCACCCGTACCGGTATCTCGCACACAATGGTGAGATTAATACCGTTCAAGGCAACCGTAGCTGGGCGGTAGCGCGGGGTCCTTTGCTTAAGTCTCCGGTTTTGCCGGATCTCTCGGATATATTTCCCTTGGTCTCGTTGACCGGTTCAGATTCTCAGTCACTCGACAATATGTTGGAGCTGTTGTTGATGGGTGGCCTTGATCCCATGCATGCCATGCGCTTATTGATTCCGCCCGCATGGCAGTCGGTGGATATGATTGATCCGGATTTGAAGGCGTTTTATGAATATTACGCCAATCATATGGAGCCCTGGGATGGACCCGCCGGAGTTGTTTTGACGGATGGACGGTACGCTTGTGTGACATTGGACCGCAATGGGTTAAGGCCCGCTCGCTGGGTAATCACTAAGAACCGACATATTACCGTAGCCTCTGAAGCGGGGGTGTGGGATTACTTGCCAGAAGATGTTGTCAAGAAGGGCAAGCTAGGACCCGGCGAGATTTTGGCGCTGGATCTACAGACTTCTGAGTTGATGGACACGAAGCGGGTTGATGATCTCTTAAAGAATCGACATCCGTATAAAACTTGGCTTAAGAAAGGTGTGCGTTACCTGCAAACCGATCTCATTGATCCGCGGCTCGCTGCGGAGCCGATGGATCGTGACATGCTGGCTCAGTACCAGAAGATGTACAACGTATCGGCGGAAGAGCGGGATGAAATCATCCGGGTGCTCGCGCAGGATGAGAGCGAGGCAGTCGGCTCCATGGGCGATGATACGCCCATGCCGGTGCTGTCGAAAAAAGTACGCTCGCTATATGATTATTTCCGACAACAATTCGCGCAGGTAACCAATCCGCCGATTGACTCGCTACGCGAGAGTATTGTGATGTCATTAGCCACCCAAATCGGCCCAGAGTGTAATATTTTTGTACCCGTGCAACAGCACGCGGAACAAATTGTGCTGAGCTCGCCAGTGCTGTCGCAGCGCAAGTTACGCCAGATCGTTGCTCTGAGCGATAGCGGTGTGCCGAATGAATTTATAGATTTGCAGTATGACGAGGCGCTGGACCTTAAGACCGCGATACTAAAAGTTTGCGATCAGGCGGAAGCGGCGGTGCGTGGCGGTAAATTGGTGTTGCTATTGTCGGATCGTTATTTAGTAAAGGGTAAGTTACCTATTCACGCCTTACTTGCCACCGGTGCTGTGCACCATCGTCTGGTAAAAACCGGATTGCGCTGTAAGTGTAATATTTTAGTGGAGACCGGCACCGCGCGCGATGCGCATCATTTTGCCTGTTTGATCGGCTATGGGGCCACCGCCGTGTATCCCTATATGGCCTATCAAACCTTGTTTGATTTGATGCGCAAGGGCGCGGTTAAAATGGAAGCTGACACTCGGCTGCAATTGGGTCGAAGTTATCGCCGCGCGCTGTGTAAGGGATTATTCAAGATTATGTCCAAGATGGGCATCTCGACCATCGCAAGTTACCGTAGCGCGCAGTTGTTTGAAATTGTAGGTTTGAGTGATGAAATTGTTGATCTGTGTTTTAGCGGCTCGGATAGCCGAATTCAGGGGGCAGACTTTAATGATCTTAAAGCCGATTCTGAAGTTTTGGCACGCCGTGCCTGGAATCGCGCTGCGAATATCGAGCAAGGGGGCTTGCTTAAGTACGTGCATAATGGCGAATACCATATGTATAACCCGGATGTGATTGCGACCTTACAGTCGGCAGTCATGGCGGGCGACTACGAGCAGTACAAACGCTACGCGGCTCTGGTCAATGACCGGCCGGTTTCTTGTATTCGCGATTTGCTTAAGTTACAGCCGCGCGCGGCGCCGATACCCATTGCTGAAGTTGAATCAATAACTGACATCCTTGCGCGCTTTGATAGTGCCGGTATGTCGTTGGGCGCCTTGTCGCCCGAAGCGCACGAAGCGCTGGCGATCGCGATGAATCGTCTGGGAGCACGTTCTAACTCGGGTGAAGGGGGTGAGGACCCGGTTCGCTACGGCACCGAGAAAAATTCTAAAATAAAACAAGTGGCTTCGGGTCGCTTTGGCGTAACGCCCGAATACTTGATCAATGCTGAAGTGTTGCAGATCAAAATTGCACAGGGTGCCAAGCCCGGTGAAGGGGGGCAGTTACCCGGCCACAAGGTCAACGAAATGATTGCGCGGCTTCGATTTGCGAGGCCCGGTGTTGGCTTAATTTCACCGCCGCCGCATCATGATATTTACTCGATTGAAGATTTGGCACAGTTAATATTTGATCTCAAACAAGTCAATCCCACGGCATTGGTGTCGGTCAAGCTCGTATCGGAGCCGGGAGTTGGTACGGTCGCGGCCGGTGTGGCTAAAGCATATGCCGACTTAATCACCATCAGCGGCTACGATGGCGGTACCGGTGCTAGCCCGCTATCGTCTATTAAATACGCCGGGTCCCCCTGGGAGTTAGGGCTCGCTGAAACCCATCAGACTTTGCGCGCAAATGATCTTCGCCATCGAGTGCGGCTGCAAACCGACGGAGGTTTAAAGACCGGCCTCGATGTGATCAAGGCGGCGATTATCGGGGCTGAGAGTTTCGGATTCGGCACCGCGCCTATGGTGGCTTTGGGCTGCAAGTACCTGCGCATTTGTCATTTGAATAATTGCGCGACTGGCATCGCGACTCAGCACAATGTGTTACGTACCAAGTACTTCATTGGCTTGCCGGAAATGGTCATGAACTATTTCAAATTTGTCGCTGAAGAATGCCGCGAAATTATGGCGAGCCTGGGAGTGCGTACGATTGCCCAGTTGATCGGACACACCGAATTGCTTGAAGTGCTGACCGGCGAAACACCTAAACAGCGAAAATTGGATTTGAAACCCCTATTAGCGAACTCAGGGTTAGTGTCGGATAAGCCACAATATTGTGTAGACCCGCACAATGAGCCATTCGATAAGGGTGTGCTCGCGGAGAAAATGCTTAACGATATGAAAACCTCTATCGCTACCAAAGCGGGCGGAGACTTCTCGTATCGCGTGAGTAATTACCATCGCTCGATTGGTGCGCGTATTTCGGGAGAAATTGCGAGGCATTGGGGTGATAACGGGATGAGCGAGTCCCCTATCACGGTGACTTTAAAAGGCTCGGTGGGACAAAGTTTTGGTGTTTGGAATGCGGGGGGGCTACGCCTGCTGTTGGAAGGTGAGGCTAATGACTATGTCGGCAAAGGCATGGCCGGTGGCATGATTGTGGTCAAACCGCACGCCAACTCTACTTTCGTTGCGCGTGAGACGATAATAATGGGTAACACCTGTCTTTATGGAGCAACTGGCGGTGAGTTGTTCGCCGCGGGTACCGCAGGCGAGCGATTCGCGGTGCGTAATTCTGGGGCTATGGCAGTGATTGAAGGAGCGGGAGATCATTGCTGCGAATATATGACGGGTGGCGTGGTGTGTGTGCTAGGCCGCACGGGCGTGAATTTCGGTGCCGGATTTACCGGTGGTTTTGCGTACGTGCTGGATCAGGAACGCGATTTTGTCGATCGTTACAACCATGAACTGATCGATATTCATCGCGTCTCTCCAGAAGGCATGGGCGTATATGCTCAGCACTTGCGCGGCATGATCGAACAACATGTCGTCGCTACGAGTAGTGAGTGGGGCGCGCAAATACTCAATGATTTTCGCACCTTCATTGGTAAGTTTTGGGTAGTAAAACCGAAGGCTGCGGCTATTGGATCATTGTTAGAGAACTTAAGACGAGCCGCTTAAGGCCGAGTAACGAGATTACGTATGGCCGATAAAAATCTACAATTTCTTGAAATACCCCGCCTTGAACCCGCGAAGGTAGCGGTAGAAATCCGTATCAAGGAATTTCGCGAAATCTATTCACAATACGAACCCGAGGCGGCGGCGCAGCAAGCGGGGCGTTGTATCTCTTGTGGCAATCCATTTTGCGAATGGAAATGTCCAGTGCATAACTACATTCCGAATTGGCTCAACCTGGTCAACGAAGGTAAACTGTTCGAAGCGGCGGAATTGTCGCATCAGACTAATTCGCTGCCGGAGATGTGTGGTCGTATATGTCCACAAGATCGTTTGTGCGAGGGTGCCTGTACCTTGAATGATGGATTGGGTGCGGTCAGTATCGGATCAATTGAAAAGTATATTACGGATGAGGCATTCAAGCAGGGTTGGAAGCCTGACATGTCGAATGTGGTACCCACCGGCAAGCGAGTGGCTATTGTGGGGGCGGGTCCCGCCGGACTGGGTTGTGCCGATATTCTGGTTCGCAATGGCGTTACACCGGTGGTATTTGATCGTTACCCGAAAATTGGTGGGTTGCTGACGTTTGGCATCCCTCCTTTTAAGTTGGAAAAAGAGGTGGTAGAGAAACGCCGCGAAATTATGGAGGACATGGGGGTTGAGTTTCGCTTAGGTATTGAAGTGGGTCGCGATATTACGATCGACCAATTGAACACCGAATTTGATGCGGTGTTTCTCGGCATGGGTACCTACCAGTACGTCAAAGGCGGATTCCCCGGTGAGAACCTGGTGGGCGTTTACGAAGCGCTGCCCTATTTAATTTCCAATATTGATCGCGAATTAGGACTTACTCAGGATTTATCGAAATATATCGATATGCAAGGCAAACGCGTGGTGGTGTTGGGTGGCGGCGACACCGGGATGGATTGCAACCGCACCGCCATACGCCAGGGTGCGAGCAGTGTTACATGCACCTATCGACGTGATGAAGAGAATATGCCGGGTTCGCGGCGTGATTATAAGAACAGCAAAGAAGAGGGCGTGCATTTTTTGTTTAATCGACAGCCGATTGAAATCATTGGTACCGATCGCGTGCGGGGCGTGAAACTGGTGGAAACTCGCTTAGGGTTGCCCGGCCCACGAGGCCGGCGGCTAGCCGAAGTGGTGCCAGGAACGGAAGAGATTATTGACGCGGATGCCATTATTGTGGCGTTCGGGTTTTTACCTAATCCGCCGGATTGGTTCGCTGCCCAGAAAATAGCCTTGCATAGTAATGGTCGCGTGCGGGTATCGAATGAACTTACGCACAAATTTCAAACCACTAACCCGAAGGTATTTGCGGGGGGCGATATGGTGCGCGGTTCAGATCTTGTGGTGACCGCGGTGTTCGAAGGACGCGAGGCCGCGCAGGGCATATTGCAGTATATTGGCGTAACTCATTAAAAAGTCCCGTGAAGGTCGCGCAACCTTCACGAGAGTTTCCGCTAGGCATATTTAAGAAAGTTATTCCTCTTCTACTGGTAGACGGTAGACGGACAGATTGTTGGTGACATCGTCAATTGCCGCATAGTTGAACTCGCGGCGTTCACCCATCACCGTGTCGATTCCAAACGCACCGCCTTGACTTGCATCCACGTTATATTCGCGCACAAATCGGCCGGTTTTAGTGAACTCTACTATCCCGCTTGGATGCAGTGGATCACCATTGACTGCATCGCTATTGGCGGTGAGTAAATGCCCATTGGGCGCGAATCGCAGTCCCAACGGCCCGCGCAGGTGTTGATTCATAAAGACTACATCGCCCAGTATTACCGGTGCCGATCGATGACTTGCAAGGGGTACTTTATAAATGGCATTGTCCGCAGTGGACGCGACATACAAAGTGTCGCTATCGTGGTTGAACGCCAAGCCTGTGGGTCCTAGAACGAGTGCTACAGGATCCGTTACGTGCTTATAACCGCTGGCCACGATCGTCTTATGCAACAAAGTCACACCGCTAGAATTCACGCTCACGTCGAGTCGTGAAATCGTGCCGCTGAGTACATTCGAGACGAAGACATGCGCCTCGGTGCCCTGGTCGTCCAAGGTTAAATCCCAAGGGCCGTCGAGAAACACCGGGTCTGTCCATGTTTGAATTAAGGTTCCATGGCGATCAATGACTTGAATAGCCCCTTGACCTACCGTGGCGCTGGTGCCGTCGGTGGTTGGTACACTGCCCACGAGTACAAAACCTCCTCGCAGTACGCCGAGCGCGGTACTGAGGCCGGGAAGGTGGCTATTAAAGAATGTCACCGCCATTCCGGGAGGAGCCAAAGAGCCCCGGGGGGTAAATTGCACGATGGTGGTCCCGGTACCCTGCAAATTGGTGCTGCTGTTAAAATTGCTGACTAATACGTCACCGGTCTTTATCGCGCCCCCGACAGGAAAGTCCTTAGGCACAAATGCCACGCCATACGGATTTAAGTCGCCGTTGGTAGGAATGGTGGATGAATTGATGATCCTCGGAATGAATGGGTCGCCCGCGGAATTTGCTGTAGCTACGCTTGCCAAAATACTGAGTCCCGCGACTAAGGTTAGGCTGCGTAACCCAATGGAGTTTCGCGATTGCATGATGGATTCCTCTAAGTTAATTAGTAATAGATGCCCTTGAGTGAGTCCTTCTTCTCGTGGAAAAGGTTGCATCGACCGGTGGTAACTTAACCCCAGTCCTCCACCTTTAACTGCTCGCCGACGTGACTAAACGCACCATCCCGCGTGACCAGGACCGCATTCGCGGCCGCCGCCTGAGCCGCAATCATCATGTCTAACGCACGAAGACTAATTCCTCGCCTTGCACACGAAGCTCGGAGCTCGCCGCCATCCGAATCAAAAACTCGTGAATCAGTGCTCCTAAAACTGCCGGGTGGCCGCGCTTTGCCAAGCCATATAGCAATTCCCCCAGAATACAGCGCATACGTTCAAGGTGCGCAATGGGTTTCCAGTTTTCCCGGTTTCGAACGGTGGGCGACTGCTCACGTTAGAAGATATCCATATATATGAGGACGACATTTAGTAGTCCCTCTATTGGACGTGAATTTTCTAATTAGGCTGGCTTGGCCGCAATAGCAGAAACCCTTTTTAAGTCTGTCGATGGTCGGTCACGAAAGGCGATCGCGGAGGGAAACGCCAGGATGCTACAGTGTGCTACAGTATGCTACACTCTCTTTTATGAAAAACCGGACCATTACCCAGCGAGAGCTTCGCAATCAGTCCGCTGCCGTGCTTCGTGAGGTAGAGGCAGGACGAACAATCATCGTAAGCCGAAACGGTACACCGGTCGGAGAACTGCGACCCTTTCGGCGACATCGCTTTGTGCCTCGCGCGGTAATTGCCGATGCTGCACGAGGAGCCGTCCGGATCGATGCCGTGCAATTCCTTTCAGATCTTGATGCTGTTGTTGATCCGTACGTCAATGACTGAAGCGACTCGCGGCATTCTGGACACTTCGGTCGTGATCGATCACGACCAGATTGATGCCGACCAACTTCCTGATGAATCCGCAATTAGTGCAGTGACCCTTGCCGAACTTGCCGCGGGTCCGCATGCGACCGAGAACAAGGACGAACGCGCCCGACGCCAAGATCGCTTGCAGTGGGCGGCAGCGACGTGGGATCCGTTGCCTTTTGACACGGAGTCGGCGCGCATGTACGGCCGGGTGTTTTCCGCGGCGCGGGCGGCCGGGCAGTCTAGTCGCGCCCGCCTCGCCGATTTGCTCATCGCCTCAACGGCTGCGGCGAATGAGTTGCCGCTTTACACACGCAACCCCTCTGACTTCAGCGCTCTAAGGCGCATAATAAAGGTCGTCAAAATCTAGTTGCCTGCAGTACGATGCCGCTGTGCGGATCGCCGCAATGCAATTCGTCGCACACACGGAGTCTTTTATGTTTCGCTGTTCTAAAGTTATTGTAGTTTTATTGGCATCGTTGTCGTTTTTCACACACACGATTCAGGCGCTTAGTATTCCAGACCATGTGCGTGCGGCGGTCGCGGACGTTACCAGACCCGATACTGATAAGCAGCGTGATGTGAATCGCAAGCCAGCGGAGACCTTGGCGTTTATCGGCATTAAATCGGGCGCACAAGTGGGCGAGTTGTTGCCAGGTAGCGGCTATTTCACGCGCCTTTTCAGTAAGTTGGTAGGACCTAAGGGTCATGTGTACGCTTTCGTGACCGAGCGCCCGGCGAATGCTCCAGCCGATATGCCGGATCGGTCCCTTGCGGTAAGAGCTATTGCAGCGGATCCTCATTATTCTAACGTGAGCGTTGAGAGCGTGTCTTTCGCAAAATTGAGTACACCGGTTCCGGTGGATATAATTTTCACGGCGCAGAATTATCATGACTTGCACAATATTCCGGGACTGAGTCTTGAAGATTTCAATAAATCAGTGTTTGCAGCCCTGAAGCCGGGTGGGATCTATATTGTATTGGACCATTCTGCCGCGTCGGGTTCAGGAGCGCGTGACACCAATACTCTGCATAGGATTGATGTCGAAGTAGTCAAGAAAGAAGTAGAAGCCGCAGGATTTAAATTGCTTGCGAGTAGCAATTTGTTAGCGAATCCTGGCGACACTCGAAGCACTAAGGTGTTCGATCCTGCGGTGCGTGGAACTACCGATCAATTTTTGTTGAAATTTCGTAAGCCGGGCCGGTAGGCGATCGTTGCCGGCATGCACTGAGTCTGCGTTAGTATCCACCGGTGTGTGCTGTCCACCTGGGTCAGAATACAGCGCCCGCCCTGTTTGAAGAGTTCAAATCGATCTGGCTTGCGTAGCTCGCGGCCGTTGATCAGCAACCCGTTGGGATCGCGCGGTCGTGTAGGTTCGATGATCAGCCAATTTGATACGGTCAGCGCATCGTCGGCGAGCGAAACAGGCTTATGCACCACTTCGCGTACCACGCGTAGTAATTCTGTGCGACTCGCACCGTTGGGATTGACAATCACGGCAGGTTCTAACGGCGTACCGGCGGATAGTTGGCATGCTGCTGCCAAAAGGCTCGTAATTATCGGCAATACGTAGACTTTTCGTAGCCGGTATGACAGTTGTAAAACAAAAGTTATTGAGTGCGATAAATACGATTGTTTTGCCACAGCGATTTCACCACCTGTATGTCTGGTACTTCACTCAAAGGGCTGAAGCCGTAGCTTTGTGCTGATTTTCGGGAATTGACTTGGAGACCTGTGGGTCCGGTCGAGCAAACGCCATTGGTACGATAACTTAAGGCCGATGAGAGCACCCCTTCGGCAGTATCGCCTAAAGCATGTGAAAAATCGTCGGCAATCGAGCAACCGGGAATTTTAACGCCGGCGATAGTGGTCGGTGTATCGACGGTATTGTTGGGGGAAAATCCATCGGTGTAGCTGCCAAAATTTTGGGCATTCACACCTTGAAATTGAATCGAAAAATAAGTGATCCCGCAATTGTCCGTCGGATAAAATCCATAGGGCTTGCCGCAGGTGGTAGAGCCCACTTGAATCACATTGACATTAACTCCTCGTAGACTGTTGATAATCGATTCACTGGCGGAACAGGTGCCTTTGCCTGTGAGCACATAGACGGTCTTTAAGTTTAAAGTCGGTAGTGGTTGACCTTGGGTAGTCGAAAACCCTTGAGTGGTTGAGAAAAATGGCGTGGCCGTGATGGTGTTTCCAGTGACGGGGTCAGTGGTAGGGTATTTGCTGTTGAATTGTGGCAGTTCAAAAGTCTGTCCCGCAGTCATGCTGGGGCCTGCGATCATGTAGGCGACTTCGCTGGCGATATCGAGATAGCCGCCACCGTTGTAGCGAATATCGAGGATGAGATCGGTGACGTTGGCCGCCTGTAAGGTCGTGAACGCGGTAAATAATGCGCTTTCCGCGGTGGCTAAGTGATCATTGAACTGCATATAACCCACTGGCCCGGTGCTGGTCTGAATCACCTGCACATTGCGCACTGGCTGGAGCGCTATTTGCGCTGAAACTAGGGTCACGGTGCGAGCTGTGCTCGCGCCTGCATCCAGAATGGAAAAAACATGAGTCTCACCTACTGTTGCCGGACTGATGCCGGCATTCAATGTGTCGATACTGGCTTGATCCGTGGCATTCACTAAATCGACCCCATCGACGTTGAGGATTTGTGCTCCGCGTGCCAAGCTGGCCGGGGCTAATGTTGCGGGTGAATTAGGCTCGGTATAGGCAACGATCAGATTGCGAGGGGGTCTATTGGCGATAAACGCGAAGGTCGCTCCGTAGCCGGCCGACACTCCCGATTGAGACAGCGCCTCCCAACGAGCGGTGGTGTAGTGGAAGTGAAATTTGTCCTTAGGGATTACGATACCGCCGCTGGTGGTTCTGCTCGCGGGTGTTTTTAGGACCTTAAAGTAGTCGAGATCGGCGGTGCCAGAAGTGAAGTTGGCCGGATCTTGGTCCGGTACTTCGCTGTACCAAAGATATAGATCATTGGTCCAAGACCGCAACCAATTTTTCTCATCGAGCGCGGTACCTTGGCGGTCAAGATAAGCTTTATTGGTGGTGGGATCGACTCCCGTGCGCGGTGTCGCACACATAGTCGCAAAAGACGAACGCGGTGCGAATTGTCCTTGCACCCAACCTAGGGCAATAGGCTTGGAACCGGATGACCCGCCACCACCGCAGGCGGTTACCGTGGCCAAGGCAATCCAACCTATTACGCCGCAATAGCGCATGAGCATCCTTTCCTGATTTCTTGAATGTGGCGACCAGCATACGCTGGCCGATTTTGGATTTCATAAATTCGTCATAAATATGACATACGGATAGAGGTTGCCACGTAGGCGTTAGCCGGAGGCGTTGATGTGATTCAAATCCAGCCAAAGTTGCAATTCTTCTCGAGTGATGCCCAATCCGCCGAAACGTGAAGCGTCCAGGTGTTTGAGTTCTACCATGACGTCTTGAGAAAATTTGTTCCGATGCTCAGCCGCGATTTCAGCGGTCATATGCGCTTCAATAAAGGCTTGGCTTTTCTGCGATGGAACCAGCGCGCGGATAATGTCGGCCACCAGCGCGCGGCGCTGGGATCGGTATAGGGCAGCCAATATAGATCGGCCAGGGGGGCCACTTCATTGAGTTCGTAGAAAACAATAGTCGCTTGCAAATAATCATTTTTGTCGACATCAACGAATGATTGCGGCACATAATCATGCTTAATAAGCGGTATGACGCAGGCTAGTCGGGCAGTGCGTTTGTTATGACCTAATAAGAAGAAGCTTTGCTCGAAAGGGTCTTCGATACGATTGGCTTTCTCGATGAGCTGCATTAATAGCCTAGATAAACGTTCTCGGCCCTCCAGGGGTGCGTAAGTGGTACCGCTGACTGAGACGCTATCGTCGCGAATCTGTCCAGCCAGTCCGGGTGCCACTAGGCTGTCCGCTAACAGATAATGAATTGTGCGAATAGTCTCCACTGAAATAGTGAGGGATGGCGCGTTCTGCGTCTAGTTTGCCCGGCGCGGCAATGCCTTGGATCACTAAATGCTCTGTATCGGTAAGGCTGTAGGTGTTCCCCTCGAGTCGTGCAGAATTGTAGCTCAGGTCAATGAGCACTCGGTTGTAGATTTTCTGGATATAGGTGCCTACCAGTCCATATATGGGTGGGCGCTTACCGGAATATATTGGTCCAGCCAATGCTCTGAATACGTCACCGGTGGTCGAGTTTGGCGCGTCGGCGGTAACGCGATCCTCTGCGATTGCCAGCCCGTTCGATTAGGCCTTCTTTCACCAATTCACTGAGCCAGCGGCGTAAGGTTCGTTCGGGCACTTCTGTAATCGCAGCCCTAATTTGGGCGGGTGATGTCCATAATTCCGATTGGACTAGAAATCTCAGTATGATTTGTTTATCGGCCATTTATCGGCCATTTATTGGCTGCATATTGGCCCCAAGACGCATTTTTGGGCTGTATGTGGCCGATAAATGGCTATCCTGTTTTTCCGTGTCTCGACAGGCGGCTTCGATAGCCAGAGCAACGGAATCAAACTTCAAACACTGATTGCATGTCCGAAAACGGCGAGTAATCCTTAGTTGGATTGGCTATGCTCCGCAAATGTTGTTAGATAATGATGCCTATTTCCGTGCGGTGCGTGCTCGTGATCGCCGATTTGACGGGCGGTTTTTTGTCGGCATAGCGTCGACTCGAATTTATTGCCGGCCGATTTGTCCGGCTCGTCCGGCGAAGCGGGAAAATATGAGCTTTTATCAGAGCGCGGCAGCCGCTGAGGCGAAAGGCTTTAGGCCTTGTTTGCGTTGTCGTCCGGAGCGCGCTCCGCACTCAAGCCCTATTGATGCGGTGAGCCGTCGGGTGGGCGCGGTGGTTGACGGGATTGAACGTCATGCGCTATCAAGCGCGCGGGTGGGTGAGTTGGCGGCAAGTTTGGGGGTCAGTGATCGTCATCTACGCCGCATTACTGAAATACAATTGGGCGTATCGCCGATTGAGTTAGCGCAAACCTATCGCCTATTGTTGGCCAAGCGTTTATTGCGCGATACCACGCTTAACCAGACGCAAATCGCATTTGCGAGTGGCTTTGCGAGCGTGCGTCGTTTCAATGCGCTATTTAAGACTCGTTATGGTTTAAGTCCACGTGATTTGCGCGGCAAGGCTAACACCGTTATGAATTCTAACGCCCTGTTCCCGCCTGACACGGGCGTGCGAGTAGAGCTTGAGTTTAGGCCGCCTTTTGCGTGGGATTGCTGCCTAAGTTATTTAAAATTGCGGGGCATTCCTGGGGTGGAGAGTGTCGATGCAACACATTATCGGCGTACCGTCAGCTTAGGCGAGCGCGCAGGTTGGATTGCGGTCTCTATGCACGAATCGCGTCATGCGCTACTGCTTGAAATGTCCGCCTCGCTCGCTCCCGTCATCGGTGCGGTGATCGCGCAGGTTAAACAGTTGTTTGATTTGGGTGCGTACCCCGATGCAGTGAGTGCGCAATTAAGCCAAGATCCGATGCTTAAGAACATTGTTGGCCAGATTCCGGGTTTGCGGGTGCCGGGTTGCTTCGACGGATTTGAAGTGGCGGTACGTGTGATTCTCGGTCAGCAGGTATCCGTCAAGGGTGCCAGCACACTTACGGGGCGTTGGGCAAAATATTTTGGCGCGAGCGTTGAAACTCCTTATCCAGAATTGAATCGATTGACACCGTCGGTTGAAACTATGGCAAAAGCCAACTTGAGTGCCATTACTTCGCTGGGCATTGTGGGGAATCGCGCCAAATCTATAATAGCGTTGGCGCACGCGTTGCTTGCGAGAGAAATCACTTTAGCTTATGTCGCTGATGTTGAAGCTGAAATCGATGCGCTGAAACGCGTGCCGGGTATTGGTCCGTGGACGGCACAGTACATCGCGATGCGAGCCCTTAGTTGGCCGGATGCATTTCCTAGTGGCGATTTGGTATTACTAAAGAATTCGCGACTGACGGAAAAAACACTTCGAACGCGCGCTGAATCGTGGCGACCTTGGCGGGCGTATGCAGCGCATTATTTGTGGCAATTAGCGTGAGTAGCGGGAGAATTTCTATGTTGTATTACGCGGTATGCGAGAGTCCCATTGGGCCACTGACCCTTCATTCTGATGGCAAATCGCTGACGGGTTTGTATATGAAGAATGAACCGGATCATGCGCTTAAGGGCTGTCACGCGGTACTAGATGCTAAGGCGGGTCCATTGCCGTTAGTTTTGAAGCAATTGCGCGAGTATTTCGCCGGCAAACGTCGTGACTTTGACGTGCCCCTGCATTCTGAGGGCACCGCATTCCAGCGAACCGTTTGGCGGTCGTTGTTGAAAATTCCTTTTGGGGAAACCTGGAGCTATGGGGGACTTGCAAAACGCATCGGCAATCCGGGTGCATCGCGCGCCGTGGGACTTGCCAATGGGAGTAATCCTATTTCGATCATTGTGCCCTGTCACCGGGTGATTGGGGCTAATGGGACATTGACGGGGTATGGAGGAGGGATTGAGCGCAAGCGCTGGTTGTTGACCCATGAGGGCTGTGTGTTTAAGGGGTAAGACGCGAGATTTATTTCGGAGCGTCACAAAAACGTAAAGGAATTGTAAAGCGCGGGCGCTTTAATAGTGGGTGCTCATATGCTCGCCACTGAACCTGCTAAACAAATATTGATCGTCGACCGGGATGTCGCTGCTGTCGAACCTCTTCGTCTGAGACTCAACGAAGTGGGATTTGTCGTGCGCGCGATTACGGATGCGTCGGCGGCGCGGTCTGTGTTGGCGGAGCGGCCTCCCGACCTGGTTATCATTGACTGGAATATTACCGGGTTTGCTGCGCTTGAAGTCATTCAAGGGGTGAGCCGGGCGCGGTTGCCGCAGTCGGTACGGTTGATTATTTTGTCAGCGCTTACCGATGAGCAGGATGTAATTACGGGTTTTAACATGGGGGCGGATGATTACATCTCAAAGCCGTTCTCAGTGCGCGAGGTGGTGGCGCGGGTGGCGGCGGTATTGCGTTGTAATTCGCTCGAACTGAGTTATGGGGCGATTACTTGCGATAATTTGGTGTTAGAGGTTTCGACCAATCGAGTGACTGCAAATGGGCAGTCCTTGAGCTTGCGCGGCGTGGAATATCGTTTGCTGGAATTTTTTATGTCTCATAGAGGCAAAACCTACAGCCGTGCTCAATTACTGACTCGAGTGTGGGGCGATGACAGCGGCATTGACGAGCGCACGGTGGATGTCAACGTGCAAAGATTACGCAAGACTCTCACCAAGCCTGGTTATGGAGACTATATCCAGACTGTGCGCGGGTATGGGTATCGATTTGGGCCGCCGAGTCCGGTACGTTCCGGGTAATAAGTCATATTGTGTTGTTCCACGTGACGTTCCACGGCTAAGTGTCTAGTTTGTAAACAAATCTTATTCTGTTAGTCACGCGTTGGTAACAACCGAGCGCCAATCTAGCGGCCATGGTTGAACGCAATACCTCCCCGCCGCTGCGAATGCGAACCGTCTTTATCTCGGATATTCATCTGGGCTTTAAGGGTTGTAGCGCGGATCAGTTACTTGATTTCTTGCATCATGTTGAGATGGATACGCTGTTTTTGGTGGGCGACATTATTGATGTCTGGAGCATGAAGAAGAGCATGTATTGGCCGCAGTCGCATAACAATGTTCTGCGGACAATTTTGGGTAAGGCTAAGCGCGGTACTAAAGTTATTTTCATCCCTGGTAATCATGATGAAGTGTTTCGTGACTTTGATGGTGCGGTATTCGGCAATTTAGAAATTCACCGGGAATACATGCATCGGGGCGCGGGTGGACGGCGCATGCTGGTACTGCACGGTGATGAATTCGATAGCGTCGTAAAATGCAGCCCCTGGCTGGCTAAATTCGGCAGTAGTCTTTACGATTTCCTATTGGCTTTAAACCCTTATATTAATTGGTTTCGGCGGCGGTTAGATTTGCCGCATTGGTCACTCTCGGCTTATTTAAAAAATAAGGCTAAAAAAGCCGTGCAATACATTGGTAGTTTCGAAGAAGCGGTGGCGCAGGCGGCGCGTAAGCGCGGGGTCGATACTGTGGTGTGTGGCCATATTCACCGCGCCGAAATACGCGATATCCAAGGTGTTTTATATTGTAACGACGGCGACTGGGTCGAGAGCTGCACCTCGCTGGTCGAGGATATGAATGGGAAACTCAGTCTTATTAATTGGCCCGAGCTGCGGGCGCAAATGCAATTGCCGAGCGCTCCTCAGAATATTACCGTCGGGCAGGTGGCTTAAGTGCGCGTTTTAACTTGGCATGCTCTGCAACGTCAATTAGCTGAAAAATATTATGTTTCGGCTCCGATAGCGATGCCACCGGCCCCGTTGAAGACCTATGCGAAGCACACCAGTTGGTTGGGGCGTACCCGTAGCGGGGTGGCGGCGCAACCGGAGCGACTCTCCTCGGCTTAAATGTCAACAAATTGCCGCAATACTGTATAAGAATCGTCATGTTGGCCGTGCACGATTGAACCTTCAAGCTTATGAATAAATAAGGAAGGCACAATGAACAGTTTAAACGTTGATTTCGATTTTGATTCACGTATGAGCCAATTGGAGGCCGAGTGGCGAGCTGCCTACGAGGACAGTATGGCAGCGCGAGCAGACTATCAGGCACTGGCTAATTCGGTAGGGGTCAACACCCAGAAAGTGAATGCCAAAGTCTTGGATAAGGCCCGAGAACGTCTGGATCGCAGCGAAGCGGTGAAAGATCGCATCATGGTCAAGATTGAGCGCCTCGAAGAAGCCTTGCTTGGCGCCGCCTGAGTGGCGTCTAACCTACAGCTAGGTACTCCTAAGGGTCTTTAAAGTATCGGAAAATATGTCGTTTAACTTGTCTATTGTGCTGGTCTTTAACTTGAGCTTATAGTCGCCTGGCGTCACGTGCCGCACATGTGTCATCACATCCTGAAAGCGCCGGGGGAAAAACGTCGCGCTTTGAGCAACGAGTGACTCGATGATGCGGGTTCTATCAGTCAGCGGCCATGGCGCGGTGAATTTATTGAGCCAGCTTCGATAATCACCGACCATCTCTTCGTATTTGACTAAAGTGACATTGGGCTTCCCTATAAAATGCTTCGTATAGTCGCGGTACCTTTGTGCCAAATTTCCGATGAGGTCTTCGACATGCCCTCCGGTGCCGTAATCCCCAACCATGTCGTTGCCGCCAATGGCTTTGGTTAGCACAAACGCATCGATTCCGCGCGCGGCGACATCTTGTCGATAACCAGTATTCGCGGCAACCTCACCTGGGTGTATGTAGCAATAGGAGTAAAACATTGACACTAGAACATCGCGTGGGTCTCGCAAATGCAGAATAATGTTGTAGTCAGCCTCACGAGGGAGGTCGACAAAAAAACGAATGGGTGCAATACATCCGTGATGAGTGTCCCACAGAGATTTGTCGGTTAATAGCTTGCGCGCGTTGATTCCACTGCCTGGGATATTAGGCGAGTGATAGGGCATATCGCACAGCCCGCACAATAGCTCGCATTGTTGATGAATGAACATAGAGGCTGATTTGTGTAGCGTGAATACTACGATGTCTTTACTCATCACGCAGAGTTTCCTGCAATTTCCAACAGTATTTTATCGAACGCTATCGTGTAACGTTGCGTATTAAACAAAGTCTTTTCATTGCGACGTTCATCCAGGTGTTGAGTTAACTTAAGCCTCTGCGTAGGTGATGAGGCGATTTCTACGGCGCGCCTTTCATACGTTATTAAATCCGGGCAAATCAGTTCACTGAGCCCTACCGAAGCAAGCAAACTGGCACCGACTCGTGCGGCGAAACTTCGACCGCGACAAGTGATGACCGGGACGCCCGCCCAAAGGGCTTCAGCGGCAGTGGTGTGCGCATTATAGGGAAGAGTGTCCAAGAACAGATTTGCCAATCGGAGTCGGCTGACGTGCTCGGCAATATCTTTTACAAACGGAGCGACGATCAGCCGTTCAGGGGATACTTGAAGGGTATCGGCCGCGGCTCGTAGATTGGCGATCGTGGTTACATCCATGTTCCGCAGCCATAGAACACTGCCAGGGATCACATGCAGTAATCGCATCCAGACCTCGAACACGGCTCGAGTTATTTTATAGCCATTATTGAACGCGCAGAATATAAAACCTTCCGCTGGCAATCCGGCGTCCTCGCGAGTGAAGCTTGTATCGGGTGCTGGTCGTGAGTCATCGAATGGGAGATAGCAGTCGAGACCCCGAAGCACGCGCTCGGAGTAAAATCCTTCGTCTTCATGCGGCAATACTGTGTCATCTGCGACGAGATAATCCATTGCAGCGAAACCAGTGGAGCCTGGGAATCCCAAGTAACTAATTTGAATAGGAGCGATCCGATGCGCGAATATTTCGCTTCTCGCACCTACGGTATGGCCTGCTAAATCGACCGCGATATCGATATTTTGATCTCTCAGATGCTTTACCAGGTCTAGATCGCTTAACGATGTGGCATCGATGAAGGACTCAAAAGAAGATTGTAATCGGCGGCTAATAGGACTTACGTCCGGTGTGGCGAGGCTGACCCCTATGGGGGTGATATGACTTCGATTGTGGTGATCAATGACTCCGGCCAGCGCGAACGCGACGGGGTGCTCACGAAAATCTGGCGACAGGTAGGCGACGCGAAGCGGTCGGCGCTTGGCGTGAGGGCGTTTGGGCATGGAGTCAAGGGTGTCGGTACTGATTTGAGATCGTCTATTCAGGGATTGCGCTTGTACGTTGGGGTCTAAATCAAGCGCCAACATCAAGAACGGATGCAAGAAGTCGATGCCGTCGGATATTTTCTCTAGTTGCGATAAGGATTTAGCCATGGTGGACCAATCACATATTCGCGATGCGCAGCTGGTCAGTGCTGCGAGCGCCTCGGGATTTTCAGGGACCGATTGAAGTGCGCGATTAAGAGTGTCGATGGCTGCAGGCATCGAACCTTGAGCTTCAAGTGCTAAACCCATATTCAACAAGATCTCTGAGCGATTCGAGTCAATCGTCAGTGCTTGTTGGTAACTGGCAATCGCCTCAGGTAGACGATGCTGGCGATGCAGCAAGACACCCTGACTTTCATACGCCCGGCTGAGGTTAGCGGCCGTGGCTGAGAGATTGGCATTTAGCGCGAGCGCGCGCTCTAAGGCGACGATAGCCCCCGAATAATCATGACCTGAAAGACGTGCCGCGCCTAAGTCCGCGTGAATTAGGGGCTCTGCGGGGCATAGTCTCGCCGCTTGTTCAAAGGCCGACGCAGCAGCTAGGGGTTGCTCCCCCCGCAACAAGGCGTCACCTAGATTACGATGCGCGGCGGCGAAATCGGGTTGGATCGCTATTGCCTTCCTAAAACACTCAACGGCTTGAGTGAGGTTTCCTAGTCGATCATTGACAACCCCTAAGTTATTGCAGGCGTCCGGGAATTGGGGATTGCCGCTTAGCGATTCTTCATAGGCGTTTTTGGCTGATGACAGATCGCCTAGCTCCATGTAGCAAACGCCGAGTCCAAAATGCAGTTCGCTGGGAGTTGCGTCGAGTGCACGCGCTTGCTCCAATAGAAGCTTAGCTTCGCGAAACTCTCCACCGACAATATGAGAAATCCCTAAATCAAATAATGCTGGATAGAATGAGGGTTGCTGGGAGAGGACACGGCGAAATTCGCTAGTGGCAAGTGACCAGTGACCAAGCGCCGCTTGACCGCGACCGATTAGGTGGCGCGCTTCGACGTCACGCGGATCGGCACGGACCAGTTTTTCGCATACACGAATCGCCGAGGTAATTTGACCGTTTGCGAGCGCACTACGCGCCTGGTTGAGGATTTGCTGCCGATTCATATCATTAGAGTAATAGATGGATGTTACGATTTTGCACGATTTTTCATCAGGATAAATCAAGTGACGCCAGTGAAGAACATTGTTTGGATTGCTTCTTATCCCAAGAGCGGTAATACCTGGGTACGGTTTTTATGCTGTAACTTATTGTTTGGCCGGCAAGAAACGGCATCTGACATGAATGTATTCGCACCCGATATGCACGAAATGCAGCAGGTATTAACGCAAGGTTCACATGCCGGATTGGTTAAGACTCATTTTGCTTATTCTTCCGCTTTGCCATTGGTTGAGCGTACGGCTGCGGCGATTTACGTGGTTCGCAATCCGGCGGATGTGCTGTTCTCAAATTTTTATTATGCCGAACGCAGTGCTCGCGGAGTCGGTAACGGGGAATTTTGCCGTTACTTCGACGAATTCATAGAAAATCGGGGTGATCCCCGGTGGGTTCAACTAGGTATGGGCAGTTGGATTGACAATGTTCTCAGTTGGAATAATCCGCGGCACGCGTTTCCGGTTCTCGTGGTGAAATATGAAGATTTATCGACTAATGCACGCGGCGTTTGCGGGTTATTGGCTCAGCTATTGCGGCCTCAAAGTACGGTCGAGGAAATTCAGGCCGCCGTCAATAATTCTTCATTTGAGCGGATGCGCGAGATTGAATCGATTGATATTCGCGATAAACGGGTGGGTATTTTCTATAAACCTTACCTTCAGGAAGTCATCGATTCGGGAAGTCGTTTTATGCGCAAAGGCACCGTGGGCGAGGCTATTCAGTTACTTAACCAGGAGCAACGTACTCGACTCAATAGCGTATTTGGGCCGTTAGTGAGTTCCTTGGGGTACTCAAAGTATTGACCTCACCTCAATCTGTGCTCAATCAGTACGCAATTACCAGTCTTTTTAACGTCGTCGTCACAATCTGGTCATACAGTAGCGGTCTTTTTGTAAGGTCTGACCGTTGCCAAAAAATACTTTCCTCGCTTTTTTGAACCATTCCATTCTAACCGCTGGCTTGTGGGCGTTAACGGGATTGGCGTCGGCGGTTGATTCGGTGCCCTCGGCGCAATTTGACGTCTTTGAATACCGAGTATTGGGCAATAGTGTCTTGGCGAATCGTGAGATTGAAACGGTACTCTATCCTCTGCTGGGTGAGCATAAGACTCTCGCCGATGTAGAAGTCGCGCGCGCTATCTTAGAAAAGTACTACCATGAGCGGGGTTATGGCACCGTATTTGTAGACATTCCAGAACAAGAGGTGAATGAAAAAATCGTGCGATTGAAGGTGACCGAGGGTCGCCTCCATGAAGTGCATATTGCCGGAGCGCGATATTTTTCCGAGCGTAAAATTATGGCAGGTATTCCCGCGGCGGCAGCAGGATCTGTGCCCAATCTGCCTGCGTTGCAACAGCAACTGGCGACGGTTAACTTGCAGAGCGGTGATCGGTCCGTGGTGCCGGTGCTAAAAGCGGGTGCGCTGCCGGGGACCGTTGATTTAGCGCTCAAAGTAGACGATCACTCGCCGTTTCACGGCAGCATTGAGGTCAACAACCAAAACACGCCCAATACCAAGCCGCTGCGTTCCACGCTGAGTATGAGTTATAACAATTTTTTCCAAGACTTCGATAGCTTATCAATGCAGTATCAAATCGCTCCGCAGGAGATTAATCAGGTCAATGTTTTTGCCGCTAATTATGCGTGGGGAGCGTTTCCAGGCGGCTTACGTCCTTCAATGTATTTCATCAATTCCAACAGCAGTGTGGCGACCGTCGGTACTATTGGCGTGCTAGGAAAAGGCCAGATCTTAGGCGCACGATTGGGAGTGCCCATAGGCTCCGTTCCCAACAGTCAGGCGATTACTTTTGGCATTGACTACAAGCATTTTCGCGAAACCATCGGCTTGGTCGGCATTCCGGCCCTGGTAACACCCATTTCCTACGTCAATTTGTCAGCGGGGTACACTGGGCGGTGGGAAGCCGATCCTTGGGTCGGCTCCTTAGGCGTCACCGCCAATTTTGGTCCTCGAGGCGCGCCGAATAATTCTTATGCGTTTGCTAACAAACGCTATCGGGGACAAGCCAACTATTTTTATTTAAAACTGGATAGCTCCTTGGGAGTGCGGTTGCCTCAGGGCTTCCAGCTTGTACTACGCGCGGACGGTCAAATGGCGGTCGAGCCTCTGATTACTAACGAGAATTATACGATTACCGGTGCCGACGGTGTACGCGGCTATCGGGAGGCCGAGGTCCTCGCCGACACGGGTTTAAAGGGGAGTCTGCAGTTGCAATCTCCCATAGTCCGTTGGCATGAGCTTTCGGTAGGTGATGCTTTTGTGTTTTACGATATTGGCCGAGCGGATGCGATTGATCCTTTGCAGGGAGAAGTAGGATCAACGGTGCTGCGTAGTTTAGGTGCAGGATTACATTTATTTCCGGGTCGTTCCTTCAGTGGAATGTTTACCTTGGCGGACCCTCTGCGCGATGGACCTAACACCCGACGAGGCCATCCCAAAATCTTGTTTACTATTCGCGGTGCTTTTTGAGCAGCGGTGTTTGTGCGATCAATTCGCTGGCGATTTCCGCGTAAACGGCAGCCCAATTGCCTCGCGAGGATTGGCGGAATAAGCGCTTCGAGGTATACCACGGCGTGCGATCGCCTTTTTGCATCCAACGCCAGTCGGGTTCGTGCATGAGGCACAGCCAGGTCGGTACGCCGAGTGCGCCGCCTAGGTGAGCGATGGCGGTATCTGAGGTAATCAAAAGGTCGACGGACTTTAAAACCGCAGCGGTGTCGATAAAGGCATCGGGACCCCCATCGAGATCGGACAGATGTAGTAGGGTGTCGCTAAAATTCACGCGGTGCAATGCGTCTTCGCCGCCTTTTTGCACCGAAATAAAATCGACTCCTGGGACACTCATCAAGGGGGCGAGTGCATGGAACGGTGGAGATCGCCCCGCGTAGCGACCGGTTTCCATGTGGGGATTTCCCGCCCAACTCAATGCTACGCGGATATTTTCGGGAGTACGTAAAGCGGTATCAAGTCTGGCGCTCCAGCGAGCGACGTGTAAGGGATCACTTGCGAGGTAACCTTGCGCAAAAGGAACCGTGTCGGGGGTGGTTTGCATCCATCCTGGCAGACTCATGAGTGGAAACCATCGCGCGTTGGATGCATAAGCCGGCTTAGCGGTGGCGAGATTTTCATGTGAGACCACGGAGCGCGGGCCGGGTTGCAGTCGCGACAGAATTCGCGTGAGGCGTGGATCACAGGCTAGCGTGCATTGTATGTTTTGTGTTGCGAGGACGGATGCGTAGCGCGAAAACTGTAATTGATCGCCGAGACCCTGTTCCCCGATTAGCCACAATTCTAAGTCTTCGCTCACAGTGCCATCCCAACGCAGCATGCCGGTGGGTGCCTTCAGCGCGACAGGGCGAGTAAAACGTTTAAACCGATATTCAAAGTGAGGCCATGACGCGCGCCAATCGCCGCTGGCAAATAGAGCATAGGCGAGGTTTGAGTGGGCCTCGGGATGCTGGGGTGCGAGATTAACTGCGGTAGTCAGAGTGAGCAAAGAATCACTGATTTGGCCCGCTTGGAATTGTGCGATGCCAAGACTTAAGTGGCTTTCAACTTGGTTAGGTGCAAGGACTACTGCGCGCTGGAGCGTTGGTAGAGCGGACTTAAAATCGCTCATGGCAGCTAGGGTATCGCCAAGATTGATCAGCGCAGGCGCGTAATCTGGTTGGATCTGAAGTGCTTCATTAAGCCGGTCCCTTGAGTCGTGATGCTTACCGATTTCACGCAGTGCTTTGCCTAGGTTCACGAGCGCGCGAACATAGCCGGGCTGCAGCAACAAGGCGGCTTCCAATGCGGTAACGGCTTCTTCAAAGCGCGCGGCCTTGATCAAAGCGCTACCGAGATTATTGTGAATGGCCGGATTATGTCGGTCCAATGTCATACATCTGAAATACAAATCGATAGCACCTTGAACATCGCCACTCGCTAATTGAAGTCCGCCTTGTTCGTAGAGCGCCGCGAGGCTGTTCGTTTCTATTGGTAAATGCTGGGTCTCTATGGGCATGGGCCAGAATTCTATCCGAAAAAAATACCGCGCTAAGGTGCTCTTGCGCATCACAAAAACTCAAAATCCGGTGCCGTAATAAATTCATATTCCTGTCATTGACAGGACATGGTTAGTCGAGATTATGCACTCGCAGAAAATAGTTACTGATTTGTCCCGTCTCTTTAATCGGTCATTCGCTAAGTGGCCACAAGATTTTTGTTTTAACTTTACAGGGGAATTTTTTATGAATGTTATTGTGAAATCGGCTATTGCTGGCGCTCTTGCGCTCGGCGGCACGGGTGTTTCACTCGCTTCGAATATTGTTCCGAATATGAATAATTCGGATCTGGTATTGATCGTGCAGAACACGACCACTCAGGCCACCTATGCTTTGGACACAGGTATTACCATCAACAGCATTTTACCAACCGCGAATTTAGTTTCAGGCGCAGTCTTGAATTCCACCGCGATGACGGGACTAAGCCAGACGATTTCCGCCTCGGCAACATTGCAGTCGTTCTTGGCCACGAATCCGATTGCGGGTGACCAGTGGACGATCGAGGCCGCTCAGTACAATGGTAACGGTGCTGGATCTACCAAAGGCAATTCAATAGCTCCTGGTGCGGCCAAAGTTGTCTACAGTTCTGCTTATGGCACTGCGATACCTTTTAACGCCTCTGCGTTCAGTCTAGCCACCATGCAGCAATTTTTGAATGGTTACAACAACGATGCCGCTGTTAACAGCGGTGGTTTGCTGCCGCTATCCCAGTCGGCAACGGCCACAGAATCGACAGCGGTGACCTATTCGGCCAACGCGGGCACGAAGTACACTATGTTCGGTACCAGTGATCTTCAACCTGCGGATGGATCTGCGATCACATTATTTGGCTTTACGGGAAATGGAACTACGGGCCAGATTCAGAGCTACCTGTTGGGTACGGTGAGTTTAGCGGCTAATGGCACGTTGACCATTGCCGGTAACGGCACTACTCCTCCGCCTGTCCCGCTCCCTCCCGCGGTGTGGTTGTTCGGTTCGGGCATTTTAGGCTTGGTCGGCGTCTCACGTCGTCGCAAAGTGACCGAAGCGGTTGCCTGAGCCTTTACACTTCTTGAATATACATAGGAAATTTTTATCATGAACAATTTGAAAATTGCCTCTGCCGTAGCCTTGGCGCTCGGCACGATCTCGGCGGCGCAAGCCGCACCGCCTACTCTGGCTCAGTGCCAGGCCCCAGCGGCCGGTTTGTTTGTCGGCGGTTCGTCAGCGGCGCAAAATGCGTTTGCTAATGGCCTGGCCACCGACTTATTCGGTGGTGCTGCAAATATGGCCACGTACTCCGCCTCTAATGGTAATTTTAAGGCGTATTGTGGTGCCGCCATTGCCGGCAACGGTGCGGGCGTCCCTGCAGGCAATATCGTTGTCGTTCACTATCGGGGCGAAGGCGGCTCGGTCATGGGCGCATTGCCCATTGTTTCTGGGAAGCCGGTGAAGTTTCTGGATTTGACCAGCCCGTCGGTAACCGGTACGGCCGTGACTACTACCGGTACGCCTAGCACCGTGGGCACTACCGATGGATGGGGCGGTCCTTTGACGACTCATGCGGTCGAAGTGGGAGTGACTGACGTGGAGCCGGGCTTACTCGCTGGCGCGAACTATCCGACGCTTTACAGCACGGCGGTATTTGGCTCGGCGACCGCCGCTCAATTGAGCGGTTTGGTTAAAACTCCGTTGTTCCAACAAGTATTTGGTATTTTCGTGAATACTACGGGCATCAACGGCGGCGCTGCTGGGCAAGCGATTAACTTGACTCGCGACACCGTTGCCAACATTTTAAGCGGAAGCTATACCGACTGGTCAAAGGTTCCGTCGGCCGGTGGCGGACGGGTATCGAGCGTCGCCGCTAAAATCAACCTCGTCAATCGAGAGGCCGGTTCGGGCTCTCGTGCGACTATTGGCGCTTATTTTCTTAACGTCGGTTGTGGATCGAATAATGTGATCGCGGACCCGACTCCTGCGAATGATGGTTATTCAACGGGCGAAGTGTTGACTACGGCGGCCGCCACCAGCGGTGCGATTACTTATGCGTCAATTGACAACGTGAAGTCGGGCTTGTCATTGGCCTCGCTCAGCGGCGTTACGCCGACGAACTTGGCCGCGACCAGCGGTGAATATGATTTATGGTCTGAGGCGCAGTTGATCAAGGGAACAATCACTTCACCGGGCGGTGCGGGACTCTATACCTGGTTCACCACGGAGCTGGCTAAAGTGGCGACGGCGCCGCACTTAGCGGATAACCTGGCGATTCCTAACGTCGCTGGCAACGTTCCGGCTGTACCGGTGGTGGCCAACACATTGGGCACGGGAACTATTTACATTAATCCGTTCACTAAGAATAACAATACTTGCAGCGTGCCGACTGAGACGAATTAGTCTCAAAGGCGATTAGCTAAAAGTATTTTTCGATTTTGCCGGTCTTCTAGACGTAGAAGACCGGCATTTTAATTTACGTCATACCGTTGTCATCTCGATTTGGTTTCATTCTAGGCGTGTGTGACTTCTTTAAATTACGGGTGGTTTTCTAAGATGCGAGTGCGCAAACCTAATCTATTGGCACTCGCCAAGTCGATAATTGCCTTAGGTGCCTCATCGCTAGGGTCGGCCGCTGCGTTGGGAGCTACGCCGGCGTTGCCCATTCCCTGCGCCGCCGGGGCCTGTAGGGCAGGACCCGGACAATTTGTGACGGCAGGAGCAGCTAGCGCGTCCACTACGTCGAATACTTTAACTATTAATCAAACGTCGAATTCGGCAATTCTCAATTGGTCGACTTTTAATATTGGTGCGGGCGGCTCGGTGGTGTTTAAGCAGCCTAACGCTAGTGCCATCGCGCTTAATCGCATTTTTCAGGCTAGCCCCTCGCAGATATTTGGCAATTTAAGTGCGAACGGCCAAATATATCTGCTGAACATGAACGGATTTCTTTTTGGCTCCACAGCGACTGTTAATGTGGGAAGTCTTTTGGTTTCGTCGCTGCCTTTAAGTCTAACCGACGCCCAGTTTGGGAAGGGCATTTTGTCCCCGTTACAGGACCAAAAAGCGGTATTCGATCAAGCCCTGGATCCGCAGGCGGCGGGCGGTCGGACTGGGATACTGGATGCGAACGATAATGCAGTGCTTGATGCCGCTGGGCACCCTGTAAAAGTGCAAGTTGTGGTTGAGCCAGGAGCCAAACTGACTGCGGCCGATCAGGGGCGTTTATTGCTGACCGGACAGCAAGTGATCAATAGTGGATCTCTCGTGGCTCCCGACGGCCAAATTATTTTAGCCGCCGGTACTAAGGTTTACTTGCAGGCGGATAGCGACCCGGCGCTGCGGGGACTCATTGTAGAAGTGGATGGCAACGCGCTTGGCGGCGCGAGTGCCCCGAGTTTTGCCGCGAATATGGCGGGCGGTTATCTCAGTGCTGCGCGTGGCAATGTGACCATGGTGGGATTAGCCGTTAATCAAAATGGAAGAATATCAGCGACTACTTCGGTCTCTGCTAATGGTTCCATTCGATTGGAGGCTGCCGGTAAAGCTGTTTTCAATAATGTTGCTCCCAACGTTGTTGTTAGCTCGACTCAAGGCGGCAGGCTGACTGTCGGCCCCCAAAGCGTGATGGATATATTGCCAGAATTGGCATCCACGGCCACTGCGGTGGCCGATCAGCAGCAATATGGTTCTACGGTTACGCTGCTCGGTGAACAAGTTTTTTTGCAGGGCGGCACGATAACGGCACCCGGCGGTACGCTTAACGCTATTGCTGCTGCCAGTCCCTCATCAGCCGCGACGCATCCCGATAATTCATCGTCAATTCAAGGAGTAGCCGGTCGCGACCCCAACGCGCGGTTGCGCATCGATTCCGGGACCACCATTGATCTGGCAGGTAGCTTTGCTGAATTGCCGGCCTCTGCAAATTTAGTGTCAGCGCAACTACGCGCGTCTGAATTTGCCAATGATCCAACTCAGCGTAATGGCGCGTTACGCGGTCAGACGGTTTACGTTAATGCTCGGCTCGGCTCACCGTTAATCGCGGATTTAAAGGGCGAAATCAGTGCGGTTCCCCAAACCATCGCGCAGCGTACTCTTAAGGGCGGGAACGCCATATTTCAATCCGAGGGCGATGCGGTATTTGCGAGCGGCGCCAGTGTAAATGTCTCGGGTGGTTCGACGACCTACGATGGCGGTGTTTTGCAAACGAGCTACCTCGTCGGTAGCAACGGGCAACTCTATCCCATTGCTACGGCCAATCCGCTGTTGACCTATGTGGGCGTGGTGAATCCCACGTTCTCGCAAACATTTAACAAATGGGGTGTGCAGGATGTTCTGCCGACTGCGGGACTAAGTTCCTACCAACCCGGCTATGTGCAGGGAGCCGCGGCCGGCAGTGTTCAGTTCGTAGCTCCTAATATGGTGCTGCAAGGAAGCTTGAAGGGCAATGCCATCAACGGCTTGTATCAGCGTACGCCGAGCACGGTGGTTAGCGGCGGTCAATTTACCATTGGGCTTCCCGCGGGTCTTGGCAGTACTTCGACGTCGCCAGCGGTCGACTATTTATCGCCTGCGGTACAGTTGTTAAATGCGCCTTATCCTATCGCGGTAGCGGACGAGTCTGCGCTTCCCGAAGGGCTCAGCTTGACACTGCCCACGCGTTATTTGACGAGTAATGGATTTACGTCCACGCGCATATTCAGCAACTCGACGGTGACTTTGTCTTCGGGCACGCCGCTCGTGTTACCGGCCGGTAGCACGTTGGCTGTGAATGCGGCGCGCGTAAATCTTTATTCGGGTATTACCGATCCGGGTGGGACTTTAAGTTTTCAAAATGTGGGCACTGTCGCCGATCAACAACCCACACCTGATCGGTTAACCAATGATCGTCCTGGCGTCTACTTGAGCGATGGCTTAGTGTTTGACGTACGCGGGCAATGGACTAATGATCTTCATGCCCTGGTTTCGAATTCTCCGGCGTCCACTCAGACCTGGCAAAATGGCGGCACTGTTAATCTAGGCGTGGCATCGGAATCCGCCTTACTTTCTATTGGTAATAACGATAGCTTGCGTGCCAATGGAGGCGCGTGGCTGAACGCTAAGGGCTCTCTAAGTTCGGGTAAGGGTGGCTCGATCGCACTCAACGAAAACGCACTAAAAAATGGAGGTATTTCGGTCGGATCTAACTTTGCGGTTGAAGGGTATGGCGTCAATGGAGCCACAGGCGGGACTTTTAGCCTGAGTGCGCCTCGGATTGCTATTGATGCGGGCGGTGCGGCGATGGCGCAGAGCGTTGATGATACGGTGGCACCCGGCGGTATTTTTCATGTTGATACCGGTCTTTTTTCAAATTTCGGTTTTCAGAATGTGTTGTTAAACGCGTCGGGCTTGAGTAGTCCCGGTTCTGGCGTGCCGAACGCGAATGCGCTGGCGGTGAATGGAGCCGTTAGCGCGGTTGTCAATTCTTTGGTGCTTGACTCTCATATTTCACTGGACCCCTCGGCCGCTACGGTATCGAATATTGCAACCGTCAAGTTGCTACCGGAATATTTGCGCCCAGCGGCTAATGTAAATTTGAGTGCCTTACCTCCCATAAATGGATTTGTGTCCATCACTGCGGGTGTGGCGCCGGTAGCGGATATATCCGTTGGCAGTAACGCGTCCATTACGGTGGATGCGGGTGGAATGATTTCCCTCACGGGACTCGACAGTATTTTGATCGACGGTAAGCTCACCGCCCCAGGCGGAACCGTGGCTCTTCATATTCTCGCGCCGACGTACAGCCCGGATAATGGGAAAACTTCTTATGCGGGTTATGACGCAGGATTTTTAGTCAACCAACGCATCGAGCTGGGACCGAATGCGATCATCGATGCCTCTGGAACTTTCGTGCCGAAATTTTCAAATCTGGGTTTGGATCTGGGGGCTGTGTATGCGGGGGGGTCGATAAGTCTGTATGCGGATCGCGGTTACGTGGCGACTGACTTAGGTTCGTTGATATCGGTCGCAGGCGGAAACGGTCATCCCGTCGATATCTTGCAGGCGAGTGGTAATTATGGCCATGTGATTGCGGCCACCTCGGGTGGATCTGTTAGCACTCGCTCAGGGGAGGCCATTTCGCTGCTTGGGGACCTACAAGCGGCAGCGGGTTCCGGAGGTACCAGCGGCACAGCAGTGGGTGGTTCGCTGGATGTTGAGCTGACTCGCTCGCAATCGTGGGGTAGTGGTCTTAGTGGTCCGGGATTTGGACAATCACCCCTGACCATTCAATTAGCCCAGTCGAACGGCGCCACCGCACCGTTACCTGCCGATAGTAACTTAAGTATCCTAAGCGCTGATTCGCTGGCCAACTCTGGTATCGCCGCACTTCGAATGGAAGCGGGCGATGAGGTACAACTCTCGGGTAATGTTTCTTTGAATCTTGCCCGTGGTCTTGTGATCGATGCTCCTGCTATTGGTGCGACCAGTGGTACCCATGCGAATTTAAATGCTGCTTATATCCAGGTAGGTTATGAGCCAGCCGTTCAGAGTGGCGCGCCTATTCAGGCATCGGCGGGAACTGGAGCCGTGACTTTTTCTACGGCTCAAAGCGGGCCACGCGGCGAGATTGATTTGGTGGGCTCAACCGCCTTTCAAGGAATTTCAGATCTTAGCTTTGTGAGCGCTGGAGATATTGTCCTGCGTGGATCGGCTAATGCTCCTACTGTGGGGAGTCTAACTTCGGCGGGGAATCTAACCCTGGATGCGGCGCGTATTTATCCGGTGACATCCACTCGTTTTACAATCAATGTGGGGAATCCTTCGTTGGGCGTTGCGGGTAATGTGGTGATTGGGTCCAGTGCAGGGGCGCCAATACCAGCGGCTCCCCTGTCCGCAGGGGGCGCGTTAGTTATTAATACCGATACTTTGGCGAGTGACGGTACCCTTTTCGCGCCGTTCGGTTCGATTAGCTTGAACGCCAACAAAAGCCTGATCCTAGGCGCGGGTAGCCTTACGTCGGTAAGCGGTAATGGGCTCATCATTCCTTATGGCCAGACTCAGTTTGGTGGACAACAATGGACTGACGGGGCGACGCATCTTATTAGCGGGATACCCAAGCGCACCGTAAACCTAAATGCGCCTGCGATTTCGTTGACCAAGGGCGCTACGGTGGATTTATCGGGAGGTGGAGATTTACTGGCGTACGAGTTTTCGCCGGGTACGGGTGGCAGCACGGATGCTCTGGCTGCGGGCGTGAAGCCAGGACTGTATGCCATTTTACCGAGTTTAACTAATCAAGCAGCGCCACAAGATCCGCGCAACATTGATCCGAGTATTCAAGCCGGGGAAACCCTTTACTTAAGTGGCGGTGGTGGAGTCGCGTCGGGTACCTATACATTGTTGCCGGCGCGCTATGCCCTTTTGCCGGGTGCCTATTTAATTCAATATGAACCCCAGTATCAAAGTGTGAAACCGGGGTCCCTGGGCTCGTTGGCTGATGGTACTCCGGTGATTGGCGGTTACCTTAGTTATGGTTCTTCAGGAGTGCATCAGTCGCCAGGCTACACCGGATTTGCGATTTACCCGGGAAGCTACGGCGGATCATTGGCCCAGTACGGCACCAGCCTTGCGTCGCGTTACTTTAATGCCGCCCCGGTAAGTTCGGGCGCTAAACGCCCGAATCTTCCCGCTGATGCGGGATCGTTGTCGATCAATTTGAGCAGCATCGCAGGTGTTTTGAGCGCCCTCGACATTAATAATGGGCTCGTACGCACGGCGGCGTCCGCCGGAGGTTTGGCGGCGCCGATTGAAATTAGCGCTAATAATTTGGTTGTAGGCACGCCTTCCGGCGCTGTTGCAGCGGATGCCGTTAGTCTATCGGCTGCTGTACTCGAAGGATGGCAACCCGGATCATTATTGTTAGGGGGAACTACGGACGCTAGCAGCGGTAATGTGATTGTGGGCGCCACTAGTGTCACCGTCGGGTCAGGTAGCCTCACCGCTGATCAAATTATATTGGTGGCGGCCCAATCTATTGATGTTCAAAACGGTGCGGTCCTAGACTCCACGTCGGGTGCGAGCGGAAAAGCGCCAGTCTCTTTGCCTACGCAGCAAACGGTCACGCTCGCCGGGGCGGGAAGTGGAAGTGCGGCGTTTCTTGCGGTGTCTGACGTGAATTGGTTGATTCCCAATCGCTCTGGTGTTCCCGCAGCGGGAATAGGTAACGTGCAAGTGGACACGGGCGCCTCGGTGGGTTCGCGTGGCTCGGTATCTGTCGACGGTCCTGGCAGTGTGGCAATCAACGGCCTTATTGCGGGTGCGGGTGCTGCCTGGTCTTTAGGATCATCGAGTATTGGGTTTACCTCTGCATCAACTTCGACCGGTAAGAGCGATGCGCTGCTGATTAACGCTGACTTGCTAAGTTCGTTGAATGCGGCGGGTGCGGTCCGAATTGCGAGTACTGGGAGCATTGATATAGCCGTACCCGTGCGTTTGGGCGTCGATTTGAATGGTGGCCAATCATTGAAAGCACTCACGATGGCGGCAACAAATTTAAATTCATCGGGTAACGATGTGGTTTTGGGCGCGCAAACACTAGTCTTGCAGGGGGCCAGTAGTAAGCCAGTAGGCGCTCCGATCGTGGGTACAGCGACTTTGACCCTCACTGCCAACGAACTCGACTTGGGTCCTAATGCAATTAACGTTAGCGGATTCGCAAATACTTATGCGAATGTCGCGGGTGCGGTGATAGGCAAGGGGGTTGGTGCGCTAAATGTTGGGGGTAATTTTACGATTGCGACCGCAGGCGTCACAGCGGCCGCCGCTGCAAAGACTAGTCTAAATGCTAGCGGGGCACTTGTTATTCGTCCTTTGGACTCTGGTACCAGCGCATCTTCTGCCAGTGCTGTGCCCGTATTGCTAGGCGGCGAGTTAGATATTTCGGGTGCCAGCCTCGATATTGTAGGAAAAGTTACGGCTCCCAGCGGAATTGTGCGACTTGCTACTCTTAGCGGTGATTTAAATGTTGACTCGGGTGCCGTGATTTCGACTGCCGGGAGTGTGGTTACCGTTGGCAATCAAGTCGTGAGTTCTCCCGGGGGAAATATATTTGTTGATTCGGCGAATAATTTAACTCTCAGTTCCGGCTCTCTACTCGATGTGAGTGGCGCAGGTTTAGCGTCGGCAGGTGGAATGAGTCTTAGCGCGCCGATAGGTACGACGAGCGTGGCGGCCACACTTCGCGGAAGTGGTGCTGGTGCTGGTGGAAGCTTTGTGCTCAATACCAATCAGTTTTTAGCGACGGGAATCAATGCTAACCCACTCACCTCGCTGGCGGCTTCGGTAAGCGATTTTGGCCGGATGATCGATTTGCGCGTTCACAACGGTGATTGGGTGTTGGATGCGGGAAGTTCGCTTACGGCCAATTCGATAACCTTAACGGCGGATACAGGTAGCCTGAGGGTAGGTGGGGATATTTCGGCACCGTCGGCGGCGCTTCGCGGTAATGTGTCGCTATTCGCGGGGAACGTCGTCGAGCTTAGGCAGGGTGGACAAATACACGCTGACGGAAGGGGTGCATCTGGTATCGGTGGCAAAATAGAAATGGGTACCGGGACGAGTATTAACTTAGACGCCGGTGGCGTCATCTCCGCGTCCGGTGCTGCAGGTATGGGAAGTTTGTTATTGAGGGCTCCGGCCCTAGTAGCCAGCAATGATGTCGCCATTCAATCGGCATCCGATATGCATGCGCTGGGTCAAGTCGTGGTTGAACCCGTGTTGTCGTTCAATACCAGTACACTGTCAAGCGCGAGTGCGCCATCGAGTGCAGATTTTCTGTCCATTCAGGCCGCTGTGCAATCTTATATGACCTTAGCAAGAACCAATATTGCAAATCGTTTTGCAAGCGGGGTGCCGCTCGTGGTTGAGCCGGGTGTGGAAATCGTGGCTCCCGGTAATCTTACATTGCCAGGTCTTGATCTATCGTCGGCGGGTTTAAAGTGGCAGTTTAACGGCGCTCCAGTCGACCTTACGATTCGTGCCGTGGGAAATATCGAAGTGGCGGGTAGCATTAGCGATGGGTTTGGCACGGCCTCTATTGGAAAAGGCGGTGGTTCACAGTCTATATTGCTGGCGGAGCCGTCGGGTTCTATTCGGCTGATAGCAGGCGCTGATCTTTCAAGCGCCAATCCGCTTGCCATCGTGGCACCGAATACGAGTCCGCTGGTGGGTTCACTAACGGGAGGAAATCTTGTCCTCGATCCGGGCGTCATGGTGCGTACGGGCACCGGCGATTTAAATCTAGTTGCGTCCAATAATATAGTGATGGGCTTGGGTTCGGGTGCGTATACCGCGGGCGTGCCTGCGGTGGCACCCGCATTGTCCTCGGCGAATTTAATTCCTGCTAAATTGGGGATTGTTGAAACCGCAACCGCGGCCAATGGCCAAGATTACGTTTATGGGGTATTGATACCGAAGACTAGCTTGTTAATGAGTTTTCCGACCGGGGGTGGCAATTTATGGGTTCGAGCAGGTCAGGATCTTGTAGGTCCGCAAGATAGCAGTGGGAATTGGGTGAGCGTCGGCGGTGTGCCGACCTGGCAGTTACGCGAGGGGGGTGGCACGTATGGCAATAGCTTGCCTATACCTGCAGAGTGGGGCGTAAACCTGGCCGCCTACAATTGGAATTTCGGAACTTTGGGGGGTGGCGATGTCAGTATCAGTGCGGGTCGCGATGCCCTGAATGTATCCGCCGCCGCTGCGAATAGTTTGCTTCCTCAACAAGGTGGCAACGCACCGCAGTACGTAATCGGCGGCGGGTTCTCGCTGCAAGCTGGCAACAATATTGGCAGTACGCAAGTCTTTGTTGCGAATGGAACCGGTACGGTGAGCGCGCAAGGAGCGCTGACAGCCATTCTGAATCCTCTTTTAAATGCACCGCCGTCCCCCAATGATCCTTTGGTGGGTTCGGTCTTTTATTTGCAGTCGAGTTCCATCAATGTCTTAGCACGGCTCGGCATTGCGTTTGATGGGGCCTACAATCCGACTGCGCTAGGGCAACCGGCGGCGAGCACTATTACGGGGAACGCCAATCCGCTGGCAAACTCCTTTTTTAGTTACGGGTCAGATTCTGCGTTGAGCTTAAACACTATCGGCGATGTCATGATCGGTACCGCGCCTACTGCCGCGAGAACTTTACTAGGGACGTCGGTTTCCGATGCGGGTGGCGTCGGCACGGATGTGCTGCCACCGTCGCTATTGGTCGAGTCGCTCAGCGGGAGCATTTCTTTCGGCAGCGGTTTAGGTAGTTCAGGGGCGGCCACGCTATATCCTGCATCGTCTGGACAACTTGCACTGATCGCCGCCAAGGACATTACTGCGGTTAATAGTGAAAAATTAACCATGTCGGATGCAGCCGGCGGCTTTAATACGGTAGCCACCCCCTCGATCGTCAATGTCGGAGGTTCGATTGAGAGCGCTGCATTTAGCGGTAATATTCATGCATTGGATACTCATCCTGCGCTTGCCATCGCGGGGGGTAGTATCAATGGGCTTACGCTCTCGCTACCAAAGGCGGGCCAAGTAATTGCGGGCGGTGACATGGTCAATTTGTCCTACGCAGGACAAAATCTTAGCGCTAATGATCAAACTATCCTTTCGGCCGGGCATGATTTTGTAAATCTGGATAATTATGCGGGCGGTGGTATATCAGTCGGTGGTCCGGGGCAGCTGGATGTCTTGGCGGGTAGAAACTTAGCACTTGGCCAGTCGTCGGTGGGCATTGTTACGACTGGTAATTTATTCAATCCTAACCTTGCTACGGCATCGGGCGCTGATTTAACGGTGGCTACGGGATTAGGAACCACGCCGGATTTCCATGGATTCTTAAATAACATTATTGCGAATTCGGCTCATTTTAAAGCTGAGCTTGTTAGTTATGTAGAGTCGCTGAATGCTGGCAAATCGCCGAATACCAGCGCCGGATTGTCGTTTGCGGATGCCACAACCGCTTTTAGCGCTTTGCCGGTGGATCAACAACGCCCGCTCATCGATCAAGTATTTTTCCAGGCGTTGTTAGCGTCGGGTCGCGCAGCCAATAATACGCCGGGGGTTGGATTTTCGGACGGCTATAAAGCCATTGACGCATTGTTTCCTCACAGTCGACCCGATAGCCCGGGTTCGATCGTGGGCGCCTATGCGGGCGATCTGACTTTAAATTTCAGTCGTATTTATACTTTAAGTGGTGGGAACATCAATCTTGTCGTGCCCGGGGGTCTTATCAACGTGGGGCTCGCTAATCCACCGCCTACGTTGACTAACCGACTGCCTTCGCAGTTAGGCATCGTGGCGGAAGGACCCGGTGATGTGAATATCTACACCCAGGGTGACGTGAATGTGAGTTCGTCGCGTATATTTACCCTAGGTGGCGGTAACATTTTAATATGGTCAAACAACGGCAGTATCGATGCCGGTAAAGGCGCTAAGACCGCAGTTTCCGCTCCGCCGCCTTCGGTCCTGATTAATAGTGACGGCACCACCACGATCAATTTCTCCGGTGCGGCGGCAGGTAGCGGAATTCGTACTATCCAGACTGACCCGAATCAGCCGCTCGGTAACGTCGATCTTATTGCCCCCGTGGGTTCGGTCAACGCAGGTGACGCAGGCATTGGTTCTGCGGGCAATATCAACATAGCGGCTCGCCAAGTTTTCGGACTTGACAATATCCAATTCGGTGGGACTTCGGCGGGCGTGCCTGCACAGGTGAGCAATCTTGGCGCTTCATTGTCGGGCGCATCTAGCGCCGCGAGCGGCGCGAGTAATTCATCTACCAATTCGGTGGCGAGTAATAACGCTGAAAAAGACGCGACTGCGTCGCTGGCGCAGACCGCACTGTCTTGGTTAGATGTATTCGTGACGGGGCTTGGTGAAGAGAATTGCAAGCCCAATGATATTGAGTGTCTTAAGCGCCAAAAAACACCCTCTCATCCTTAGTTTGTAACAAGGACGTCACGTGCGGTGCTCAAACTATAAATGCGCTGTGACAACTGTGGGAAAATCGCGATGAAGGGATCGGTAAAAATTTGGGCGCTTGCCATACTGCTAGCGCCGGCCTTGGCTTCCGCAGCCTCCTGGTGGAGCCCCGACTGGAAGTATCGTAAAGAAATTTCTTTCGATTTGTCAGCGACGGGTGCCGATATCGGCGCTACGGCACAGGATGTGCCGGTTTTGATAAGGCTGTCGCTCGCCAATTTTAATTATTTTAATGATACCAAGCCGGACGCCGCCGATTTCCGCCTGGTGGCAAGCGACGATAAGACTCCGCTTAAATTTCATTTTGAGAAATACGACCCGCAGAACCAGATGGCACTTCTCTGGGTACGTGTACCGCAATTAAGCGGTGGCTCCAAATCGGAAAAAATCTATGCCTACTATGGCAACCCCGATGCACCCACAGCCGCGGATGTGGCGGGTACCTACGATGCCTCGCAGTCGCTAGTGTTATCGTTTTCTGAAACCGCAGGTCTGCCGCTTGATGCGACCGCCTATAAGAATAACCCCACTGCCTCGACCGCCGTCTTAACACCGGCCGCCCTTATTGGCGGGGGGGTTAAGTTTGCTGGTAAGGAAAATATTACGGTGCCTGCGACGGCATCTTTGCGCTTACTACCCAATCAGGGATTTACGGCATCCGCGTGGCTCAGAATTGAAACTGCGCAGCAATCCACGGTGTTTGCATTATCCGATCAGGGTAAAAGTTTGGAGTTAGCGATTGAGGGTACCAAGCTTGCGGCTCATACGTCTTTAGGCGCGCTACCGGTGACCGTGAATCAGACTTCCGATCTTAGTTTAAGCCAATGGCACCATGTAGCAGTCACGGCTGGTGGCGGTAAGTTAACGCTATTTGTGGATGGAATCGCTGCGGGTAGCGCACCGGTTACCTTGCAAGAGATTGGCGGTAGTTTCACGGTAGGATCTTTAAATGGCACACGATATCTGACAGGTGATCTTGATGAGGTTGAAGTTTCAAAGGTTGCACGCAGTGCTGAGTGGCTAAAAGCGGCGGCACGTGGTCAGGGAATTGATGCAAATCTCATTGTGTATGGTGCTGACGGACAACGTGAGGGTGGCAGCCAGACTTCCTATTTTGTAACCATCGCTAAGAATCTTACCATCGACGGTTGGGTGATTATCGGCATCTGTATGGTCATGCTGGTCATTGCACTCATGATAATGGTGGTCAAGGCGTTTTTCCTAAGTCGAGTTGAAAAAGCCAACACACGTTTCCTGCGTGAATTTCGTCGCCTGAGTGGCGATACGGCCGCTCTCGATACGCCGCCTACCGGAGATGAAGAAGAGTTTGAAGACGATGCGCCGTCGGTGGCCTCGCTCGCGGGGGACCAAAATAAATTCGGTGCGTCGACGCTGTACCGCCTTTATCACCACGGGGTCCGCGAGTTGAATAAGCGCGTGCAAGGGCAGACGTTAAGCGCGCAACGGGCGAAGGTATTGTCGCATCAGTCTATTGATGCCATTCGAGCCGCGATGGATGCTTCCATGGTCCGGCTACAGCAAAGTTTATCGAGTCAAATGGTGTTATTGACGATCGCGATATCGGGCGGCCCATTCTTAGGGTTATTGGGCACAGTCATCGGAGTGATGATCACCTTCGCCGCCATCGCGCTCTCCGGCGACGTGAACGTGAATGCGATTGCGCCGGGCACTGCAGCGGCTTTGGCGGCGACGGTCGCAGGATTGTCGGTCGCGATCCCTGCGCTGTTTGGCTATAACTGGCTAAATTCGCGTATCAAGGCCATTAGTGCTGATAATCGAGTGTTTGTGGATGAGTTCGTGACCCGCGTCGCTGAGCAATACAGTTGAGCGTAGGGTAATGTCAGGCTCAATGGATAGCGGTGACAAAGATGTCTACGATGACATCAACATCACGCCGATGCTGGATCTTGCCTATGTACTGATGGTGATATTTATCATCATGACGACCGCATCGGTGCAAGGTATTAAGGTTAATTTGCCCAAGGCCAGCGATACGCCGTCCTTGGCAAAACCGCAGACCAAGGCCATTACGATCACGGCCGATGGCACCATGTACTTGGATACCTATCCAGTGAGTTTGCCTGAGCTTGAAAATTTATTGCGTCAGTATAAGGCGGCTAATCCGAATCTACCCGTGGTGGTCAAGGCGGATTCCAGCATTCCGTATCAACGCGTAGTCGATGTGCTCGATATCGTGGGTCGGCTTGAAATTACCCAGCTTGGGCTAGTGACCCAACGTATCGTCAAGTAGTTTAAGCATGGTTGCTAAGAGTTCCGCGCGTCACATTTTACTGCGCCTCGTGGCGGGTTTGGCGTTGTTACTATTGGTGCTGGCTTTTGTATGGTTTGTGCGGACTATCATGGCGTCTAAGTCAAATAAGTCGCAGCGCCAGATCCAAATCGTTCAAGTCATTCGTCCGCCGCCGCCGCCACCGGATCAACCCCCACCGCCGCCACCTGAGAAGACTCAGGAGCCTTTGCCTAAAGATACGCCCGAGCCTCCTCCTGATGATCAACAGGCGCCCGCCGATCAGCCGTTGGGTATCGATGCCGAAGG
>JAYUFB010000097.1:0-137673 GCA_043738945.1 Gammaproteobacteria bacterium
AGTCGGGGTGACTTCGCGCAGCCCGCGCTACTACGTGTCGGCGGCCTATTGGGATCGAGATGCGATGTTGTGGAGCTTTCCGGGGTTGCTGGATGTGGATGCCCCTGCAGCTCGTGAGGCCTTAGAGTATGCGCTCACCATTCAATTGCGAAACACGGGGACCCATAGCCGATTTATCGATGGGATTGTGCTAGAAGATGGATTTCAGTTGGATGAAGGGGTTGCGCCCATTATTGCGCTGGGGTCCTATATGCGCGTGACTAACGACATGAATTTTTTAGCCGCGCATCGAGATGCGGTTTATTTCCTGCGTGATCGACTACTGGGTCGCTATGATTCCACTGTCGGTATGTATTCATCGCTACAAGATTCGCAGGATGAATTTCAAAAATCACCTTTTTTGACCTATGACAACGCTTTGGCCTGGCGCGCATTGTCGGAAATGGCGGTGTTGTTCCAACGGTTGAAGGACCCTGCGAGTGCCGCCGAGATGAATCGCCGCGCGAAACAACTGCGTGTTGCCATTCTCGCTCATGCGGTGGATGCGGTAGCGGGTGCGCCGGGGCCGGTGTTTGCGGCCGCAACGGATGGAAGTCACTTTGTACATACCGATATTCCGCCGGGGTCGCTGATGAAGCTGCCGGCGCTTGGGTTTATTTCGGAGGATGACCCCTTGTTTGTGCGGACCTATAACTGGTTGCACTCGGCCAATTATGCGTATTCGTATTCAGATAAGCGTTATGGAATACCGGGAAGTTATCGACTTCCCATTACCACTTCTTGGGTAATTGCCGATGAGCTGTTGCTCAAGCGTTCACGTGAGAGGGCGCAAAGCATATTGCTCGCGAGTGCGTGGGATGCTGGGATTATATCGGAAGGTATTGATCCCGATACCGCGAAAATGGATATCGCGGGTGGGGCATTTGCAACCGCGGCAGGGTATGTCGCGCACGCGATTTGTGCGGTGGCGTGTCTGCCGCGCTGATATGTACTAAATAGCATTTCATCCTTCAGTAGCGGTCTATTTTTCCTCGTGCCGACCAATACGTTTCGCCGACCCGCCACGCCCTGACAACGCGATCTCTAAAGCGGTCTCCAGTCGAATCACTCGTGCGGTTAGGTCCTCAATTTTCCCCTGCTGAGAACCGACGGTCAACGCCACCCGCTCCACCTTATCGTTCATTTTAACGACGTTGGAAACCGCGTCCCACAATTTGTCCATCACGCCCATCTATTTGCGCGCCCTAGCACGATGTGCGGCTTCCATCGCCGCAATGCGCTTATTGGAATCAGCGCAAGTGGCAAGCGTCGCCTCCAGGGCCTCGGACGCTGTGCGGGTCGATTCCTTCACCTGCTGAATAAGCCGCACCCACGCATGATCGTCATCGTTCGGATCGTACACCTCAGCGGCTCGCCGAAAAAACTCATTCAAAGTCAGATTTGACAGTTTCGCCTTCTTGGCAAGGTGACTTTTCTGCGCCGGTGTCACGAGCAGCGGAATACGGGCAGTGGCGGCCATTGCAATCTCCAGTAGGTATGTGCATCACATGGGCATTTTAGCTCAGTCCGGTTAGTGGCGCAAGTCACGTCCGGGGAACCGGATTCGGCTATCCAGCCAGCAGCTCAAAACTCGCTTTCTTGCCGGTCGCCGCCGAGGCTGATACCCACACATCAAACATGCCAGGCTCAGCTATAGGCTTAAGATCAGTGGTTATAAATTCGAGATCATGACGCGCTAAATCGAAGTGTACTGTTTCCGATTGGCCAGGCGCGAGCGAGACCTTACGGAAGGCTTTCAGAAGCCGCACGGGTTGCACGATGCTGGCGACGCGATCGTGGATGTAAAGTTGCGCGGTTTCATCAGCATCGCGTTTGCCGTGATTGGTGAGTGTGGCGCTAACGGTGATCTTGCCGTCCCACTGCAACGTCTTCTGGTCGATGCTCGTCGCGCTATATTTAATATCACCATAGGTTAGGCCATGGCCGAAGGGATAGAGCGCTTGATTGGGTATCCCAATGAGGTGCGAAGTAAAGGGTTCGGTGGCAGAATCGGTGGGACGACCCGAAGATTCGTGGCAGTAGTAGTAGGGGACTTGGCCCGGGACAATCGGGAAACTCATGGGTAGGCGACCGGAGGGCGCGGCGTCACCCAATAATATGTCGGCGATGGCGCTACCGGACTCCGTGCCTAAAAACCAAGTGACGAGAATGGCTTGGGCGTTGCGGATTGCGCCGGTCAGCGCCAGGGCGCGACCATTTTTCAAGATGACAATGATGGGTTTGCCGGTGGCGGCCACCGCTTCTGCGAGCGCTTGCTGTGCGGCTGGCACGATAATTTCAGAGCGTGAGGAAGATTCGCCAGACATATCGTTGGATTCGCCGATAGCGAGCAGCACGATATCGGCATTATTAGCCGCGGCTACGGCCGCCTCGATACCACCGGGCAGAGATTTTTCAATATCTGAACCGGCAACCACGACGAGGCTTTTAACATCGTGGAGGGCTGCCTTGATTCCGACGTCTAACGCAACGGGTTTGACTCCCGTGAATATGGGTTGCCACGGACCATTCAGATGCGTATCGCCCGTGCCGAATGGGCCGATTAATGCGATACGCTGACCGGACTTTGCGAGCGGCAATAATCCGCCGTCATTCTTGAGTAACACAATCGATTTAACTGCGGCTTCACGTGCTAACGGTCGATGCGCCTTAATGTGTAGCGCTTCGCTATTGCGTTTGCCATCCATGCGACGGAAGGGATCTTCGAATAGGCCCGCCGCTTCTTTGACTCGCAGCAGCCTTGCGACGGCGCGGTCGAGTACTTCCATAGGCACTAGTTTGGCGCGCACCAGCTCAGGCAAATAATGCAGGAATATTCCGCTAATCATGCTGACATCGCAACCTGCAAGTATGGCCAAGCGGGCTGCATCGCGCTCGTCGGCTGCAAAGCCGTGTTTGACCAATTCTTTTTCGCTCTCGAAGTCGGAGACAACTGCACCCTGAAATCCCAGTTCATCACGCAAGATGCCGGTGAGTAGCCGATGATTACCGGTGTTAGGTACGCCGTCGATAGTGTTAAACGACACCATGGTCATTAGGGCACCCGCTTTATAAGCTGCAGCAAAGGGCGGCAAATAAACACTGTGCAATATCCGCTCAGTGATGGGTGCGCCGGCATAGTCGACTCCGGCTTCGGCAGCACCGTAGGCTGCGAAATGTTTCGGGCACGCGAGTAGGCTGTCGGGATTGCTGGGCGAGGTCCCTTGGAATCCCTCCACTCTGGCGGCCGCAAACAGTGATCCTAGCAGTACGTCTTCACCGGCGGCTTCAACCACACGGCCCCAGCGCTGATCGCGTGCGATATCGACCATAGGCGCGTAGGTCATATCATGTCCCGCCGCGCTGCCTTCGATTGCAGAGGCGCGTGCGGTGCGCCTGGCAAGATCAGGCTCGAAGCTTGCCGCCTCGCCGACGGGAACTGGGAAGACCGTATGAAAGCCGTGAATGATGTCGCCTGCACAGAGTAGGGGGATTCCTAAGCGAGACTCCTTGACCGCGGTGTGTTGTGCGAGGCGCATGAGGTCGAGCGTGAGGGGCGACATGACCATCCCGACTTTGCCCGCTCGGATGCGCACAAGCTGCGCTTTATGGTTCGCAATGGCGGCGGCGAGATTGGCTTGTCGTTCGACCGGATTGACGGCTTTAACACCCCAAGGATCTTCGGTGGGCGATTGGACGCCCTCGAGATTGAGCTGACCGGCTTTTTCTTCGAGGGTCATGCGGGCAATGAGGACGGCGTGCTCAATACCTGCGGACGGGATTTCCGCAGCACTTGATTTACCTAAAGCTGTCAGAATTCCGGCTGCGAGTCCTCCGAGTACAATGATTCGGCGTTCGATGTCTAGGGATTGCATATTGGTTAGCGCCATAGGTGGTCAATTTGCAGGTTGTACCGGTCCAGTGTCATGCGGCATTGTCCCTTCACGGGTGACCATAGGCAAGATTATCAAATCGTAGCGCCTCGCCATTTTTTAGATCGAACGAGACCGTCGAACTTGCGTCGCGCCACGAGGTCCTTAAGCGCTTAAGTTCCTTTGGCTTGAGGGTAAAGCTCTGTTCGGGGCTCTCCGGCGACCGCACCACAATCGTGGCGTCAAGGTCTCCATCGTTGTAGGCATCAAGGCCCATAAAGATGCGCGGACTGCAAAATCGGAACTCTGCGTGGCGAGTTTTTGATTCTGTGAGGGCGAGGGTAAAAGTTCCAAACTTCCCGTAGGGTGTGCCGATCCGCCATGCGCCTTGGCTCCAATCAATGACGCCGGAAGGATATTGGCCGATTAACAACGTTCCCGCCGCAAGGTGCGGATCGTCGAAGGTAATATAGGACGGCACCAGCGGGCCTTTACTGCCTTGAATATCGATGTCTCTAGAATTCGCGTGCTGAATAGAAAGAGTGCGATTCTGATCGTCGAAGACGTAGCCATCATATCCGCTGTGCTCTAAGTCCGTGATGCGGCTGATCGACTTTCCTCCCGCGGTGATAGATTCTGGGATGAAGGCTAAGCGAAGTACGTCGGTCGATTGGTTGTCGAAGGTCGAATAGGTAACGGAATGCTCGCCGTACGCGATTCTCGTGACGACAGACGCGGAGCCTAGTAAATGCGACTCATCAGCGGGGGCCCATTCGGGGACTGCCCAGAATGCATCCATCATTCTGCGTGGGCCATCGGCAAATTCATCCGTAAACCACCATTGGTTCACGAAGGGAGCATGAGCGGCCCCGGGCAGTCCTTGGAAATAAGTGACAAAATTATAGGTGCGGTAAGCCTCAAGTTTGTAGGACAGATCTCCGGTCTTTGCGTAATACAGTGCCTCTACAGCGGCAAGCCGTGCGCTGTGGCTATCGCAACACTGGGGAGGAGGATTACAACAATATTCCTTGCCATCGCCCTGTTCAGTAGTCACGGTTGCTCCGTGTACAACGTACTTGGGCCATTTAGGAGTGGCTTTTACCCATTTAATTAGATTGCGTGAATGTTCACGCCACTCGGGATCTTTCTCAGGATGTAGAAGCACATAACGAGCAAATTCTAAAGGAATGACCTGATTCATGTTCGCCATGCTCGGATGCACATCCTCGAAGTATCCGACCCACACGTTATTTTGCAGCGGGTACTTGAGTAGCCAAGCCCAGGCACCATCCCGCACGGTTTTGTATGCGGCAGTATTACCCACACTTAGCCTAATGAGTTCATCCAGTAATATGATCGGGTCGACCACATTCGCTGAGTAGCCAAACATCCCTTTACCTTTAATTCGACCATCACGCGCTAGATTCCGATACGGCCACGGCGAATTAAGTGCATCGCCCACTTTGAAATTTTTTGCGAGCGCGTCGCCGCAGTGAATCGCAGCATTCAGATATCGGGTGTTTCCGGTCATCTCATAGAGTCGAAGATAGCCGTAACCATCTTGGCCCACGACGGGCGGTTCTATGTAGTCTTCGCCATGCTCGCTCCAGCCTGTGTAGCGATGTGCGCCTGGATTCGCAGAGGCATAGGGCACTTGAGCCCAAACGTAACCTTGCGGGGTAGTACCGTTATCGAGTTCATAATCGACGAAATTCTGGATGAATTCCAGGGTGTGAGGATCTCCCGTGTAAGGGTAGAGACGCTCAACAAAACCTTGCAGCATAGCGCGTAAATAACCGGTGGAATTAGCCCAATGCTCGTCGGGCGTCATTTCAAAAGTTATACGATCAAAGTCGAAGCAACAGTAATAGTAGGGAAGGCGTTGGCGATTGTACTGATCCCACAGAATGGTCCATTGCGAGAGAAAATAGGCGGAGTAGGAGTACCCTATATTGTTAGCCATTGGCCACGGCAGCAATTTTGCCTGCTCATCCAACTGAACGGGCCGTCCAGCAATAGTGGGCGCATTTACTATGGAGGTGACCGGAAAGAGGCGCTGTCCGAAGGATGCCGGTGCGCTTAGAAACAGCACGCTGAGCAAACCTGTGTGAATTAGCCCTGAGCAATATTTTATTTTTTCGATTCGAGCCACCCGCCTGTGAACCCGGCGCGTAAGAGGCCACGGCGCAGATAGGGGTTGTCACGCATCAGTTTCCAAATCAATCCGCTGCGATAGTTCTCGACCATTCCGATGATTAACCCTTGATCGATCCCCACATAATCCACATCGAACCACCCCAATCTAGGCACAAATTTTCCCGTTTTCGGTAGCCATGAAAAGCTGGGGTTGAAGGAATCGCGAAATCCATAGGTCGAGTATAAATATCCGCCGTAGCGATTGCGCATTTCGGCAATAACCGGCAGGACAATTTCGGGCGCAAAAGGCAGTGAGCCAATAGCGCCGTTGGGAGCCAAAGTGCCATCGTCAAATAAGGCGATACCTCGGCCGGCATAGCCCAGAAAGCGTCGTATCTTTCCGCCGTGGGGCCGATAAGCCAAACCCGGTCCATCGCATGCCGTGAGTCCCCATAGATTTGCACTGAAGGCGCTCCAATATTTCGGGTTGGCGATGGCATAGCCTCGGTTCGCATAGGTGGCACGGCGAGCGTTTTCAAAGTAGTCGATTCCCTTCGCGCGCATAAACGCGTCTTGAATACCCCGTAGATCCACCCACAGAGGTGTGAATTGATGCACGAACAGGGTGGGGTAGGCGAGGTAATTTTGACCGAATTCGAAGCGCCAATTTTTCTCGTAGGTGGTGGTCCAAAGTTGCCACGAAGAGTCGGTCAGAGGATGTGTGGGTGAGCCTAAGCCGAGCAAATAAATCAACATGCCTTCGTTGAATCCCAACCAATTTTTTTGCATGAGCCCGGTTTCAGGATTCCAGCCCATCGCTACCCCCCCGTCATCGTGGGACGCCCAGTTCCAGTCAACCTTGCGGTACAGATCATCGGCAAGGGTGCGTATCTTGACCTCAGTGGGATCACTCGAATCAAAATAAGCAGCGCTCGTGAGCGCACCCGATATTAGTAGGGCCGTATCCATTGTAGATAATTCCGTGTTTCGATAACGCAAGCCGTTTTGCATGTCTAGGAAGTGATAGAAGAATCCGCGGAAACCACTTCGACCTCGTGATTCAGGTCCTTGTGGTGCATCATGAAAAAATTTTAAAGTAGTGAGCGTTCGCGCCGCACCTTGCTCTCGGGATATATAGCCGCGCTCAATACCAATAGTGTAGGCAGTTAGTGCGAATCCTACTGCCGCGATACTCGAAAAAGACGGCGTTGGGTAACGATCGGGGATGAGTCCATTACTTGGATTGACAGTCTGCCAGAAGTAATCAAAGGTGCGTCGCTCGAGATCATCCACTAGCGCCGGATCGTCTGCATGTACTAATGTGGAGGGTGAAATAGCGGTGGGATACTCGGGTTCTGGTAGCGAGACACAACCGGACAGGCTAATGAAGGATAACAGTGCGGCACACTGCAAGATTTCCCGTAATTTCATCTCGTACGTCGGATTTTCAAAACTATCATAGTGTTCCAGTTTCGCGCATCCCGTTGCGAGCGGCAATCGTTTCATGAAAATACTACCGACATCTTGCACTTGCTGCTAAGTCGTTCACATAATGAATCATGTTTCGACGTGAAATTCTAAAATCAGCCCTGCTGTTGTCTGCGGGCCAGTTGGCACTCTCCAATTATGTTGATGCTCTGACGATATCTGCCGCGAGACACGGGGTAACTACCGAACAGCCCTTTGATTTTGCTTGGCTGAAAGGTCATGCGCGTTGGCTAGCCGGCAACCCGTATATTGCAACCCCTAATACTTTGCCCATTGAATTTTCTAAGATGGGATATGACCAATACCAGTCGATTCACTTCCGTAACGAGCGATCCCTATGGGCCGATGCTGACTTAGGGTTTCAGTTGCGATTTTTCCATGTGGGAAGTGGGTTTATGCAGCCGGTGCGGATATTTGAGGTGAATGCGGGTAAAGCTGCCGAAATTGTCTACAGCCCGGCGATGTTCGATTTGCGTGGTAGTGGGATTAGTCCGCGGTTTATGCACGGTAAATCTGGTTTTGCAGGTTTTCGGGTGCAGTTTGTCTCCAACTGGGAAGTGGACGTCGCCGCGTTCTTAGGCGCGGCGTACTTTCGCGCCGTGGGCAGCGATGCTCGGCAATACGGAATTTCAGCGCGCGCGCTTGCGGTTGATACGGCGTTGAATCGCCCTGAGGAATTCCCGCGGTTTACGGCATTCTGGTTCGAGCGACCCGACAAGAATTCGAGCACATTGACGTTGTATGCATTATTTGACTCCCCTAGTGTCGCGGGCGCTATGCGGTTCTCGCTCACACCCGGAGGCACTCAGGTCATGGATACTGATGTGGCGTTCTACCCTCGCAAGGCGATAGAGCGTTTTGGCATCGCTCCGCTGACCAGTATGTTCTATTACGCGAAGAGTGACCGACACACCACTAGTGAGTGGCGCCCGGAGATTCACGATTCCGACGGTTTGTCCTTATGGACGGGAGCCGGTGAATGGATCTGGCGTCCATTGACCAATCCTCGGGACTTGCATGTCAATGCGTATGTCGATAACAACCCACGCGGTTTCGGGCTCAGCCAGCGCGACCGTAATTTCGACCATTATCAAGACGACGGAGCCTTGTATGATCGACGCCCAAACTTATGGATCGAACCGAAGTCGGGGTTGGAGGGCGGTTGGGGAAAGGGCGCTGTGCAGTTGGTTGAGATTCCAACCAGTGACGAATTTCACGATAACATCGTGGCTTTTTGGGTGCCGACCGACCCCCCTAAGCCCGGGCAAGAAATATTATTCAGCTATCGCATGTATTGGGGAACACAAATGCCGTTCGCATCGTCGTTAGGGCAAACGATAGCGACGCGTGCGACTAACGGCGGCATGTCGGGACAATTGCTGGGTCATCCTGCGGGACGGTTCGCCGTTGACTTTGCGGGCGGCGAGCTTGGTACGCTGGCAAAGAACGCTGAGGTAGAGGCGGTGGTGAGTACTTCTCGCGGCCAAATCGATGAGTTTGTGACCGCGCATTACGTGCCGCAATTCAACGGCTACCGAGCGCTGTTTGAAATCCGCTCACCGGATGATAGCGTAGAGCCGATTAACCTGCGACTATACCTGCGGCTGCACGGTCGGCCGCTCACCGAAACATGGATCTATCAATGGACGCCGCCTGCGCACTGATTGTTAAAGCCGAAACCCAAATTGCAAGTTGAATGGCTATCGCGGAAGTATTTTCAATGCGTGATAGCCTGCTTCTGCATGAGGTTTTTTATGCCTGTACTTGCTCGGTTTGTACTGACGTTTTTAATGGTTACCGTCGTTGCGGGTCCTGCAGCGGCGAAACACGAAACTGGTTTTCTGGATCGTTCCGTGGTCGTTAAGTCTGTTACCTATAAATACCAGGTATACGTACCCGAAAATTGGACGGCTGCCCGGGTATGGCCAGTGATTCCTTTTCTGCATGGCTCGGGTGAGAGAGGTGAGGATGGACTGGTTCAAACAGAGGTCGGTATTGGTACGGCAATCCGTCACGACCGGTCTCGTTTTCCCGCTATCGTGGTCATGCCGCAAAGTCGCGCAGATGTGCGGTGGACCAAGCCCTCAATGACGGCGGTTGCGATGGCTGCATTGAGCGCCGCCTCAAAAGAATTTCGTGGCGATCCTGTGCATACTTATTTGTCGGGTCTATGGATGGGTGGCTATAGTGCTTGAACGCTGGCATCGACGCGTCAGAGGGGTAAGGGCAAGATGTAGCTGGTGCGGATCAAAACCCAATAGCTTGCCATCAGGACTGCCGGACCATCGATGTCGATATTCCAGCGCCCTTGGGTAATGGCTGGCCCAGCCCGAGTAGTACATATCGGCCGGCACCGAATGAGTCGGTGAAACCAATCAGTGGGAGGTGGATTTAGTAGCCCCATTGCGGTGACCAATGCCAGTAAATAAAAGGACTATTGGATGTTTCGACCATGTCGCCGCCGTTGTTGTACATGCCGAATAGCGACATGGTTTGCTCCGTAACATCGTTCATGCTCCGGAAAGCGATTGGGAAAATTGACGGGATGAACTTCAGCGTCCCAACCGCCCTTAGGCAGCGACTGCCATTCGAGGCGCAGTGCATTCGGTGGGCTGTGAAAATTTTTGGTTTCAACCGGCAGTCAAAGAAAATACGCTTCGATTAATTACACGCGAATTCATCACTAGTATTGGCTCTGTGGCACTCTGCGCCACCCGATGGCACGAGCGATCAATACGTACCGCGACCACGGCAATGTGATTGGGTATACTCGTAGAATCTAAGGGGAGGGTTGGAATATGGCCTTGATGACAGGAAAAGCGGAGACGGCTACGGTTGCTCCAGGACAAGATCTGCGGGTCTTTGTATTTGCCTTGTTTTTCATCTTCGGCGGGATCACGAGCCTCAACGATGTGATTATCCCGAAGCTTAAAGCGCTATTCACACTGAATTATGCCGAGGCAATGTTAGTGCAGTCGGCATTTTTCGCCGCCTATTTTATTATTTCACTGCCGGCTGCCAAGATAGTGAAGAAGTTTGGCTACATGCGTACGGCCGTCATCGGGCTTATCACGATGACGGTGGGCTGCCTATTGTTCGTGCCGGCGTCAAGCACTGGACTGTTCGGAATGTTCCTGTTTGCGCTATTTATTCTTGCCGCAGGTATTACGACCGTTCAGGTGGTTGCGAATCCTCTGATTTCGATTCTGGGCAATCCGGCGACCGCCCATAGCCGCCTAACCTTCGCACAGGCCTTTAATTCATTGGGGACGACTGTGTTTCCCTATATGGGATCGATCCTTATTTTAGGATCACTGGGAACGGTGGATTCTTCCAAGCTATCCGGTGCGGCGCTCGACGCGTTTAGGGGTGTTGAAACTCAAGTGGTTGAACACACCTATTTGGGGCTTGCCGCTGCCTTGTTAATTGTGGCCATTGTGGTCTGGTTAAACCGTAAGCGATTAGTTGAGTCTCAAGTGCCAACCGGTGGTCTGTTGGACGGCTTTTCGTTGCTCGCGCGCCCGCGATTTGGTTTCGGCGCGTTGTGTATTTTTCTGTACGTGGGTGCTGAGGTCGCGATTGGCTCTGTGATTGTCAACTATCTGATGCAGTCTAGCGTGATGGGAATAGGGGCTGAAGCGGCTGGAAAGCTGGTACCGTTTTACTGGGGTGGTGCGATGGTGGGGCGATTCATCGGAGCTTATTTTTTGAAAGTGTTCTCGCCGGGTAAGGTGTTGGCATGCGTCAATGTGGGCTCGATACTGCTGTTGTTGATATCGGCTAACAGTGTCGGAATGATTTCGGGTTGGGCGTTGCTTGCGATTGGTCTGTGTAATTCGATTATGTTCCCGACAATTTTTTCACTGGCATCAGAGCGGCTAGGAGATCGGACTGCTGATGGGTCGGGAATTATTTGTGTGGCAATTGTGGGAGGCGCCATCGTACCCTTACTTACGGGGCAGGCTGCGGATCTGACCAGCTTGAAATTCGCGATGATTGTGCCGGCGCTTTGCTACGCCGTTATTTTGTCGTTTGGTTGGTACGCGCGGCGCCCGGCGACAGGTTAATAGGGCATGTCGTTAATAAATCGACTTTCAACGCTTTAATGACATCCGCTGCAATTCCGGTTTTTTGTCCATGAATTGGTGCTTGAGCGCCCCAGCAATATGCAGCGAGACAAACGCGTAGATGACATAGGCGAGCTTAGTATGCATGCCGCCGAAAAAGGCGTCGTATTGCTTTTTGATATTGGCGGGTTGATCGACGATGAAGTTTAACCGCGGGAAATCAAACAGACCGAAAAAATGAATAGGGTGAGCGGCCCCGTCTTTCCAGGCCGAGTCATATAACCAGCCAGACACGGGCATGATGACAATTAATACGTAGAGCACGATATGCGCGATCTTAGCGGTGCGTGCTTCCCAGGGTTTGAGGTACGCAGCCAACGCTGGCGGCTGATGGCTCCCCCGCCACAGTATGCGCATGAGCGCTAATCCAAATATTGTAATGCCGATGGACTTATGCAGGTCATTTCCAATCTGGGCATTTTTCTCCGGCCAGTAGTCGAAGCTCCAGGCGAGAAACACGTTAAAAATAACGAATACCGCAATTATCCAGTGAAAGACAATCGCTGTTTGCGTGTAGCGGGTCGTGGGTTGAGTGGCAATGTTGACCATAGCGAATTACTTCCTAAGGGATTGAGCGGTGGTATCGCGATTCTCGACTAGCCAGCACCACTGATGATAGCAATTTTTCGTTCAATTGAGCCACAGCGTGCGGGTCGTGGCAAGATACCATTATGGCCACTTTCCTGTTGACCTTCGGAGCGCTTTTTTCCATCGTAAACCCACTGTCAGGTGCGTTTATCTTCTTTGGTGCAACCCAGGGGCTTGAACCACGGGTGCGAGCTCAAGTTTCGCGTTGGGTGGGAATCTATGCTTTTTCGATAGTGACCGTGTCGTTGTATGTCGGTGCCTATGTCTTGAGTTTTTTCGGTATTTCAATTCCAGTGCTACGCGTTGCTGGTGGCATCATCGTGGCGATGTCGGGTTGGCGCATGTTGACCGAACCTGATGCGACCGAGCAACGGCGGAGTGAGACCCCTGAACCCGTGTCAATTGACGTTCCACCCAGTCGTCTGGCTTTTTATCCTTTGACCATGCCCTTAACCACAGGACCCGGTACTATTTCGGTGGCGATTTCATTGGGAGCGAGCAGACCGACCGGGTTTCATAAGGCCACTCTGGAGTTCTACGTTGCCACTATGTTGGCCGTGATATTGCTTGCCCTCTTGGTACATCTGTTTTATCGACATTCGGCGCGCTTAGCTGATCTGATCGGACCTACCGGCACCACGATTGTGGTGCGTTTGTCGGCATTTTTATTATTCTGCATTGGTATCCAGGTATTTTGGAATGGAGCCGCTGAATTGCTGGGTACATTGCCGCTGGGATCAGCTGGAGCGAGTTAAATGAAGTTACCTCACGAAATGTCAGCGATTGAGATTGCCGCTCCTGGTGGCCCTGAACAACTACGCCTGTGTATGCGACCTGTGCCCACGCCCGGGGATGGCGAAGTGCTATTGCGGGTATCCGCCGCGGGCGTTAATCGACCCGACGTGATGCAACGCATGGGCCGTTATCCGGCTCCCGCAGGCGCTTCTGATTTACCGGGCCTGGAGGTGTCGGGCGAGATCGTGGCGTTAGGTCCTCATGTGAGCGAGCTTGCCATCGGCAATCGCGTTACCGCTCTATTGTCAGGAGGGGGTTACGCGCAATACGCGGTAGCGGCTGCCGCGTTGTGTATGCCGGTGCCACAGGGATTTAGTATGGTGGAGGCCGCCGCCTTACCGGAGACTTTCCTGACCGTGTGGACCAATTTGTTTGAACGGGGTGGCTGCAAAGCGGGTGATACCGTATTGATTCATGGTGGTACTAGCGGCATCGGTACTACTGCGATTCAGTTGGCTAGCACCTTCGGTGCTACCGTATTTGCAACCGCAGGTTCAGCCGAAAAGGCTCGTGCCTGTGAACGATTCGGCGCTGTTCGAGGTATCGACTATCGTCAGGAAGACTACGTTGCCGTGATTATGGAACTTACCCATGACCGAGGTATTGATGTAACGCTCGATATGGTCGCAGGCTCCTATGTCGCGCGAAATTTGGAAGTGGCGGCGATGGACGGACGAATCGTCACCATCGCGACCATCGGTGGCGCAAAAGTCGAGATCGATTTATTAACCATCATGAGAAAGCGCTTGATTCTCACGGGGTCCACTTTAAGACCCAGAACCTTGGCCCAGAAGGCGGCCATCGTTGCTGCCGCTCGTCACGCGATCTGGCCTTTACTCAACGCCGGTAAAGTACGGCCGATTATTCACGCGACTTTTCCTTTAGCCGAGGCCACCGCGGCGCACCGACTGATGGAAAGTTCGACGCATATTGGCAAGATTATGCTTGAGGTCTAATCGGCTCATGCAAAACAAGGTGGTCGCGATATTAGAGACTCGCGCTGGCGAGCACATGGTGGAGATGATTGCCCGTCGCGGCGGCGTACCCTTGTGGGCACCTGCATTAGAAGAAGTACCCGATATCGATCCTCTGGAACTTAAAGCGCTGATTAAGGATTGGCGTGCACAACCGTACAAAGTAGTTATTTTCCAAACTGGCGTAGGCACTCGCATGCTGTTTCAAACGACTGATGAACTCAATTTGACGGACGAACTGGTCAAGTTGTTGTCAGGCGCCGTCGTGGTCGTGCGCGGACCCAAGCCTGTGGGTGAGTTAAATAGTCGCGGCGTGAAAATCGATATCCGTGCGCAATCACCTTTTACGACTGAAACAGTGGCAGAGGGTATTATTCAAATTCCCGTACAGGGTCAGCGAGTTCTTGTGCAACGCTATGGAGCCGCTAATCTGGGTTTAAGGGAAATTCTTATCGATCGTGGTGCGCGCATCGTTGAACTCGCGACCTATCGCTGGGCCTTACCTCAGGATCTAAAGCCCTTGCAGAAATTATTGGCAGCATTAGCGAATTCATCGGTTGATGCAGTAGTTTTTACCAGCGCCGTGCAATTGCAAAATCTGTTTAACGTTGCAGAATCGTTACACTCTGATCGCCTTCTCGCTGATCAACTCAATCAAGTCGTGATCGCCTCAATCGGACCGGTATGTTCAAAAGCCCTCATGGTGCGCGGCATTCGGCCGACCTTTGAAGCTAGTCCCCCTAAACTGGGACCCCTTTTGGAAGGTTTGGAGCGAGCATTGACAGCGTAGGTTCGCTTATCACTTGGGTTTAGCGCTAAAATCGCGGTCGCCTCAAATAATCGATTTCAATTTCTGAAACACTAACGAGGGGGAGAAATTCGTGAATAACACTATTTCCATTCATCCGTCGATTGACAATGGTATCAAGCCCGCTGCAAAGGGGTTCGCCGGCGGTACGCTGGTTTGTCATTGCAAGGAAAAGCCGGTCAAAGTTTCGATCAGTTCGCAATCCGCTCATAATCATGCTTGCGGCTGCAGTAAATGCTGGAAACCTAAAGGCGCACAATTTTCGGTGGTCGCGGTTGTGACCCGCGATAAACTTAAAGTAACCGAGAATGCCGATAAGCTCACCGTGATGGATCCTAAGGCGACCATTCAGCGTCATGCCTGCAAGATGTGCGGTGTCCATATGTACGGCCGAATTGAAAATGAAAAGCATCCGCTGTACGGGTTCGATTTTATTCACACCGAACTGTCCCAAGACGCCGGCTGGTCGCCGCCTGAATTCGCCGCGTTTGTATCATCAATTATCGAATCGGGCGCAGACCCCGCGAAGCAAGATGCCGTGCGCAGTCACTTAAAGTCTAAAGGACTGGAACCTTACGATTGCTTATCGCCCGGCTTGATGGATTTTATTGCAACCCAGGTAGCGAAGGCATCGGGTGTACTTAAGCACTAGGCAGTGCCGGGCAGTTCAGACGATTAGACTTAAAGAAGTCTAATCGTCCGATAGCGCTCGTTTTACACCGATATCCGTCGTAGCGCTTCGCGCGGTAATTCATCAATACCGTGACCTTCCTGACTAGCAAGTTTTAATATTTTCTCCCGCATGCGCGGTGTCCAATATTTACCGATGTGATTGGCGATACCGGCGATGGCATCTTCATGCACGGCCTCTGCGCGAAAGAAATCGCCAATATCGTTGACCATTTTTGCCAGCTTGTCGGTACTCATGACGGAATTTATTTGGCGACCATCGCTGTGTCTTTTGCGGCCGCACTTTTTAACAAAGTCTCTTGCGACTCAGTGAATTCGCGGAAACGCTTCTGCCATTCTGACGGTTGGCTGACTCGAGTGGCCTGTACCGCGGTGACTTTGTATTCGGGACAGTTAGTAGCCCAGTCCGAGTTATCGGTGGTAATGACATTGGCACCGGACTCTGGGAAGTGGAATGTGGTGTAAACAACACCCGGTTGAACCCGATCGGTCACGCGAGCACGCAATACGGTTTCACCGGCACGGCTAGCAATACCAACCCAATCGCGATCGGCAATGCCGCGCTCATCAGCATCATGCGGATGTATTTCCAACCGATCCTCGTCATGCCATTGATTGTTCTCGGTGCGGCGAGTTTGCGCGCCGACGTTGTACTGACTTAAGACTCGGCCGGTGGTTAAAATTAAGGGGAACTTGGCGTTCACTTTTTCGCTGGTGGGCACATATTCCGTGACCAGGAATTTACCCTTGCCGCGTACAAATTGATCGATGTGCATAGTGGGCGTACCTGCCGGGTTAGCCTCATTGCAAGGCCATTGTATGCTTCCCAATTCGTCTATGCGTTTGAAACTCACTCCAGTGAAAGTCGGTGTCAGGCTTGCGATCTCATCCATAATTTCGGCGGGATGGGTGTAGGCCATCGGGTAACCCACCGCATTTGCGAGCAACTGGGTGATTTCCCAGTCGGCATACCCTGATTTAGGTTGCATGACCTTACGCACGCGGGAGATACGCCGCTCAGCATTAGTGAACGTACCATCTTTTTCTAAGAACGAGGAACCGGGTAAAAATACATGGGCGAACTTGGCTGATTCGTTCAAAAATAGATCTTGAACGATGATGCATTCCATCGCCATAAGTGCCGCGGTGACATGCTGAGTATTGGGGTCCGACTGAGCAATATCTTCGCCTTCGATGTAAAGGCCCTTAAATTCGCCGTCGAGCGCGGCCTCAAACATATTGGGAATACGCAGTCCTGGTTCGCTGAGCAGCGGCACGCCCCAGGCGGTTTCAAAACTTGAGCGTACCTGGTCATCTGAAACATGACGGTAGCCCGGAAATTCGTGCGGAAAAGATCCCATGTCGCAAGAACCTTGAACATTATTCTGGCCGCGTAAAGGATTCACTCCCACGCCTGCCCGACCAATATTGCCGGTAGCCATTGCTAGATTGGCAATGCCCATAACCATGGTCGAGCCTTGTGAATGTTCGGTGACGCCGAGACCATAATAAATAGCGCCGTTGCCAGCGGTGGCGTACAGGCGTGCGGCGGCTCGTACAGTGGCGGCGGGGACACCGGTGATGGCTTCCATAGCTTCTGGCGAGTTGCGCGCTTCACTGACAAATTTACGCCATTTATCGAAGGCAGGGATCTCGCAGCGGTCGCGCACGAAACTTTCATTGACCAGATTTTCGGTTACTACCGTGTGCGCGAGGCTATTGATAAGCGCGACGTTGGTGCCGGGTTTAAGTTTAAGGTGATGGTCGGCGGCGATATGCGGTGTCCGTACTAAATCAATGCTACGCGGATCGGCCACAATGAGATGCGCGCCTTGGCGCAAGCGGCGTTTCATTTGCGAGGCGAATACCGGATGCCCGTCAGTGGGATTGGCGCCGATCACAAAAATGACGTCGGCTTGCATCACCGAGTCGAAATTCTGGGTGCCGGCGGATTCGCCCATGGTTTGACGTAGTCCATATCCGGTAGGGGAATGACAGACCCGCGCACAGGTATCAACATTGTTATTACCAAAGCCTGCACGTACTAGTTTTTGAACCAGATAGGTTTCTTCGTTGGTACAGCGCGATGAGGTAATTCCGCCAATGGAGTCACGCCCATATTTCTGTTGAATGCGCTTAAGTTCTGATGCCGCATAGCCCACCGCTTCTTGCCAGGACACCTCGCGCCACGGGTCAGTAATTTTGGCGCGAATCATCGGCTTCATTATGCGATCTGAATGTGTGGCATAACCGATGGCAAAACGTCCCTTGACACAGGAGTGACCGTGATTGGCATGCCCGTCTTTGTTCGGCACCATGCGCACGACTTCTTCGCCCTGCATCTCGGCGCGGAACGAACAGCCGACCCCGCAGTAAGCGCAGGTAGTGACTACGCTATGTTCGGCCTGGCCCTTCTGAATCAAGGTATTTTCGGACAACGTCGCTGTCGGGCAGGCTTGGACGCAAGCGCCACAAGACACGCATTCGGAATCCATAAATGAGTCGTTTTGGCTGGCCGAAACCTTAGACTCGAAGCCGCGTCCCTGGATCGTAAGCGCAAAGGTGCCTTGTTGTTCATCGCAGGCGCGAACGCAACGTGAACAGACAATGCATTTACTGGGATCAAAGGTAAAATACGGATTACTGGTGTCCTTCTTTAAGTCCAGGTGATTCGCACCTTCGTAACCGTAGCGCACTTCACGTAAGCCCACCACGCCCGCCATATCTTGAAGTTCGCAATGCCCGTTAGCGGGACAGGTAAGACAATCCAACGGATGATCGGAGATATAAAGCTCCATCACGCCGCGACGCACGTCGGCCAATTGTTTGTTCTGGGTGGTGACTTTCATGCCCGCCGCTACCGGGGTGGTGCACGACGCCGGTAAGCCCTTCATCCCTTCGATTTGTACTAAACACAGACGACACGATCCGAAGGCTTCTAGTTGTTCGGTGGCGCACAGCTTCGGAATATTGCAACCTGAGAGTGCCGCGGCTCGCATGACCGAAGTGCCCGCTGGCGCCGTGACTTCACGACCATCGATGGACAAAGTCACGAGCGTTGTGTTGTCGCGTAGCGGAGTACCGTAATCTGTTTCGACAATGGACAGCATGGTCTAATCCTCTAACGAGTTAAGGCTAGCGCCGCGCGCCAGCCTATTAAAATCTTCGTGAAAATGATTTAAAGCCGATAGTACCGGGTAGGGCGTTAATCCTCCGAGCGCACACAACGAGCCGTGTGTCAAAGTCTCGCACAGATCGCGTAACAAGACTTCTTGCTGACCGGCATTATCTCCCGCCACTAGGCGATCAATCACTTCTACACCGCGGGTTGAACCGATTCGGCAGGGCGTGCACTTACCGCAGGACTCTATGGCACAGAATTCCATGGCATAACGTGCTTGCGCTGCCATATCCACGCTATCGTCAAATACCACAATGCCGCCGTGGCCTAACATTCCCTTGATATGGGTGAAGGCTTCATAGTCTAGTGGCGTGTCAAACTGTGATTCGGGTAAATATGCACCTAATGGGCCACCCACTTGCACGGCGCGAATCGGCCTACCACTTAGCGATCCGCCCCCAAAGTCATACAGCACCTCGCGCAAGGTGAGTCCGAACGCCTTCTCGATCAAGCCGCCGTGTTTAATATTGCCGGTCAATTGCAACGGCAATGTTCCGCGTGAACGACCCATCCCAAATTGTTGATAGTAGTCGGCACCCCGATCCAAAATAATCGGCACTGAGGCCAGGGTAATAACGTTATTGATCACCGTGGGTTTGCCAAATAAACCGGCAATCGCGGGTAGCGGTGGTTTGAAGCGTACTTGACCGCGCTTACCCTCAAGTGATTCCAGTAGCGATGTTTCTTCGCCGCAAATATAGGCTCCCGCGCCGAGGCGTACTTCGAGATCAAAACGGATTTTACTGCCTGCAATGTTCTCACCGAGATAACCATTGGAATAGGCAACCGCAATCGCGGCATCAAGGGCAAGTTTGGCTTCTGGATATTCCCAGCGTAAATAAATATAGCCTTGCGAGGCACCGGTGGCGATTCCTGCGATAGTCATGCCTTCGATGAGAACGAAGGGGTCACCCTCCATGAGCATGCGGTCCGAGAAGGTACCCGAATCCCCTTCGTCTGCATTGCAGACGATGTATTTTTGCTCGCCCGGCGCACCTAAGACGGTATTCCACTTGATGCCGGCGGGGAATGCCGCGCCGCCACGACCGCGTAAGCCTGATGTGGTGATGGTCTTTACAATTTCAGCGGGAGCAAGTTCAAGCGCGTTGGCAAGGCCTCTGTAGCCGCCGTGTTGTTTATAATCGACTAAGCTCAACGGATCGGTGAGACCCACGCGAGCATACGTGAGCCGTTCCTGATTTTTGAAATACGGGATCTCTGCGGTGAGTCCTTGCGCGAGTTTGTGAGCCTTGCCTTGTAAAAACCCGCCCTCAAAAAGATCGGCGACGTCTGTCGCTTGCACAGGTCCATAGGCCATGCGTCCGCGCGTTGTTTCGACTTCAACCAGCGGCTCAAGCCACAGTAGGCCGCGTGAGCCATTGCGCGTGATTTGAATAGAAATATTGCGTCGTTTGGCCTCGGTGGCGATGCTAAGCGCCGTTTCATTAGCGCCTACGGACAGCGCGGCTGCATCGCAGGGCACATAAATCTTGATGCTGGCACTATTCACGGCATTCTCGAATTGAGCATTAAGGCGTCGAATTTCTGCGGCGTGACGCGGCCTACTAAACGGTTGTCAATCATGATGGAGGGACCTAGGGCGCAATTACCAAGGCAGTAAACAGGCTCCAAAGAAATGGCGCCGTCTTTAGTCGTGCCATGAAAATCCACCCCTAGTGTACGTTTGGCGTGAGCTTCTAGTGCGACCGCGCCAACCGCTTGGCAGGCTTCGGCCCGGCATAGGTGCACGACATGTTTGCCAGGTGGAGATTGGCGATAGTAATGGTAGAAGGTCACCACGCCGTGTACTTCGGCTATGGATAAATTAAGTTGGTCGGCGATCACGGGGACGGCATCCTTCGGAATAAATCCGAGCGCCTCTTGAACGGCGTGCAGAATGGGCAGTAGCGCTCCTGGGAGCGATTTAAGGGCTTGGCAGGCAGACAGAACCGCACCACGAGTGCGTGCGTCTAGCGTAGCGGACTTTTCGAGTTTAATGGGAATCACGCGTCTGGTGCTTTCAGTGGGCATAATATGGCGAAATTATACCGCGAAAATGCCGAGACCGGAGACATGGCCTAATAGAGATGTTTTGGTAGAGATGTTTTGGCGCACTCAGGGGTCTTAAGCGCACTTAGGTGTAATATTCCATTATGGTGAATACTCAATATGCGAAATGGCTCAAATTTTTAGGTGGCTATTTCGGTAGGGGTAATATCGGTATAGTTTTTATCGCAGGAGCTATGGCTTTTATAGCTAGTGCCCACGCGGCTCCACCCCTGTCGGACGCGGATACGGCGGATGCGTTGAATGAAATCGTGGTGGAGGGGCGTGGTCCGAGATTTGTGGCTCCAACCCGCCGCGACCAAATTGGTCGCATTTGGGCTCCGGTGATGATCAATGGGCGGGGGCCGTTTCGTCTTGTGCTGGATTCTGGGGCCAGCCATTCTGGGGTGACGGCAAACGTGGCGTCGGTGCTGGGAATGGCGCTGGATCAATCTCCGCTGGTGATGTTGCGCGGTGTTACCGGATTTGCCACGGTGCCGACGATTCGTGCCAGCTCTTTGAGTATAGGCGATCTGATGTTGGAGCCCGCGATTTTACCCATTATCCCCGATGCCTTGGGCGGCGCGCAGGGCATTTTGGGGACATCGGGGTTTGCGGACAAACGCGTATTCATTGATTTTCGCCACGATAAAATTACGATAACGTATTCGCGCGGTGAGTCTGAAGACCGTGATTTAGTCAAAATTCCTTTTCGTACATTGCGCGGTCAATTAATAGTGGTGGATTCGCGCGTTGATGGGGTGCGCGTCAAAGCGATTATCGACACGGGGGGGCAGGGGTCGATCGCTAATCTGAGCCTACGAGATGCGTTGCGGCGGCACCGCACATTGCACGGAAGGCCTGATGAAATTATAGGCGCGACTAAAGAAATTCAAAGCGGTGAGCTCATTGCAACGCCGGCGATTGAGTTTGGGTCAATTAATATCAATCATTCGGGTGTTACATTTGCGGATATGTATATTTTTACGCATTGGAAATTCACCACTGAACCCGCCATATTGATTGGCATGGATGTGTTGGGATTATTAGATACCTTAATCATCGATTATCGGCGACATTTGCTTTATATGCGTACTAGCCGGGGTGGATGATACTTAATTGGGTTAAAGTCGCTTCACACTGGTAGAAAGCACTGCATTGCGGCGTTATATAGCTACCAGTAGGTTATTTTTTCGAGGTACTACTATGTTGATGCCCGTTGGTTTAAATTCATTGTCCCGGGTTGTTCCGGTGCTGGTCACCGCCCTTTTCGCGGTGACGATCGGTGGCTGTGTAATTTCGGATCCATATGATCCCGCGCCCGCGCGTGTCTATACCCCGCCGCCGCGCAACTATGATCCGCCGCCTCCGCCTCAGCAGGCCTACCCGCCGCCGCAGACTTATGATTCGCCGCGAGGTTACGATCAGCAGGGTTATGAGCAGCCCAGGTCAGACCAGGAATATTCTCAAGGTGAACCTTCGCGTGCCGAAGGGCAGTGGCGCGCGTATGAAGCGCCGCCGCCGTTACCCTATTACGAGCAGCCGCCTTGTCCTGAGCCGGATTATCTATGGATGCCGGGATACTGGGGTTTCGGTGGAGGAGGTTACTATTGGATACCCGGTACTTGGGTTTCGCCGCCGCAGGTCGGATTTTTATGGACGCCTGGATATTGGGGCTGGGGTGAGGGCGCGTTCCTGTTCCATGTGGGCTATTGGGGTGCCCATGTAGGCTTCTATGGCGGTGTCAATTATGGCGGTGGTTACATCGGCTCGGGATATGCCGGTGGTCGTTGGGTGAACAATCGGTTCGCTTACAATACGGCTGTTAACAATGTGAACACCACGATTATTAATAACACCTATCATGAGACGGTGATTAACAACGTCACCATTAATAACGTGAGCTACAACGGGGGTGCCGGTGGCATTACTGCAGTACCCACTCCGCATGAGCGAGTCATTGCGCGCGACCCGCATATACAGGCGACTATCCAGCAGGTTCAGCATGCTCAAGCCGCGAGCGTTAATCCGGCCATGTTGGTGACGACGAACCAAGGGCGTCCCAGTATTGCCGCGACGCCGCGCGCCGGTGCCTTTAATTCACCGAATGTTGTCGGCGCACGTGGAGCGGTACCTGGCGGGCGTGGTAATCCCGCTGTACGCGGTGACGCATATGGCAATGGCAATCCGCCTCGCAGTAACCCGGGTGTGACCTCCGGGGGTGTGACGGTGCTACGCCCGGCTGAAACGCGTGGCGTACAGGCCGCTCCTCAGCCGGTAGCCCCGGCACCGCGGCCGATGCAGCCGGCGCCGGTAAGATTTCCGCAGAATGGGAATACACCACCCGTATATCGTGCCCCTGACGCGCAGCGAGCGGAGCGCGTGCAAGCACCGGCGCGCCCACCGGTGTACGAGCGACCACAAGCGCCGCCCCAGGCTCAGCCACCGCGTCAACCTCAACCCCAGTTCTCAAGGCCGCCAGCGTACGAGCGACCGCAAGCGCCGCCTCAGGCTCAGCCTCAGTTCGTAAGACCGCCGGCCGCCGTGGCTCCTCCTCCGCAGCAGGCCAGACCTGCGCCGCCGCCGCAGGCGCAGCCGCCACAGCAACCCAAGCCAGCCAATCCGCAGGATCGGCGGCGTGAAGACCGCGAGAATAATCGGTAAGGGTGGTAGCTAACGCCGCTGCATCGTGAGACTTGGGCAATTGCGCATTGCCCAAGTCTTTAACTCGCGAATATCCGCAGGCGTAGTACGGCAGCATCCGCCAATCAACCGGGCCCCTTCTGTGTACCACTGCGGCGTTAGTGCGGTCAGGCTAGCAGCGTGACCGGCGCCATGCCATTGCTTGGCAGTAGCATCGTACACTTCGCCAGAATTGGGATAGGCAAGCAGCGGTTTATGGGTGCTTAAGCGCATCCGTTGCAGAAGCGAGGCCACGAATTCCGGGCGTGTGCAATTAACTCCGACGCTTGCAATCTGTGCAAACGAGTTTAGCGCGGCGGCGCACTCAGTGATCGGTTGTCCTTCACAGTTATGTTGGTTGTCGCGGCACGAGAATGCGATCCAGGCGCATGCATTAGGATAAAACTCTAATAAACGGGCGATCACCAGCGCTTCACGTAAGCAAGGGATGGTTTCACACGCAATCAGATCCGCACCTGACTCGATGAGCACCCGCAGTCTCTGGCCGTGAAAATCCATGAGTTCTTGATCGCTAATTTTGTATTGGCCGCGATATTCGGAGCCGTCCGCGAGCATCGCTCCGTAGGGCCCAACCGACGCGGCCACGAGCGGCTTTTGGCGCTGACATGGATTTTCTGCACGAACCTGTTCTTCGTCCCAGAATTGGTCGCGCGCTTGAGTGGCGAGACTGACCGAGTCGCGCATTAATTGGGTTGCGCCCCGCGCGTTGATGCCTCTTTTGGCAAAGGATTCAAAAGTCGCCTGGTAGCTCGAGGTAGTTGCTACGTCAGCACCCGCGTTATAATAGTCCAAGTGCACGGCGCGGATAAGATCGGGTTGCTCGATTAGACATTTAGCGGACCAAAGCGGGTCGCGTAAGTCCACCCCGCGACGCTCCAATTCAGTGGCTAGCGCGCCGTCTAGAATGATCAGTGGCTGACGTTCCAGCATTTTTAAAATGAGATTTGTCATTGGGTTCGCATACGGGTGCTATTTGCGTTGATAATGGCATATAAATTAAGGTTCAGCGGATTCTTAAAAGTAGGGAAGATATCGTGCTAACGGCTCAAACAATCAAGAATCAGTATTCGGACGTATTCACATTTTTACACGGTGACTTAAGCGCCACGGCGAGTGGTTGCCAAATACCGGAGGCGGCGTTATTCACAAGTTTGGTGTATGCCAGTGATATTGCGCAGATTCAAGAGGCGCGCCAGCATAAGCCTGCCATCTTGATTGTATTGGCTAATGTTGCGAGTAGCGTTAACGCCACTGATGATGCCGCCAGCTGTTGTTTCTCGGTTAAGAATATTCCGATGGGTATGGCGGTATTATTAAAATATTTCGATAAGAAGCGTGATCGCTTTACCCAGTGGGGTGAGCGTCATCCCACCGCTGTGGTGCATAGTGAGGCTAAGATTGGTGCGGGCGTGTACTTGGGGCCTTATTGTGTGATTGGTGCGAATGCGGTGATTAGCGATGATTGTTTGATTGGATCGCATGCGGTGGTCGAAAACGGTGCGCAAATTGGCGCACGCTCGATCATTCATCCGCAGGTATTCGTGGGGGCGGGTTGCGTAGTGGGTAGTGATTGTGAAATTCATCCACATACCAGTATTGGTAGCGATGGCTTTGGCTACGGAGTAAACCCAGGGGGTCGGCCACGAAAGATTTCTCATTTAGGTAATGTGCAGATTGGCGATGGGGTGGAGATCGGTAGCAATTGTGCGATTGATCGAGCCACATTAACCTCGACGCATATTCGCTCGGGAACTAAGCTGGATAATATTTGCCATATCGCTCATAACTGCGATATAGGTGAGAATGGTTTCTTTACCGCAGGCTTTATGATGGGCGGCTCGACTAAAATTGGCCGCGAGTTCGCGACGGGCGGTAATTCGGTGGTTACCGCCCATGTGACGATCGGCGATAAGGTGGTGCTTGCGGGTAGATCAACGGTAACCAATGATGTTCCGGTGGCTGGTGCCTACGGCGGTTATCCGCTGCAACCCATAAAAGAAGCCATGAAGACGCTCGTAAGTCTGGGGCAATTAAATTCTATACGTAAGAACCTCAATCGAGTGATTAAGCATTTGGGTTTGAGCGATGAATAGATTTTCCCCCTGAAAAGCTATTCGCTAGGTGTGTCGGTGGGTGCGCTGATCGCGGCGATGGCGTCCGTTCAAGTGGGCGCTGCGCTTGCGAAGGGTTTGTTCCCGATTGTCGGCGCTTCGGGGGCAACTTCCCTTCGGCTGGTGTTTGCTGCGTTAGTGTTGATGATTATTTGGCGGCCGTGGCGGATGCGACGCAGTTTCGCTGAGCTGCGAATCATCGTGCTGTACGGCTTGGCTATGGGCTGTATGAATTATTTCTTTTATCGGGCGTTGCAATTGATTCCTTTAGGCTTGGCGGTGGCGCTTGAATTTACCGGGCCTTTGGCAGTAGCGTTATTCGCCTCGCGGCGCGGCATTGATTTCTTGTGGGTGGCCTTGGCAGTGTTGGGTTTGCTGGTGTTGTTGCCGCTGGGTGTAGATTCGGTGGCGATGTCGCCGACCGGGGTGGGTTTCGGTCTTGCCGCCGGGTTGTGTTGGGCGCTGTATATCGTATTCGGTCAAAAAGCGGCGGGGGCTTACGGAGGTCAGGTCGTAGCTCTGGGTGTTTTTGTCGCCACTCTCTTGATCGCACCGATTGGTATTTACCAGGTGGGCGCGAGGCTTTGGTCGCCGGCGCTATGGCCTGTGGCGTTGGGCGTTGCGCTATTATCTAGCGTGGTGCCTTACTCCTTGGAGATATTTGCGCTGGCACGCCTCCCCTCGCGTACCTTTGGTGTGTTGATGAGTTTGGAGCCGGCCATGGGGGCGCTGGTGGGATTAGCTTTTTTAGGGGAACGATTGTCCGGGATACAAACCATGGCGATTGTTGGCATCATGTTAGCGTCCGGCGGCAGCGCTTACACCAGCCGGGCAGTATTGCGACCGCTGTTAGATTAGTTCATTGCTGTGGCCAGTCATTGGCCGATCAGCGTAATCGCCAGATATAAGACAGCGGCACCGGCGATGGTCATGGCGGTAGTGAGAAATTTTGGGTGGGCGTGGTAGCTTTCAGGGATTAAATCGCTGGCGCCGATATAGAGAAAAAATCCCGCGAATAACGCCAGCGCGATACTAAATAAGCTATTGGGTAGGGTGAAAAAAAACGTGGAGACGACGCCGAGTACTGGCGCTATCGCGTCCATGACGAGCCAGCGAATCGCTTGGCCTCGGGTGCCGCGGTTTTTAATTACGATATTCATGGTATTGATGCCATCAGAAAAATCGTGGGCTAGAACAGCGATCGCTACTATAAAGCCGACGTTGCGCGAGGTTTGGAAGGCGAGGCCGATGGCTGCGCCGTCTATGAAACTATGTGCACATAGCACTCCGGCGGCAACAAATCCGCGTGGTGCGGCTTCGCGATGAAATCTTAACGTTCGGTCCATCACCAGATAACTTAAAAAACCCAGTGCTGAGCACGATAGAATTGTGAAAGGACTATAAAACTTATCGCTTAACGTAATGGCTTCGGGAACTAGGTCAAAAAAGGCGACGCCGATGACGGCACCCGCGCTGAATCCCAGTATCAAATGTAGCTGATCACGCAGTCTGAGCGCGAGTAGTCCGCCGGCTAGCGTACAGGTAAAAGTCGCCAGCGCGATGGCTAGCAGCAGCATTTGCTTGGCCAGGTTGAGTTATGCTGTCTTACCTTATATGGCATACATTATTATCGATTGGGGGTCTTCATGAGCTACGACACTTATCATAAACGTAAAATCGGCAGTCATGTACTAAAGCCTGAAACTCAGATGATGGGCTATGGTTATGATCCGAGTTTGTCGGAAGGATCATTGAAGCCACCGATTTTTCTGACCTCTACCTTTGTGTTTAAGACTGCTCAAGATGGTAAGGATTTTTTTGATTTTACTTCGGGAAGGCGTGAACCTCCGATCGGCCAGTCCTCAGGCTTGGTGTACTCGCGCTTCAATAATCCTAATCTGGAGGTGCTGGAAGATCGCTTAGCGCTGTGGGAAGAGGGCGAAGCGGCAGCGGTGTTCTCGAGTGGAATGTCGGCGATTTCAACAACACTTTGGACTTATGTGAGGCCGTGTGATGTCATATTAATGAGTCAGCCGATCTACGGGGGGACGGAAACGTTGATCGATAGGACCTTGCCCGCCTTTGGGGTTAAAGCAGTGAGCTTTACATCGGGGTGTGATCGCGTAGAAGTCGCGGCGGCGGCGGCGCGTGCCAGTGAATTGGCCACTAAAACCGGCGGTAGAGTGTGCTTAGTTCTGGTCGAAACTCCGGCCAATCCTACCAATAGTTTGGTGGATTTAGCGCTAATGCGTGAAATATCAGAACAGATTGGAGGACGTCAAAACGGGGGTCGACCTCCGGTGGCGGTCGACAATACTTTTTTGGGTCCGGTATTTCAACAACCGTTGAATCATGGCGCCGATCTGGTGATGTACTCGTTGACCAAGTATGTGGGGGGGCATTCGGATTTGGTGGCGGGCGGTGTCATTGGTTCCAAAGCCATGGTGGGTCCGGTCAAGAAATTACGCGGTGCTTTGGGCACTCAACTAGATCCGAATACCGCTTGGATGATTATGCGCTCCATGGAAACCCTGTCGTTGCGGATGCAAAGGTCGGCCGAGAACGCAGCGTTGGTGGCAAATTTCTTGCGCAAACACCCAAAAGTTGCGAGCGTAAACTATTTGGGATTTTTAGCGGAGACGGATCCGCGTTACACGGTGTTTAAGCGTCAGTGCGCCAGTCCCGGTTCAACTTTTGGTTTTGCGGTGAAGGGCGGGGAGGCGGAGGCGTTTCGCTTGTTAGACGCGTTACAAGTGATCAAATTGGCGGTCAGTCTCGGAGGCACTGAGACTTTGAGTTCACATCCTGCTAGTACAACCCACTCCGGAGTACCCAAGGAGATGCGGGATCGCTTGGGTGTGACCGACGCGCTTATTCGTATCTCGGTGGGCATCGAGAATGCTGATGACTTGATTGCGGATTTGGGTCAGGCGCTTGCCGCGATTTGAGTGGACGCCTAAATTGATCCGCTAAATGGATTTAGTGATACCGATAAATAATCCGCGCCGCGGCCCAAACTGCGGCGCCCCGACTCCGACGCCAGTGCCGTTGCGGATCTGGTAAATCTTGTCGAGTACATTGAGGATATCGATTCGTGCGGTGAGCTTGCCTGCCTCCTCGAAATGGAAATCATGGCTCACGCCCATGTTAATTTGGGTGTAAAAAGGTAGGTGAGTGCCATTGGGTACAATGCTGCCATTGGCCTGTATAAGGCTTGCGCGCAACCCCGAGCCCTCTAGGAGGTCGACGCTGAAGTGGGTGTTCTGCCACAGATAGGATATGCCACCAGAGGCGGTGATTTGCTGCTCGTGATCGAGGTGAATACTGTGGTCGGCGATATACGCAAGAGTGCTGGGTGTGAAATTAAATTGGCCGCTCGCAATGGTTTTACCACGTGCACTCTGCAGGCTCAAATTTGCATAGGCGGATAAATTTTTCACGCTGTAGTTAGCGGTAAATTCTATGCCGTATTGCTTGCCACTCAGGTAATTAAACGGCGTAAGAATAATTGGCGCACCGAATTGACCTTCATCAATTAGGTTGTGGGACTGTTTGTAGTAAGAATCTACGCCCACATTTAAATGGGTGGATAGTTTTTGCTGAATGCCAATGTCATAGTAGTTGGCCTGTTCGGCCTGTGGTATATCGGATTGCGTCACGGCTGAGGCGGCGGTGGTATTTTCGAATGCGGCAATCGCTTTAGTCCCGACCAGTTCAAAGGGAGGGGGAGAAAAATAGCGCGAATATCCGGCATGTACAGTGGTGTCGGCGGATGCTTGCCATACCCCATTGATGCGTGGACTTAATTGACTCGCAGCGGTAAACGCTGTGAAGTGATCAAACCGCAAGCCGTAATTTGCGGTGAAATTAGGGTTCACTTTCCATTCATCTTGTAGGTAAATGCTTGCAAGCCATTCGGTTTTTCCACCGCTATCAAGCAGCGTTAACGGAATATCGTTTAGTTGATTGCCAGCGGCATCGAGTGCGATAACCGCGGATTGTGTCAGGCTCCGCGAGTGATCGGTTTGTAGTGAGACCCCGGCACGCAGCGTGTGTTCATCGGGTAGTTTATAGGCGCCGTCCGACTGCAGGGCATATGCAATGTTTTGTTTGTACGCACTCTGGGCGATACCGTTGAAGAGTAAATCGCCCAGTCGGTCGGGAGTAAACGTTAGGCTAGAGTACCGTGCGGTGACCGATGTTTGCACATCGAGGAGCCCGCGTGAGTGTTGCAGGCTTAAAATAGCGAAATGGGTGATTTCGCGCTGATTTTCATCGAGATTCGCGCTCGGATAGAAGGATTGTCCGTTGACGATCAAGGGCAGTCCGTTGGCGTTCTGTAGGTTTGGGCTTAACCCGATCCGAGTGGGGATTTCGAATTTCCCTGCGGAAGTGCTGAGTACGGCACTGATTCGATTCTCCTCATTAAGAATATCTTCTAAAAATACAAAACCATGAGTTTGGGCGGTGTGATCATGTCGTGGGTTCGATTGTCCATCGGGTGATTCAATGCCTAAGGCATTGGCGCGATAATCTGCTGAGACGAAATAATTGAGGGTGCCCGAGGTGCCTCCATAGTTGAAACTAGGTTCGAGCGTGGAATGGGTACCCCCATATAGTGATAATGACCCCGCTGGATCGGCACTGCCGCTTTTGGTTTTTAAATCGATAATGCCGGCAGTTCGTAGGCCATACTCGGCGGGTAGTGCACCCGTGATGAGTGTCAGCGATGAGATGAGTCGAGGGTCCAAAGATTGCCCAAAGACGCTAATACCTTCGGGCAGGATGATGCCATTGAGTCGGTACTGGAGGCCGTTATGCTCGCCGCGCACATGGAATTGACCGAAGGAGTCTTGTGCGACGTCGGGGGCCTGGAGCGTGACTTGGTTAAGTAAATTATTATCACCCCCGGGCGCGGCGGCGATGGCCGCTGAATCGATGGTATAGGTCGAAGCACCGGTCTGCGTTTGTATGCCGTTGCGGGCCTCATTTAAATGCTGTGCGATGACAGTGATGGCCTCCAGCGTATCTGTGGAAGGGGGCGGCTCATCCGCAAAGCACACGATAGAATTCGAACAACTCGCCGCCATGAAAGTCATGGTGGCACCAAGGCGTAAAAATCTCGACACGAAGCTTCTCCTCGATCAGCAACACGGACAATGTCCGACCCGAACTAGATCGAGGGGGTGGGCGGTGCGCGTGATCGAAAGGCGAGGCTTAGACGATGCTCAATGAACGAGTGTGGAGCCGCGATCTGGGTGCGGCCTAAGGATTGTGATCCTATCGTTGGAAGATTAGTCGGCGTGCCCGCGAGCGAGAGTAAGGGGGCGAAAGACAAGCAGTCGCTACAATTGGTATGCGCGCCGGGAGTGTGTAAACCAGCGGCATCTACTTGTCCTGATGCGCTAGCCCGCGCAAGTGCGGAAAAGTACGAGGCGGGAAGGTGCGAGTAAGCGTGAGCCAGCGCTCCAAATTGAGCCATAAGTAACGCCATGGCCGTAAGCCATGCGATACGTAGCTCCAAATTTTTAGCTCGTTTGGTCAAAACACACCATTGCTAGAATGTTAGCACCGATGAGTTTTGGTTACATTACAATTGAAATATTTATGAACGGTAACTTGATGAAAAAACTTGTGCATTTAAGCGTGGCGATAGTGGCAATTGTAATCGGGGGGGGGGCACACGCGGCTGAAGCGGCGGGGGACATTGGCCGTGGTGTGGATTTAATCGTGGTTACCGCCACCCGAGTGGCCGAAAGCAGCCTTGATTTGCCGTTGTCCGTAGATCGAGTAGAGCAGCACGATCCAATAGGTCGATTGCAAGTAAACCTTTCGGAGTCGCTGCTGGGGGTGCCGGGTATCTCGGCGCAGAGTCGGCAGAACTACGCGCAGGATATTCAACTTTCCCTCCGCGGTTTTGGCGCGCGCTCAAGTTTTGGTGTGCGTGGCGTGCGGATTTATGCAGATGGTATTCCGGGGACTATGCCGGATGGTCAGGGACAGTTTTCGCATTTTGATTTAGGGTCGGCTGATCATATAGAAGTGCTGCGCGGCCCATTCTCGGCTTTGTACGGCAATTCGTCGGGCGGTGTGATTGCACTGTTTACCGAAGACGGCAAGCCTGGGAATACGTTGCAAGGATCCGCGGCGCTGGGCAGCTTTGCAACGCGACGTTATGCGTTGAAGGATTCTGGCGATACGGGTGGTGTCAATTATTTGATCGACGCTGCGCATTTTGCGACGCAGGGTTATCGTGACCATAGTGCGGCTGAACGAAATAACTTGAATGCGAAACTGCGGATTGCACTGAATGGTGGCGCAAAATTAACCTTGGTTGCTAACTCGCTGGAGACGCCCTTCGTGCAAGATCCTTTGGGGTTGAACAGCTCGCAACTCGCAAGCAATCCCTCGCAGGCGGGCACTAATGCCTTGTTGTACGACACGCGTAAAGGCGTGGGTCAGGAGCAATTGGGGGCTACCTATGAGCAATCGGTCGCGGAGCATGATGCGGTGGCGGTGAGTGTTTATGCAGGGCGACGCGCAACCACCCAGTACCAAGCGATATTGAGGAGTGCTGAATTAATTTCGCTGAAGAATCCCGGCGGAGTTATTGATTTGGTGCGCGATTATTGGGGGACCGATGCGCATCTTAGTGATACGCGAGGTTTTGCGAACGGCGTTTTGACTACCACGGCTGGAATTAACTACGACGCGTTGCAGGAAGCACGCAAGGGTTTTTTAAATTTCAACGGTAACCTCCTCGGTGTGGAAGGGACGTTACGGCGCGATGAGGTAAATCATGTTTATGATTTTGATCAATACTTACAAACGCTATGGGAACCTAGCGCTAAATGGCTAATGCTTGCTGGAGTGCGCAATAGTTTGGTGGCGATTAGCACGCGGCCTGTCAGTGGAGTGGCTAACAGCGTGCCCAATCGAGTGCAATATCGCGCGGTTAATCCAGTCGCGGGTCTGACCTATCGCGCCGCGGCTAATTTAAATTTTTACGCGAGCTACGGTAGGGGATTTGAGACACCGACCCTGAATGATCTGGCATATCGTTCGACTAATGCGAGTTTGCCCGGCTTAAATATTGGCCTGAAACCTGCGCGTAGTAATAATAGTGAGATCGGGGTCAAGATCGGCGACGAGCGCCAGCGCTTGAATCTGGCGTTATTCAATATTGATACACACGATGAGTTGGCCGTGTTGGCCAATGCGGGTGGACGCTCCGTGTTTCAGAATATCAATCAGACGCGGCGTCAAGGGGTTGAGTTGGGGTTGGAAGATAGCTCGGCTGCGAATAGTTCTTATGGAGTAGTAAAAACACGTTTGACTTATACCTACTTGGATGCCGTGAACAAATCGAGCTATGGGACCTGTGTCGCGTTGCCGTGCATCCCGGGGGTGAGCAATACCGGCTTAGTGGCACCTGGAAACGAATTGCCAGCCATACCCAAAAATTCGTTGTTCGCGAGTGTAAGCTGGGATTATGCGCCGCGGGGATTTTCAGCGACCGTGGAGGTGCAGAGTCGCGCGCGGATATATGCGGATGATCGAAATACGGCGGCGGCGGGCGGCTTTTGGGTGGCGAATTTGCGGGCCGGGTTGGAGCAGAGGACGGGGAATTGGAGAATGAGGGAGGCGTTCAGCGTGGAAAATATCGCTAATCGGACCTATGTGGGTTCGGTGATCGTGAATGAGGGAAATTCGCGCTTTTTCGAGCCGGCCCCAGGAAGGGTAGCCTATATTATGTTCAATGCAGCGCATCTTAATTGATGGTCATGTGCACGCTATGGTTGGAACGCTGTTAGCAATTATGGGTCTATTGAATATGGGTTCATACTATGTTTAGTTCGAAGTCAGAACCGGAGTTAAGTCATGAATGCTAACCTCGTAAAAAATTCTTTAGCGCCCGCTCTTTTGGCGATTCTCTGTGGCGCATCTAGCACCTCGTTGGCTCATGATGGCCATGCATTTAGCGGCGGTGGTGGGGGTGGGCGCGAATCTTCGGGCGGCGGCGGTCAACATTTTTCGGGCGGTGCTGCTCCAAGTTCCGGTGCTCATGCGGCCGGTATGGGGCGCTCATTTGCGGGTGGATCTGGCAATGGCTTTGTGGGCCATGGTTTCGCGGGCAACGGCTCGCGAGGCGATCGTGTAGTGGAAAATTACGGTGGACGTGGTGGCTACGGTGGCTACGGCGGGCATGGTGGCTATGGCGGGCATGGTGGCTATGGCGGGCATAGCGGTTATGCGGGAGGCGGTTACGTGGGCCATGATCACGATGGGGATCAGCATGGTCATTGGGGCCATCATTGGAATGGTTATTGGAATGGTGGTTATTGGAATGGCGGGTTTTGGCCTGGCGCTTACTATGGATGGGGCTTTAACTGGTTCCTGCCGGTGTTGCCGCTCGCTTATGCGACGTATTGGTATAGCGGAACTCCCTATTATTATGCGAACGATGTGTATTACACCTGGAGTCCTTCCTACCAGGGGTATGTGGCTTCCGATCCGCCACCAGCGGGTGAGGCCGCGGCAGCTGGCAATGCGGGCGGTGCGGCGGATGCGGGACAGGTGTTTATGTATCCTAAGAACGCACAGAGTCCGGAGCTACAGTCTGCGGATAAGCGCGAGTGCCAGCAGTGGGCATCTTCGCAGATGGGCCAGGGCCAGGTGACTGCTTCAAGTGCGAGCGACTATCGGCGCGCGATGATTGCTTGCGTGGAAGGACGAGGTTACAGCGCTAAGTAGGCAGTACACGAATTAGCGCTACGCGAGATAGCGCTAGTTTGAGCCCCAGCAAGTTTTAGCAGTTGCGGATCCGGTTGAGCTTTGGGTGCCTGAGCTGTCCAGCGTAAACTGCTGGCAACTTGTATCGTTCGCTTGTGGGCCTGGAGAAATCGGAACTGCCTGAATCGAGTAACTCGCGGGCGGCACTCCGTTGTTGCCCGCTGCCTGTGGCGTCACTGTTACTGTGTAATAGCCCTGTGGCGATACGGTGGCTGCGGTGGGAACGGTGCAAGGCGTCGTCCCACTGTTGATGTAAGTAAAATACTGCGAGTAGCAACGCTCCAAACCCTGAGCGTAGGCGGTCATCGCACTGGTTGCATCGGATCGGTGGGTGCGCAACATGTAAGAGGTGTAGGAGGGATAGGCAATTGCCGCCAAAATACCCACAATGCCTACCGTTACCATCAGTTCAATAAGACTAAAACCCTTATTTTTCATGATCTGATTCTAATGGGGCCGCATGTGCCGCAATCACTATCACGCTGGTATTCGGACTGTTTGCCGGTCCATCCAATACTAGATCCACCATTTGACCCACACTGAAGCCGCGGAAATTCTTATCGGCGGGCGCGTTGGTTTTAATTTTATAGCCACGGTGATCAACTTCGATGCGACCCGCGGTGGGCGTTGCGGTGATTCCGCCGCTGATCGTAGTTCCGAGTGGACGACTAGCCCAGCTGTTTGCAGACAGCAGCGCTAGCAATGCCGACCCAGTAATCGTGACGAGCGAGAATTTTCTTAAAATCATTGACGTATCTCCCACCATGCGGTGCGGTGTTTAAGTGAGCCACATACGAGAATCGATTTACATGCGCCGGATTCGCCGCAGACAATGGCGTAGTTGCCACCGCAACCTCCGCCGCCACTGTCGGCTTGTGTAATGAAGGTGGCGTCGGAAAAATAGCCACTACCCAGTCGTTCGCCAGCGGGGGCTACTTTGCTGCCACTACTGAGCGTCACCATATCACCTTGATTGACCGTGTTGTCGTTGTTGGCGTCAAATTGCGGACTGGCGAATGAACCACCGGTGGCGTAGTTCAGCACATACAAATAAGAACTGTCTTGGCCGCCGCAGGAATTGCCGGAAGGCTTGTAACTGCCGACGATGAGCGCACCATTGCGCAATCTCGGATCGGTGGCGACTCGCTCGCCGCTGTTTAAGCTTAAGTCCACGTACCAGCCCTTGCTGGCCGGTATTGATACGGTATTCCCGGTGATGACGCTGACTTGGGTAGCGCCGATGGTGGCTGCCGTTAGAACTTGTTGTACTAGGCCACCACTACTACGCGTTACCGGTGATGAATACGAGCTGGCTGGATCGTAGACACCATAAATAGTCTGAAGTTGCGCATTTGAAAGGTCCGGCGTACCTAGCAGTTCACCGGTAGCAAAAAGTACCATGGTGCCCGCTAATTGCGGGTAGCGAGGATTGAGCGTAACTAGAGGTACCGAAGTAATGGGCTGCGCGGTACCTGAAGTATCACGCGCCTGAGCCAAAACGCTCACGGTCCAAAGGCTCGGCGTCAAGCTTGAAATGCTAATTCGCCATAGATTGCCTTGTAGGTCGCCGGCATACACCAAATTCGCAGCTCCGCCCGCAAGTCCACCACTGTTTACTGGATTTGGACTTGATAAGCCGTTCGCCATTGAAAGGTTGCAAGCGGTGCTTACTGCGGCACAAAGATCTACTTTGGCGATTAGGGCACCAGTCTGTGGGTTCAAGGCATATAGAAAAGGTTTACCTTGAGGGCTGTTGTAACCGTTTGCTACAAAGACCAAATTGCCGGCTGCCGTGTTTGCGATATACGGGGTGCCATAAGTGTTGCCCATGTCTGGGTCAGTGAAGTCCCAGAGTGCTGCGCTCGCAAGCGCAGACTCAGAGGTCAGTGTCGCAGGATCCGTCACGTCGAGCGCGAACACATCGTTGCCGCCACCGCCTTCAGTCCCCAGCAGTACAGTATGCCAGCTTGAATCAGCGAACTGGACGTCAGCTGAAACGGGTGAGCCATCGACAAAAAATTTATGCTGCGCGTTGTAAAAAGGTGATACCAAATTAATGAGATTGCCGTACACACCCTTTGGCATGAAGGCGAAGCGTTCGTTACCGGTAGTTGCATCGAAGGCGTGTAACATGCCGTCGTCGCTACCGACGTACAGCGTACCCGGTCGCGTAGCGTGTGATGCAGCGAATGCGATATAAGAAGACGAAAAATTTAAGCCGGTTGGGGCACCAACAAAGACTGGGTTGCTAAATACGATATCGCCGAGTTTATGGGCGCGGTTGCGAAACTGACCGCCATTGCGTACTTCTTTCGCACTTGATCCGCGCAAATACTGCACCGCATCTAGGCCGTTGGTGTCGGGCGGGAAAGTCATTAGCGCCTGGCCTAATGATGTTGAGCTAGCAATTCCAGTGGTCGCAATCGTGCTGGTGTTCCAGCGAAACGGGGTGCCGGAATTGGTGACGGGATCCCAGGTGGCAATGAGTCGCCCCGAATCGAAATTTTGTGCGTCTAACTGTGTTTGGCCCGACCATTGCGCGTGGGCCGGTAATGTATCCACGTATCCCGTGGTGGGATTCACTGGAAAGGCGAACAGATTGCCAGTCCAGTCTTGATATGTGTCCGACGATGTAAACTGGGCTTGGTACACGACCGTATTGGTGTTTAAGCCGGTGGAGTTAACGGCGACTGAGGCGACCGATTGGGTTGCAATTAGAATGTTGCCCAGAATCGATTGTAAATTATTGGCTAAAGTCGCTGGATCTTTGGCCGCGAAATAGGATCCCGATCCTCCGGCAATTGCCATTGCCGTTAACGTTTGCGCGGCAACCGGATTCTTCGTGGGGTCAACACCTGCACCCAGACCGATAACATAAGTGGTAATTCCCGCGTTTTTTAGCGCTGCTAATTGTGCGATGACATCGGTGAGCGCTTGGTCATTGGTGGTGGCGAGGGTGCCGTCCGGATTAAACGTTGCCGTGACGCCATAGCCAGTAGCTGAAGCGCTGCCGAGTGGTGGCCACGCGTGACCATTTAAATCCATGGTGGGTAGCCCGTCAGTGACGAGAATGACGTAGCGTTGTACGCTGCACCCCGTGACGGTAGGCGCGGGGTTGGTCGCAAAGTAGGCATTCGAACCGGATAACAGGCCAGCGATCGGTGACTGCAATCCCGCAGCTTTGATTTCACCGGTATTGGTATTGCTGGTTTCAGGCGCTAAAAAAGGTGAGAACTGTGCCAATGCGTTGGTAACTGATGTCATCGTGGGGGTTGCACCCGATGAGGTCATTGGTACGAGTATGTTGGCGGTATTAGCGGACTCATTGCTGCCGTAAAATCCAAAGCCTCGATATTCGTACATGACTTCCGCAGAATAGGGCACGAAACCCGCATTGGTGGGTCCCGTCTGCGTCGGACACGCGTTCTTTTGATTGGGGTAGGTTTCGAGAATTCCGCCGTTGTTGTAGTTGGCCAGCGTAAAATTAGGGGGGAAGGGGTTGGCGGGATTAACCGCGCCATAGGCAATGCATACCGCGTAATTTCCCGTATCGTACAAGACATCGTTAATGCTCGGATCGTCGCTGCTCGATCCGATCAGCATGTAGGGCTTATTGCCTATGTCTTGGCTTGGGTAATACGCGCTCAAGGTGCTGCAGTTTGATGCAACCGTATTGGCGGGCGTCGCACTCACGTGGTAACAGGGATTGGCGACATAGCGACTAGTGCCGGGATTAGCCGTGAATGCAAAACCTCCCGGTGCACTCATTTGATACACCCAGGTGGAGTATTTGCTGACACCGGTGACTTTGTAATCCAGCAACGCGAAATCGGCACTCAGGATGTAGGACTGCAATATGGTGTTAATGCCGCCCTTGGCTACATTGAGCCGACTGGGCGAGTTGTCCCCTAAATTGCCTCCCGACGCCACCGTGTAGGGCGCTACTCCTGATGAACCGGCATTGAGCGGTGGGGTGAATCCAGTCGGGATTGTATAATTGCTCGGAGAGCTTGAAGTATAAAGTCCAGAATAAGTTGCTGCCAGCGCGCCTGAACCGGTCATGATCGCACCGCTTAAATTGCCGTCCATGGACTGCGAGTTGGCAACCGCTAGCACGATTTGCGGATGAGCGGGAATAGTGACCGTTAAGGGTGTTTGCGAAATGGGAATGGGGGGCGCGGCCGCTACCGCCGGTTGCGACCATCCCACCACGGCAGTTATGCTCGCCGATAAAATTAAGTGAAAGAGGCGAGTACTCGCGACCTTCAAATTAGACGGGGGTATGGGCATTTTAAAATTCCTTTAAGTCTTAAACTACTGAAAACGAAAAATGCTTTGTAGCAAGGTGCTAGGGTTTCCATCAGGGCCCGCGGCTTGAACGGTAATTCTGTAGACTGGCGCGCCGCTACCACCACCACCACCACCACCACCGGCACCCATTGCTTCGCCAGGTAGTGTTGCGGGTGGTAAGCATTCAATGACGAATTTTGGAGCGGGTACGTTGCCAAGCGATGGACCGGTATAGGTGAGGACTTTGGTTGAGTCATACCAATGAATGGTCGGGACGACGCTGCCAGTGGCTTGAGTAATCCAGTACACGCCGCCGCTATTAGTGTTTGCGCCTACGTGACACGCTGATACGCCGTATAGTCCTTGTTGAATGGCGGCCTCCGCGACGCGTAACACCGACTCGGCCGCTTGAGCGGCCAGTTGGTGACCATCCTCATTACGCGCCATGCGCTCCTCGACGGTTTGCATGCGCGCCATGGTGACTCCAATCATGCTTAAGATAAGCAGCAGTATTAAGGAGACAAACAGGACTACCCCGGATTGCCTGGAAACATGACTGCATGGATGTGTCTGTTTATTCATGATGAACCGTTACTAGGTCAAGGCATTCCGTGCGCCGACCGTTATTTCAAATACCTGGCGCTTGCGTGTATCCCGTGGCGCAGTTACCGAGGTCCCTAGCAAACTAAATGCAGGAGCAATCGCAGGTCTTTGGGCGGAGCCAGGTGGACTCGCCGCCAATAAGGCTATTTTTACGCTCAGAATTGTTGTGAAATCGGGAACTTGATCGGCGGTGATGTATTCACCGACGGCCAAAGTTCCGCTACTGTCCCAACCGTAGAGAATTTGCATTGCCTCGATGTCTGGGACCAATTCATTGATGACAAAGGTATTGTTGGGTTGAAGTTCGTAGGAGAAGAGCGAGTTGTCGCCATCAGACCCAGTACCGATGTAGTAAATTACGGTGTCGAGAGGTGAGACTTGCGCGCCCTGTGGAAAATCTATCGACGTACCGGAAATGTTAAAAACTGAACTTGTGTTACCCGGAGAGCCGCCGGCAGCATGAGTGATGATCGCACTGGTTCCAGCCGAAGCTATGCCGCTGACTTGGAAAAGCATCGATTTGGAGCAGTCAGAAATTATGCCCAGTTGACCGACTGTGGTTAGCGTTGTCAACGAGTTGATGGTGAAACTACTGCTGCTCGGCGCGATAGCGGTGACATAGGCGGTGGCTTTGTTGATGGTCGAGGAACGCACCACTAATATGTCGCTGTTGGCCACCAAGGCGCCCACCGTAGTAGAGGCCGGCGGCAGGGCGGAATCCAACGTGGGCGTCCAATTAGCAGGCGACCCTGCCGAAGTTCCGAGTGTGTAAGTGCCGCCAATGCCGGTGTTTGCAGCTTCGAAACCTGAAAGCGGTTGGAAATATCCCGAAGCACCGAAGCCGTAGGCCAGTGGTGTCGGTCCGGGATTTAACATGCTAGCGACCCTGGTCGATGGGCCGCAGGCTAAGTACCCAGAGCCGCGTACCGCGGTTTGTAAGTAACCGAGTGCAAAACGGCCACCGTCGCTGAGTGCGGATGTGCCAGTGGTGGATTGGTAGGCAGTTCTTGAGCCCACAAAAACTGATAACACTGCAGTGGTCACTAGCAATGCAAGCGTGATGGCCACCATCAGCTCAACCATGGAAAAGCCGCGTTTGTGCTTCATAGTTGGGTCGTCAATATGATTGACATCGGTGCCGCCACCGTGGCACCGGAGACTTTGAGCGCCGACTGGGCGACCGCATCATCCCATTGAACTTGGATGGTGGCCGTTGCCGTGCCTGCGACAGGTGTCGTGACGATCGAGCCAGTTCCCGATGGGAGTGCTGCTGCCAAGCGTTGTTTCCAGGTGGATACGTCGTAAGTAGCGAGAATAGTACTAGGGCATGTATTACCCAAAGCGCAAACGTTCGTATTCGCAGGTACCGGGCCTAAGGCGTTATCGTAACCTTGGGTTATAGCGGTGTTGCGATTGGCGCGCATGCTATCGATGATCTCGTAGGCCAGTACCGTGGCTTGGGTGCGTAGATACGCGCTATCGTTCGAGTGTGAAGACACCATGACCATTTTGCCCATGCCTAGCAGTCCAATACTGAGCACCACCAACGACACCAGCACTTCGATGAGCGTGAAACCGCGAGTATTGTCTCGGTTGAACGCGGTTAAATTTATGGACATGTGAGTGCCACCCCGCTCACTGATTGTCCGGGGGTTTGTGATGCCGCAACGCGCCCGGTCGAATTAATTTCCACATCGCGCGCAAAAGCGGCGCCACGAGGATCGCAGATCTTGATTGTTGTGAGCACTGAATTTGCAACTTGACCGCTTGACAAGAATGTAATCCCTGTTGCCGAACCCGTTGCGGTCACGGTGTTTGAGCCTGAGAGTGATGATGTCTTCTGTAAAGCAGGCGTAGGCGGCGGGGATTGATCCGTTACGATCCAACCGCTGGACCAAGCGCTACCGCTACAGGTTTGTGCGTCCAGTGATGGGCATACGCTGATTCCCGTGGCGACGTTACGTTTAACGGCTTCGCTGCGGGCATAGTTGAGGCTTAGCACTAGTGAATTAATCTGAGAAATATCGCGGTCGTTTTGGATGAAACTAGTGAACGCTGGCACGCCAATGGCGACTAATATGCCAGCGACTGCCATGCTGACTAGCAATTCAATCAATGTGAAGCCTCGCTGTTGCGATGGACTCTGACAACCAAGTTGCGTTAGTAGACTCATAGGTAGGCATAGTAGAGGCGAACCCTTTCTTGAAGCTGACGGCGTAAGAGGGATTGATTAAAAGCGTGACGCAGTACTTAGGGTTCGGTCACAGTTTAGAAAATTTTCGCCCGAGTATGCTTTTTCTAGTTGAACGCTAGCTAGTACGGAAGACTACTCGGACGTTAGTGCCTGAGCTGCTTGCGGGAGACTCAATTAAAAGCGCTGCTCCGTACAAGCGCGCAATTTCCTCAACAATCGCCAGCCCCAATCCACTGCCATGCCCCGTAGAATTAGGCATTCGATAAAACCGTTGCCGCACGCGCTGACGTTCCGCCTCGGGAATCCCCACGCCGGTATCCTCGACACTTAAGGTTGGTCTGCCTTCCAACAAACCGCTGCGAACCGTTACTCGCCCGCCTGCGGGGGTGTACTTAATTGCGTTATCCACCAAGTTGCTGAGCAGGTCATCGAGCAGCGATGGATCAGCCACCAGGCTTACGCTCTGAGTCTCGACTCCGAGATCAATTTGGCTTTGCAGCGCGCGATCAAAAAATCGAGCCGCAACCTCATCAACAATATCCTTTAAATCAAGGCTGCGATTCTTGGTGGTGATATTCACCGCAGGATCAGCTCGCGCCAGTGTTAACAGTTGGTTGGCAGTGTGGGTTAATTGACGCATACCCTCTTGTAGTACCACCAGACGATGTTTGATGGGTAGCGCAGCAGGTTCGGCTGCGAGTAAATCCAACTGCGCGAGCATGCCCGTGATTGGCGTGCGCAATTGGTGGGCCGTATTCGCAATAAACTGTTGTTGAGATTGCACCGACGTGCGCAACAAGATAAATAAACGATTCAAGGTCGCTGCGAGCGGCGCGAGTTCACGCGGCACTGACGCTTCGGCTATAGGTCGTAAATCTAGTGGTGAGCGATCCGCGATCTCATCGCGCATTTTTTTCACCGGTCTTAAGCCCAATTGAATCCCTACCCACACCAATACCAAAGTAAGGTCCAGCTGCACGAAGTCCCACAGTAAGGTACTCATGAACCCAAAGCGTGCCGCCGCCTCGTTAACCTTGACAGCATCGGCTACGTTAACTAACACCGGTCCCCGCGACGTAAACGCGCGTGCGGTCAGGGTGCGTACGCTGCCCCGATTAATGGGTGCCATGCCTATTGCTTGATTTGGACCGCCGCGCGCCAAGGGGATTGTCGGTAGCCGCGCATCCCCCGCGAATAGACGGCCCTGGGCATCACGCACCGCGTACTTGATGGAATCATCGGCAGGCACGGGGTCAAGCACAAGTTGATCGTCGATTACTTTAATATGCGCGATAATGGCAGCGGCCGCATCCCGCAAGCGCCGATCACCCGTGATAACCCCCGGTGCGATACTATTGAAGTAGTGAACTAGCGCTCCGCCTAGCGCCAATAGAGTCAATGGCACCGCTAGCCATAATACCAAGCGGCGGCTGATAGAGGTCATGGCGGGTTAGCGTCCTCAAGCCGATACCCTAAGCCCCGTAGGCTGCGAATAATCGCCGCATCGCCTAATTTGGCGCGCAAACGTGAGATATGCACCTCAATCGCATTGGAAGTGATGTCACCGGGACTCGCGATTTCCTGCAGTAATTTGTCCTTTGAGACAATCATGCCAATGCGTCGTACCAGACATTCCAATATCAACCACTCACGCGCCGTGAGTTCGACTTCCGCTTCATCAATCAGGAGTCGCTTGCCGTGTAAGTCCGCCATCATACGATTTAAAGTAATTACTCCGTTCAATGCGCCACCAGCACGGCGCACCAATGCCCGACATCGCGCGGCTAACTCAGCGGCTGCAAAGGGTTTACTTAAAAAATCATCGGCCCCTAAGTCGAGCGCCTTGACCTTATCGTTGAGCGTGCAGCGTGCGGTGAGCACTAGCGTGGGCATCGCTTTACCCGCGCTGCGTAAGCGACGTACTAGCGATAGCCCGTCAGCTCCCGGTAATCCTACGTCAATGACTGCAAGAGCGAATTCTTCACCCGCCAATGCGGCTTGCGCGGCTTCCGCGCTCGAAACCCGCAGCGTGTCAAACGAAGCGGCATTAAGCGCACGCACGATGGCGTCGGCCACTAGATCATCGTCTTCAACAATTAGTAGCCGCATACCGGCCTAGGCTTCACCAACTGCTTTGTCGTTTTCTTCGTCCATCGACGTGTCAAAGCCATTTTTTCGGGGCGGTGGCGCAAGCTTGCGCAATTTAGCTGCATAGGCTTTGGCGAAAGTTTCCACAAAAAGATGCGGAAAACCCTCGGTGGGGCGTTGCGCTAGGCCTGGAAATAACTCCACGTATAAGTCCCAATACTTACCTTTGTTCTGAGTGCCGAACACCCCGCGTTTCGTGCCACGCTCGAAACGCTCTTCCAATTCTTTAGGATCAACGCGTTGCAAGAACTCATCGAACGCCGCGCGCATGGCGACCAACGATGCCGTATTTTGAGCTTTTTGATCGCGAAATTGTTCACGCACTGATTCTACTGAACCCGAGCGCGTCGACAAGGTTGTCAGCAGGCGCAATAAATTCTCATCAATGCCTTTGGAGAAATTTAAGGGCATATCGCCCTCGTTATCGTCGGGCGCGGCAATGCGGAAGCGATTGCGAAATTCCTGGCGACCTTGGTGCAAATCCATAAGGCCTAGAATGCTTTCGCGGAATAATTGTCCCGCAAGTGTCAGTGCCGCACCCCGCGCATCCGGCGTGATTGCTCGCGGATCAATCCCGGCGCCACGACAAAAAGCGGCAAGTCCGGTATCAAAATCAGCATCAAATAATCCATTCTCAGACCGAGCAACCGCCGCAGACAGTACTGGGATTGGCGCACCTTGCATGACCGGCGTGATGGGCGCGGAAGCGGGCATGGTCGCGCGGGGTGTCGCCGGCGGCGGGGGGGCGGAGGGTATCGGTTGAACCGAAGCGCGTGCCGCCTTCAGTGGCCGCGTCATCATATGCCAGGGCGTGCCAGTGGCTTCCCCCGGGGTATTCGCCGGGTCACTCGTTAGCGCTTGTCCGTAGGCGTTATTCGCTGATATGGGTTGCAACGAGCCGCTAAGTTCCAATAATTCACTTAAGTCCAGACTTTCCCCTAGGTCATTGGCGGTAGATTTCTTAGCGGATTTAGACGGAGATTTTGCAGCGTGCGCGACTATTGCGCCTTCTTCAGGCGGAAAATCGTTGCTGGCATCAATAGTGACGAGTAACTCGAATTCACCGATGCGTACATGGTCGCCATCTTTAACCTTATATTCGTGAAATTTGCCCAGTGGTAGCGTCGATCCATTGACAAAAGTGCCATTTGAGCTGGTGTCAACCAAATAGTAGGTGCCCGCCCGAAAATCAATTCGCGCGTGTTTGCCCGACAGGTATCGCTCCGGGTCGGGTAGAATCCATTCGTTGTCAGTGGCACGACCTATACTGCCGCCATGTACGCCAAATACACGGGCGGCTTTCTCTCCCATACGGGAGGCATGTTCACTGACGATGCTTAAGCGCAGGGCCATAGTCTTTAATTTCTCCAATGGGTCTTAAGGGTTGCGCTAAGTGCCCGTATAATATACCGAAACAGTAGCAATGCTGGAGACTGAGTAAATGGCCGCGAGTCACATTTTTAAAGTTTTGTTTGTCAACCAGGGTAAAGTTTATGAGATCTACGCCCGAAAAGTAGGTCAGGGCAGCCTTTTTGGGTTTATTGAGGTAGAGGAACTAGTATTCGGCGAGCGCTCGACGGTAGTGGTCGACCCCGCTGAAGAGAAGATCAAAGCCGAGTTCAACGAGGTCAAACGCACCTATATACCGATGCATTCGGTGCTGCGAATTGATGAAGTAAAGAAACAAGGGATCAGCAAAGTGGTCGCCCTGGAAGGCTCCAACGTGGCCCAGTTTCCCGTCCCCATCTATACTCCGGGCGGCGATTCGAACGCCCGTAAGTAGGCTATAACTCAAGGTGAACTCTCTATTTAGCTTAGCCGGTGCACCCGCCTTATCGCAATTTCGCCTGGATTCGCTGTTAAAGACCCTGCAAGCCCTTGATGGGCGAGTGCAAGCGGTGTCAGCGCAGCTTGAGTATTTTGTCGAAGTTGCCCAAAATCTAAGCGCTTCGGAAACGCAAATTCTGCGGAAGTTATTGCCTGGCGCGTTAATCTCGGCTGGGTCTTCGCATTCTTCGCTGCCTTCGCAGCCATCGCGACCCTATACAGTCATTGTAACGCCGCGTTTAGGTAGCTTGTCGCCTTGGTCAAGTAAGGCCACCGACATAGCTCACTCCTGTGGCCTGCTGACCTTGCGTCGCTTAGAGCGCGGTACGATTTACTCGATTGACGCGGGTGCCGCGCTGACTGCTCGCGATCTACAGCGGCTGGCGGTCGCTCTACACGATCGCATGACTGAGTCGGTGTGGCTAGATTCTGTGAATCTTGAAAATCTGTTTCGGCACGCCGCCGCGCGTGAATTGCGCACCGTTGCATTGGGCGGTGATGGGCGGGCTGCTTTGGAGCGGGCTAATACTGAATGGGGATTGGCCCTATCGATTGGGGAAATTGATTATTTGGTCGAGGCGTTTCGTAAATTAAAACGTGATCCCACCGACGTAGAGTTAATGATGTTCGCGCAGGCAAATTCCGAGCATTGCCGGCACAAGATATTTAACGCAGATTTTGTCATTGACGGCAAGACTATGCCGCAATCTCTGTTTTCTATGATTCGTGCGACTTACGCGCGCAACTCAAACGGGGTGCTATCCGCCTACCGGGATAATGCCGCTGTCATGATGGGCAGCGAAGCGGTACGCTTTTTTCCTGACTCCGTCACGCAGCGTTATGCGGGAGTGCGTGAACCGGTCGATATATTAATGAAAGTAGAAACCCACAATCATCCGACCGCGATTTCACCTTTTCCCGGGGCTGCGACCGGCGCGGGTGGTGAAATTCGGGATGAAGGGGCGACCGGTATTGGTGCAAAGCCTAAGGCGGGACTGTGTGGTTTCTCGGTATCTAATTTAAAAATCCCAGGAATGCTGCAAGCCTGGGAAAAAGATTTCGGTAAACCGGAGCGAATTGCCTCCGCACTCGACATCATGCTTGAAGCGCCAATCGGTGCCGCGGCCTTTAATAATGAATTTGGACGGCCCAATATTTGTGGCTATTTTCGAGTGTTCGAGCAGACAGGTCGCGTGGGCCAGCAGGGGGGGCGGGTGATTCGTGGCTATCACAAGCCCATCATGGTCGCGGGCGGACTTGGCAATATACGCCGTACGCACGTCGAAAAAAAAGACGTGGTAAAGGGTGCGCCTCTGGTGGTGCTGGGGGGGCCTGCCATGCTGATCGGACTTGGAGGCGGAGCGGCCTCGTCGGTGGGGAGCGGTCAGAGTTCTTCGCAACTCGATTTTGCATCGGTGCAGCGTGGTAACGCGGAAATTCAGCGTCGCGCTCAAGAGGTCATTGACCGATGTTGGGCGCTAGGGGATGCCAATCCTATTTTGCTAATTCATGACGTGGGTGCAGGCGGCTTATCGAATGCTCTGCCTGAGGCTATCGCGCATAGTCAGCGTGGTGGCCGAATCGATTTACGTAAAATTCCGAGTGCTGAACCTGAGCTGTCGCCGATGGAAATTTGGTGCAATGAAGCTCAGGAGCGCTATGTGCTGGCGCTGGCCCCAGGATCTGTGGCGCAATTTGCAGCGCTTTGTGAACGTGAACGCTGTCCCTTTGCCGTGGTCGGTGAAATTACTGATGATGCTCGATTACTGGTTGAAGATACTTTGCTAGGCAAGGTTCCAGTCGATATACCGCTAGACCTCCTGCTGGGTAAAACGCCGAAGATGGTGCGTGATGTTCGTGCCACGATTAAGCCGGTTGCCGCGCTGTCGACTACGGCGAAAACCATCGCTGATTCGTTGGATAAATTGCTGTGTTTGCCGACCATTGCCGATAAGTCGTTTCTCATTACCATCGGTGATCGCACGGTAGGCGGTATGATTAGTCGTGATCAAATGGTCGGTCCATGGCAAGTCCCGGTCGCGGATGTGGCGGTGACCTTGAGTGACTACGAGGGTTATACCGGAGAAGCAATGGCGATGGGTGAGCGCTCGCCGGTGGCCTTGTTAAACGCACCCGCCTCCGGCCGCCTTGCGGTGGCCGAGGCTATCACCAATATTCTTGCGGCGGATATCGCCAGACTTACTGATATTCGCTTATCGGCTAACTGGATGGCGGCGTGTGGTGAGCCCGGCGAGGATGCTGATTTGTATGCGACGGTGCGCGCCGTAGGTTTAGAGTTATGCACTGCATTGGGCGTGACCATCCCGGTGGGCAAGGATTCGTTGTCCATGCGGACTGCCTGGACCGATAAAAATGGGGACCACTTGGTTCTGGCTCCGGTGTCCTTAGTGGTCTCAGCGTTTGCACCGGTGCGGGACGCGAGACGAACGTTGACGCCGGAATTAGATTTATCCCAGGCGTCACGGCTCGTGCGTATTGACTTGGGTAAGGGTCAGAATCGCTTGGGCGGTTCTTGCTGGGCGCAAGTCCACGAGGAGCTTGGCGGCGTGGCTGCGGATCTCGATGCAGCGCAATTATTGACGGCTTTTTTTACGGCGCTACATGAGTTAAAAGAACGCAGTTTAGTGCTGGCATATCATGACGTGTCGGACGGCGGGGTACTGATTACGCTATTGGAAATGGCGTTTGCAACCCATTGTGGTTTGAGCGTCGATCTAGGCGCTACCTCTGATCCAGTGGCTGCATGTTTTGCCGAAGAGCTAGGTGCGGTGATTCAGGTGCCGGCGGATTCTGTTGCTGCGGTTGTGGATATTTGCAAGCGACACGGGCTATCTCAGTGCGTGCAGGATATTGGCAACCCTGTGCCGGGTGTTGCGATCAGTGTGCGAGCGGGCCGACAGTATTTGACGGCCTCGCGTATTGACTTGCAGCGTCGTTGGAGCGAGGTTTCGTACCGTATGCAGTCGATGCGTGATAATCCACACTGCGCGCAACAAGAATATCAAAAGATTTTGGATGTTAATAATCCGGGGTTGCATGCGCAATTAAGCTACGATCCTTCCGAGGATATCGCTGCCTCTTCTATTAAGGGTGGTGCTAGACCTGCTGTGGCCGTGCTGCGTGAACAGGGGGTCAATAGTCAGACCGAGATGGCGGCGGTACTGACTCGTTGTGGATTTGACGCTTACGACGTGCATATGACCGACATTCTTAGCGGCCGCGTGCCCTTAAGTCGTTTTCACGGATTAGTGGCTTGTGGCGGATTCTCTTATGGTGACGTGCTCGGTGCAGGCGAGGGTTGGGCTAAGTCCATTCTATTTAATGCGCGTGCACGCGAGGAATTCTTGAACTTCTTTGCGCGCGAATCCACTTTTACTCTGGGCGTCTGCAATGGCTGTCAAATGTTGGCAGCGCTGCAGGAGTTAATTCCGGGTACCGACGGATGGCCACGCTTTGTTCGCAACGCGTCCGAGCAGTACGAAGCGCGCTTGAGCTTGGTACGGGTCGTAGAGTCTCGGTCAATGTTATTCACAGGGATGCACGGTTCAATATTGCCCATTGTAGTGTCGCATGGCGAGGGACGCGCGGAATTTGCCGTGCCGCACGGCGCGGCACAAATCCTCGCGCGGCAGCAAGTAACGCTGCAATTTGTTGATAACCGAGATCAACAGACGGATAGTTACCCGTGCAATCCTAATGGATCACCGTTGGGGATTGCGGGATTGTGCAGCGCCGATGGACGCGTGACTTCGCTGATGCCGCATCCTGAGCGCGTGTATCGCACTGTGCAGCATTCTTGGGCTCCTAAAGAGTGGGCCGAGGATGGTGGGTGGACCCGACTATTCCGCAATGCGCGTGTGTTTTTAGCTTAAGGGGTTTGGACTACGAATTTTCGGAAGGTCATTGCTTGCACCAGGCGTGCTTTGCGCACGAAGGTTTGGTACAAAAGATCGCGCATCACTTCGAGTAGAATTCCAGCGCGTTCTGCATCGATGTGTGGTTGTTGTTGCCAGGGGTCATTGTCGCTGCCAAATAACACCGTGCGTATAGCACTAAAAGTATCGTCGTCTAATTCAACCAGGCTGCGAATTTGTTCTAATGTATCAAATATTTCAAGTTTGCCGTGTTCCCCGAGCTCGCGAAAAAGCGATTGAGCGGTGCGCCGTGTCATGCTGCCGAACGCATTAAAACAACTAGCCGCATAACAATTTAGAGCTTCCTTAAATAGAATCTCCGATTCTTCGGGCAAGTAGGTGAGTGGGAAATTCTCGCGGGCGCGTTCGATTTCAGTGTAGTTACCGGCAAGTTCCACCCGGCTGCTGGTAAAAGATTTAGCAATAAATTTTAAGAATATAGGTTCAACACAGGAGTCGCAGCGAAATACAATGCCGATGTGTTTCGGTTTGCTAAGTGAGAGATCATCGAACTTTGGGACCGCGGTGGCCGTAACATGCGAGAAAATTTGACAATGCGGGCAGTTCAAAGAAATGCCCTGATGCTCGCTATGTAGTTGGTCATCAGATCCGATAAAGATAGCCATCTTTAACCTGCCAACGGCTTGTAGCGAATGCGATGCGGTTGTGCGGCATCCTCACCCTTGCGATGCTTGAAGTTTTCAACGTATTCCTGGTAATTGCCTTCGAACCAAACGACTTGTGAGTCGCCCTCGAACGCGAGGATATGGGTGGCGATGCGGTCTAAGAACCAGCGATCGTGCGAAATGACAACGGCACAACCGGGAAAAGCAAGTAGCGCCTCTTCCAAAGCACGCAGCGTTTCAATATCCAGATCATTGGTGGGTTCGTCAAGCAGTAGCACATTACCGCCTGATTTTAATACTTTGGCTAGATGTACTCGATTGCGCTCTCCGCCGGACAGGTCACCGATGATTTGTTGTTGTTGCACTCCCTTGAAATTAAACCTGCCGACATAGCCGCGTGAGGAAGTCTCGTAGTTGCCTACTTTGATCAGTTCAAGCCCACCGGAGATTTCTTGCCACACAGTATTTTTATCGTTCAATGTCTGACGGGATTGATCAACATACGCGAGCTTCACGCTGGGCCCTAAGCGGAATTCGCCGCTATCGGGTTTCTCAACGCCTGATAACATGCGGAATAGTGTGGTCTTGCCGGCCCCGTTTGGACCGATGATGCCGACAATGCCGCCCGCGGGTAAATTAAAGTTTAGGTTTTCGACCAGCAAGCGAACGCCATAGCCTTTGCGGATCTGTTTCGCTTCAATCACTAAATCGCCGAGACGCTCTCCAGGCGGTATGTAGATTTCATTGGTCTCGTTACGCTTTTGAAATTCCTGAGAGGCGAGTTCCTCGTAGCGTTGCAAGCGTGCCTTAGATTTCGCTTGCCGAGCCTTGGGGTTGGTGCGCACCCATTCCAATTCGCGCTTGAGTGTTTTGGCAAGGGCGTCTTGTTGACGATCTTCTTGCGCTAGGCGTTGGCCTTTTTGTTCCAGCCAAGAAGAATAGTTCCCCTCCCACGGGATACCGTGACCGCGATCTAGTTCTAATATCCATTCCGCCACATTATCGAGAAAGTAACGATCATGGGTCACCGCAATGACGGTGCTGGGATATTCCTCAAGGAAATGCTCCAGCCAGGCCACCGACTCGGCGTCTAAATGATTGGTCGGTTCATCTAGTAACAGCATGTCCGGTTTGGATAGCAGCAAGCGACATAGGGCAACCCTGCGTTTCTCACCCCCCGATAATTTTCCGATCACGGCGTCCCAGGGGGGAAGTCGGAGCGAGTCTGCGGCAATTTCAAGCTTGCGTTCCAATTCCCAACCGCCGACTGCATCAATTTTATCCTGCAGTTTGGCTTGTTCCTCCAGGGCCTTATTCATCTCGTCATCGGTCATGGGTTCGGCAAACCGGTCGCTGACCGCATTGAAGCGATCTATCAGACCTTGAACATCGCCAACACCTTCACCGACTACTTCGCGTACCGTCTTGGATTCATCCAGCAAGGGTTCTTGCGGTAGATAGCCGACCTTGATTCCGGTTTGGGCACGCGCTTCGCCCTCGATTTCCTTGTCGAGACCCGCCATGATTTTAAGGAGAGTGGATTTGCCCGATCCGTTTAAACCCAAGACGCCGATTTTGGCACCCGGGAAAAAGCTCAAAGAAATGTCGCGCAAAATAATGCGTTTGGGTGGCACGACTTTGCCAACGCGGTTCATGGTGTAAATGAACTGAGCCATGGGTTGCCTTCGATTTAAGGTGAGAAATTAGGGTTTAAACGCACAATTACTAATGAGTAGGATACTGGAACCGCCCCACTATAAAAAGTGCCTTAACACCTAAGGACCTTTACTCATGGTAGTCTCTTGTTGCAATGCTTAAGCCCGTTATCGTTGTTACCGGAGAAGCAATAGCTCGTTACGGGTTTGGCAACGGCCACCCTTTTGGGCTTGATCGGCATGAGTGTTTTATCCGGGAGTTAGTGGCTCAGGGTTTGAGTGACCAGGTGCGACGCCTGGCGCCGCGGGCGGCGACCTTAAATGAGCTTCTGGCCTTCCATACGCCTACTTACATTGAGTTGGTGCAACAAAAATCACTTAGTGGGGATGGTTTCTTAGATCGCGGCGATACGCCCGCGTTTCGAGGGATATTCGAAGCGGCAAGTTCCGTGGTAGGCGCGACTTTAGTAGCGCTGGATTCGCTGATGAGCGGCACCAGTAACCGTGCATTTGTGCCAATTGCCGGTTTGCATCATGCCACGCGAGGGGGAGCGGCGGGATTTTGCGCATTTAACGATATTGGTGTGGCAATTGAATTGCTGCGTTCACTGTACGGCGTGCAACGCATTGCTTATGTCGATATCGATGTTCATCACGGGGATGGCGTGTTTTATGCCTTCGAGGCAGATGCGAACCTGGTGTTTGCCGACATACACGAAGACGGTCGGCATTTGTATCCGGGAACCGGTGCGCGCGAGGAAATAGGCCGCGGCGCGGCCAGCGGCGTTAAACTTAATCTGCCATTAGATCCCGGTGCGGATGACAGTCAATTTATGGCTGCCTGGCAGGAAGTAGAGGCGCATTTGCAGCGCTACCCCAGTGAAATCATCTTATTCCAGTGCGGTGCTGACGCATTGGCGGGTGATCCGCTCGCGCACCTGAGGTGGACCCCAGCGGCGCATGCGCACGCGGCGCAACGTCTTTGCGCTATTGCCGACGCTCAAGGGCATGGACGGGTGTTGGCAATGGGTGGCGGTGGATACCACCGAAATAACCTTGCGATGGCTTGGAGCGCCGTGGTGGCGGCATTCCTTGCTAGGGAACCGTAAGGCCATCAGCTACAATCTCCGGCTAACTCTGGAGATTCGAATGTTTAATAAGCAAATGACGATTGCGGGTTTCGATGCTGAACTTGATGCGGCGATTTTAGCGGAACAGGGCCGCCAGGAGGACCACATTGAACTCATCGCCTCGGAAAATTATGCGAGCCCGCGAGTGCTTGAAGCACAAGGATCGGTTCTAACCAATAAGTATGCGGAAGGTTATCCAGGCAAACGCTATTACGGGGGCTGTGAGTATGTGGATGTCGCGGAGCAATTGGCCATTGATCGCGCTAAGGAATTGTTTGGCGCAGCTTATGCCAATGTCCAGCCGCATTCCGGTTCGCAGGCCAATATGGCGGTGTATTTAGCGCTCCTTAATCCGGGTGATGCGGTGCTCGGTATGAGTCTCGATCATGGCGGTCATTTAACGCATGGCGCTAAGGTAAATTTTTCTGGCAAATTATATAATGCCTTCCAATATGGGATTAAGGCGGATACAGGGCAAATCGATTACGAGCAGGTGGAGCGGCTTGCTAAGGAGCATCGACCGAAGCTGATTATCGCGGGATTTTCCGCCTATTCGCGCGTAGTTGATTGGGCACGCTTTCGCGGCGTTGCGGATTCGGTGGGCGCTTATTTTCTGGTAGATATGGCCCATGTTGCGGGGTTAGTCGCGGCCGGAGTGTATCCGAATCCGGTGCCGCACGCGGATGTGGTGACCACCACCACGCATAAGACGCTGCGCGGTCCACGCGGTGGTTTGATTTTGGCGCGCCCGCACGCTGATCTACATAAGAAATTTAATTCGTTAGTGTTTCCTGGGATACAGGGCGGTCCGCTCATGCACGTGATTGCTGCTAAAGCGGTCGCTTTCCGCGAAGCACTACAACCGGAGTTTAAGACGTACTCAACCCAGGTGGTGGCGAATGCGCGCGCCATGACCGAGGTATTGATGCAACGGGGTTACAAGATTGTCTCCGGTGGCACTGACAATCACTTATTCCTTTTGGATTTGGTGGATAAAAATATTACCGGTAAGGATGCGGACGCAGCCTTAGGGCGCGCTCATATAACGGTGAATAAGAATGCAGTGCCCAATGATCCTCGGCCACCGATGGTGACCAGCGGTTTACGGATTGGAACCCCGGCGGTGACGACCCGTGGCTTTAAGGAAACCGAGGTGCGCCAGCTTTCTCTCTGGATTGCTGATGTGCTCGATCATATGGGGGATGAAGCTAGCGTCGAGCGGGTACGTCTCGATGTGATGGCGCTGTGTCGACGATTTCCAGTGTATGGCTAGTGTAAATCCTCCCCATGCATTGTCCTTTTTGCGATCATACGGAGACTAAAGTTATTGATTCGCGGTTGGCGGGCGAAGGACGACAGATTCGCCGTCGCCGAGAATGCCTGGCGTGCACCGAACGCTATACAACCTTTGAGGTAGCTGAGCTACTGCTGCCCACGGTGGTCAAGCAAGATCGTAGTCGTGAACCCTTCGATGAGCATAAATTACTCTCTGGGATGTTAAAGGCGCTGGAGAAACGTCCTGTGGGTCGCGATGCGATTGACGCCGCAGTTGCGCGCATTGGCCACAAGTTACGAAGTTTGGGTGAGCGTGAAATCGCGGCGCGTGCGGTGGGGGAAATGGTGATGGAAGAGCTTAGGCATATGGACGAAGTCGCTTATGTACGTTTTGCTTCCGTATATCGCAGTTTTCAAGACATCGAAGCGTTTCGAACTGAGATTGATGAGGTGCGTCAGCATCGACGCCGCCGTTCGGCCCCTAACGATCAGTTGCCGTTGCTGCCGAAGTCGGAAGAAGAGTCATGAACCAGGATTCACTAACAGCAGAGCAGCACTCGCCGACCGCCGAGGAGCGCTCGCACATGCAGCGCGCGTTGCACCTCGCGCTAAATGGTCTGTATACCACCGACCCTAATCCACGCGTGGGCTGTGTATTGGTGCAAGGTGCAGTCATCGTGGGTGAGGGCTGGCATGCACGGGCCGGTGAGCCACATGCCGAAGTGTTGGCATTGCGCGCGGCGGACTCGCGGGCGGCAGGCGCGACCGCCTACGTGACTTTGGAACCTTGCAACCATACGGGTCGTACGCCGCCTTGCACGGATGCGCTTATTGCTGCCGGTATCGCACGAGTGGTCTGTTCGACGCTCGATCCCAATCCACGGGTGTCGGGAGCAGGAGCTTCGCGATTACGCGCCGCGGGTATTCCGGTGTCGGTGGGTCTGCTCGCCGACCAGGCCCGTGAACTTAACCCCGGCTTTTTTTCGCGTTTCGAACGCGCACGTCCGTTCGTGCGCTTGAAAATGGCGATGAGTTTGGACGCGCGAACCGCACCAGCTGGCGGAGCAAAGGAGTGGATTACCGGCGAAGCTGCGCGCGCCGATGTGCAGATTTTGCGGGCACGAAGCTCTGCGATACTCACGGGCGCTGGAACTGTGCGAGCCGATAATCCTCGGCTAAATGTGAGGCTTAAATTAGGCGCATCCGGTGCGTGGGTGCGGCAACCCTTGCGCGTACTGTTGGATCCGCAACTGTCGTGTGATTTAAAGTCGGTGATTTTTCAAGATCCGGGTGCGTTAGTGTTTGCCTCGCCCAATGCGCGCGAGGGGCGCGATGGGACTGCTGTGACGGGTGAATCCAGCGTGCGCGTTGCACGAGTGCCTCTAGGAGCGGGTGGTCTGGATCTTGCTGCGGTGCTATCAAAACTCAACGCTTTAGAGGTCAATGAACTTCTAGTGGAATGCGGGCCACGGCTAGGCGGTGCATTCTTAGAGGCTGAGTTAGTCGATGAGTGGATTTTGTATATGGCGCCCTCACTACTGGGTTGCGATGCCGCGCCATTGACGCGCTTCAGCGGTTTGCAAGCGCATTTACCGGCTTTTGAGTTTCAAGAAATCAGGCGGGTGGGGGATGATTTGCGTCTAGTGCTTAAGCCTGTAAATAAGCTTATCGAGAAATAGAGTATGTTCACTGGAATTATTGTCTCGACCGGCAAGCTTGCCTCAGTGCTTGAGCGTGGTGGGGACTTGGAATTGGGCATAGACGCGCCTCATATGGATTTTGCGCGCATGGCTCTCGGTGACAGTGTGAGCGTACAAGGTGTGTGCCTGACGATTACGCGCATGGAGGGTATGCGCTTCTGTGCGGACGTGTCACGTGAAACATTGGCTAAAACTACACTCGGATTATTATCTCTAGGCGCCACTCTTAACCTGGAGTCTGCGCTGCGCATGGGAGATGCGCTGGGTGGGCATTTGGTGAGTGGTCATGTGGATGGGTTGGGAACTATGGCAGCATCACGTCAGGACGCGCGCTCGTGGGCTATGGAGTTTGAGTTGCCGCAGGATTTAATGCGTTTTGTAGCGCCTAAGGGTTCGATCTGCATCGATGGGGTGAGTCTGACGGTTAATCGTGTCGAGGGTCAGCGGTTTGATGTCAATATCATCCCGCATACTTTTGAAGTGACTACTCTCGGTAGCTTGCAGCTAGGTGATGCCGTTAATATAGAAATCGATTTGATCGCACGCTACCTCGATCGGCTCATGCCGAAAACTTTGGAGTCAATAAAATAATGTCTGAATTTAGCAGTATCGATGCCATTCTCGATGATCTACGACAAGGCAAAATGGCCGTAATCATGGATGATGAAGATCGCGAGAACGAAGGCGATTTGATTATGGCGGCAGAGTGTGTACGACCGGAAGATGTGAATTTCATGGCGCGTTTTGGCCGTGGATTGATTTGTTTGACTTTGACTCGTGAGCGTTGCCGGCAACTACGTTTACCACTTATGGTGAGCGATACCGATAGCCAGCATCGCACGAATTTCACGGTTTCAATTGAGGCGGCTGAGGGAGTGACGACCGGCATCTCGGCGCATGATCGTGCGCATACTGTGATTACCGCGGTCGGGGCTGAGGCCGAGCCCGCTGATTTGCGTCAGCCGGGGCATATCTTTCCGCTCATGGCGCAGCCCGGCGGTGTATTGACTCGTGCGGGACATACTGAAGCCGGTTGTGATTTGGCGCGCTTGGCGGGATTTTCGCCCGCCGCAATGATTGTGGAGATATTGAACGATGATGGCAGCATGGCGCGTCGGCCTGACCTTGAGCGCTTCGCTCAGACGCACGGCTTGAAAATGGGAACCATCGCCGATTTGATTCGCTACCGCTTGAAAAACGAGCGATCAGTGGAAAGAATTTACGATCAAGTGGTCGATACTGAGTATGGGTCTTTTCGCTTGTGTTGCTACGAGGATCATGTCAATAAGAAGGTGCACATTGCGTTGGTGAAGGGCGATTTAAATTCGACGCCGCCACCGCTGGTCCGTGTGCATATTAAAGAGACACTACGCGATGTGGTCGGGGTGCGTAGCGAAACACTGGGATGGCCGCTCCGCGCCGCCATGCAGCGGGTGGCACGGGAGTCTTCCGGAGTCGTAGTGATTTTGCGGCCCGAAGAGACCCCGCGTGATTTTATGAACAGCGTACAGTTGCTCGACGCGCGGCCTGCGGGTGCGGCTGCCGCGAGGGCCGTTGGCGCGACTGTAGTGCGCACCTATGGAATTGGGGCGCAAATTCTCAAAGATCTGGGTTTAAAACGAATGCGTGTGCTGAGCGCGCCTAAACAGCTCCAGGGTCTCGCGGCTTTTGATTTGGAAGTCACTAGTTATGTTGATGGCGGGGAATGAGCCTAAAGGGGCTTATACTTAAGCGATTGTGTTTGAGGATACGTTAAGTGAATTACGATAATACGAAAATAACAGAAGGCGAGCTCCAGGCACGCGATCTGCGCTTTGTCATTGTGGCGGCGCGGTTCAACGATTTTGTGGTCGAACCGCTGATGCGCGGGGCCGTCGATGCGCTACGGCGTCACGGTGCAAGTGACAAACAGATTGAAATTGTGCGGGTACCCGGCGCGTTTGATATGCCAGTGGTGGTGCGTAAATTGGCGCTTTCGCGTCGTTACGATGCGGTGATCGCTTTGGGCGCGGTTATTCGCGGTCAAACGCCTCATTTTAATTATGTGGCCGGTGAGTGTGCCTCGGGTTTGGCGAAGATTTCGTTGGAATCGGGCGTGCCGGTGGCTTTTGGCGTGCTGACGACCGATACGATGGAGCAAGCCATGGATCGTGCTGGCGGTAAGGCAGGAAATAAGGGAATTGATGCGGCCATAACAGCGATAGAAATGGCGAATTTATTGCGGCGCCTGGACCCATAAAAGAGTGGCTACCAAACGATCAAGTTCGGGCCATCGAGCTCGTAGTTTGGCGCGGCGACTCGCTCTACAAGCCTTGTATCAAATACAGCTGAATCCGCGCCCCTGGATGGAGACTTACCAGCAGTTTGCAACTGACCCTGAGGCGAGTCGCGCTGACCTTGAGTATTTTCGCGAGTTAATTTTTGCGGTCGCGCCGACCAGCGCCAGTCTGGATGAACAGCTGAAGGGGTACTGCGAAATTCCCCCTGCGGAATTAGATCCCATCGAACACGCGGTGTTGTGGTTGGGCTTACACGAGTTACGCGCATGCCCGGAATTGCCCTACCGTGTGGCGATTGATGAAGCGGTGAATTTGGCTAAGCAATTTGGTGCAACCGACGGGCACAAATTTGTGAATGCCGCCTTGGACAAGGCTGCGCGTGATTTACGACCGCTTGAGTATGGGCAATCGCTGGGATAGCGGCCGGTGGATGAATTTGACTTAATTCGCCGGTTTTTTATGCGGCCAGCCGCCGCAGATTCGGCTGATCACGTAGTGCTAGGCATTGGAGATGATGCGGCGGTGCTCAGCTTGCCAGCGAATACGGAACTGGTGGTGGCGGTCGATACGTTGGTGGAGGGGCGACACTTCCCGGTTGGTACCTCAGCGCGAGCCATTGGTTATCGTGCATTAGCCGTAAATTTAAGCGATATGGCGGCCATGGGCGCGACACCCGCGTGGGCTACCCTGGCTTTGACCCTGCCGCAAATTGAGCCATTGTGGCTGCAGCAATTTAGCGACGGGTTCTATGAGTTGGCTAACACTTTCGGTGTCAGCTTGGTAGGCGGCGATACTACGCGTGGGGCACTCACGATTAGTGTACAGATCATGGGCTACGTACCCCAAGGCGCGGCGATTCGGCGTGGCGGCGCTAAGTGCGCCGATTTACTGGCGGTTACCGGTACTTTGGGGGACGCGGGGGCGGGCCTCGCGCTCGTTCAGAGGGCGGGCGGAGTGGGGCTATCGGCTGCGGACCTGGGGCCGACTACGGTCGATAAGCTGATACAGCGTTTTTTTTATCCGACCCCGCGGGTTGCCTTCGGACAGGAAATTCGCGTGCTTGCGAGCGCCGCTATGGATATTTCCGATGGTTTGGTCGGAGATTTGCCCAAACTTGCAGCGGCGAGTGGTTTAAGCGCGCTGGTAGAAATTGATCGTTTGCCGCTATCTAGCGCGCTGCGTGGCCACTGTCCGCTTGACCAGGCCCGTGATTTGGCGCTGGGCGCTGGCGACGATTACGAGCTATTGGTGGCTTTTCCGCCGTCAAATCTTGCGGCGTTGGTGGCTCTCGCGGCCAAACTGAATTTTCAGTTTACGGTGATTGGCGAGTTGAGTCCGGGCAGCGGGGTGAATTGGACGCTGCAGGGCGAGCCCTACCATCCCGTCGTTGTGGGTTACGATCACTTTCGCTGAGCCTTGGACGGCGGTCACAGTTTTGGTCTGGCTCTCGACGTATCCTGACCGCCATGAGCGTTAATCGCCCCAGTAGTGTTGCAACTGTAAATCCAAAGCCCGGTAATTTGCCTGAAAAAATAGGCAAGTATGTAATTATTAATGAGGTCGGCCGTGGTAGCACGGGGATTGTGTACCTCTCGCATGATCCATATTACGGCCGTGATGTGGCCATTAAGGTCTACAACATTGATACTAGTGGGGATGAGAATCGCAAGCGCATTGCGCGCAAAATGTTTCTATCTGAAGCGCATATGGTGGGCATGCTGCAACACCCCAATATATTACCTATTTATGATGCGGGAGAAGAGAACGGTCACTGTTACATTGTGACCGAACATGTACACGGAGCTCGCACGCTGGCGGCCTACTGTCGACCCGACAATTTATTGCGCATTGATGATGTTGTTGAACTGGTCTTTAAGGCGGCACGTGCTTTGCACTATGCGCATAGTCGTGGTGTGATTCACCGCGATATAAAACCCAGCAATATCATGCTCACTCTGGATAGCGATGTACGCATCATTGATTTTGGTATTGCATTGGTGGCCGATTCGGATATTTCGCGTATCGAGGGCATTGCCGGTAGCCCCTCCTACATGTCACCGGAGCAAGTTCAATCGATTGAACTTACCAATCGATCAGACCTATATTCCCTCGGCGCTGTGATGTATGAGCTATTGACCGGGACGCGGCCATTTAGAGCTGGAAATTTACAAAAATTGCTACATCAAATTGTGTTTGCGACCCCACCTCCCATTCACACCTTGCGGCCGGAGATCCCGGAAGAGTTGGAGATGGTGACGGCGCTGGCGTTGCAGAAAGATCCGGAAAAACGCTATAAAACGGGGTTAGACTTCGCGGCGGAATTAACCCGGGTGCATCAGAAACTGCGTACTCAAAATAATCGCATCGATCAACAAGAACAATTTAGCTTATTGAGAAAATTAAAATTTTTCCACGAGTTCTCGCATGAGGAAATATGGGAAGTACTGCGCGCCAGTAGTTGGCAGGATTACAATCAAGCGGAAGAAATCGTTAAAGAAGGCGAAATGGATGATCGCTTTTATATCATTGTACAAGGGCGGGTTGCGGTGGAGCGACATGGCAAGGCATTGGGCTACTTAGAATGTGGCGATTGCTTCGGCGAGACTAGCTATGTCCGCGGCGCCAAGCGCACGGCGACTATCAATGCTGCGGGACCGGTGACTGTCATGAAAGTCAGTTCCACGCTTTTGGAGCAAGTATCCGCCGAGTGTCAGTTACGCTTCAACCAAGTATTTTTACGCAATATGATTGCGCGCCTGCAGAGCGCAGAGCGCGCCAACAGCTAATTGTTGACGTCTTTGTCTATTTCAATCAGGGCGTAAGCCGAATGATTGTGGATAGACTCAAAATTTTCAGATTCCACTGTGTAGGCGCGTACCCGTGCGTCTTTATTCAGCGCAACAGCGACATCACGCACGGTGTCTTCGACAAATTTAGGATTATCGTAAGCACGCTCAGTCACGAATTTCTCGTCGGGGCGTTTTAGTATGCCGTAAACCTCGCAGGAAGCCTCTCTTTCTGCAATCTCGATCAATTCTTCTAGCCACATATGCGCTGAAGTCTTCGCCGTCAAGGTGATATGTGAACGTTGATTGTGTGCGCCATAGTCGGATATTTTCTTGGAACAGGGACATAAACTAGTGGTCGGAACCACGACTTTGAGCCATACGCTGGTATGGCCATCACGATGCTCACCAAAAATCGTCGCTTGATAATTCATCAAACTCTCAACGCCGGAAACGGGTGCTTTCTTCATCACAAAGTACGGAAAACTCATTTCAATATGCCCCGAGGTGGCGTCTAAGCGTTCCGTCATTTCCTTGAGCATTTTGCGAAATGACTCGACCGAAATTTCCCGTTCATGATGATGTAATATCTCGACAAATCGAGACATGTGTGTGCCTTTAAAATTATGCGGAAGGTTCACGTACATGTTGAAACTAGCCACGGTGTGTTGTTCACCGCGAGCGCGATCTTTTACCCTAATGGGATGCAATATATCTTTGATGCCCACCTTATTGATGGGAATTGATCGCGTATCCGCGCGTCCTTGAACGTCTTCAATGGTCGCTGTAGGTTTTTGCACGGGAGCTGCGCGAATCATAAATTCATCTCGGGTTAACAATACGAGTTAGCAAGCGGCGTCTACCAGACGCGGCATTTTCGGTTTCCACCAGGTTGTTATCTGGGTCCGGAGTGAGAGAAAATCAAGCCCAGCATCCTGTAAGCATTCCTCGCGCGTACCGTGCGCAATCGCTTGATCGGGAATTCCAATATGCAGTAGAGCGGGGCGACTGCCTAAAGTCGCCAAAAACTCTCCCACGGCACTTCCCGCACCGCCGGCGACGACATTTTCCTCTAGGGTTACTAGGTAGGCATGCTTGCTCGCTATGCGCTCAATGAGGCTAATATCCAGCGGCTTTACGAAGCGCATGTTGATGACCGTGGCGTCGAGTTCATCGCCAAGACGTTGCGCGTTGGCGAGCATACTACCGAAAGCTAGCAGCGCAAGGCCACTACGGCCTTCACGCACAATAATACCGCGACCCAGGGGTAGGGGGTGCATTTGTTCCTGCGCCGCGACACCCGGTCCCGTGCCGCGCGGATAGCGAACTGCGGCCGGTGTTTGCAGCGTGGTCGCTGTGAATAACATTTGGCGGCATTCGTCCTCATTGCTTGGGGCCATGATTACCATATTGGGGATGCAGCGCAGAAAACTGAGGTCATAGCTGCCCTGATGCGTTGCTCCATCACCGCCGACTAGCCCCGCCCGATCGATGGCGAATACGACGGGCAGATTTTGCAGCGCTACATCGTGGATCAATTGATCGTAGCCGCGTTGCAAGAACGATGAATATATGGCGACTATAGGTTTGGCCCCTTCGCAGGCTAGCCCCGCCGCGAAAGTAATTGCGTGTTGTTCGGCAATACCGACGTCGAAATAGCGTTCTGGAAACTTCTTTTCAAACTCAACCAGTCCTGAACCTTCCCGCATGGCGGGAGTCACCGCCATAATAGTGGAGTCTCGCGTTGCCATATCGCAAATCCATGCGCCAAAGATTTGCGAGTAAGTGGGACCACTAGCTTTTTCTTTAAAAATGGTGGCACTCGCAGCGTCGAAAGGACCCGGACCATGCCATTTAATGGGGTCGGCCTCGGCGGGCGCATAACCTTTGCCTTTGCGGGTGACCACATGCAGCAATTGCGGGCCGCGCAGGTCGCGCATGTTTTCCAAGGTCTTTAACAACGCTGGCAGATCATGCCCATCGATTGGGCCAATATAGTTTAAGCCCATTTCTTCGAACACCGTGCCGGGCAGCACCATGCCCTTCATATGCGATTCGGAGCGGCGCGCAAGCTCCCACACCGTGGGCATGCGGCGCAAGACTTTTTTCCCCCCGGCACGTAGGGTGGCGTAGACCTTCCCGGATAGTACGCGCGCGAAATAATTAGACATTGCTCCGACGCTACCGGAGATCGACATATCGTTGTCGTTCAAAATTACCAGTAGATCAACATCCAAGCTGCCAGCATGATTGAGCGCTTCAAAGGCCATGCCAGCCGTCATTGATCCATCACCGATAATCGCGACTGCGCGCCGACGCTCACCCTTGGCTGCCGAGGCTATGGCCATCCCTAAAGCGGCGCTGATTGAGGTACTGGAATGGCCGACCCCAAAGGTATCGAATTCACTTTCTGCGCGAGTCGGAAAGGGTGTTAGCCCGCCGTGCTGCTTGATGGTGTGAAGCTGATCGCGGCGACCGGTGAGGACTTTGTGGGGGTACGCCTGATGTCCCACATCCCACACCAAGCGATCATGGGGCGTATCGAAAATCGCATGCAATGCGACGGTGAGCTCGACTGTCCCTAGCCCGGCTGCAAAATGCCCGCCCTTGCGACTGACGGTTGCAATTAGAAAGCGACGTAGTTCATCGGCAAGCGCGCCCAAGTCCGAACGCGCCAGCTTGCGTATATCCGCAGGGGTTTCGATACCGAACAGCAGGGGGAAATCGTCGGCGAGAGTCATGGCTACAAGTTTACAGTGCGCCGTGCCTAAACTCGACGCTCGGCGGTTAAACTCGACGATCAACCACGAAACTCGCTAGCCAGGCCAATATCTCCGCCCCGCGGCCAAGTGGCTCTAATCGTCCACAGGCCCGCGTTTTCAGCGCTTGAGCGTGCTCCTTAGCGGCTTCGAGCCCTAGAATGCTGGGGTAGGTGGGTTTGGCGCGCGCGGCATCAGCCCCGGTGTTTTTGCCTAAGTCTTGCGGGTTACCCTCCACATCCAAAATATCATCCTGAATTTGAAAGGCGAGTCCGATATCTTGGGAATAAAGGTCCAATGCCTGCCACTGAGGGGCTGTAAGGTCGGGGGCGCAAGTAGCGGCAATGAGGACGCTGGCGCGAATTAAGGCGCCGGTTTTGAGGCGGTGCATAACCTCTAATTCATTAATATCCAGTCGACGACCGACCGCGGCCAGATCGAGCGCTTGGCCGCCCGCCATGCCGTGGGTGCCGCTCGCATCCGCCAAGATTTGAATCATTTTTAGGCGTGAGGCGGGGCTTAGCCCAAAGGCTTGATCTTGAGCTAATAGCGAAAAAGCCAGGACCTGCAGCGCGTCGCCCGCCAATATGGCAGTGGCTTCATCAAATGCGCGGTGGGTCGTGGGCTGGCCGCGACGCATATCGTCGTTGTCCATGGCAGGTAAGTCGTCGTGCACCAACGAATAGGCATGAATAAGCTCAACCGCCGCCGCAGGCGCATCTAACCTAGCAATGGGCACGCCAAGAGCGGCTCCGGTGCAATACACCAACAGGGGCCGCAAACGCTTACCACCGCCCAAGACTGAATAGCGTTGGGCTGCATGCAATCTTTGCGGTACTTGATCAGCGGCCGGCAGCGAAGCTTCTAGGACCGTTTCAATGCGCGATTGATAGCCACGCAGGGTGGCGTCAATACCGGCATTCATTGCGGCTTGGCAGGATCGAAGTCGGTGATGGCAGCATCGCCGGCCTTCTTCATTAAAATCTCGACCTTTTGTTCGGCTTCCTTAAGCGCCGTTTGGCAACTTCGCGTCAATATCACACCGCGCTCAAAAGCGGCGAGGGACTCCTCCAGAGGCAAATCGCCGGTTTCCAGACGTTCTACCAAGGCCTCAAGTTCCTGCATGGCCGTTTCAAAATCGGGTTTGGTTGCTTGCTCAGCTTTAGGTTTGGACATAGGTGAAGACGGTACACAGGCCGCAGGGCGCGGTCAAACGCAAACAATATAATTCATAACCGTGAACTGTATCACGGGCATTCCTACGGCAAGACTAGCGCAATTCGGTATCATTCTGGGTGGAAACCATTATGCACAATTCGTTTAAATTCCTGGTTGTTTGTGGGTCGTTACAGGTGTTGAGCTTGAGTCTAGTTGCATGCGGACCCAAACACGTGGCTCCCGTCACCGTTGGCGACATGATGGACGATCGAGTGGTGCTGGACGGCATTCTGTTGAAATGCAGCGCTACACCGTCAAAAATGAATTCTGATCCAGATTGTATGAGTGCGCGAGTCGCGATTGAACGTTTGGCTAAAGTCAATGAGTTGGGCGACGAGAGGAAGCACGCTGAGGACTTCGAGCGGGTGCGCGAGCAGCTTAGGGTCTCTGAGGCGCGTAAACATCAAATGGATCCCCATCCGAAGGTCGATGGGTACACCTTGCCGGTCGTGCCGGTTGAACCCGCTGAGCCGCCTGCTTCTGCAGCGGCGCCGGCACCCGCACCCGCACCCGCACCGGCATCGAGTCCGCCTAAGTCTTAGGCCGCGACTTGCCTCTTGGCGCGCGCGGTTACACACTAGGCGCATGTCACTGTTTAAAAGAACTCCAGTAATGCCGACCGCTGATATGGCGCCGCGCGGTCGTAACGAACCGTTAAGTGTATCCCCGCGACATTTTGTGTCGGGACGTGCGGTGGTTGCGCCTTTCCCCGCAGGCCTGGAAATTGCGATTTTTGGCTTGGGTTGTTTTTGGGGAGCCGAGAGACAGTTTTGGCAAACACACGGCGTGTACTCAACGTCAGTGGGATACTGCGCCGGGTTCACGCTGAACCCGACTTACGACGAAGTGTGTACGGGTCGAACCGGGCACAACGAAGTGGTGCAGGTGGTATTTGACCCTTCTAAATTGAGCTATGCCGATTTGCTTCAGGTTTTCTGGGAGTCGCATGATCCGAGCCAGGGTATGCGTCAGGGGAATGATGTCGGCACTCAGTATCGCTCGGGCATTTATACTCACGGTACGGAACAGCAAATCGCAGCGGAAGCTTCGCGGGTGGTGTACGCCGCGGCGTTGGCGCGCGCGGGGTTACCAGCGATCACGACCGAAATTATTCCTGCCCCCGCATTCTATTATGCGGAGGATTATCACCAGCAGTACTTGGCAAAGAACCCGGACGGGTATTGTGGGATTGGGGGCTGCGGGGTGCCGTTTAAACTCGCGGAGTTAGCGGTGGGGGAGAAGGGGTAAGAGCTGGGTTGCCCGCCGGCGGCGCGGACGAAGAGGCCGGAAGACCAACGCAGTGACGCGAAGCGTCGTCGAGATCAAATCGATATACGTCCCCTGCGTCATAGTCCGTGAGCCAGATCGCGTCACGGCTGACGCCGAGTGAGTCGCCACCGGAACCAGTCCATTGGCACAGGACCTTGCCGGTTCTTCCATCGATAGCGGAAAGCGGGGTTTTGATCACGGTGGTCCAGACGATGCCGTGCTCGAACTTGATGTCCCCACCGTGACCCGGAGTATGCAGTGCTGTAAATCCTGCCGCCCTCCTGGTCTGCACATCGATTCGTGTCAGCGTTCCATCGCCCTGATTGAGAGTCCAGACGAATCCTGCGCCAGCGGCAAGAAAGCGCGGTTTGGGGCCGCTGGGGACCGTCCCGACGAGCGCGCCAGAATCGGCGCTGACAACAGTTACCTCGGCACCCGCCGCGCGGGTAACCCAGATCAGGCCCTCACTGTAAAGCGGATTGGTTGATCCGGAGGGCACTACGATCTTCTGACGAACACGACCTGTCACGGGATCGATTCGTGCCAGTGTCGCGCGGCCGTCAATGAGGAGCCAGACGCTGTCACGGCTCGCGGTAATTCCGCCCTCACGGTCCGCGGGACCGACGCCAGGTACCAGGGTCACCGCGCGCGTGCGCAGATCAACACGAGCCAACGCATTGGGTTTGGCGCACAGCGGCACCCACAGCCCGCCAAATCCGACGGCAAGGCCGGCGCACGGATTACCGGGGAGGGTGACTTCTGCGGTGACCGTATTGGTTCGCGGATCAATCTGGGCGACACCGTTGGGCCCCGTGGTGCCTACCCATACGGCATCGTCGGTGACTGCAACCCAGTCCGCCGTCTTTCCTAAGTGAATCTTTACGGTCGGTGTCAGTTCAGACATCGAATGCCGCATATCGGTCGGCGCGTTGCTTGCGATCGCAAGGCTGCTGGCCAATGCCAACGCAACGAAAGTTATGAGCCTTATCACAAGGGCATTTCGCCACGCGCGATATTCCGAATACGTGATGGGCAGCTGTGTCCAACGATATTGATTATCCATTGTCGGGCATTGTACGCGCGAGTTGCGGGTGCGTTGCCGCTATGGCCGTTCCGCAAATGAGTTGTATTGTGGACGCGAATCCCATCAGAGCGGCGTGGTAATGACCGTTAGCCGATGCAGTTATTGGGTCACTTCTTCAACAGCTGGTCGCAATGGCCCCCGACCGACTCCGCGGCCATCGCGCTGGTCTGGCCCTTAGCGGCTTGCATGCAGGCGGCAAAAGTGTCCTCCTTGGTCTTCGGTCTTGCGGATTCGATCCTCAAGCGCTGAATTTCTTCGACGAGCAATTGATTCTGTCGGATCAAATAGTCAACTCGTTGGCTGTCTGACAGGGATGCCACAGTCGTTGGATTGGGTTCTGCGGCGTGCGCGCCGAAGACGACGATCGAGGCAACAAGAATGATTGCAAGGGTGTTCTTCATAACTAGTGTCCTTTAAGGGTTGGAGGGTTGAAAATAAAATAAGATTTGGAGGTTACCGCTCAGGTGAGGCGCGCCACCGTTCGCTAGGTTTCGAGATATAGTGCGCAAACACGTAGCGCCACGGAATGGCGATATACACGAGAACGACCAGGGAAACCGAGAAGATCGAAGGCTTCAGAGAGTCGTCGACGCGGCCTGACAACCACTGCGGCAATGGAATGAGAAGTAGCCAAAGGGTCTTCCAAGCTATTTCCCACAGCAGTACGGGCAGCATTTGCAGCGGATAGCGAAGTCCAACGACGCAGAGCAAAGAAAATGCGGCGAGCATGCATGAGGCAAAACCTTGCATCAGTTCCCAATGTTGATGACCATTAATTACATCAGGCCATAGATACAGGCCTAGCCCCACCACAATGATCAAATACATGATCCGCAGGATATACAGTTGAAATAGCGATACTTCGTTCATTCGACAGCCTTGAGGATTTTCTCAACCACCGCAATTCGGGCCTGAATTTGCGCTAGCGCCGCCGCCACCTCTGCTTGGACGGTGGCGGCCTTGGCGGCAAGCTCGCGATACGCTTCGTCCTGGCCCAGGCGCACTCTGGCTTGTAGAACCGCCGACACGTATTTCATGAAGAAGACCAGTACCGCCGCGGCAGCGGGGAAGAAGAAGGCAGCAAAAAAAGCGTTCTCGGACATAACGACCTCTAGGGTTCAGATTTGGAAGTAAGGGTTTGTGTGGCCCTGGCGATGGCCGCTGGGGTGAGTGCAAAATCAAAACTGCGAACTTCAAAATAGTTAAGCGCCTTGCCATCTTGCGACAGCTCAAGCTTGCTGGTGACAAGACCGGCTTCTTGTAGGCGTAGCAAATGCAAATGCAGCAAGGGACGGCTAATGCCAAGGTCGCGCGCCAGTTGGCTTACGTAGTTACGTCCGCCCGATGAGAGTGCCGCGATAATCCGTAGCCGATGCGGATTGGCCAACGCAGCCAACATTGCTAGGAGGTGGTCACCACTTATCCTTTGCTCTTTCATGTGTAAGTAAATTCTGACACATGAAACAATAAATGTCAACTATTTTTAAGAAATTCGCTGTTAAGGGTTATTCAGCACGGCATATGCCATTCAAGGCATTACCAAATCACCTTAGAGAAATATTGATGCATTAATTGATCTTTGCTAACCAGCATTGCATTGGCAACTATGCAATGCGCCACGATCATGCGATCAAACGGGTTACGCGTCCAAGTTAAAGTTTCTGCAACTTTCATTATCTGCGCGAATGACACATCCGCTACGCTCAATCCAATGTCATTTGCCAGTGCCTCCAACACGGCATGTCCACCGCGATTGATGCGCCCAATCTCATGCAAGTAACTCAGCTCCAGTTGCACTATCGGCGAAATTTGCAGCAATCCGTCTTCAATTGCTCGCATTGCAGCGGTTGTTAGCAGCTCAGTGCGTCCCTCATACAACCAGCACACGATGTGCGTGTCGAGATGGACTACGCCAGATTTTGCGGTTCGCGCCATTCCCCAACCTTCTGCTCCACTAACGATTCAGTATCACCATTGATGAGCCTCCTGCGTTTCAATTTCAAATGCTTCCCGGGTTTGTCTTGGGTAGCGGAGCTCAGTAATAACACCTTGCCATTGCGCTCGATACTCACAGGCACACCCGTTACCAACACCTCATCGGCAATCTTAAATATTTGCTGGCGCAACGTCGTCAATGTCAATTTTTTCACGACCTCTCCTTTGCATGTACATAGTAAATAATACATGTACATGACAGCAAAATCAAATTAGCACTTTAGTCGCGCTCTTCGGAGTTTGCGGCGAGGCAGAAGGCGTATTCCGCGATGGGAAATGCTCAGACGTGACCTATAGCCATTAACATAACCATCAGCCGCATCAGTAGCAGGCTTAGCAGCTTTAGAATCGAAAAGATTGGATCCTGATTAGGTGGTTCGGCGACGGCAGTAACAACAATCCCATGGCGACCGTGATCAAATAGATGACGTCTAGATTACGATTCCGATCCCCGATAATATGCAAGCTGGTGACAGGCGGTGTCAGAATTCATTCGATGCTGCAGCGCGGTGGTTTACTACGTTCATGACCCACAGCCGCCTTCCACCAGCGGCAGCTTTTTGGAAGGCTAAATTCCTCCGGAGCTGACATTCAGCCTAACAGCAATAGATGCGCGCGTAGGTTGTACCACGGGTGCTTTTTGGCTCGCTTCGCGGCGGCGAGCTGATCCATTTACAACGTCGGTAGCATGCAGGATAAGCGAGGAGGGAGCGCGCGCTTGGCAACCCCAAACCCGATTGCCGCCCGCTCTTTTGGCGTGCAGCAGACACTGATCGGCCGCGGCGATGAGCGCTGCCGCATCGCTCGCATGCGGTGAGAGCTGTGCGACGCCGATGCTGACCCGCACCGGTTGGTTTGGCCAGCGGAAGGATTCAACGGCGGAGCGACACCGTTCCGCAAGCATTGCCGCCCCCGCCTGATCGGTAGCCGGGAGGATGACCATAAATTCATCGCCGCCGATGCGGGCCACGTAATCCGTGGCCCTAACACTGGACCCAATGACCTCGGCCACGCGTCGGATGACCTGATCTCCGGCCGGGTGACCGAGCGTGTCGTTAACGAGTTTGAACTTGTCGATATCGATCATGAATAGCGACAATGGATAGGACAATCGCGCGACTCGATCCATCTCCCGCGCAAGATGTTCCTCGAACCCGCGCCGATTGCCGAGCTGGGTCAGGCTGTCAGTGATGGAAGCTGCCCCGAGCCGCGCGTTGGTGGCCAGCAACCGCTGTTGAAACGCCACGCCGCGACGCTCGTACTGCGCACGCTCGGAAATCTCGCCTTCGAGGCGGTGCTCTGTGTGGCGAAGTTCGAGCAGCGCGACGGTGAGCCTAGCCAGGGTTCGCAGCTCGAGCCGCTCGGAATTCGACAGGCCGCGAGGGACGATATCCATGACGCTCAATATCCCGATGGCTTCACCCGACAGCTCAACCAGTGGCGCCCCCGCCCAGAAACGCAGATGCGGTTCGCCGACGACCAAGGGATTCTTTGAAAACCGCGCGTTGTAGCGCGCATCGGGGACAACCAGGATGTCATGCGGATTGCAGATCGCGTCAGCCGCAAATGCGCCCCACCGTGGCACGTGTTTGGCCGGGAGACCGACCGATGCCTTAATCAACAACCAATCATGATCCATGAAGCCCATCCATGCGAATGGGGTGCGACAAATGGAGGCCGCCAGGGCGACCAAATCGTGGACGGGCCCATCGTCCTTCCAGTCGAGGAGATCGTAACGGTGAAGCGCTTCGAGGCGTGTGCCCTCCTCGACAAGGATAGAGCTTTGCATCTCAAACCTCCTCAGCCACAACGGGTCGGTCACGCGGTGGAATAAGTGAAGTCGACCAAAATCATCCTAATCCTTTGGTTAGACGTAATTCTTGAACCTCGTCACACAATTGAACGATTTTTCGCCACCAGAACTGATCTGGTGTTCTATCACTGTTTGGTAGAGCAACGAATCCGGCTTTCTCTCAATACCGGAATTGCTATTAATGCCCAACCCCTCGAAGAGGTAAAACTAGAGTAAGGAGCTGTCCTGGCAGGCGCGCGATCTGACGGGCGGCGTCAGTTTTGGTCGAATGCTGCTCCGCAGGGACTTTCCTACGTTGATGACCCTGTCCGGACCGTCGCGAACGGCAGTTCCAGAGGTGCCAAAATGAGGCACCCCGGCCTCAAAAACTCACGCCGACCTTAACTTTAGCGATCTCAAAGCGATCATCGGGATCGTCGACCTGGGTGTGCTTGAAGTACGAGAGGCCTGCAAAGAGCTTCTGAGTTGGATACCAATTGATCCCGACTTCATATTCTCGCTTGTTAGTCGGCTGAAGGTCGAACTCCCCCATGTTCTCATAGATGTGCGCACTGGCGACGATCCCAAAATGCGATTTGAATTTGTGCTCTATAGAGCCGGAATAGTCGTAGAAAATGCGATTGCTCTTATCGCGCTTTTCGGCAAGCATGCTAATCGATGCCGGAGTGTTGGCGGCGATGTCGTCAGTTAAGATCAGACCCGCAATTGCCCAATAGTAGTTATCCCGAAAAGTCCGATTTTCGTGGTACAGATATCCGACAATCAGGGTGAGATGGTCAACTAACGGGTAGTTGTAGTTGAGCTGCATCTCGCGCTTGTGCTCAGTGACAATGCTATGGTCGGCCGAATGAAAGGATGGTTCGTTGTAAAACTCCACGCGACCATCAAAGCTGCCCACGATGCGCAACGACGCGTAGTTGAGCGCGAAACGGCTATTCAACGATAGCAGCGGCGTCGAGATCGTCGAGACGTTGCCCGTGACGAGATATTGTCCGGTTAGCGCTCCGGCATATGCTTCTGGCTTAGGTTGCAGCAGCAAGAACAACGGTACCATCCAAAAAAGCCGCTTGAATCCTTGATTATTTCCACGTCGCATCTTCAGATAGATATAGACTCCGGTGAGTGTCATGATCAGCATCGCTATACCCCACAGAAGCCCGAGCACGACACCACCATCACCGAGCACCTCACCGGTATGTAAACGCAGCAGGAACGATTCTTCTTCGGCGGGATCGCGACGCTCGATCGCCCCGGTGTTGGCGTTCACAATGAATTTCTGTGGGTGCGCGCCGCCGGTCGACAGCGCGAGGGTTGGATAGTCGCCCTTTAGAGTAAGCAGGATTCGGTCAAGAGGAACATCGCCCGCGACCGTGCGCACAGAAGCTTGTGCTTTGCCAATCGCTGCTTGAATCTCTGTTAGCGCTTCGCCCACCGTATAGGCGGATGTCACGTTCCGTAACCGTTCCTTCTCGGCTTCTTCTTTACTGAACAGCCGTTGGCTTTGGAGAAGTATTCCGGTGATGCTGACCGACAAAAAGAACAAAGCTGCCACCCACCCGATCCAACGATGCCATTTTCGAAATACGAGAACCGAAAAGCTCACGAAAACACTTTTCTAACAACGACTCTGAGGCGATCCTGAACCTCCTCAAGCTCACGCCGACCTTTGCGCGTGAGACGATAGTACTTGCGGACGCGACCGTTCAACACACGTGAAGTCGCGGTGACATCGTTCTCGCGTAGAAGCTTGTGCAAGGTCGGGTAAATAGTGCCTGCGCTCAAGTTAAAACCTAGCGTACGCATTTCTTCAAAGATTTGTGTTCCACATACTTCGTCCTTTGACGCGCGCCAAAGACTATATAACTTAACAAAGCCGCGAATGAATTCTCTATCCATCATATCCATCACCGATATCGAAAGTGGATGTCAACGCAGTGAGTATACGCCCTGCAGAACGCTATTAGCAGCTGTATCAGCACCGAAATACAAACGGCGGCGCTCACGCTTTCAGCGTCCGGTTCGTGGCAGACCAATGAGAGTAACGAGTGACAGCTCTTGGCCGATTGAGCAAACGAGTGTCTCCTAACTGGCTATCGTAGCGGTCACACCAAATAGTACCCGATCAGACAATATCCGTAAGATAAAACCCTGGCTCTCACAACTGACACCGCTGCTTCCGCGTCCTTGAGTACTGCTGTAGATTGAACTTGCTTTGACGTCAGACTAGCTTGAGTAGGCGTGCAAAACGCGGTGAGCTAGATACCATCAATGACCCCGTGACGGATATTTGGTTGCAAGTGCGCACGAAAAGAGCACTATTGCTACGATCGCGCGAGATCCTTATTGTAGATTCAATGGCGAGGAATGCGTTTCATGATTGATCGACCTAGGCTATTCATTTTTTGCCTGGCGCCGTCTGACGGAAGCGCGTCAATTATTCGCACCATCGGACCGCCGCAGGTCATTCGATGACAATACACTGGAGCGCTCGAAAGACCGGCCACATCGACTGGCGAACCATCACGCAGGCCGCTGTCGCTTATACGCTGGGGGTTTTCGTGATCGCCTTTTCAGTCGGTACGATTCGGGTCCTGCTAGTGGCCCCGCGGCTAGGAGCGCTAATCGCCGTGATTCTTGAGGCACCGATCGTGCTAGCGGTCAGCTGGGGTGTATCGCTGTGGTGCATCCGGCGATTCAACGTGAGTCGTATTTTTCACACCCGCATCCTGATGGGGGTCATAGCGTTTGCGATACTTATGCTGCTGGAAATCGGCGTTTCGGCATGGGTCTTTGGTGAAACCGTTGAGCATTATTTGACGAAATTCGGAACGGCACCCGGTGCCGTCGGTTTAGCAATGCAAATCTGCTTCGCGCTCATTCCATGGGCCCAATGCACTTTGCGCTCCAGAATCAGTGGGACATAAGTTCCAGATTGTCGTGCCCTTCAGTCGCGCTCTTCGGAGTTAGCGCGCACGCTCGGATAGGCGCGTTTACCCATCAGACCCTTCCAGAGGATTCGGTTATAGTCGAGCGCATCGACTTGGTCCTCGGCGTCAAAATCCATATTCTGGGTCTGATTAGCCCAATACTTGGCATCATGGGTGGGCTTTTGTATGCCACCGATTGTTTTGATCCCCGCTGGAATCGCGAGGCTCACGTCGGAGGATTTTAAAAGACCGGAAATTTCGGCGTCGTAACTCCAATCGGGCTCCCGCAGGTCAAACACGCTACTCATCGGCCGCCCGGTGGCATCGAATAAACTTAAGTGATCAATCCCCAGCACGTCGGTAATCGTGCGTAGCATATTGATAGTGGTGTAATGACGTGTAACCAGCGCGTGTTTTTTGACGTACGGGCCAATTACAAACGCGGTGCTACGATGCGCATCCACATGATCGGGACCATCTTGAGCATCGTCTTCAACAATAAAAATTAATGTGTCCTTCGCGTAAGGACTATGCGCAATAGCTTCCACCAACTTGCCCACCGCGTAATCATTGTCGGCTACTTGGCGTTCAGGTGTATTGACTCCAGAAATTGCGAATTCGTAAGAACCTGTGTGGTCGGCCATGAAGCGCACCAACGATAGGTTGGGTAATTTACCGTCTTTAACAAAATCTTTGAATTCACGCTCCCACTCAAGTTCGCGATAGGTGTCGGGGAACGCGGGATCGAAGCCACGAAAGTAAGGATCGGTGCGCTCGGTCAATTGGGGATTAGACGCGTACGCGACGGTCAATCCCTTGGCGAAAGGATTGATCTCCAAGGGCAAGTAAGCAGAGGATTGATTTTTCTTAATCAGTTTCGTGCTGTAACGAGCTAAATCAATCATGAAACCGTAGTTTCGCACCGTACGACCGGCGCGTAGCGCGGCGCTCCACAGATATCCTTCCTGCGCTTCGCCGCTGGGGCCGTCGGGTGCCGCCATATCGCCCGTGCCGGGTAGCATATCGGGGTCGAGCTTACCGGTGGCTTGATCAGCAATCAGCGGATTAGCGGCTAGGCGCTGGTTGCCGGAGAGCCCGACGTTGATATCGCTATTGGTTCCTTCCCAATCATAGGACCCGCCGCGCTCCGCGTAATTAACGGGCAGCATCTTGGCGCCAGCATCCGATTCGCGCGCAGATACGCTCCACGGCCAGCCATTACCGCTGACATTGCCGGAGTCATAGAAATTGTCCAACAGTACGAATTGCTTGGCTAACTTATGGAGGTTGGGTGTAGTAGTGCGGGGAAACTCTGCGAGTCGTGCATCACTATTGCCGTAACCGATATCACCGAGTACTTGGTCATAGGTGCGGTTTTCTTTGACGATATAAATTACATGTTTGATTTTTTCGCGAAGGGCCGACATCACGCCTGAGTCTTGGTTGGCACCCGCGAAATGATTGTTAGCGGCTACGCGCTGCGTCAGTCGCTCGAGATTTTTTTGGTTAGGGTTTTTTAAGCTGAGCAGCCCGCCCTTTGCCAGATTGAGAATGTATTGATTAGGTGCAAATCGAATCGGCGAATTTTTTACCGGGCAGGGTACGGTTTGGTAGCCGAGGCAATTAGCGGCATTCGGGCCAGGCACGCTTTGGGTGTTAACTATATACAGTTGATTATTGCGATCGACCACCACGTCAGAAGGATACCAACCGGTGGGAATTAAACCGACTACGTGAGAGTCGCGAATCACCGCAACGGAATTCGTGCCGCGATTGGTGACAAATAGTGTTTTCTGGTCCGGCGATAATGCCAGGCCGTTGGGGGATGCGCCTCGATATTGTTTAGCTAAGCGCAATAATCCTTCCGGTGCGACGCTGTGAATATTGTCAAGCACGGTTTTGTGCTGAGTATCGATGACAGTGATAACGTCCGCATTGTCCACGGCCACATACAGCAGGCTCTGGTCATTATTGAGAATCATCTTATTTGGGTTACCCGCCACCGGGATTCGGGCAGTGACTGTCGCTGAGTTCAAATCCACCACCACAATTTCCCGATCACGTTCACTGGAGACATAGGCGGTTTGATTGCCCACGATGGCAATAGAATTAGGATATTCACCCCCGGGCGTGCCGCTTTTGCGAGCGTCCAATTTTCCGGGGCGCAGGTCAATTTCCTTGACTACAGAACCCTGGCTCAGATCGACCAGTGTGATAGAGGCGTTGTATCGATTAGCCGCTACCGCCTGGGTGCTATCGGCAGTGATTGCAACGCCTTGTGCCATGGGGTGTTGGTCTAGTCCGATTGCATTGGTGTGCCCGAGCTTTATGGGTGAGTGTGCGGTCTCGCGCCAAAGGGTTGTTTTAAGCTCAAACACATGCACCGAATCATCGCCGCCGCCTGAGACTACGAAACGCTGACCCGAGGGCGCAAACGCGATTCCTACGTAGGTTTTCGGAATTTTCAGCACTTGTTTTTTGACCATAGTTCTTGGCTTTAAGTCAAACACGAATACATATTCGTTGGAGTCTGCGGGTATGGATTTGCCGTTCGCATCGGTTTGTAAGTTGTAGCCGCTGGTCAATACCAACAGGGTTTTTCGGTCTGGACTGATGGCTTCGCTGATGGTTTGTCCCACCTCAAAATTCGGCGCGTCCAGCAAGCCTGGATTTAAAGTGGTGAAACGTGAACCTGGCGCTGCCATGGGGGTGAGCAGCTGGCCGGTGGGGAGAATCTGCGGCGCTGCGGTGCGTTGCGGGTGGCCGGCGGTGCGGGTAGCTGCCTGAGCTAACCCGAGACTGCCAATAGCCGCGCTAGCCAGCGTTAATGCGCGCGCGAGGGTCCAGGTGCGCGCGAGTGCTAAGGACCTCGATCGTGTTAATTGAAATGGATGCTTAAACACGTCATCAATTCGCATTGTAATGGCGCAAGAATAGCCCAATTGTTAAAGCGATGCCTGTGGCGGCGACGCAGATCTTAAGGAGTCGCTCATTCACGTGATTAAGTACTTGGGCACCGATTTGTCCGCCGACGAGCGCGGCCCCGGCGGCGATGCCGACCTGTTTCCAAGCAATATCGCGCGAAAATATAAATATCAGTACCGCTGAGAAGTTCATGATTGCGCCGAGCGCATTCTTAAGCGCTCCGGCGCCGCGCAAATTTGCGCCTGCCATCGTTAGGGCCGCGAGCATGAGAATACCGATGCCACCGCCAAAATAACCGCCGTAAACCGATATCGCAAACTGGGTGGCTGCGGTGGCGCTAACGCTTAATGGCTTAGGCGATGTGGCGTTTTTACGTAAGAAACTACCCCAAATAAACACCAGGGTGGCGAACAGCACCAACCATGGAACCAGAGCGCTAAAAACCGTTACGGGTGTGGACAGAAGCAGTAATGCTCCTAGCGCACCTCCCGCTAAACTGACCCCGAACAATGCGGGTAGCCCGAGCTGCGGTAGGTTGACTATGTTTCGCTTACCACTTAAGGCGGTGGTAATTTGTCCTGGGAATAAGGCGACGGTCGAGGTGATGTTGGCAGCACGCGGGTCGAGTCCGGTAAACAGCAAGGCGGGAAAGGTAAGGAACGATCCACCGCCCGCTACCGCGTTCTGAATTCCCGCGACAAATGCCGCAGCCGCGAGTAGACAGGCAGGCCCCGCTGTCATGGTGTTAGTTTACTTGGGAGGGTCTTGCCCGGTGTGCTCTTCAAGGGGATAGGTGCGCGGTGCCTCTTGGCCACTCGGCGGCGCTTGAGTCGCTGGGATATCGGCTTGCGGTGCCGGCGAACTACGCACCGTGGTGTGGGTAGCTTGTGCGAGTCGCTCGACAAATCGCTGTGCCGCCATCGGCGCAGAGGGTGCCATCGCTGAAAAAATTTCACTACCCGTGACGTCGCTTTTCCCATAGAAGGATGCATTGGCCTTACGATCCATAGTAAGCGCGCTACCATCCAACGCTAAACCTATGAAAAGTCCGCGAGTTCGAGCGTATGAATATATTTCCGAATTGAAATTAATGTCCGTTCCGGCCGAGCCTTGGCGCCCGACAGGACCGGTCGCGACCGACGCATCTGCACCGAGGGTGAGTTTGCCGCCGGCAATGCCCTCGATCCCGGCCTTGGTGGTAAATACCAAGATAATATCCGATGATTGAGCTCCCGCCTGCAGACCCCAACTGCCGCCATTAATGCTGACAAAGGCTGGATTGCTCCAAGGTGCCGTTAATTTATCGCGAACCACCAATACGCCGCGGCCGTGGCGCCCGCCAAACATAAAAGCGAGCTTGGTGACGTCCGGGATTACAGCAATTCCATAGGCACGTTCCAACAAGGTGTCGGGCAAGCGTTGGTCCGGCATACCTTGAATTTCCTCCAAGACTTGGGTTGCGGTAAGCAAGCGTCCCTCTTCACGAGCGTCCGCGTAGGCCGCGCCCATGGCGAATGACATCAGAATTACCGCGGCAGCGTGCAGCCGGTAATTGAAAGAATTTTTTATCATCATCATAAATCTCCTGCGCGAGTAACCTTAAGGACTCGCAATAGCGGACCCGTTGCAGCCGGGATAGTTCCACAAGCATAACCTACATTTCTATAGTCCAGCTCCTACACCAACCGTGGGCGTTGACGAGCTTACCGGGAAAAATATTACAGGGCCGAAAGCTTTCTCCTGGTTTGCCCTCCAATAATAAGCAGTTCTCACAAGATTGCCCCGGCGCGAAATTGGGGTATTTTTTTGCATCAATTTGGGCTGCATCCTCCGAATACCCTAATTTTTTAGCGGCAGGGTCGTCAACCTTAAGATGGGTGGGCGTAGCGGCTCTGGATCGGTTGATCGGTAGAGCGGTTAAACCTCCAATTGCAGTTAAGGTCTTAAGGAAGATGCGTCGTGAAGTTTCGAATGGCATGCCGGAGCCTCAATTTGCTATCCTGTGGCTGTGAAATTGAAATTATCTACTCGTAGTTTATCATCGCTGGTGCCATTCGCGCGCTTGGCATTTTTAGCCGCATTACTGTTCACCTTTTATAGTGCGGTAATTCCGCCGCGTCACGCACTGCAGTTAGTGCCATGGGATAAAGCCGAACACTTTATTGCTTTTTACGTGTTGACCGTCCTCGCAGCGGCAGCGTTTCCTAGGCGCAGTGTTTGGATGATTGCAGCCTGGCTCTCAGGCTTTGGTGCTTTAATCGAATTTGTACAAGGTTTGGCTATTGTCCATCGCGATCGCGATTTTTGGGATTGGGTGGCAGATTCGATTGCAATTATAGCGGCGCTAGCGCCGATGCTGTTGGTATGGTGGCGCAGGGAAACGCTGGTTAGCCTGAAACCACGCGCTTAGTTTAGATGAACTCGTCAGTTTAGAAAAACATTGAGCAATAAACTTGCCACACGGTTGCATTGAATTTATAAAAAGGCTCAGTGCTTACGGCATATTGAGGAGCGCCGAAGTCCTTGATATCGCGAAAATCACTATATTTGAAAGTAATACGGCTGACATCCCCGGTGATGGTGCCGCGTCTAAACATTTTCCAGCCGTTGGGCAAGAAAGCGTAGGTCACCTTAGCACCAATAGTAGTGTTCTTTGACGAAGCGAGATTACGGTCTCGGCCTTCAAAATTCTGGACTGCAGGGCCGCTAAATAGATCGCTATAAAAGCTGGCGCGTCTTTGGCTATAGAATCGCAGTCGGCCTTCAAAAATAAATAGATTGGATAAAGGCTGCGTGTAACCAAATTCGGTGGTGTTGCCCTTGATGCCCCAGGTGTCGTGAAAATATCGATAGGAAACGGAGGCGGCAGCACGATAGGGCAGGAAATACTTGGCACGCGCGGTGAGCGCATTGCTAGTGCGAGTGTTGGGATAGACCTCGTTGCCTAGTGAATATCCTTTGGGGTTGGAAGGGTCGGTGTAGCGCACAAAACGATAGGGGTTGTTCAAATAACCCTGATCCGTAATGACTTCCAGGGTGAGCCCGCCAATCAAGTTCTTGGACAGCACCTGGGATAGGCCGGCCTCATAACTTCGCGTATCGGCAAAGCCCTTGCGGTCAACCGTATGATTCCCATTGTTGTACTCGCTGACCTTGTCACGACTGCGGGTAAAACCTAACGACACGGTGGTCAAATCACCAAACATGTCTTGGCTCAGTGAGAAATGCGTTGTGTTCGAGATGTAGTCTTTCTCGGTGCTATTGGTATAGCCCAAGTTGTATTGCGTTTTGTCGCGAATATAGTCAAGACTTAAGCTTTTTTGTTTGCGCTCGTCTTTGATGACGCTTGCGTTACTTAAGACATCGACCGATGCGCCACTGACTTTATCGATAAAATAATTTGCTTGCACCGAAAATTGTTCGGCAAATTTTTTGCGCACTAGCACCGATTCGCCCTTAATGTTCATACCGCCACCGTTGTAGCTGCTGTAAAAAATGTCGGCACGATCGTCCGGAAGCACAGCCGCCAAAGCGCAAAGAGGCAGCAGCGAGGCGATGACGAGCGCCCCACAGCGCCTTAGGCTTGCTAGCGTTGAGCTCTCGGCGGGTAAAATAGAGTTCATGTCCTTCAATTACAGCCGCAGCCGCCGCCCGCTGTGCCGGTAGCGCCGCGCGAGCCTTCGCGCGATTCATAGATATGGTCCAGGTATGCACCCGATATGGCATCGCGCTCCCAGGACATGATGGGATCCGCTAAGCGGTCCCGCTCATAGGGTTTCACCCAGGGCTGCAAATTGCTACAGGCACTTAAAAATAGTGTGCCAGCGACTATCAGAATTACTGATGTGGTAGGTTTAAGCATGATCATTCAGCAATGAGCTGACGGATGCGATTCTGGTATTCATTCTCGTCACCGGGTTTGTAGCCACGGTGCACGTAACGGATGTCTCCCTTGCGATCGATAATGACGGTACTTGGCATGTCGTTAACATGGTAAGCCTTGCTGACCTGATTGGTGGGATCCAGCAGAATCGGGAAGGCCACTGGCTTGCGCGTGAGTAAATCTTTGACGGTGGGCACGTCTTTATCAACGTTAACACCGAGTAAAGTAAATCCAGTGGGTTTGAATTTTTTGTACATTTGGTCTAGCAAAGGCATTTCTTGCTGGCAGGGTCCGCACCAGGTTGCCCAGAAATTCACCATGACCACTTGACCCTTGTACTGGTTTAACGAGGCGGCTTGGCCTGAAATCGAGGCCAGCGTGAAGGCCGGCGCAGGCCCATTGGCTTCACCGCTACTCGCCGAGGTGATGCCGCTGACAATCAATATCGCTATTAATTTTAAAGAGAGCTGCATTTGTTATTCCTGCCTATGGCAAAACTCATTTAGAAAAAAGTGGTAAAACCCAGAGTGGTTTCAATGTTATGAACATTCTTAGTGCGACCGGTCAAGGTGGTCTCAAACACATGATCGCGAACGTCCAAATGGAGCGCTAACCAATCGGTGATTAAAATACGCGAACCCACACCGAAATTTAAGGCGAACTGGTCCTTATTGGCGAATTTTACGGCGCCCATGCCCACCGTCATATAGAGCGCTGAATTAAATGCTCGACCTCGCCCTAAGAATATTTCACCTGGCAGTATGTTGTAACCTAAATCGAGATCGTAGTAGGTGAACCGTCTTCCGGATTTATCGACGACCGTAATGTTGGGGAACACGTCCTCCAGGCTGGTTTGGCCGCCTTTGGATCGCCCTAGAAAGCTCTCAAAGAAAATATCTTCGGACACATGGTAAGCCACGCGCGCACCGTATAGGGGATTAGTCCCAAAATCTTGAATGCTCAACGCGCCAAAATAAGCTCCGAGTTCAATATCCTTAGCTTTGATTTTGGGAGTTTTTATAGCGCGACGCTCAACTTGGGGCAGTATGATCGACGGGTCCGCTTGCGGTTCTTCGGCGACGATTGGCTTAGGGCCCTTATCGCCACGATGGAACCAGCTGCAGCCGGATAGCAGCACTGCTGCTAGTAGAACACTGCTAATCCGAATTTCCATTCTTCCGGTTCCTTATTGGCATTTTGCTTGGTAAAGATCACGTAGCTACGCCAGTCCAGGCGCCACATGAAACGTTTGGTAATAAATCCGCGTGCACCGATGGAAACATAGCCCAGCTGATTGCGGGTCTCTAAGGGCTTTGGCGGTATCTTATCGGTAATGGTTTGATATCCGGTGCCAAGTCCGACGGTCGGCGAAGCCCATTTCCATTCGGGTACGAAAGTATGACGAAGACCGATCGTGGCAACATAGCGGTTATCGATTGTGCCCAATGCTTGTTGTAATACAAATTCGGCGTCCAAGCTTTGGGTCAGCGCATAATCAGTGTAGGTCGTAACTAAGTTCTGGCGATTGTAAACGCCGTACCCTGCGCCTAGTTCCCAGCGATGATTAGTAAAGTCGGGGTACGGTGGGATAGGTGCGGGTTCGCCAGATGCGAACAGGGTTTTTGCTAATTCTTCGCGGCGTGCCCAGCCTTCTTGGCCGCGTGGAGCACGTACTTTGTACCAATCGGTGCGGCTAAATAGTACGACCAGGGTTTCACCGCGTCCGACCACATAAAATACTGGAAAGCCGCGCCCGGGTCCGGAACGCATCTCTAAATAAGGTTCAGCAACCACTAGCTCTAAAGGTTTGTCTTTTGCGTAGCCCTTCGCGGCGAAAAGCGCCTGCACTAACAGAGTTAAGACAAACAAATAGCGCATCCTTTAGTTCGCTGCGGGTGCGACGAAGGGGTCGTTGTAGTACTGGCCGCCGATGTCTAACCATTCCGATATCAATCTGAGCTCCGCTGGGGTTAAAAACCCCGAGTGATTTACCGTTGCCCCAGGCCGTGTTCCATCAAAAATACCAAAAAAGGTACTCGACCCATTTGCACTACCGGCCACCATGGGTGGCGCCAGTAAAACCGGCACTAGCGTGGGTTTGCCGGTGGCGGGATCGATGGGGCCAGGCACAAGCAGGTCCTGTAGCACCCCCATATTAAGCTGCTGTTGGTTGTGAGGGAACAGGAGATCAGTATAAGAAGTGGTAACCGTGGGGTCGGCCGCCGATGCGCTGTCCGTCAGATCTAGCTGCCCGGCCGGTACCTGGAACTTGTTGGCGGCATCGATAGGGTTGTGGCAGAGCACGCAAGTGTGATCTGAAGTCACTGCCATGGTGACAGGATCGACGGTCTGGCGCACCAACTTCCATATCGGTTGTAGGTGCAGCGGGTAGTGGATGACGCTGCGGCATACCGGACCCCAGGAAGGTACGCAGCTCGGGTTAGTGGGCAGCAAGGTCTTCAAGTCTGCGTAAAGATAAGAGAAGCTCGGGAAGGGTCCCTGGCCAGCTTTGACGTTATCAGTCCATAGATCTTTGTATAGGACATTGATACTGGGGATTTCAGAACAGTTGACGGCGACTTGGCAGCTGATGCGTGCCAGGGTCTCTGCCATCAGTTCGCCTGAATTGGCGAACAACGAAGCAACGGTATTGGGAAAAGGTTGACCGGTGGTCGTGGCACCCAAGTTTACGGAGGCGGTGAGTCCACTGCGTCCATGTGAAGCTTCGGTTTTATTGCCGACCGTATGACAGCCATTGCAGGTGCGGATTTCTCCGGGCATTAACTGTAGCCAACTGGTGTGCGGTGCGCTGACCCGACGCGCATTTTTATCGAGAATCTCGATCGTAAAAGGAACGTTGGGTGGCACTCGGATTTGTACCGATCCATCCGGCTCTACCGGTGCATAGGCCAGAATTTCGCGCATACCCATGCCTGCGGGACCAAACGCAGAAGCATTGAACTTGCGCACGGTGTTGTCGGGTATTTCGACCGCTTTTTCTATCCGTATAAACCGATCCGGGCGTTGATCGGCGGTGGTTTGTTTGGGATCGGCTAGGCTTGCAATATTAGGGGTCGCGGTATCGACTCCGTCGAAGTCGTACACACTGCGGATTTTCAGTAGGGCTAGATTGCTGTCCAACAAGCCCTTCGCTGGATTTACCGAATAAATGGCGTCGGGGATATTAGTGGGAGCGGGAGTACGGGCCTGCATGAGAACCGGATCGACAATCATTAGTCCGGATTGTGCACCGATGATGGGCGTTAAAGAGTTGGTGTCAAAAGCATAGATCCAAAGCGTGTATTGCGGCGGTGCCTGCGGAGCGCTGACGTTGCCGGAGGTACACACAACGGTCGCCGCCGGCTTTTGGGTCGCATCCAGTACTAGGCACGGCGACCAACTGAGCAGCATGCGGCGGGTGCCATCGTAAAGTGGATAGGCCGAGGCAATACGGCCGCCTAAGGACGCGAGATTGGCATCGGTGGTGATGCCGAGCAGGGTTGCGCTGGCTTGGGCAGGTCCGGCGGTTCCAACTGCCGCGAGAGTCGCTTGGTTGACTTCGACAAAGGGATCGGCATTGATGCGTAAGGCGTCTCCCCCTTGTTGGGTTCCTAAAAACGGTCGAGCAATGGCCAGCAGTAGGCCGTTAGGTTGTTGACGAGCGTTTAAGAATTGGATCACGTTGGTATTGGTGCCTGCGATATTGACGCCGGTCGCATGGCTATTCGACCCGTAATAAAGTTCTAGGGCGGTGCCATCGGGATTGACTCGGTAAAGGCTGATCTGGTCTTGTCCATTTGTGACTTCGTAGCGGGAGAACACGATTTGACCATTGTTAAGAATCGAGGGTGCGAAATCGTGATTCGTATTGAAGGTTATTTGGTGGATATCTCCGTTTTTCTCTCGAACATGCAGCAGAAATATTGGTTGCTTTCGATTGTCGGTTTGCGCCGGATACTGCGGACGTCCCTCATCTAAAAGGATCGCCTTAGTTCTCGATTGGCGGGTAGAAGAAAATACAATTCGTCCGTCGGGTAAATAGTGTGCCCCTACGTCATGCCCCCTGGTGCTGCTATCGGTCGTGAGTTGAGTAGTTGTTTTAGCCACCGCGTCATATTCGAAAATTTTCCAAGTGGGCTGGTTGATTTCCTTGGCATTGGGAATGAGGGGTAGCCTGAGCGAGAACAAGAGTTTTTTTCCGTCGGGTGACACGTCAAGATCTCGAACATCGCCTTTGCCTTGGGTGATCTTCGCAGTGAGATTAGTTTCAACTCCGCCGGCGCTCGCCTGAGCGCGCAAATAAAGATCACCCCCCGGAGTGGATGTGATCAAGTCGCGCACATCGATGTCCTTGGCAGGAATAGGTCGTTTGACATAGGCAAGCGGATAATTAACGGTACCGGGATCGAGTGTTTGACCACCCGCAAGGCCTGGCGCATGGCCGCTAATGCCGCTGCTGCAACCCCACATCACGAGGGCCGGTGCGAAAAGCATTACTAATCGCAAAACGTGACGTAGATCACGCGAAAAATTTAATTTCATATTTCCGCTTTCCATATTCCAGGATTCTACCGATTTACTAGATCTTTCGTGTGATGTTCGTACGCTTTTTGTTAACGCATTCACAGAAGAACTCGCTTACTTCAGTAGATTGAAGCGCCAGGATATAGGTGGGTTGCAAAGCTCCGGTACTGTCGCGAAAACCCGACGTCGTTCGCCCGAGACATTACCGATCAGTTTGCCCTTGCTTATAGTCATGACACATTGGAATAACGAATCACGCAGGTGGATGTGCATATGAATTCTGCAAGTAACCTAGTCACTGCGCCGTGCGGCTCTTACCGAGTGGCGCGCTCAATCCAAAGGCTCACTCGCGCAATGATGGCGCTCATAACGATCACGCTGAGTAGCGTCGTTGTTATCAGCGGTCAAAGTGTTGCCGCCAACACGACGCCGGATCAAGCGACACGAATATATAACCGCATCGCCGGCGTGCCGCCACCGCCGGGAGTATTGAGCAATATGACAGCCACCGATCCGCTCAGCGCGGCGTTGATGGCGACTGATGATCCGTCTTTCTATAACAACACCGTGCGAAATCTTGCGACACCCTGGACTAATCGCGACCAAAGTGTTTTCGCACCACTCAATGATTATACGGCGACCGTGATTGGTATGGTGCGCGACAACGTGCCGTTCAATACGCTGCTGACCGCCGATTTAGTGTATGTCGCTGATTCAAGCGCTGGCGTACCCGCATATTCACCCGCAAATAATAATATGTACCAGGCGCTTGACGATCAGAGCGTCGATCTAAAAGCGCATTTGGTCGCAAGCCCACAATCGGCGCTGACCGGGGTGCCTGCTGCGGCGACCGCGGGCGTCATGACGACTCGTGGTGCGGCTGCTGCGTTCTTTGATAAGGGTACTAATCGAGCAATGTTTCGCTTCACCATGATGAATCATCTGTGCAGTGACCTGCAAACCATTATGGATACCAGTCGTCCGCCGGATCGTATCCGGCAAGATGTGAGTCGCAGTCCGGGTGGTGACAGCCGCTTGTTCTTAAATAATTGCGTGGGTTGCCATAGCGGTATGGATCCTATGGCGCAGGCCTTTGCTTACTATAATTTTGATGATACGACTAATCAAATCGTCTACACCGCGGGCCAAGTACAGCCTAAGTATCAAATTAATAACAATAACTTTCCGCAGGGCTATGTCACTCCGGACGATCATTGGGATAACCGCTGGCGCAATGGGCCCAACCAGTTGTTGGGTTGGTCAGCGGCCTTGACGGGTAGTGGGCAAGGTGCCAAAGCGCTCGGTCAAGAGCTAGGCAACAGTGCGGCATTTTCGGGTTGTGAAGTGCAGCAGGTATTTAAAGAAGTATGTTTTCGCGCTCCCAGCAATGCGGCCGACCGCAACCAAGTCAGCGCCATGATCGCGACGTTCCAGTCGAATGGATATTCTTTACGGCACGTATTTGCGGAAGCGGCCGTTTATTGCATGGGGAAGTGAAGATGAACTTTAAACACTTTGGTGCGGTGATTGCCCTGGCGGCAGCGACTCTTAGCGGGTGTGGCGGTGGCGCGGCTACTGCGCCCATTCCTGGAGCGGCACCGATCAGTTCGGTGAACTCCTACGCGGGACCCGCAGCGGGCACACACGATGTGCAGGCTTTTGCGCTTAATTTTTGGAACAATGTGCGCGTGGCGAATCGCTGTGGCCAGTGCCATAACGCAACCTCTCCCGCGCAAATGCCTAATTTTGCACGCAGTGATGATGTAAACCTCGCGTACGCGCAGGCCAATACGGTCGTCAATTTGTCGCAACCTTCCGCCTCGCGAGTGGTCGTTAAGGTCAGCGGTGGCCATAATTGTTGGCTGGCTGACAATAATGCCTGTGGTCAAATATTAACGACCTGGATTAGCAACTGGGCCGGAGCTGCAGGAAGTGCGACCACTCAAGTGAAATTGACCGCGCCGACTATTCAATCAGTAGGCCAGAGTAAGAATTTCCCGGCGGATTCCAGTGGGTTTTCAACCACAGTGTATCCGTTGGTTAGTAAGTATTGTTCGCGCTGTCACTCATCCGGCGCAACAGTGCCGCAATCGCCGTACTTTGCAACCACCGCAGCAAATCCGAATGACGCCGCAGCGGTTGCCGCGGCTATTAATCAGGCTTATCAAGCGGCACTTCCTAAGATGGATTTGAATACCCCGGTCGACTCGCGCTTTGTGGTTCGCCTAGGGACTGAATTCCATAACTGCTGGACGGTTTGCTCCGACAACTCGGCGCAGATGTTGGCTGCGATTACCGCATTTTCCAACAGCGTGCCTTTATCCAGCGTTGATCCGGCACTGGTAGTCAGTAAGGCGTTAAACCTTACGCAGGGAACCGTGGCGAGCGGTAGCAATCGCTTCGATCAAAATGTTATTGCTAAGTATGAATTTCAGTCGGGTAGCGGCACCACCGCCTACGATACCAGCGGTGTGGACCCTTCTGCCGATATGATTCTCTCGGGTCCAGTGACTTGGGCTGGCGGTTGGGGTATTAACGTAGCCGCTGGCGGTAAGGCGCAGGCTCCGACGGCGTCGAGTCAGAAGATACACGATTTGGTCGAAGCGACGGGCGAATACTCGGTGGAGGCCTGGGTTGCACCTGCGAGTGTGGCCGCTGACAAGTCTTATATGGTCAGCTACTCCGGGGGTGGCATGGCGCGTAATTTTACGCTGGGCCAGACCAAGCAAAGCTATGACTTCATGTTGCGCGATTCCGGCTCTGATCTTAACGGGATGCCACAACTCATGACGCCCGCGGCCGCATTACTATTGCAGGCTTCCCTGCAGCATGTGGTGTTGACCTATGACCCCGTCAACGGACGACAGATTTTTGTGAATGGTGTTTCCGCAGGGGTTACCGATCCGCAAAAAGGCGCCACCATTGCGAATTGGGATCCGACCTTCGCCCTGGTTCTAGGTAATGAAGTCTCTGGGGGTAATCCGTGGACGGGGCTCATTAAGTTTGTCGCCATCCATAATCGTGCTTTGACTCTGGCACAGATCGCGCAAAACTTTAAGGCCGGCGTAGGACAACGGTATTTCATGTTGTTCAATGTCGCAAGCGTCACTGGGGTGTCGCAGGCCTACGTGATGTTCACGGTGAGTCAGTATGATAGCTATAGTTACCTATTTTCTACGCCAACGTTCGTGTCCTTAGATCCGACGGTGAAGCCCGACGGCATCGTGGTTAAGGGTTTGCGGATTGGTGTCAACGGCGCAATTCCCAGCGTAGGTCAGGCTTATATACCGTTAAATACTACGGTAGCGGCTGCCAACTATACCGCTCAGGGAGAGATACTCTCGCCGGTGGGAACCGTGATAGCACTGCAAAATGCGGCGACCGATCAATTCTTCTTAAGTTTTGATCAATTGGGCACCCAGACCAATGTGATTGTGGAACCTGCACCCGTTCCGAGCGCTGCGATCGATCAAGCGGTGGTGGCGGATATCGGAGTGCGTACCTTTGCACAGATCAACTCCACGCTCGCATCGTATACCGGGGTGTCCACTAGTCAATCGGCCGTCAGTCAGACTTACCGTGCCGTGCAGCAGCAACTGCCTGCGACGCCGACCTTAGAGGGGTTCCTGGCGTCGAGCCAGGTGGGTATTGCCCAATTAGCCATTCAGTACTGTAGCGTGATGGTCAATACCCCAGCGCTACAAGCACAAATGTTCCCAGGGGCAGATTTTAGCAATGGCTCGTTGTTTTTAAGCCCAGCGGGTATTACCTCGGTGACTACGCCACTTGCGGCCAAGGTGCTTGGCAGTGGATTGAATAGTGCGCCAAGCGCTAGCACCGTCACTAAAGAACTTAATGCTTTAGTGGGTACACTTTGTAGTAACGCGGCCACTCCCTGTAATACGACCGCCCGTACTTTGGCAGTGACCAGCGCCGTCTGCGCAGCGGCCTTCGGTAGTGCCGATATGTTGATCAATTAATCTAGAGTATCCAAGGATTCCCCATGTTTAAGAAACGAAAAGCCCTAGGGTTAAACGAGCCTTTACGTCACAATGATCACTCTCGGCCGCGTACGCGACGAGAATTTGTGGCGCAAGGTTTCATGGCCGGTGCCGCCACTGCTTTGGCACCCACGCTGTTGGGCTTGTTGGCCGACCCGAGATACGCGCAGGCGGCCTTATCGACTGACATTAACGCGTTATTGGCACCCTGTGGAATTTCTTTGGGCGCAGGATTGGTGCCGTTTATATGCTTTGATTTGGCGGGCGGTGGAAATATCGCGGGCTCCAACGTATTGGTGGGTGGCCCTAAGGGGCAGCTCGATTTTCTAACCACGGCGGGCTATAACAAATTAGGTCTGCCGGGCACCATGATCCCCAATCCTAGCACTGCCGGTAATTTTATCGACAGCACCTTTGGCCTGCGATTTCATTCAGATAGTGCTCATTTGCGCGGGATGAAGGCGCGTACCGGGGCGATGGCGATGGCCAACACCAATGGTACGGTGATCCCGGCGTTGTCGCAGAACGACACGAATGTGAATCCGCATAACCCGATGTACGGTATTTGGCAGGTGGGTGCGCGCGGCGCGCTGTTGGATTTAATCGGCACGGATAGTTCGGTATCCGGCGGCAGCTCTATGTCACCGCCCACCATGATCAACGTTACCGCACAGCCGACGCGAGTGGCGAGCTCTCGGGATACCACGGGTCTGGTTAATACGGGTCAATTGAGTACTTTATTGCCTAACCCAGCTGATGTGACGGCAGTGATGGAATCGACCAAACGCATCAGCGATGCGAAGTATGCTCAAGTGATGGCCTATGCGGACCCCGCGGTTAATGCAGTGGCCTTGGGAGGGACGGACAAAAATAATAAGGCGATTCCGGGTATTGCGCAGTGCGGATATACCAAAGCGGCGTACGTCACTGATAAGTACAACAGCCCTTCAGCGGTTAACCCAGATTTGGATCCTGATATCGTGGGGCCCGGCGGAATATTTAACGCGACCGAATACCAGGGTAATTCGGACTATCAGAAGACTGCGGCGGTGATGAAATTGGTGATTGAGGGTAACGCGGCGGCTGGCACCATTGAAATGGGCGGTTTTGACTACCACACGGGTGATCGTGCGACCGGTGAAATGCGCGACTTTAACTTAGGCAACTGCATCGGCGCAGTGCTTGAATTCGCGGCGCGTAAAGGTAAGCCGGTGATGATCTATGTCTTCAGCGACGGCTCGCTTGCCAGCAATGGCATGCTCGATATGTCGGTTGCAGGGCGCGGTAAGGGTGTATGGACCGCGGATAACTCGAATGTGGCGGCGACTTATTTTCTAGTCTTTAACCCTAAGGGTAAGCCTCAGCCCTTTCAAAGTAATCCGGAGTCATCCTTGCAGTTGGGATATTTCAATGCCGATGGCTCGGTGAACACCACGGGCAGTCCGGCGGCGAATAGCGTGACCAATTTAGTGCAGACCGTGGTGCTTAACTATATGGCGCTGCATGGCACACAGGCGAATTTTAGTACTCTGTACCCTTCACCGAATTTGAATAATACTTTGGGCGGTCCCAGTGCTCTGGACGCTTTGACCGCCTTTCGGCCGCTGGCAGGGTTAAATAACGGAAAAATTACTTAAGTCGGCTGTCTCATTCCAGAGACAGGGTTGTACGCGATCCGGCACTCGCATGTAATGAATCTCATGAATGTGCGCCAATGCGTTGACACTAGCGCTCGCATTGTGCGATTTTGCATAATGCATTTGGACCCGTGAGGATACCCTAAGTGATTGACTGGTCTTTGCGCGTATGCGTTACCCGATGTATGTTCGGCCTGTTGCTGCTCGGGGGTGGCGTGCAGGGGTATGCCGCTACCGCGCTCGTGGGCACGCAGGCGCCTGATTTTGCCCTTAAGGGCAGAGACGGGAAGAATTTGCGCTTATCCGAATTTCGCGGCCAAGTGGTATTAGTCAATTTTTGGGCGCGTTGGGCGGGAGATGCCCGGCTTGAGATAAAGACTCTTGATCGCATCAACGCGACCTATCAACGTGCGGGTTTGGTGGTGTTGGGGGTATCAGTTGATGAGGATTTGCGGCGGGCGCGTGAATTTGTAGATTCTATGCATGTTTCGTATCCCATGTTGTTCGATAGTGGCTCGAATATCGGACGTGACTATCGTTTAGAAAAAATGCCGCTGACCTTGCTTATTGATCGGGTGGGCGTGGTGCGTTACTTGAGTGTCGGATTTAAGCGCGGTGACGAATCCGCATATCTTGATCAAATACGCGAATTATTGCGCGAATAAAACAATAGGTTAGTTATGAATTCCAATTCTCGATCTTTGATAAATATAGTGCGTGTGGGCTTATTGGCCTGTCTTTGGGCAAGTATGAGCGCGTCCGCAGCGCCACCGGCGGCGCTAGCGCCCGCAGCGGCTGTGGCACCTTCGGTGCCCGTAGCGACCGATGCACCTGCGTTGCCGGCAACCGACGTGGTTCCGCCGGACGCGGCTTCGGCTTCCAAAACGAGCGATTTCAAAACGCTGGACCAGGAGGTCCAGGGTGTCAAGAAAGACGTGATCGATTTGAACAAAGATCTGTTTGTATTAGAGGAGGAATTGCTCTTTCCGGCTAACACTCAAGTTGCGGTGTTTTTGTCGATGGATGTGGGCACGTTCTTTGGTTTGGATTCGGTTACCGTGAAAATTGATAACAAGGAAGTGACTAATTATTTGTATACCGCGCGTGAAGCGAGTGCTTTGTTAAAAGGCGGTGTGCATCGCTTGTACTTGGGAAATTTAAAGGTGGGCAAGCATGAGCTGGTGGCTTTCTTTACTGGCAAGGGCCCGGTGGAGCGAGATTATCGTCGGGGCGCGACGATTGCGTTTGATAAAGGGGTCGGTGCCAAGTACTTGGAATTAAAAATCAGTGACCGTGTGCCTAAACATCAACCTGAGTTCATGGTTAAAGACTGGGAATAGGGCGTGCAGCGCGTTAATTTAAAGCGTTGGCCTATCCTCGCAGGATTGGCTTTTAGTTTGTTAGGGGGATTCGGTTGGACGAAGAACGTCAAGCCGGACCCTAATGGACTAGCGTCTCATGAGGTGAAAGATCTGCACTACGGGGATGTGCTGTTTTATTTCTACCAGGACGACTATTTTTCCGCGATTACGCGGCTGCTAGCGGCACGTGAACAAAAGCGCATTGCCAATACCGGTGGTGAAGCGGAATTGCTGCTCGGCGGACTGTATTTGTCGTTGGGCGAGCATGTTGAAGCAGGCAAAATTTTTGAAGCCTTACTAAATGACAATACCTCACAAGCTGTAAGAAATCGCGCCTGGTATTTTTTAGGAAAAGTTTGGTATCAGCGCGGGTATTTACCTGAGTCCGAACGCGCATTGCGTCAGGTGTCTGCCTCGAGTGAACCGCGAATTGGGGCTGAGCGAACTATGTTACTGGCGCAATTGTTGTTGCGTGAGGAGCGTTACGACGCTGCGATTGAGGTCTTGAAGTCGTGGCACGGCCCGGCCGATTGGATGGCCTATTCCAATTTCAATTTGGGCGTGGCCTTGGTGCGCCAAGACCGGCTTACAGAGGCGGTGCCGTTTCTGGATGAGGTGGGTCTCATCAACACGCGGAGCGAGGAATTGTTGGCGCTTAGAGATAAAGCCAATCTTGCGTTGGGGTTCGCTTATCTGCAGGCGCAGCGACCTGTCGACGCTAAACCGATTCTGCAAAGAGTGCGTCTTGAGGGTCCTTTTTCCAGCAAGGCCTTGTTGGGCGCAGGCTGGGCGGATGCGCTCGCCGGTGAATACAAGCGGGCGCTAGTGCCTTGGATGGCATTGCATAAACGTGATTTATTGGATGCCGCAGTACAGGAGTCCTTTCTTGCGGTGCCCTATGCCTTCAACAAACTCAACGCCATGGGCCAAGCGGCTGAGTATTACAACTCGGCAATTGAGTCCTTTGATAGCGAGATAAAACGCATCGATGATTCGATTGGGCAGATCCGTGCCGGCAATGTACTGGATCGGCTCTTAGGGGAAGAGAAAAAAGATTCGGTGACCTGGTATTGGCAACTGAAAGAGTTGCCGGATGTACCCGAGTCGCGCTATCTGTATAAATTATTAGCTGGCAATGATTTCCAGGAAGGTTTGAAAAATTATCGCGAACTAAAATTCATGAGTCACAATCTAGAGACTTGGCGGGATAATGTCTCGGCTTATGATGATATTTTGGCGACTCGCGAAAAGGCCTATCAGTTGCGGCTGCCCAAGGCGGATGCCGTTATGGCTGCCACCGATTTGGATGGCTTGACACAAAAGCGCGTGGAGTTTGAATCGCGTATTAACGAAATTGATCAGTCCAAGGATGCCGCAGCTTTGGGGACACCGCAGGAGCAAAAATTATGGCTACGGCTCAAACATATTGAAGACTACCTCGCAAGCCACGCGGACGATTCAGATCTAGCTGAGATGCGTGAGAAACATCGATTGATGAAAGGTGTGATGTATTGGCGTATGTCAGAGAGTTTCAAGGCTAGGCTGTGGAATGAGCGTCGGTCCGTCAAAGAACTTGAGGCTAATCTAGTGGAAACTCAAAGGCGCGCTGTCCAGGTGGGCCGGGCGCGCTTAGGCGCTCCTACCAATACGGCCGAGTACAGGGCACGAGTTGCGACATCGGTGGGGCGGATAGATGAATTACAGCAACGAATCGCCTCTATCTCAGAAGAGCAAAATCATTTTCTGCAAGCGATAGCCATTCAAGAGCTGGAGGCGCAGAAAGAGCGGATTGCCACTTACCAGGTTCAGGCCCGCTATGCGTTGGCGTCGATTTATGACCGTTCGGCCAATGAAAAGCCGAAGGCAACGGAAAAACCGAAGGCCAAGCCATGAGTCGCGGTTACCTGTTGCTAGCGTTATTGCCGATGTTATTGCCGATGCAATTGCATGCGGCCGATAGAAAGGCCGCGACGATTAAGGATTTGCAAGAACTAGATGTCGACGTGAAGTCGGGTCCGGCTCAGGGCGTGGATTCAACCAAGACCATGGAAAGCTATAAACGTTTTCTAGACTTGAATGCGGGTGATGCGCAGTTGCGGGCCGAGGCCTTGCGACGATTAGGGGATCTGCATTTGGAAAGCTCTGAGTCTGAGCGTATTGAGCGCGAACTCATGAGTAATGAAGCCTTGCGGGCGACGGAAGCCATTACTTTGTATTCGGCGCTGTTGAAGGCGTATCCAAAATACGAACTAAATGATTCGGTGCTCTATCAGCTAGCGCGTGCCTACGAGTTAAATGCGCAACCTGAAAAGGCTTTAGTTACGCTAAATAGGCTGGTAACTACTTATCCGAAAAGTCGCTTTACTGACGAGGCCCAATTTCGTCGCGGTGAATTGCTGTTCTCCGCAAAAGATTATCCGCAAGCTCAAGGAGCGTACGCCGCGGTGATTGCGTTTGGAGCTAGCTCTGCATTTTATAACCAGAGCCTTTATAAACAGGGGTGGGCGCTGTTTAAGCAGGGCGAAAACGAACGCAGCTTGGATTCTTTCGCGCAGGTTCTGGATACTATGCTGGTTTCCAAGCGCGATACAAATTTATTGATTGATATCGATACGCTGAGTCGTCCGAACCGTGAGCTGGTTGAAGATACTTTTCGCGTGATGGCGATCACCTTCTCTTACGTGGATGGGGCCAAGACTTTGGATGCCTTTGTCAAAGCACGCAAGCCGCGACCTTATTCGTATCTTCTGTATTCACGCCTGGGTGATTTATACATGGAGAAAGAACGATATACCGATGCCGCAGAAAGCTATCGCGCTTTTGTCGCGCATGATCCTAATAACGAGCGTGCGCCATTATTGGAAATGCAAGCGATTGAGGCTTACGGTAAGGGTGGTTTCCCGCAGTTAGTGTTGCAGGGCAAGAAAGAATTTGTGGATAACTATAATTTGGGCACGCCGTTTTGGCAAAACCGTGATCCAAAGCAGAAACCTAAAGTCGTGTCCGTGCTTAAAACTAACCTGAAAGATTTGGCGCAGTACTACCACGCGCAAGCTCAGCGATCAAAGAGCGTCACCGATTATCAAGAAGCGGCCAAGTGGTACCGTGGTTATCTGAAGTCCTTCCCGGACGATCCGGAGTCGTCCGCAACTAATTTCTTGTTGGCTGATACTTTGTTTGAGAGCAGGCAATATTTAGATGCCGCCAAAGAGTATGAGACGACGGCTTACGGTTATCCCAGTCACGAAAAAGCCGCTGCGGCGGGATATGCGGCGATTGTAGCTTACGGCAAACATGAGAGTACGTTGGCAGGCGATGCAAAAGCCGAAGTCCACAAGCAAAGCGTCGAGAGTTCACTCAAATTTGCGCAAGCGTTTCCGCTCCATCCCGAGAACGCGCAAGTTCTGACGCATGCCGTGACGGATTTGTATGCAGTCAAGGATTTTACGCGCGCTCTTGTCGGTGCCCAAACCCTACTGGCGCGCGACCCGCCGGTCGATGTGCTTAAACAACGTATTGCCTGGACTGTAATTGCTAATTCTAATTTTGATCAAGGTAACTTTGATAAGGCCGAAGCCGCTTACAACAGTGCGCAAGCGCTTATGCCAGCGAACGATCCCGAGCGCTCGGCTATCGTTGAACGCCTAGCCGCCTCCATTTACAAGCAGGGCGAACAGAAGAGCAAGGCGGGTGACGCTAACGCAGCGGTGGAAGATTTTTTGCGGGTCTCCAAGTTGGCACCGACTTCGAAGATTCGAGCCAATGCGGATTTTGATGCGGCCGCCTTGCTAGTGACCAATAAAGAATGGGAACGGGCGATTCCCGTATTAGAAGGATTTCGACGTAGTTTTCCACAGGATCCTTTGCAGGCTGATGTAACTCGCAAACTGGCCGTGGCCTATCTTGAATCAAATCACCCGGGGCAGGCTGCAACAGAGTTTGAAAAAATTGCTGCAACGCCCAGCGAGTCAGTGGATGTGCAGCGTGAAGCGACATTGCAGGCGGCCGATCTTTACGATAAGGCTGGCGATTCGTCGAAGGCGCGTACCATGCTGGAATCGTTTGTGAAACATTTTCCTCAGCCTTTAAATCCCGCTATGGAAGCGCGTAACAAATTGAGTCTCATGGCTACGAAGTCAGGTGACATGGGCCGCAACGCGTTTTGGTTGAAGGAAATAATCAATGCCGATCACGCGGCGGGGGCCGCACGCACCGATCGTAGTCGCGCATTGGCAGCGAAGGCGACCTTGACCCTGGCGGCGCCTGCCCGAGATGAGTTCTTGCGTATCAAATTAGTGACACCCTTAAAGAAATCGTTGGCAGAAAAACGTAAAGCGATGGAAGCGGCTATCGGTGCCTATTCGCGAGCTGCGGATTACCAAGTTCTTGAGGTCACTACGGCTGCTGCGTTTGAAAGTGCCGAGTTGTATCGACACTTGGGCAAGGATGTCATTCAATCAGAGCGGCCCAAGAATTTATCTAAGGACGAGCTTGAGCAATATGATGTTTTATTAGAGGAGCAAGCCTTTCCATTTGAAGAAAAGGCTATCAAGCTACATGAAATCAATACCGTGCGCAGTAAGGATGGAACCTACGATGAGTGGGTACAAAGGAGCTTTGCTGCGCTCGCGGAACTTAATCCAGGCCGGTATGGCAAGGTGGAGCTCGGTGATGTGCTGGTCGAATCGATTCGTTAGCGCTATCGCGCTACTCTGGTTGAGCGCATGTGGCGGTACGCCCAACGTTAAACTATTGCCTGAAACCGAGCAAATGGTGCCGATTAAGCAAGTGGCACCGATGGAACAGAGTGCGCAAGAAGCGCCTGTAGTGAACAAACCAGTGGCGGCGACGAAAACTTCCGTAGTGAATAATCCTGCAATTACCGGCAACCCTGCGATGCCGGCCCTGCTTGCGGTTCCAGAGCGCGTGGCTCAACAATATGCTCAGGCATTAGAGTTGATGAAGTCGGGTCGCACCGCTGATGCGGAGTTGGCATTTAAGGAAATGGTGGTGGGATATCCTGAGTTCGCCGGTCCGCAGCTAAATTTAGGACTGATTTATTTGCATGATTCTCGTTTGGTGGAGGCGGAAGCGGCATTTAAAGCCGTGGTCGGGCGCTATCCCAGTAATCCTGTGGCAGGCAATGAGCTGGGAATAGTAGGGCGCCGATTGGGTAAATTTTCTGAGGCGGAAGCGGCCTATCAGCGTACGATTGAAGTGCAGCCTGACTTTGCGCCAGCCCATTTGAATTTAGGTGTTCTGTACGATCTCTACTTGGCCCAGCCACAAAAAGCTTTGGAGCAATACGAGCGTTATCTCACCTTGGTGGGTGAAAATAAGCAAGTGTCGGGATGGGTAGTGGAATTACGCAAGCGCGTGGCAGCGCCCGCAGCGGCCGCCGCCGCAAAGAAGGAACCCGCATGAGTTACATCACTCGAATTATTTTTTCCACGATATTTTTATTGGCGCTGCAAGGCGCCTTCGCTCAAAGTACCGTGCCGGTAAAGATTGAACCCAAGGCTGAAGCTAAGGCTGAACAAATTGAAGCGGGTGAACCGCGTGCTCACACCTCGAGTGTGGACCTTCAAATGACTACTACATCACAGGCCGCACCCTCCAACGTTACCCCTAAATCGGCAGCGGTGGCGACTTCCGCTGCCCCGATGGTGCGAAAAGGTTCAAAATCAACAAAAAATGCCGATAGGATCGAGTTAGATACCACCACAGTGACGGGCAATCGTGAGCTTCCCAAGGTCATGTATGTGGTCCCCTGGAAAAAGGCGGATATAGGCGATTTAATGGGCAGACCCCTAAATAGCCTTCTGGATGAGGTATTGGCCCCTGTGGACCGCGATGTATTTAGGCGTGAAGTGGCGTATTACAAGGGAATGGCGGCGTCCGCAGCCCAAAATGGGAAGTAGGTCATTGTCGATTTAACGGAATGTGGTTGAATATTTGCTTTCGAGCGGAATGTATTTTTTAGGAGCGCGTAGATGAATTTCATGAATTCAGTGGTTAATTTTTTTAAAGACGGCGGGATTTTCTTATATCCCCTGGCTCTAATACTTGTCGTGGGCGTTTCGATCGCCGTAGAGCGATACGTCTATTTGACTCGCGAAACGATCAGGAATCGTACTTTGTGGGAAGACCTAATTCCTGCCTTGAGCTCGGGTAATTTCAAACAGGTGGTGGGGCTTACCCAAAACTCTAACTCCTCCATTGCAACTATCTTAAATTACGGGGTCGCCCGGGTGGCTAGCGCGCGTCGCCGTGATGACATTGAGAAGGCTATGGACGAGAGCTTGCTTGAAGTCATACCACGTATTGAAAAACGTACGCATTTTTTGTCATCGCTGGCAAATGTGGGTCTATTAATTGGTCTGCTCGGTACCATTACGGGATTGATTGGAGCCTTCAGTGCGGTTGCGACTGCTAATCCAGCCGAGAAAGCCAGTTTACTGGCAGCTGCGATTTCGGTCGCCATGAATAATACGGCCTCGGGTCTGTTTGTGGCTATCACCTTGTTACTTTCGCATATGTTCTTGGAAGCAAAAACGACTGCATTAATCGATAGCCTGGAAATCGCGTCGGTGAAGTTTTTGAATTCGATTACAGAACGTCAACCGGAGCGCCCGCAGGACGCCGCAGGACCTGGAATAGCGCCCGCGGTTCGTGCGGCTGCGACGACTGTACGTAGTACTGTCTAAGCTCGCCTTTAACTTAAGAATGCTCTTCCTATGAAGTCAAAGTCTGCGCGCCTCGTTCGACGTAATCACGCCCGCTACCACCAGGGACGTGATGACCTGAATATTGTGCCGATGATCGACATGATGGTGATATTAGTTTTTTTCTTGATATTCACTGCGGTGTTTTCGAAAACAAATATATTGCAACTGAACTTACCCGCTAGCAGCACATCCGCTCCGATTGATCTGCCGAAGGGGTTGAAGCTTGAGATTATTATTCGGCCGACCGATATTTTAGTCAATGATCGTAACTCGGGGCCGCTGAAAGTGTTCGCTAATAATGCTTCCGGTTATGCTTTGAGCGACTTGTCGGTTTTTATGCGGACTATTAAATCTAAGTTTCCCCAAATGACCGATGCCACGATTTTGTTGGGTCCGGACGTGCCTTACGACGTCTTGGTTCAGGTCATGGATACGGTCCGTATTTATGAATTACCGGTCGCGCCGTTCTCGAAGGCCGAGCTTTTTCCGGATGTTGCGATCGGAGATGCGCCCGTTGTGAGTAGCTCCAAATGAAATCGTATCGCATCAGACGTCATCGTAAACGTCGTCATGGGGCAAGTCATTTTGCGCTTATTCCGTTTATCGACATGATGACTATTTTGGTGGTTTTTTTGTTAGCGCATACGGCTGAAGTCGATATTTTGCCGAATACCAAGAGCATTGCGATTCCGCAGTCTATCTCGGAGCGAAAGCCCAGTGGCTCTATAGTGGTCATGGTAACTAAGGATTCCTTATTCGTGGACGGCGAGCGAGTGAGTTCCTTAAGTGATGTGGTGGCAAGCACAACTCCGGTAATCGCACCGCTTAAGGCTGCGTTAGTCGCTCAGGCTGCCCGTATGCTCAGTGGTGCACAAAAGGACATTTCAAAACGAGAAGTAACCATCATGGGTGATAAGAGCACTCCTTATAGCGTGCTTAAAAAGATTATGTTTACATGTAGTGACGCGGACTATGGGAAAGTATCGTTCGCTGTGGTTGAACGTGAGCGAGCGGCGAGTTAAATGGCTACAGCAAATCCCACACAAGGTAGTATTAATTTTGGGCTAGCACCCTACTTCCGGCGCTATGATCTGCCCTGGTCGCCCAGTGAGGAAATGGAGCGGCGATTTTGGATTATTTTACGGAGTCTCGCGATTGTTTTCGCCATTGTTGCGATATTGATCCCGTTTCTGCCGCGTCATCAAGTGATCGTCAATACGGACTCGCTGCCAGAGCGGGTTGTGCAATTGGTGGCAGAACCACCGCCCCCGCCACCCCCACCGCCGCCGCCTAAGCCCGAGAAGCCCCTGGATAAAACGCCGGATGTGAAGGCGCCAGTGGTGCCAAAGCCTGTGGATCCGCGAGTGAAGGCCTCTACGAGTGGTTTGATGGCGAGTTTGGATGATTTGGCGGCTTTACGTGACCAAGTGGATCTTGATAAGTTTGCCAAGGACCAACCGAATACCACGGATCCCGGTGATGTCAGTACGGTGACGCGTTCGTTGATTACTTCTAAAGTAGGCGGCACCAGCGGTGGTATTAATTCGGCGGCGATGAGTAGCGGATTGGCGTCGGGGTCAGGCTCGCTACGGGGTATATCGACTACTCAGGTTAGGGACCCTCGTCTTGCCAACGGTAACCATGGCGCCACTCGCGCCGGTGGCAGTGGTAAGGGATCGCGAAGTGCGGATGAAGTCGCGCTGGTCTTTGATAAGAATAAGGGAGCTATATATGCACTCTATACGCGTGCATTGCGCGATAACCCCGCCATGCAGGGCAAGGTGGTTATTGAGTTAACTATTGCGCCATCGGGCGATATTACCTCTGCGCGAATTGTGTCAAGTGAACTTAACGATGCGGCCTTCGAAGCAAAAATGCTGGCCCGAATCCGTTTGTTTAAATTCGAAGCGAAGGATGTGGCGCCATTGACGACTACTAAACCTATTGATTTCTTTCCAGCCTGATGAATATTCAATCTGAAGTTGATTTCTTTAGCGACATGGGGCTTGTCGATAAGGCGAGATTTATCACTCGTTTGGTGTACGAAATTGCCGAAGAAGTTAAATCCAGCACCGGCGATAGTAGCGAGACGCAGCGCTTGAAATTTGCTAATGAAATCAATCAACGGTTAGCGAGATTCAGTTATCAGATATTGAGCGAGGATGCGGCGCGTCCACAAGATGATGTGGTGATTCGTATGTTATTAGGTGCTCGCGCTGATAAGAACGCTGAGCGCATCATGCAAAATGCGTATCGTCGGGTACTTACTTCGTTTGAGAGTTTTGATACAACGGTTCTATTGAACTCTCGCTGATTGCGCGAGCCGCGCAGGCGGCTGACTTGCGCCCACCCCACAAAAGGTTATATATGCGCTAGAGTAACGCTATGTATCGTCAAAATATTCTATTTCCCGTCAAAGATGCGGCACTGCGGGACGATGTTCACGCCTTGGGTAGTTTAATTGGCGAGACGCTGAAAGATCAGGGCGGTGAGGCGTTCTTCGAGACAGTCGAGGGTGATCGCCAGGCGGCAATACGCTGGCGCGAAGGTGATGCTACGGGTATAGCAGAATTGTGTGCGCGCACTCAAGGACGTACACCAGCGGCTGCAACCGATCTAACTCGAGCGTTCTCTATTTGGTTTCAGGCGGTGAATACGGCTGAGAAAGTTCATCGCGTGCGGCGACGACGCCAGTATCTGAACGAATCACCCGCAGGTCAACCAGGGGGTATTGCGGCATGCATTGCGCGATTACGGCGCGATGGTGTGTCGCTTGAAGATACCTTGAAGTTGATGGGTACCATGAGCATTGAGCCGGTTTTCACAGCGCATCCGACGGAATCAACGCGCCGTACTATTCTGCGCAAACAACACCAAATCGCAGAAGATTTGCTTGATAGGCTCAATCCAACCTTAGCGCCCGCCGAGTACAAAACCTTGTGGGCACGCGTGCGCTCTGAGGTCACCAGCATTTGGCAAACTGAAGAACATCCGCGCGAAGGATTGACCGTCGTCGACGAGCGTGAGCATGTATTGTTTTATTTGAGTGAGATTTTGTACCGGGTGGTACCTATTTTCTATGAGGAAGTCGAGGATGCTTTAGCGCTGGCTTTTGAGGTGCCGGTCGAATCCATTGTGGTACCGAATATTCTGCGTTTTGGTTCGTGGGTGGGTGGCGATATGGACGGCAACACCGAAGTGCATGCCAAGACCATTCGCGAGACTCTTTTGCGACATCAACAGCTCATTATTTCGACCTATTTCGATGAGTGCAAACAATTGGCCAATACTTTAAGCCAGAGCGCCAATCGGGTGGGAATAAATTCCGTATTGGCAGCGCGCATTGAATCCTATAGTGCTCTGTTGCCGGGTGCTGCGGCGCTGGCACCGGCTCGTCATGACCGTATGCCGTACCGCATGTTCTTCGGCCAAATCGGTGAGCGTTTGAAGGCAACTTATGATGGCAGACCTAACTCGTATTTAACTCCTGATGAATTGCTGCTGGATCTTCAGTTAGTAGTCGACAGCTTGGGCGAAAATCGAGGGCGTCATGCTGGATTGCATCTAGTAAGACGTTTTGTGCGCCGAGTTCGAAGTTTCGGCTTTCATCTAGCAACTCTGGATGTTATGCAACATGCACGAATGCACGATGAAGTAATTGCTCAAGGTTTGGGTGATATTAACTGGGCCTCGTTGCCGCCCGAGGATCGATTGCGGCAATTGAGGGATTTACTCGCCCGCGATCAGGGGCCCACTGTGGCACTCGATGCCAATGGCCGGCGCTGCCTGTGGGTGTTCGAGGCCATTGTCCAGGCCCGTCATAAGTACGGTAAACGGGCGATTGGCGAATATATAGTCAGCGGGGCTGAAGGGCCGCAGGATGTTCTCGCGGTATTGTTGCTGGCTCGGTGGGCGGATATCACGGATAAGCACAGCGGGGAATGTCCATTGGATTTGGCGCCATTGCTGGAATCCATAGAAGCTTTGGAGAATTCCGGCAAATTAGTGCAAAATCTATTTTCTGAACCTGCCTACCGACGTCACCTGGTGGCGCGTCACAATCGTCAACTGGTACTCATAGGGTATTCCGACAGTAATAAGCAAGGGGGTATCGCAGCATCTCGTTGGGCCTTGCAGATAGCGCAATCACAATTACTGGAAGTCGCACGTCATTCTGGTATTAATATCCTGATCTTTCACGGACGTGGTGGAACACCTGCGCGGGGCGGTGGGCGCACCGAGCACTTGGTTGAGAGCGTTCCCTCGGGAGCTATGCGCGGGGTTTTACGTTTAACAGAGCAAGGCGAGGTCGTGAATCAAAGCTACGGTTTGCCGCCTATTGCTCTAAGAACTTTGGAGCGTACATTTGCTTCGGTCATCTTGGCGACTCATGCCCGTGATCATGGGCAGATTCCGGATTTGCAAATTGCTGCGATGCGTACTCTGGCTGACCGTAGTATGGCGGCCTATCAGCGCCTAGTGTTCAATGATCCTCAATTTTATAAGTATTTTAGAGCAGCGACGCCGCTTGATGTGATCGAGCGAATGCATATCGGTTCACGGCCGGCGGTGCGCGCGGGTGCTGGCGGCGTCGCGTCGCTGCGTGCGATACCGTGGGTATTTGCCTGGACCCAAAGTCGTCATATGTTGCCGGGTTGGTTCGGATTCGGTAGTGGGTTGCAGGCCGCAATTGCCGAACATGGCGTCGGCGTGTTTGAGGCTATGGCGGCAGCGTGGCCGTTCTTTAGCCACTTAGTGGACGACGTTGAGGCCATGTTGGCGCGCACTGATCTACAGATTGCTGCTCACTACGACGCGCTAGCCGGCAACGAGTTTGATGCTTGCGCGAAATGCATTAGAGCCGAATACGCTTTGACGGTTTCCCTAGTATTGGAGTTGCGCGGCACTGAACGGTTGCTCGACACTGAACCGACCTTGCAACGTGCGATTAAGTTGCGCAATCCCTATGTTGACCCAATGCACCTCATGCAGGTGGATTTGTTGCAACGTTGGCGCGCGACCCATCACGAAGATAAAGCGCTGTTTGCCGCGCTGCGTGCCACCATCAGTGGCATTGCTCAGGGATTACAGGCGACGGGTTAACAGCGTGCCTAAAATTTCAGCACTCAGGGACGTTGACCGCGAGTCCGCCTTGAGAGGTTTCTTTATAGATTGTCGACATATCGATACCGGTTTGCCGCATGGTATTGATAACTTGGTCGAGTGATACTTTGTGGGTTCCGTCGCCGCGTAGAGCCAAACGAGCTGCGTTAATCGCTTTCACAGATCCCATGGCATTGCGTTCTATACAAGGGATTTGAACTAACCCCGCCACCGGGTCACAGGTGAGACCTAAGTTGTGTTCCATACCGATTTCGGCAGCATTTTCAATTTGTTCATTGCTGCCATTGAGGGCCGACACTAACCCTGCGGCCGCCATCGAACAGGCCACGCCCACTTCGCCCTGGCAACCCATTTCCGCGCCGGAAATAGAGGCATTCTGTTTGTATAACATGCCGATTGCGGCCGCGGTCAACAGGAAGCGCAGTACGCCGGCATCATCGGCACCGGTCTCAAAGCGACGATAGTAGTGCAGCACGGCCGGCACGATGCCCGCGGCGCCATTGGTGGGGGCGGTAACCACCTGGCCACCGGCGGCGTTTTCTTCGTTCACCGCCAGTGCAAATACGTTGACCCAATCGAGTGCTTGCATGGGACTCATAGGCTCGCCACTCAGCAGTTGGCGATGCAATTTCGGTGCGCGTCGCCGAACGCCTAGTACGCCGGGAAGTAAGCCCTGGGCCGCAAAACCGCGGCATACACAGTCTTGCATAACCTGCCAAATTCGTAACAATCCCGCTCGAATTTCCACGTCTGTTCGCCAGGTGCGTTCTCGTGCGAGGATGAGTTCATGAATTTCAAGGCCGTGCGTGCGACCGTGTTCGAGCAATTCATCGCCGGAGTTAAATTCGTAAGGTGGTTGCGCGCGCTGTGTGTCGTTGCTGGTGGTGGCGCCGGCTTGAATAATAAAACCGCCGCCGATGCTGTAATACTCTTCGCGGGCGAGAACCTCTAGTTTGTCGTCGTGAGCGGTGAAACGCATGCCGTTGGAATGACCGGGGAGAACTTGATCCTTATGAAATAGAATATTGAGCGGTTCATCGAAAGCGATGTCGTGCGTGCCCATGAGGCGGATGCGATTTGTGCTGCGAATGCGTTGTAACGTGGGTTCAATGGTGGAAGGGTCAACCGTGTCGGGACTGTGGCCTTCAAGACCCAGTAAAATGGCTCGATCAGTGCAGTGTCCCCGTCCCGTGAGTGCGAGTGATCCGTACAATTGTGCCGATACTTGAGTGGTGCGAGTCAAAAGGCCTCGAGTCGCCAATAGCGCGACGAAGCTACGAGCGGCGTTCATCGGACCCATCGTATGCGAACTAGAAGGACCGATGCCAATTTTAAAAATGTCGAAAACGCTGAGACTCATTTACAGGCCTTTATTTATTGTAGCTGTAACAATTATACGCTGTAACGCGAAGGTATACGCCGTAACGAGAGGGTTGCTTACGCCGGGTGATCGATTAGCTAGTTCAAGTTAAGCTTTTGTAAGCCCGAAAAACTACGAATGGGTCACGATTTGGGCTTGTAATCGAACTCTCCGGACGTATCAAGGTCTATCTAGGTACATAATAGTTTTAGAGAATAGTTTTGGAGACTCAATTGAAAGCCCTTATTACGATTGCCTTGGCTACCGTGTTGAGCGCGTGCGTCGTGGCGCCGCCGCGCCGTACCGTGTTTGTTCCAGCGCCTCAAGTGCCGCGTATTTTTGCGTATCCCGCGAAGGGGCAGAGTTCCGAGCAAGCGGATCGCGATCGCTACGAGTGTCATAGCTGGGCGGTACAACAAACCGGATTTGATCCAACTCTTACAGGTTCCGGCGGCTATGAGCGCGTCGTGGTGCAGCCTCCTGCTCCTACCGGTACGATTGCGGGGGCAATTGGTGGCGCTGTTGTGGGATCGATACTCTCTGGCGGTCATGACGGAGGCGGTGGTGTTGTCTTTGGGGCACTCGCCGGGGCCATGATTGGATCTGCCTCGGATGCTAATGCTCAGTCGCAAGTGCATGCCCAGATCAATGAGAGCGTAGCCGTGTCGCAGTCACGCGCGGGCTCATATCGTCGGGCCATGGGCGCCTGCCTTGAGGGCCGCGGTTACACAGTCAGTTAAGGGCAATGACTTAGTAGTTAAGCGAAGTTTTTGACTCTTTTCGCGTGCGCGTAGACGTTGCACTGGGTGTCGCGCACGAACCCGACTAGCGTAAGGCCCGTGCTTTGCGCAAGGTTGACTGCAAGGCTTGAGGGCGCGCCAATTGCCGCGATGATTGCTGCGCCCGCGCGCAGCGCCTTTTGAACCAGTTCAAAGCTGACCCTGCCGCTCAGCAATATAATTTGATCAGTCAGCGGTAGTCTTCCTGCCGTTAAGCTCATGCCTACTAATTTATCTAATGCATTGTGCCGCCCGATATCTTCGCTTACGGCTAACAGCGTGCCTGATATATCAAATAGCGCACTGGCATGAATGCCTCCGGTGCTGCCAAATTTAAGCTGCGATTCGCGCATTATTCTAGGTAGGCGTAGTAACACCGCGAGGTCGACGTGCTGCGCAGTGTCGACCCGTAAGCTCGCTGTACGCGCGATGGCATCATCGAGGCCGGTGGTCCCACAGATGCCGCAGCTTGATCCAGCCGAGAATCGGCGCACTGGGGCTTGCAGGTCTAGTTGCACCTTAGAATTTAAACGAACATTGACGACATTGGGCCTGCGGGTACTGGTCTCGATGGCGTCAATATCGGAAGCTACGGTAATAACACCTTCGCCATACAAGAGGCCCGCAGCCAGGGCTTCATCCTCGCCTGGAGTTCGCATAGTGGTGCCGAAGGACGCCGGTTCAGGGCCCAGTGCGGGATGATGCAGCAGGATTTCTAGGGGTGCCTCAACCGCCAACTGGTCGTCAACGGTGGTCTGACCCATACCTTTGAAGCGTACGACCCGAACAGCGAGATTGCCGCTCATGGAAATAGGTCGAGAAGAGGTGGATTTGGTTATTTTGGCCTGACTCACGGCTATAATGATACCGTCGAATTGCGGTTTAGCAGCATTAAGCGGTTGATTACTATTAAAGAGGGTCGATATTATGTCCAAATCCACCGAGATCAAAGCCCGGCAAACGGCTGCAGTGCCCACTGGAGTAGCCACCAAGGGTATCTATGTCGCAAAGGCCGAGAATTCGGAACTTTGGGATGTGGATGGCCGACGCTATATTGATTTTGCCGCAGGAATTGCGGTGCTTAATACCGGGCACCGCCACCCTAAAGTGATGGAAGCCGTCGCTAAACAGGCACAAGCTTTTGCGCATACTTGTTTTCACGTGGCACCGTACGAATCTTATGTGCACTTAGCTGAGCGGCTAAATAAGCTAGCACCCGGAGATTTTCCGAAGAAAAGCCTATTTTTGAGTTCAGGTGCAGAAGCTGTGGAAAACGCCATTAAAATTGCGCGCTATCACACCAAGCGTGGTGCGGTAATTGCGTTCTCAGGCGGCTTTCACGGTCGCACGCTGCTGACTCTGGCGCTCACCGGTAAGGTCATGCCGTACAAGCGTGGCTTTGGACCTTTTCCGGCGGAGATTTTTCACGCCGAATTCCCTCATCCTTACCATGGCATTACCACTGAACAAGCGTTGGCTGATTTGGATCGTTTATTCCATTGCGACGTGGACCCAAAGTCGGTGGCGGCCATTATTATCGAGCCAGTGCAAGGGGAGGGTGGATTTAATGTGGCTCCGGCGGAATTTCTACGCGCGCTGAGAACGATTTGCGATGAGCATGGCATTGTGTTGATCGCCGACGAAGTGCAGGGCGGTATTGCACGCACGGGTAAGATGTTTTCGATCGAGCACTCCGGAGTGGTGCCTGACATTATCATCACCGCCAAGGGACTGGGCGGTGGATTTCCTCTTTCGGGGGTGACCGGTCGGGCGAGCATTATGGACTCTTCGCATCCAGGAGGATTGGGTGGTACTTATGGGGGCAATCCGATCAGCATTGCGGCAGCGCATGCGGTGCTCGATGTCATTGAGAGCGAAGATTTGTGCGCGCGCGCGACTCGTGTGGGCTTAAAAATTCGCAACCATTTGCAAACGCTGGCAAAGAGTTTCCCGTGTATCGGCGATGTGCGAGGCTTAGGTGCGATGGTGGCGTTCGAGTTGGTAAAAGATCCCAAGACTAAGGAGCCGGATGCCGCCTTGACCGCCTCTATACTGGCAAACGCTCTACAGCGCGGCTTGATTTTACTGTCGTGCGGTACATCGGCTAACGTGGTGCGGCTATTGGCACCGCTAACTATTCAAGATGCGGTGCTTGATGAAGGCTTAAATATCATCTCCGAAGCATTACAGGATGCGGTGGGACGCGATTCGAAGCGGGCGGTTGCCTAAGCGACGGGACGTAACAGGACTACCGATTCAACGCTGACCAGCAAAGGTCAGATTATAATTAACAAGCCAAATAGAGACAGGCTACGCATTTAGCGCGAGTAGATGATTGTGTGAGGGTGCAGTTTATGGTCTCGATATGGGGTGGGGCTAATCGATTCGAACACGGGTTACCACCCGATGAAGCGAGGCCGTGCTTCGCATTACCCTCTAATTGCCTTGGTCGATGCGCGCATGATCGCTATTGGTTGGCTAAGACTTGGTGGATATGCATAGCGCGAATAACAGTGAGGCATTCGTGCACGAGACGCTTCATCCCCTAGGAGACAAGCGGGTAGCATTGGTGCGGGCGGACAGGGGATTTTGCGGCAATGGGTTTCTCGAAACCCTAGAAAACAAGCAGCTCCACTTTGCCGCCGACAGGGTCTGTTTGAACAACTTCTGGGACACGGAGGCGACGTTAAACGTCGTGATGATGGCCTACAATTTGATGAGTTTATTTCGCCAAGCGGGCTACCTGAACCACGAGGGGCGCAAAGACATTCTCAAACTTGCCGTTGCCATACAACACCGCAAATGGCTATCCGGGCTATGGGAGCGATCGAAAACCTTCGACCTCCCAGTCCATTTTTCGCTTCTTCCGGCCCTCAAACCGGCTTCCTGAATCGCCATCAAGAATTCAGTAGCGTGATTGCTTCCAGTGGGTGAATATTCGCGGTAGGGGGTTTAAGATTTATATCCGCGTGGTCGGCTAAGTGTGGTGAACGCGATTCGAGGGTCAGTTGGGTTCCCCCTTGGATCGACGTGCTGTTAGAGTAATCCACAGACGAGGGACAAAACACCAATTTTTTTCGTCGTACCCGGGCGGAAAACCGACTGATGTGACCGCACTTGAGAAGGTCGACTCAGGCCTATGAACCAGACTCCAACCAAGTTGGGCGGCATTAACAGCGAGGTGTTTCTCGCTGGCGACCTGCTTGTCGATGTCGGACAGCAGCGCGTCACGCGTGCGGGCATCGAAATCACCCTGACTAATCTATCGTTTCAGCTGCTCTTGGCACTGATTCGCGTCGCGCCCAACGTCCTCAGCAACGACTTACTCATAACGCGCGTCTGGCCCGGACTAATCGTGAGCCCGGAAACCGTGGCCAAGCGGGTCAACTTGTTGCGTGAGGCGCTGGGAGATAACGCGCATGAGCCACGCTACATCGCCGGAGTGCGAAGCCGCGGTTACCGGCTGGTTGCGGCCGTGTCCGCGCCGGGGGTCGTCACGCAACGTGATGAGTTGTCGACGAGAGACAAGGGCGGAATCGAGCCTCGATCAGTCACCACGCCGACGAGCCGGAAGTGGTGGCTGGTGTTACCAGTGTTATTGGCGGCAATTTTCGCAATGGCTATAGGTGTGCGTACGGTAAATAGATCTCGCGCTGTGGACGCTCAACCGATGCCTCAGAATCCGCTTCGCGAAACTGCGGCAATCGGCGCGCGCGCTCGCACGGTGGCCGTCTTGCCGTTCGACAATATTAGCGCGGATGCCGCCGACGCGTATCTGGCGCAGGGATTGCCGGAAATGATCCTCAACCGCTTGTCGCGAATTGACGGACTTTCGGTGATCGCGCGCAATTCCTCGTTCGCACTTCCAACCAAGACCATCGATTCAAGCGAGATCGGCCGGCGCCTCAATTCCGGCTATCTGATCGGTGGTAGCGTGCAACGCGAGACGGATCGGTTGCGGGTGGCGGTGCACCTCGTCGATACGGCCGCAGGTACGCTAGTTTGGTCGGCACATTTTGATCGCGGTTTGCACGACATCTTCAGTATCGAGGATGAGATTGCCGATCAACTCGCGAGCGCGCTGTCGGCGCGCCTTGGGGAGATTGAACCCAAACTCCCGGCCGGTGCCCGCAGCGCAAATTTGGAGGCTTATCTCGCCTTTTTGCGGGGTCGGACTTTGCTGGGTCGCTTCACGGTCGCCGAGTCGGAAGCCGCGGCGCCGTATTTTGAAAGGGCAATTGCCTTAGATCCCCATTTCGCGACCTCCTACGCTTCATTGTACGACGCGAGAATGCAAGCGGCCGATCGACGCCAGGAGGATGTGACGTTGGCCAGGCGACGCTACCGTCATTTGATAGATCGGGCGCTTGAATTGGATCCCAAGTTGGGCGCCGCATACTTCGCGCGTGCGATGTGGGCAGACGAGCCGCATGATGCGAGCGCGACACCGGGTAACCCGTTGATCGTTGCGCTCGAGCGCGACTTTCGCCGCGGCGCCGAACTTGATCCCAGCAACGGGCGCGGGCTCGCGGCTTACGCCGAGTTTCTCTATTGGATACTCGAACGACGCGAGGAAGGCAGGAGCGTGTTGAAGCGTGCCTTGTGGGTTGATCCCATCTCACCAAGTGCCCGTTTCACGGATGCCGTGTTCACTCTCGAGGAAAACGGCGTCAATGCCTCCGAGCAAAAAATGCTGCAGGCGTTGGAACTCGATCCGAACTTCGTTCCGGCGCTGCAGCGGTATGGATGGTTCCGCTGGGCGTTTGAAGGCAAGCTGGCCGAAGCCATCCAGATCATTGAGCATGGCATCGCGCTCGATCCGAACAACCCATGGCTGCGTTACGCGGCCGCGGAGGTGTATCTCGACCTCGGCGAGGTGAAGGCAGCGCGCGATGTGGCCGCCGGCGCGCCGCAGAGCGCGCGCACGACGGGGTTGCTCTCGTTGCACGACGGCGATTGGCGACGTGCGGGACTCGCTGCATACGATGAGGCGGCCTGGACAAACGACGACGACTTCTGCAAAAACTTGCTGGCAAGCGCTGCGATTCGCGACTATGCGTTGAAAACCGGAGAATTGAGCCGGGCCATTGCGTTCATCAAACTGAAGTACTATTTGGGCGACGCTCCAGCGGCACACATAGAAGTATGCAGTTCAGGCGCGGCTGTCTATCTTTCACAGTTAATGGCCGCTGCCGGCCAAGCCGAGCAGGCACTCGAGCTTCGGCGTGCCGCGGCATCGTGGCTCGATGCCAACGCGACCAAGTATCTTGGCGGTTCACGCGGACTGCGCGCTGGGGTTCTGCTTCTCGACGGCAAGCCGGACGCGGCGCTCACCGAGCTGGCAGAATCATTCCGTTCAGGGTCCTACGCGAACTGGTGGTACACCATAAACTACGATCCGTTGTGGTTACCGCTGCACGGTGATGCGCGATTCCAGGCTGTCGCCGCCGACGTGCGCCGCTATGTCGACGCACAGCGCAGCCAGCTCGAAGCGCTGCGCCGACAGGGGGCTGTGCCAAAGCGCGGAGAGCCAGCCACTGCGCACTGAACAGGAACAGCAGTGTCAGTGAGCCATAGTACATTCAGCCTCTGCACTGCCGGGCTCGGGTTGATGTTGAGCCTGGGCATGGTGACGGTGGTCAATGCAGCTGCAGACGCGAGCACTCTTGATGAGATCGTTGTGACCGGAAGTCATATCCGCGGAGTGGAAACCGCAGGATCGAAACTGATCGTCATTGGCCGCGATCAGATTGACGTCAGTGGCTACGGCAGAGTCGAGGACGTGCTCGCGACCGTGACGCAGAACTTCAATCGGGCCAATGCAGCAGTTGGCGAACCCGAGCACGGGTCCTTCAACCTCAATCGTGGGGCTGAGGTGCAATTGCGGGGTCTGGGTGTCGGTACGACGCTGACGCTCGTGAATGGCCAACGCCAGGGAGCGAGTGGCTACCAGGGGACATTCACGGACGTGTCGAGCATTCCTGTGTCGGCCATCGAACGCATCGAGATTTTACCCGAGGGGTCTGCCGCGCTCTATGGTTCTGATGCCATTGGCGGTATCGTGAATATCATCCTACGCAGGAACTTCGAGGGAATCGAAGCGCGCGTCCGGGGAAGCGCGACCGACGGCGACGCGACGGAGCGGTCAGCGGCGCTGATGATGGGTCACGCGGGAGCGCGTGGCAACGTACTCGCCGGCTTCCAGTTCAACGACAGCGATGCCCTACAGTGCAGGGCACGCGCGTATTGTGCCGCCAACGCTGACTTCAGGCGCTTCGGCGGCACTGACTTACGCGGCTTCGCCAGCAATCCCGGAACTATCCTGGATCCGAACGCGGGTGCACCCTTCGCCGCCATCCCGCACGGCCAGGACGGAACGCAGCTGACCTCCGCGCAGCTTATTCCGGGAACCGCCAACTACACGGACAACGTGGCAAACAACGAAATTCTGCCCAGGCAGATCATGCGCAGTGCCTTTGCGAGTGCCTCCTACAAGGTGACGGAACAATGGGAGATATCCGCTGACGGCCGCTACTCCCGGCGCGATTTCAGGTTCACCTTCCCAGTGCCCCCGGATGACTTCCTGGTGCCGGCGACCAACGCATTCAATCACCTGGGAGGCCCGGTGCGCGTGGCCTACGATTTTTCCCGCGACTTCGGTCCCGTGGTCGACCGTGGACCGACGGAGACCTCCTTCGTCGCGGCGGCCGTCAAGGGCGTGCTGCCAAAAGGGTGGCAAATCAATCTCGCGGGCGCCTATTCGAAAGCGTCAACCGAGTTCCTCGAGACCAACTACAGCCTCAACTATCCGGCCATCGTTGCGGCGCTTGCGAGTTCTGACCCGGCGACCGCGCTCAATCTCTTCGGCGATGGTTCGCATACGAACGCGGCAACCCTGGCTGCACTCCGCAGGCAGAACATCACTACCGATGACTTGAATGTGTTTACCACCGCATCGACCAACGTGATTGCCGATGGACCACTCGTGAACTGGCACGCCGGCGCGATCCGGTTGGCAGTCGGAGGCGAGTTTCGCCATGAGCATTCGGCCGGGATTAACATCTCGGGCAACCCCGAAGATCGGGGACGACTTGTGCGCTCAGGATTCTTCGAGTTGGCGGTGCCGGTGGTGGGTCCGTCCGCGGCCTCAACCGCCAATCGGCTGGACCTGTCGTTGGCGGGTCGCTACGACAGTTACAGCGATGTCGGCAGCGCGTTCAATCCCAAAGTGGGCTTGAGCTGGCGGCCGTTGGCGCTCATCAAGTTGCGCGGGAACTGGGGCACCTCGTTCCATGCACCGCCGTTCTTTTGGAGCAATCGCGACCAGGTGGGTGATGCCGGAATTGCGGACGTCATCGATCCGCGCTCTCCTACCGGGTCCACACGCGCGCTTCTGATCCTGGGTCCACGGGCGGATCTTAAGCCGGAGACCTCGCGTGCCTGGACCGCTGGTGTAGACCTGACCCCGCCGGCCATCCGGAACTTGTCACTGTCGATGACGTACTTCGATATCGACTACCAGGGCAAGATCCAACACCCCGGCCCCGACACGGCGGAATTCCTCACTCAGGAGGTGCAACTGGCCTCTCTGATCACTCGCAATCCGACGCAGGCGCAGATCGATGCCGTTTGCACGAAACCACCGCTCGTTGGCGGGGACTGCAATCAACCGATCGCCGCAATTCTAGACGGCAGGTGGCGCAATCTTGCGAGCCTCAAGACTCGGGGTGTGGATGCGTTGCTGGACTATTTTTTGGACACGGCATTCGGCAAGGTGAGCTTCAGCCTGAACGGCACCGATACGCTTGACCAAAGGCAGCAGATAACCCCGACGGCGCCGGTCTTTGATCTCTTGGATACCGTCGGCAATCCACCGAGCTTGCGGCTGGTCGGGAACCTGTCCTGGTCGCTCCGGGGCTGGACCGTCCAGAGCACCGTGAACTACACCGGCGGCTACCGGAATCCTGGCTCGGTCCCGGTGCGCAGGGTCGATTCCTGGACGACTGTCGACGTCAATATCGGTTACCGGGTCGGCGGGCAGGATTGGCGCGCCAATACCCAATTTAATCTCGGGATAAACAATGCTCTCGACCAGCGCCCGCCCTTCGTCAATCAGTTTGACCTGACGTCGGGCATCCTGGGGTATGACCCGGCCAATGCCAGTCTACTTGGCAGGCAAGTCAGCCTGCTAGTTGTGAAGCGATGGGGGCAGTGAGCTTGCTTCGAGTCCGTCCGACTATTGTGCGCAGCGCCCAGAGCGCTCAGGGTCACGATTTCGGACCACTTTCCTGAATCTTCCGGAAAACAGCACCCTACCTTCACGCGGAGTTCATGCACGCCAACACGTTTTGAGTGACAACTGATCTTATCGGCAAACCGCCACAAGGAGATCATCATGTTGCGCAATATCGGGTCGGTGATTAGCTTCGTTTTTCTCATGGTCGCGTGCGGGGGCGGGGGTGGCGGTGCCATCGGAGGCGGCACCGGCGCAGCGATGTCCGCGCCGAGTGGCCTGCAATATGGAGTCGGCACCGGGGAAGTCGGCAGCCCCTATGGTCCCTACCCGCCAAGCGTCAGCGGCACGGTGAGCGGATATTCCGTGAGTCCGGCGCTGCCGGCAGGCTTGACGCTCGACTCCACTTCCGGGGTAATCTCGGGGACGCCGCTCGCAGCGTCGTCCGGAACGACCTACACTGTCACGGCAAGCAACGGGGCAGGCGCTGCGGCAGCAGCCCTGAACTTGGTGGTACTCATACCGCCCACTGCGCTGACCTACACGAGTCCCGCCACCGCTATGATGGGCGCGGTACTCACGCCGTTGGTTCCAACGCTCAGCGGCGATGCAGACGGGTTCACAATTCAGCCAGTGCTTCCGGACGGACTGACATTTGATCCTGCGACCGGTATCGTGTCCGGCACTCCGAGCCGCGCGAGGATTGCGCTCACCTATACCATTACCGCCAGCAATTTAGGCGGTGCCTACACGACAGCCGACTTAGTGCTGGCCGTTTCGCCGCCACCCGCGGGAACCGCGGTGACCGGAGTGTTTCGTGGTGCGACGGTCATCGGGCTGGGCTATGTGTCCGGCACCCACAGTGGCCTAACTGACAAAAATGGCGCGTTTACCTTTGAAGTCGGCCAGGGTATTACCTTCTCCGTCGGGGCCGTGAACATTGGCGCGGTCCCCGCGGCAAAGGCGCTGGTGACACCGGTGGATCTTGTTGCGCATGGGACGGGCACCTCGACCCACGTCTTGAACGTGGTGCGATTTCTCATGATGCTGGACCAGGACGGTAACGTGAACAATGGTATTCAGATTTCTGCCGCCGTGACCGCTGCGGCGGCGAGTTGGGCGCCCGTGGATTTCGACACGACGGTCCTGCCGACCACCCTCGGCCCGCTCATTCAGCAGGCGAGTATGGCCGACGGCGTGTCGCACGTATTGCCCGATGCGGTCACCGCGCAGGCACATCTGCGTACGGTGTTCCACTGCAACTACTCCGGCAGCTACGTGGGCACGTTTGCGACGGATTCGACCCCCGGCCGGCACGGTAACTTCGTGGCGTCTGTCTTCCCCGATGGCAGCATGCACTCCCTCGCGTATGGAGACGCCTTCCTAACGGGATTCGATGTGCAGACGAACGGCGCATTGAGCCCCTCGCTCGACGCCACCTTCGCACAGAGCACTGCAATCCCGAGCGTGAACCTGCAGGGTTCTTTCGCTGATGCGACCGTCCTTACTGGCACCTATCTAGCTGCCGTCGCGGGTAATTTTCAGGCCGTTGGTGACGCGAGCGTCGCGGCGACCTACAAATTCACTGGGTCCTACACATGGACACCCAATGACTTAACGACAGGCAGCCCATCCTCGGGGCCTGTCAATCTTGGGATGGATGACTCGAACCAGATCTCAGGCCGCGCTGTCGGCGCTCTCGCGGGTACGGTGTCAGGCAACACGTTCACGGGAACGGTAAGCTTCAGGGAGTACTACCTCCCGCACCATCTTTTCCACTTTCCGGTTTCGGGTACCTACTCGAACACCGCTGCTGGGGTCACTTTGGACGGGCAATACAGCACGAGTAATTCGATAGTCACGTTCTCCACGGTCGGCTGCAGAGCGAACTGAGTCTTGATTCCAATGCGCATGGGGGGAGTAATCATGGGTCTATCTTGGCTTTCCGCCTGTGGTGGTGGCGATCGAGCACCTCCGCCGGAGCCTGCATTGTCGTACAACGAGTCACAACCCTTTCCCGCAGTCGTCGGCGAGGCCATCGCTTTGACGCCTAGGGTGTCTCGGTCGTTTTACCGATACTCGGTCAGTCCCGCATTACCACCCGGCTTATCGCTCAGCGGCTCGACCGGCGTCATTTCTGGCACACCGACGCGGGCCAGCGGACCCGCGGTCTTCGCGGTCACTGCTACCTATCGCGCTGGCTACAGTACCTTTTCTCTGGTGCTAAGCGTCACTGAGCCGCCGAGCCATCTTTCCTACCCTAATCCGGCGAAAGTATCCGTGGGAGCGGCCCTCACGCCCTTGACCCCAAGAATTGCAGGAACCGTCGAACACTATTCGGTGACGCCGGCCCTGCCGGCTGGCGTGGTGCTCGATAGCACGAGTGGTCGCATCGCAGGTACGCCCAGCGTCGCAAGAACGCTGGCTCCTTATACGATCACGGCGAGCAGTCAAGCCGGTAATACCAGTTTCATTTTCCTGTTGGCGGTGGCCGCGCCACCAGGTAGCAATCATCGATCGGTCAAGCGTGGTCGCTTCCTCATGAATCCGCTGTGCCGCCAGCAGCATCGTAGAGCGGGGGCGAGGCCGACCCTGCTTGATAGATGGCGCCCAAAATCTTCTATCACCTGAGCGTGGAAATGCAGAGCGGCGGACGGCCTCCGTGTGCATACGTCATTGTCGCGCAACAGCACGAGAGGCTGTGCGAGTGCTGTTCAGTGGTGTCGGTCGCAGTACCGAAGGTGGCGACTTCTGAATCAAAAATGCAGCATCGACGCGCGTCCCGAAATCGCATTTCCGATCTTAGGCGATGCCGCATTGAGTTGGTGCGGTTACGCTACCCCGAAGGCTTAAGTTTCAATGGTATTTCCAACGCGGTCTTCGCCTTGCAGGCAGTGATCGTGGATGTATTCGCCAGGTTCTGTAAAATAGTTCTAGCAAGCCAGCGGGCAATGCTAACCGTAACGCCATCGACATGCGGTGCGACTTTAGAGGCTAATTTGTCGGCTACCAGCGCTGCATCATCGAAAATTTTTTCGTGTCATCTAGTGTGGTTTTGCCATCTCCGTCACGTCCGAGTACACATTTAGAGCTTGGTTCCCGCGTCTGACAGCGGCGCTTACGTGCTGCAATGAGGCCGGGTTCTGTAAATGACAGTGGGCGGTCGTTTTAAGGGGCTTTAACTCATTCGCGAGCCAGTAAAGAGAAGCATCGGCTAGATCCATTTAAGCATTTCGAATCGCTGCGGGATCTCAAGTAAAATAGAAGCTAATGTCTAAAGGTCGCGCTGAGTCCCACGGTGAGGGGCCTAAAAGTGTAGTAGTTGTATTGCGGGCCGGGTACGCCTACGGTTTGTGGCACAGGATCCTGCAGAGGATTGTAGGCATCGGTGAACACACGTTCATAGTTCGTGACCGGATGATAATTCAACACATTGTCTACGAAAACAGAAACCTGCCAACCGCCGAGCGTCATCCCAGATCGAAATTGCAGGAATCGGGTCGAAGGCAGCGAGGGGGAAATATTATAAAGAGTATTACTGACATACTGTTTTGCGTTCGGATCCTGGATCGGGGCAAGCCAAGGATTTCGACTCGTAAATTCAAAGTCAAGGCGCGCAAATGCATCGTGCTCGATCAATTTAAAGTTATATTGGGCGCCCACAGAAATACTCCACGGAGGACTGGTTCCGGGAGCGCCATTGATGGCTTCTTGGCCTGAGATCGCATCACCGTTGAGCGCGATTCTGTTCTTCGAATCTTTGACGAAACGGGCGCTGGTATAGCCCACCGATGCTTCTAAGTTGACGGGCCCTAAGATGGCATCGGCTTGCAAATCAAAACCTTTTGCGACTGCGGTGCCTAAATTCTCAGTGACCTGTAATCCGCAACCACCCGGTACATAGACACTTTGTTGAATGTCGTTCCACTTGATGTAGTAAACGCTGCTGGCAATGCGGAACTTCCCGCCAAAATTGTTCTTGGTACCGACCTCAAAACTCTGTGTGGCATCTGATTTGTAAGTGGAAGGCGCCGTGACATAGCCCAGACTTTGTAAGCCGCTGTCACAGTAACTCGGCAGCGGAGCATTGGCACCGCCCGCGCGTTAACCATTCGAATAAGTCAGGTAGTAAAGGTCGGCTGGCGTTGCTTGCCACGACATGCCGAGCTTCGGCGTAAATTTGCTTTCTGAGGCGGCCGCATTCGATGTAGTTTGACCGAAGTTCAAAGGTCCATCGGCAAAATGCGACAGGTCGAATGAAGATTTTGAATAACGCCCACCGGCTGTTACCTTTAACTCATCGGTTAGCCTGTAGCTCAGTTCGCCGAAGGCCGCAAGTTGCCGATCATGCGCGATATTCCGATTGTAATAACCATCGCCATTTTGCAGTGTCGCTGCGCCAAAAATATTGAGACTAGTGGCGCCGGGACCAAAAATTCCTTGTAGAAGGGTGTCGGCCATTGGATCGTGAATTTCCTCAAGACTATATTCGCGCGCTAGCTGCCAAAACCCGCCCACTGTGTAGACAAATCGGCTGTCGCTGTCGGTCGACTCGAGACGAATTTCCTGGGTGATGCTTTGTTGCTGATTCTGGATGGTGGCGGGTGAGCGATAGTCCGTGAATCCCGCTGGTAGGTGTACGCCATCAGTGTCAATCAAGGGATAGTCAGCAGCGTTGACATAGCTAAGGGCAACTAGGGTGGCACCCGTATTAAAAGCATTCGGCCAACCGAGACCCTGGTAATAACTCAAGTCGTACAAAGTGCCCTCGTAGCCGCTAATCTCCTTGCGACTGAAGTAAGAGGTATTGGCGACCAAGCGCATCTTGCCTAAATCCGCTTCAATTTTGACCGCCGGTAAGTAGAACTCGTCAGGAATGGGAGTGCGGTCAGGGTTGGCGTTATTAAATTGTCCCGCCGAAGGGTTCGACGAACTCGCCCAATAAGTTGACACGTCGTGCTTGCGATTGTTCTGGTAAAAAATACTTGGCGTAATTTTCAACGACGTGTTTGGCGCGATTAGGAAGGCCAGCCGTGCGCGATGCCAATTTCTTCGCTCAGGGTCCCATACCTTGTGTAGGACAGCTCGCCACGTCCGTAACTGCTTTCTGTGGTGAGGCTGGGCTGCGTCAGAATGTAGCGCACCGTGCCGCCTTCGGAGCCTGAGCCAAACAAAGTTCCCTGAGGTCCCCTCAGTACTTCAACGCGATCGAGATCGAAGGTCTTGGGTAAGGTGTCGTCCGGGTTAAATCCCAAGGAGCGCATTTGGATCGGCGTGTCATCAATGTAAATGCCGGTAGTTCCGGCACCACCGGAGGACGAAATACCCCGAATGGAAATGTTATTGCTGCCGGTCTGATCGATTGCCAGACCGGGAGTGAAACGCACCATGTCGGTGAAATCTTTGATGCCCTTCTGGTCGAGCGTTGCCTGGCTTAGCGCCGTGATGCTGACCGGCACTTTGCTGAGGCTCTCCTCGTGACGGGTGGCCGTGACCACGATGTCTTGTAGCACGTCGGCCGTAGAACTGACCTGCTCGGCGGCCGCCACCGCCAGCGCCGCCGTTCCCAACACCGTGGCGCCGATTACACGGCAACAAGCAGTTTCACTAGCATGCTATTCCTATTTACGGTATGTGAATGTCACTCCGAAGGTGCGCGGTCGGAAAGTGAAGTCACGTTCCAGTCGCGATGGCGCTGAGTTGATAGTGAAGCTGTAATTGGTCACAGTGTGAGTGTCGGTGAGGTTGTCGATAAAGGCAGCGACTTGCAGGCCGCCGAAATTCATGCCCCCGCGCAGCGAGGCGAAGCTGGTGGATGACAGTACGTAAAAATTCGGATCTGCCTGCAAGGTACTCTGGTCCTGTTGCGGCGATAACCACCTCGCTTTTCCTTGGTATTCGTAGTCGGCTCGCACAAAAGAATCATGATCAGCTACGGTGAATTTATATTCCAAGCCCACGGCAGCCGTAACCGGCGCACCGGGCTGACCACTTTGGCCCGTTATAGCATCGCCGTTGGCTGTAACCGCTGGTGACAAAGGAGTTTGCGTAAACTTGGAGTCCTGTGAGTACCTACCGTCGGTGTATCCTGCCGAAACTTCTGCGGTGAAACTATCGGTAACGGCGAATTCGGCTTGAATATCGGCTCCCTTAGCAACTGCTTGTCCTAGGTTAGCGATGAACGAAATCTGGCAAACGGGAGGCACAACAGTTTGCTGAATATTGTTCCACTTGATGTAGTAAATACTGCTAGCAATTTTGACACGATTATTAAAATTGTTTTTGGCACCTACCTCGAAACTATTAACCGAATCTGAGTTGAACGTCGTCGGTGCTCCTGTAATTTGGAAATTCTGGAAGTCCGACGCACAAGCAATGGGTGGCAGAGGATTATTTGCACCACCTGGCCGAAAGCCTTTTGCATACGTGAAGTAGTAGAGGTTGTGCGGATCATGTTGGTATGCGAGGCTCAATTTCGGTGTAAAGGAATTTTCATTCTTATTGCCGGTGCCAGTTGCAGGTGCTGAGAACAATTGCGGACCGCCGGTCAATGTATCGAAAGAATATTTTGTCTTCGAGAATCGAGCTCCTACGGTCAACTTTAGCTCGTCAATGAAGGCATAAGTGCCCTCGCCGAACCAAGCGAACTGTTCGTCTTTTGCATGAGTCTGCAAGAAATACGCGTCATCGGGGAAACGCGGGTCGTACGTGACCGGATTGCCGGCGCCATCGACAAAAAACGTCGTATACGGTTGTCCAGTGAGCGCAAGCGATAGCTGGTTTAGCATCGGATCATGAATCTGCTCAAGATAACTTTGGCGATTCACGCTGTAGAACAATCCTGTGGTCCAGAAAAGTTTCGCACTGGAATCCAGGGACTGCAAACGAATTTCTTGGGTGAAGTTCTGCTGCCCGTTGTCCAATGATACCGGCGAACGGTAGTTGGTCGCTCCGGGAGGAAGATGCAAGCCACTTCCATCGAGTAAAGGGAAAAGGGTAGGGTCTAACAAATTTCCTGTCGGGAAAATCGGTGTGGCAGGCAAAGTTGGTTGCGACTGATAAAATCCCGAGTTATATAAAGTCCCCTCATACCCCGTCGTTTCTTTACGATGAAAGTACGAAGTATTCGAAATCAACTGTGCAAACCCTAGGTCGCCTTGAACCTTAAGAGCTCCAATATAAAAACGATCCGGGTCATTGCGTTGTGACGGATTGGCATTCACAAACCGATGCTGGTTAGGATTGGAATACAGCGGCCAATATTCCTCGACATCATTGCGATAGCGATCCTGGTAGTAGAAGCTCGGCGTAATCGACCATTTATCATTCGGCGCCCAAATCGCGGCCAAGCGAATCAGCGAGGTGTTGTCGTAATTGGCGTTCTTCTGCGCAAGACTCAGCGTGGTGGGATCAATGCGGTCAATCCACCCGCCATCGCGTCGATACCAAACGGTCGCCCGAAAGCCTAACACCCCATCAATGATAGGGGTGCCAGCGGCAACACCGGCCTCGTAACTCGGCGCCCCACCGGAAGTATTCGAGAGTTCCGCGCGGCTATAGACGCTGGTCTTGGTGAGGCTGGGTTGGGTAGTGATATAGCGCACCGTGCCCCCTTCGGAACCCGCGCCAAAAAGAGTACCTTGCGGGCCACGCAGCACCTCAACGCGATCCACATCAAAAGACTTCGGTAGAGCTTCATCCGGATTAAACGCGAGCGCGCGAATTTGAATCGGCGTGTCGTCAAGATAAATGCCCGTGGTGCCCGCACCGCCGGAAGACGAAATACCGCGAATAGAAATATTGTTAGTGCCGGAGTTGTCGACACTCAGGCCAGGCGTAAACCGCGCAACATCTTGAATGTCTTTAACACCCCGTAGATCCAGTGACTCCTGGTTCAAGGCGGTGATGCTGATGGGCACCTTACTGAGGCTTTCCTCGTGGCGAGTGGCGGTGACAATGATATCCTGGAGCTGGCTAACCTCCTCCGCTGGCGCAGAGGTCACGGGCGGCGCGGTAGGGGTCGCCGCTTGTCCATAAGCCATATAGGGACCGAGCACTAGCAGTGCGCTACAGGCTAGGCCGGCTTTGCCGGAAATTTGCCCGTGGTATCCGCGCAACTCTGAATTTCGTCGATATTTGTACATGCCGCAGCCCTTCTCTTATGTTTCCAATGAATGCACCTTATCGTTCCGCTGTCCGAAAGGCAATCGCCGTATAAATGGGCGCGGCGTAAGCGTTGCGATCCTGCAACTACCGGTCCCTCACACAACCATTGGCGCGCAGCCTATTTGCAACTGTGGGATCATAGCGCTATGAGTAATACCCCTGATCCGCACAAGAAACCTAAGTCTCTCAACCCTTTACGCTCTCTCATTCCCTTCTTAAAGCCCTACCGCGGCACGCTGGTAGCGGCCATGCTCGCGCTGCTAGTGGCGGCGGCGGCGTTGTTGGCCTTACCGGTGGCGCTACGCCAGCTCATTGATCACGGTATCTCCGCCAAAGACGCCGGCACCATTAATCGCTATTTCATTGGATTTTTGGTAGCCGCAGTCATTTACGGTGGCTTTGCCGCCTTACGCTTCTATCTGGTCACATGGCTGGGCGAGCGCGTAGTCGCGGATTTGCGCACGGCCGTTTATCGGCGCGTGGTGCGCATGGATCCCATGTTTTACGAAACCACGCGTGTAGGCGAGGTCCTGTCGCGCCTCACCGCCGATACCACCTTGGTGCAATCCATCGCGGGCGTGAATCTCTCGATCGTCTTGCGCTCGACTTTAAGTGTCATCGGCGCGTTGGTGATGTTGGCTTTGACCAGCGCAAAACTCACTGGCATCATTCTGGTGCTAATCCCAGTGGTAGTGGTGCCGCTCATTATGCTGGGCCGTCGACTGCGCGGTCTATCGCGAGCGTCTCAGGATCGCATCGCCGATACTAGCGGGCTTGCGGATGAAACCTTGAACGCAATTCAGACCGTGCAAGCCTACACCCTCGAGGAATTACAAAGCCAACGCTACGGCAATGCCGTTGAAGACAGTTTCAAAATCGCAGTACGCCGTTCAAGAGTTCGAGCTGAGCTGACGGCTCTCGGCATCATATTAGTGTTTGGCGCAATTACCTTGGTGCTCTGGTTGGGCGCGCGCGCGGTGCTGGCCGGTGAAATGACCGGCGGGCAACTTGCACAGTTTTTAACTTACGCAGCATTGGTGGGATCGTCCGCCGCGCAATTATCCGAAATGTGGGGCGAAGTCCAACGAGCGGCGGGTGCGATGGAGCGCCTGTCCGAATTGTTGCACGCCATGCCTGTGATTCGCGCGCCGTTGCAGCCGCATGAGTTACCCGCCCGCATCAATGGCAAAATACGCTTTGATAATGTCACTTTTCATTATCCTTCCCGACCAAAAACGGCTGCCATTGATGGGTTTACGCTGGATGTCGAACCGGGAGAAACCATTGCATTTGTAGGTCCTTCGGGAGCCGGCAAGAGCACGACTTTTCAATTGCTACTGCGATTTTACGATCCCGATTCCGGGAGCGTGCAGATCGACGATCGACGGCTCGTCGACTTAAGGCCCGAGGATATTCGGGCGCAAATGGGCCTGGTGCCGCAGGATACGGTGTTATTTGGTGCCAGCGCCCGCGATAACATTCGTTATGGTCGACCGAATGCGAGTGATGCTGAAATCGAAGCTGCGGCGGTGGCGGCGGCGGCCGATGAGTTTTTACGCAAACTCCCGCAAGGCTACGATACCTTTCTCGGTGAACGCGGCACCCGGCTATCGGGAGGACAACGACAGCGTATTGCACTCGCACGAGCCATTCTTAAAGACCCGCCGATATTATTATTGGATGAGGCAACTAGTGCGTTGGATGCGGAATCGGAACGATTGGTGCAAGCTGCGCTTGAGAAACTCATGCGCGGGCGAACCACCATTATCATTGCCCATCGACTGGCGACGGTATTAAAGGCGAATCGTATTGTCGTGATGGATCACGGTCACAAGATTGCGGTGGGAACCCATGCGGAGCTTCTACTGAGTTCTCCGCTATACGCGCGGCTAGCTTCGTTGCAATTCGCAGCCGCATAGTTAGCAGCCGCATAATTAGCAGCGGCGGGTACTCCGCCGCGCATAATTTAGTCCGCTATTTAATCAAACCTTCTGCTTTCATGGCCTCTTGTACTTTGGGGCGTGCGCCGACGCGCGCGTGGTATTCGGCAAGTTTGGGCCACTTGCTAAGGTCAATTTTTACCATCCCTGACCAATTCAAGACCACGAATAGGTAGGCATCGGCTACCGTAAAAGTATCGCCCAAAAGGTAGGGCTTATTGCCGAGAAAACCTGTTAACCAGTCAAATCTCGGACTTAATGCCGCGGCGGCGGCGACTTTCACTTCGGCGCTGTTGCTGGGATTAAAGAGGGGGGAATAGCTCTTATGCATTTCCGAAGTAATGTAGTTCAGAATTTCCATTAATTGATAGCGCTCAAAGGTGCCGAATCGCGGGGCTAGTCCGGACTCCGGCTTTTGATCCGCAATATACTGAATGATTGCGGGTCCTTCAGTGAGTATTTTCCCGTTATCCAGTTGTAATGCGGGTACGGCGCCTTTCGAATTGATCGTTCGATAATCTGCGCCACTAGTGGTTTGTTTGGTTTTAAGGTTGACGGATTCAGTGGTAAATGCCAGGCCCGCTTCGCGTAGTACTATGTGCGGAGATAATGAGCAGGCGCCCGGAGAGTAATACAATTTCATGATGATATTCTACTGGGAGAAAATGGGTTTTCTATGATACTGCAAAGATGCTGCAAAATGATGCTGATCGAATGATTTGCAGCGTGGGATCCGCTCTATGGCGTGGGTGGTGTGGGTGTGGGCGGGGAGGTTGCAAGTATTCTGCGAGCGCTGAAATAAGCTTTGTTGTAGGGCGCATTTGACAACGAACTGATGTGCACAAAACCGCCCGTCGCGGGAGCGTGAATAAAGCGATCCGCATCAAGCGCGATACCGACATGCAATTCCTTTCGAATTAGATGCATGAATACTAGATCCCCGGCTTTGAGTTCATTACGCGGGACGGGTATTCCAATCCCTAGCTGCTCAAAGGCGGTGCGCGGGACTTTGAGGTTTGCGCTGTGCGCGGCAAATTCGACCAATCCACTGCAATCGAACCCCCCGGGTCCCGCACCTCCATAGTGGTACGGTTGACCGAGCATCGAGAGCGCCGCGTTCACAAACAAATTTGCTGGGTCTTGCGCTTGGCTGGGCGTTTGCGGCTGGATTATACCGGCGGCATCCTCGCGCAGGGCGGGGCGCAATAAGCTACAGGCCCCCAGGCTTAACAATACAAACGCAGCAATCGCGCGCCGAATTAGCACTCTTTTTGTCCGACTTACCGGCCCGATAAAGTGGTCGCTAGTGCAGCTCCGACAATGCCCGCCTCCGCGCGCATGGCTCCGACGCAAAGCCTAGCTTCGCATCTTAACTTGTCCATGAATTCCTGAGGCTCTTCGGTAATGCCGCCGCATAGGACAATAAGCTCTGGCCATAATAGAGCATGCATTTCTTGCAATACCATGGTTAATTGTGCGGCCCATAAATCCCAGCTTAATCGGTCCTCGACCCTGGCGCGTCCAGACGCCCGGTGTTCCGCCTCGCGACCCTGTACCTGAAGGTGTCCAAGTTCGGTGTTCGGCACCAAATGTCCGTCGATAAATAATGCGCTGCCGATGCCGGTACCCAGGGTCAGCACGAGGACAGTGCCTTTCACATCGCGTGCCGCGCCGTAGCGAACTTCTGCAAGTCCAGCCGCGTCACCGTCGTTCAAAGCAATGACTGGACGGCCGAGTCGCTTGGCCGCTAATTCCGCTAAAGGTTGACCAATCCAAGCTTTGTTAATGTTCGCCGCCGAGCGTAGAATACCGGCGCGAATCACGCAGGGAAATGTTAAACCGATGGGATGCTCGCCGGGGATTTTTGCGACCAATGTTCCCAGCGCATCCAATAAGCTAGAGGTAGATTCTTGTGCGGGAGTCGGCACCGCGTAGCGATCGCTCGCAAACTCGCCGCTCGCAATATCGACTAGCGCACATTTTATTGACGAGCCACCGACATCTATGCCTACTGCAAGTGAAGAAGAGTTCACGTATAGACCGCCTCTAGAGTTTTAGGCCCCGTCAAGGGGACAAGATCTCTATAATAACCCGTAATATGAGTACTATAGAAACACAGATTGCGACGCGCCGGAATACCGCTCTCCAACCCGGTATGCTACAGGCGGCCCTGCTGGATCGACTAGCCCGAGCCCTCGACAAAAATCTGGATACTGCGACACCACGCGATATCTATGACGCATTATCGCTTGCGGTGCGAGAGGAGTTGGCCTTGCGCTGGTTGGCAACGCAGCGTCGCGTGACCGTTGCTCGGGTCAAACGGGTGTGCTACCTCTCGGTTGAGTTTCTCCCGGGGCGATCCTTGATCAACGCGCTCTCTAGCCTCGAGGGTGATTTTGTGCAGGAGGCGCGCGTGGCGCTAGTCGACTTGGGCTACGATCTTGAGGAAATCGCTGCTCTAGAAGTCGATCCTGGCTTAGGCAATGGAGGCTTGGGCAGGCTAGCTGCCTGTTTTATGGATTCTTTGGCCACCTTGCAATATCCGGCCATTGGCTATGGTATTCGCTACGACTATGGCATTTTCACCCAAATTATAGGTAGCGACGGAGCGCAACAGGAGATCGCCAGCAGCTGGCTTAATCTTCGTAATGTCTGGGAAACTCCGCGTGGTAATGTACGCTACACCGTACGATTTGGGGGGCGTAGCGAGGCCACGATTAATAGCTCTGATCCGGCTTTAAAGCATCGCTGGGTGGCGACCAATGATATTTTTGCGATTGGGTTTGACCAATTAATTCCCGGCAACCGTAGTTCGACCGTCAATCATCTGCGGCTTTGGTCAGGTCGCGCAGTGACGCCGTTTAAAATTGAGCGCTTCAATGCCGGTGACTATAGCGCCGCCGTGCAAGATCAAATTGACGCAAAAAATTTGTCACGCGTATTGTACCCCGATGATTCCACGCAACAGGGCAAGGAGTTACGGCTTAAGCAGCAGTATTTTTTTGTAAGCGCTAGTTTGCAAGATATGTTGGTCACCCATGCGAGCGAGGGACGTTCATTAGATTCTTTACCCGATGCGATGGCCATTCAACTCAATGACACCCATCCCACGCTGGCAATTCCCGAGTTGATGCGTTTGCTAGTCGATGAGCGCGATGTTTCATGGGCTACAGCCTGGCGAATTACCGGCCAGGTTTTTTCCTATACTAATCACACGCTATTGCCGGAGGCGTTGGAGACTTGGTCGGTTGCATTGTTCGAGAGATTATTGCCACGGCATTTGCAAATAATTTATTTGATTAATGACGAATTTCTACGCGAGGTAGAGAGGCGCTATCCCGGCGATTTGGATCGACAACGACGTTTATCGATCATTAGTAACGACGCTGATCGGCGTGTGAACATGGCACATCTTGCGGTCGTGGGTAGTCACCGGGTCAACGGTGTGGCGCTATTACATTCGCAGTTGATGCGCCAGTACGTTTTTTCGGGATTCGCGGAAATGTATCCTGATCGATTTATCAATGTCACCAATGGTATTGCGGTACGGCGTTGGGTGAAACAATCCAATCCGGGTTTATCGGCATTGTTTACGGAGCGGTTAGGGGTGGGTTGGGAAAATGATTTGGAAGATATTGGGCGCATGATTGGCGCCGCAGATGACGCGGATTTCCGTCGGCATTTTCGCGGTATCAAGCGCGTTAATAAGCAGCGTTTAGCTATTGAAGTACTGCAACGATGCGGAATTAAACTCAATGTGGACTCCCTATTCGATGTCCAGGTCAAACGAATTCATGAATACAAGCGTCAATTGCTGAATCTATTATATGTGGTGACACGTTACCGACGTATTCGCGATAATCCCAGCGCGTCGATTGTACCCCGTACCGTTATTTTCGCGGGTAAGGCGGCTCCCGGCTACGTCATGGCCAAGGCAATCATCAAATTGATTAATAATGTGGCGAGTACCATCGCTGCTGATCCTTTGGTCAGCGATAAATTACGCGTGGTTTTTTTACCCGACTATGATGTCTCCTTGGCGCAAAAAATAATGCCAGCGGCGGACTTATCCGAACAGATATCCACGGCGGGTATGGAGGCGTCCGGAACTGGCAATATGAAGTTAAGTCTGAATGGGGCCTTGACGATTGGTACTTTGGATGGCGCTAACGTTGAAATTCGTAATCACGTGGGTGCCGATAATATTTTTATCTTTGGCATGACCGCTGCGGAGGTACAAGAGCGCAAGTTCGTAGGCTACAGGCCGCGTTCAGAATACGAGACCAATCCAGAGCTTAAAAATACAATGGATCTCATTAACTCAGGATTCTTTTCGCCTGATCGGCCAGATGAGGCGGAATCTATCGTGAATCGCTTACTCGGCGACGACGAACCTTTCTTGGTGCTCGCCGACTACACCGCCTATGCACAAGCCCAGGATCAAGTCGATGCCTTGTACTTACAAGAAGATGCGTGGAGTTACAAAGCGGCCATTAATTGTTTGAGCATGGGTTATTTTTCCAGCGATCGAAGTATTCGCGAATATGCGAATAACATATGGCGCGTGAAGCCCGTGATATGAGTAGCGACGCCCTTTCGGACTTTGATTTGTATCTGTTCGGTGAGGGACGGCACGAGCGTATTTATCAAAAATTAGGCGCGCATCTTAGTTCGCGCGCGGATCCGAAGTCGGGTACTCGTTTCGCGGTATGGGCACCCAATGCTGAACGCGTCAGTGTGGTGGGGCCGTTCAACCAATGGAATGGCAATCAACATGTGATGCAAGGCCGTGGCTCATCGGGCATATGGGAGTTGCTAATTCCGGAGGTGGGGGAAGGTTGTGTTTACAAATATGAGATCCGCAGTTCCGGCCAATTGTTTTTAAAGTCGGATCCCTATGGGTTTGGCATGCAATTGCGGCCCGAAAACGCTTCGATAGTGACTGTTGTCGATGGATTTCAGTGGAGTGATGAGCGTTGGATGCAATCCCGATCGCATAACAACCCGTTAAGACAGCCCGTTAACGCATATGAGGTTCATTTGGCGTCCTGGCGACGACCTTGGGATCAGCGCACGCCGCCTTTTATGAGTTGGCATGAGGCAGAGTTACAGCTTATTCCTTATGTGCTGGACTTGGGCTACACGCATATTGAATTGATGGGCGTGGCCGAGCATCCACTTGATGCCTCTTGGGGCTACCAGGTCACCGGATATTATGCGCCTACCGCACGCCATGGCTCGCCACGAGATCTCATGCAGTTTGTGGATTCCTGTCATCGTGCGGGCATTGGCGTGATCCTGGACTGGGTACCCGGTCATTTTCCCCGCGATGATAATGGCTTGGTGCGGTTTGACGGCACTGCGCTGTACGAGCACGCTGATTCTAGAATGGGTGAACATAAGGATTGGGGCACTAAGATATTTAATTATGGTCGCCATGAGGTGCGAAATTTTCTCACCGCGAACGCACTGTATTGGTTGGATTACTATCACATAGACGGTCTGCGGGTCGATGCGGTCGCGTCAATGCTATATTTGGATTACAGTCGCAATCCCGGAGAATGGTTGCCGAATCGCTACGGGGGCCGCGAAAATATAGAAGCGGTTGAGTTCTTACGTCAAATGAACAATACGGTGCATCGAAATTTCCCCGGTGCGCTGACCATTGCTGAAGAGTCGACCTCGTTTGCTGGCGTTACTCGTCCCCCGGAGCATGGTGGGCTTGGTTTTAATTTCAAATGGAATATGGGATGGATGAATGATACGTTAAAGTACATGGAGCTCGATCCCGCGTATCGGCGCTTCAATCATCAACTGGTGACTTTCTCGTTCGTGTACGCGTGGTCAGAGAATTTCATTCTACCCATCTCGCACGACGAGGTCGTGCACGGCAAACGATCCTTGATTAGTAAAATGCCGGGTGATAATTGGCAACAACGCGCCAATTTCCGCTTGTGCCTCGCCTACATGTGTGCCCATCCGGGCAAAAAACTGATGTTCATGGGTTCGGAGTTTGCACAATGGCAGGAATGGCGCGAGAACGATCAGATCGATTGGTTTTTGTTGCAAGAACCTGCGCATCGAGAATTGCGTGATTGCGCCCGCGAGCTGAATCAATTGTATGCAAAATCCCCGCAGCTGTATGGAAGCGATTGTGATCAAGACGGATTTCGTTGGATAGATTTTCATAATACCGATGAAAGCGTTTGGGTTTTTCAGCGTAGCTGTACTGCGGGTGATGTGGGAGAGCCGTTGATCTGTATATTTAATGCGACCCCGGTGCCGCGCGAGAGATACGTGATCCAGGTGCCGGTCGCGGGAAGTTTTCGAAAGATATTCGATACCGATGAGGTGCGTTTTGGGGGATCCGGTTACAACCTGCAAACCAATTGGGTGGCGGATCCTGTGCCAAGGGGCGCAGCCGAGCTTACATTGAATTTGCCGCCGCTAGCCGCGATGTTTTTAAAGGGACCCCTGGCGGAGCCTGTACCCCTCGCGAAGCCTGTACCCCTGGCAGGGCCTAGATAAATGAGGTTTATTAAGCGCGGCTCACCGCGTCCTTTGGGCGCGATACGCACTCCTGTGGGTGTCAATTTTGCAGTTTTCTCCCGGCATGCAACACGAGTTGAGGTATGCGTATGGCATGCCAAAAGCGGACCGGATGGTGAGCGTTTTGATTTGCCGGCCTGCACTCAAGATGTGTGGCATGGGTTGCTGCCCCTAAGTACAGCAGATTGCGGAGCTCAGTACGTATATTACGTGCACGGCCCCCAAGATCTGGAAAGCGGTCATCGCTTTAATGCCGGTATCGCGCTCATTGATCCCTATGCGCGAGCAATTACGGGCAGCGCCGAAGGAGCGCTGGCCGATGCCGCGCCGGCTCAGGGCGCGCTGCGCTGCAAAGTAGTCAGTTCCGACTTCGACTGGGGCTCCGATAAACCTCCGTCTATTCTATGGCGGGATACGGTGCTGTATGAATTACATGTAAAAGGATTCACACAGCTTCATCCGGGCGTACCTGCGGCCTGGCGTGGCAAGTACTTAGGCCTGACAGCCGCTCCTGTGATTGAGCATCTCAAAGCCATAGGCGTCACGGCGGTCGAGTTGCTGCCGTGTCAGTCCTTTGTGAGCGAGCAATTCTTAAGCGATCGTGGCCTTCATAATTATTGGGGCTACAACACAGTGGCCTGGTTTTCGCCGGAGAATAAATACGCAGTTAAGGATGCGGTAGTGGAATTTAAAACAATGGTGAAGGCCCTACACGCGGCGGGCATCGAAGTCATTTTGGATATGGTATTTAATCACACGGCCGAAGGTAATGAGGCCGGGCCCACATTAAGCTTACGCGGTCTCGACAATAGTATTTATTATCGCTTGCTGCCCAACGATAAGCGTTACTATGAAAATATGAGCGGCTGTGGCAACACGCTCAATTGTGAGCAGGATAATGTACGAACCTTAGTCATTGATTGTCTCAAATATTGGGCTGAAGAAATGCACGTCGATGGCTTTCGCTTTGACCTAGCCACGGTTCTAGCTCGCGATGTCAATGGATTTAACGAAGAGGCGGTATTTTTCGCGGCGCTACGAGCCGAACCTGCGTTGGCCTATCTTAAAATGATTGCAGAACCTTGGGATGTAGGCTTAGGGGGATATCAATTGGGCCGATTTCCGGCTGGCTGGTCCGAATGGAACGATCGGTATCGGGATACCTTGCGTGCGTTTTGGCGACGTGATGCCGGTACCTTGGGGGAGCTGGCCGAACGGATGGCCGGATCCAGCGATGTGTTTCGACTTAAAGGCCGCAAGCCGACGGCCAGTATTAATTTTTTGACTTCTCACGATGGGTTTACTCTGCATGACTTGGTGGCCTATAGCGACAAACACAATGAGGCAAACCTGGAGCATGGTGCAGATGGAAGCAGCCATAATTTGAGTTGGAATTGTGGTCTCGAAGGACCCACCACCGATGCGGCGGTCAATGCCCTGCGTGGCCGCCAAATGCGGAATTTTTTAGCCTCCTTGTTCTTATCGCAAGGCATACCAATGTTGCAGGCGGGTGACGAATTTGCTCGTACTCAAGCGGGAAATAATAACGCCTATTGTCAGGACAACGAAATATCTTGGGTCGATTGGCAGCTTCTTGAGCAGCAGCAAGAGCTAGTCAAATTCGTGCGATTGCTTACTAAAATTCGTCGTGATCGAGAAGAGTTTCGGCGCGAAACTTTTCTCAAAGGAGTTAATTTACCGGGCGTACCTAAAGACGTGAGTTGGTTGCATGCGCGCGGTGGCGAAATGTCGCCAGAAGATTGGCAGGATGCAAGCTTGCTTACTTTGGGACTATGGTTCGGGAAGAATCCCGGGCAAGATCAGGCTCAAGGCGCGACGCAAATGCTGATTTTGTTAAATGCTGCCCCTCATGCGCTTGAATTTAAATTGCCTGGGATTGAAGGCGATAGTTGTATCGTTCGATTTGACACCGCGCGGGAGAATTTAGCGGCATTTAGTGCGAGCATTGGTAACTATCACATGGAGCTCAATAGCGTCGTGCTATTAGAAATTTGAAAGTGGACACGGGATCAATTGAGAAACTTGCTCGACTCCGCGGCATTGGCGATGCTTACCACAACTATCGCGGGGAATTACAGTACTTCGGGATTGATATTAAAGCGGCTATTTTGCGCAATATGGGTTGCCGTATTGACAGCCCAACAGAATTAGCCGCAGCATTAAAAAGTTCCGAGAGATGGCATTTATTTAAGTTCATGCCTTCTGTGATTAGTACGCGTGCTAGTCGTGTCGATATTGAGCTTAATTTGGCTGAGACCGACTTGCATCGCACCTTGGTTTGGACGCTACGCATGGAGAGCGGCGCGCAGCAGGGAGATACGATGGTGCTAGACCATTGTCACGAAATTTGGCGCGGTGAAGTGGATGGAGTTGGGTTGACTCGCCGGCGCTTTGAATTGCCATGCGAATTGCCTGCAGGCTATCACGACTTGTTTATCCAAGTGACTCCAGAAAACATCGGGCATTGTAGAGTAATAGTCTCCCCCGATAATTGTTTTGAACCCACCGCAATAATTCAAGGCAAACGCCTGTGGGGCGTGAGCGTTCAGCTATACACCCTACGGTCCGCTGGCAATTGGGGCATGGGTGATTTTCACGATTTGCGGCAAATGATTATTGGGTTAGCGCCGCAAGGTGCTGCATTCATTGGGTTGAATCCTTTGCACGCATTGGCGCCCGCAGACCCTCAGCGCTGTAGTCCCTACAGTGCATCGAATCGACACTTCCTCAATGTTCTATACATTGCGGTACCGCAGGTAGAGGAATTTCAAACCTGTGTTGCGGCGCAAGCTCGTGTGCTATCCAGTGATTTTGCGGAACAATTGCGAGTGCTGCGCGGCGCGTCTCATGTGGATTACGCCGGTGTCGCGGCGCTTAAGTTTGAGATTCTTGAGCGGTTATACACGGAGTTTTGCGATAGTCACTTACAGAATGACACCCCTCGTGCCTTAAAATTTAGGATTTTTGTGCAAGCGGGGGGGCGAGCGCTTAGCCTGCATGCACTGTTTGATGCACTAGACCGTCATTTTTCCCGAACTATCGGTTCAACCTCCGGGTGGATGAGTTGGCCGCAAGAGTATCAAGATCCGGTTAGTGAGGCGGTGACCCGTTTCGCGCAAACCGAGTCGAGGTCGGTGGGATATTTTCTGTATTTACAGTGGTTGGCGCAGGAGCAATTGAGGGGCGCGCAAGCATTGGCGCAAGAGTTGGGTATGCCTATAGGTCTGTATGGGGATTATGCGGTAGGTGCAAACCCTTCGGGTTCCGAGACTTGGGCTTGCCGCAATGAGTATGTATTGAACGCACAGATTGGCGCACCGCCGGATCCGCTGGCTCTTAAGGGTCAGGGATGGGGGATACCGCCGAGCGATCCTATAAAAATGCAGGAAGACCATCTGCAGGGATTTGTGCAATTGATCAACAGTAATATGCGCAACTTTGGCGCGCTTCGTTTAGATCATGTCATGTCTTTATTTCGGTTGTGGTGGGTAGCGGCGGGCCACTCACCGGCACAGGGCATTTATGTCCATTATCCGCATCATCAATTGCTCGCGGTGCTGGCTTTAGAAAGCACGCGCAATCGGTGCTTGGTGGTGGGTGAGGATCTTGGCGTTGTACCTGATGAAATGCGCCGTGCCATGCCGCAGTACGGCCTATATCACTACAAGGTGTTATTGTTTGAGAAACAGGACGGGCGATTTCGAACGCCGATAGAGTATGCGCCACGCGCGCTTGCGACCCTGACTACTCATGATATGCCGACCTTAAGAGGTTTTTGGGAGGGACGTGACATAGAGTTGCGTCGGCAATTAGATTTGTATCCTAGCCTTGAAATTGAAGCTGAGGTTAGGCACGAGCGAGCTACCGATCGAGTGGCACTTCTGGCTGCGTTGCAAGCGCAAGGATTGGCGCCGGCAAGCCCTGAAAATGCGCATCAGGAGTTTAACCCGCAACTGGTCGAAGCTTTACATTTGTATTTGGCGCGTACCAAAGCCCATTTGGTGTGTTTGCAGCTTGAGGACTTATTGGGGATGGCGGATCCCGTCAACGTTCCGGGTACCAATCGCGAATACCCTAACTGGCAGAGAAAAATAACAATAACTATTGAGGAGATGATGGCGCGAGACGATATGCAAGCCTATTTTGCTGAGATTAATCGGGCACGTGAGGCGTAAATCCGCTACGCGAGGCATAGGCTGCAAAGCACCAGAAACTTCCGGCGACGATGACGGCGAGCGGCACGATTTTGACTCCTTCCGCCAACGACGTAGCATCCGAGATCGCGCCAATTAAAGGTGGCGAAATGACGTCCCCGAGTAGGTGGATAGTGAATACCTGTAAGGCGAGTGCCGTGGCTCGCATGCTCGGCGAGACCATATTAACGGTTGCCGCGTTGACGGGACCCGTCGACAGAAATAGGAGTAGTTCGGCAATCACCATCCATACGGTGTAAAGCGTATGCGAGGGCGTTGTCAATGCGCCCCACACAAAGGGCACCGCCGCCAAGGTCGCTATCGCTGATAGCCATAGGTAGGCGGACCGAGAGTAGCGAGCCAAGTAGTCGCCTAGCCAGCCGCCCGCAAAAGTGCCGACAAACCCCGTGGCGACCACAATGCTCCCGAAATTCACCGCAGCTTCAGCGTGTGATAAGCCGCGTATCCGCTCTAAAAATGCCGGCATCCACGCAGCAAGTCCGCCCACCGCAAATGTGTAGGCTGCGTACCCGAGTACGTTTAATACATAGGGTTTGTTGCTAAGGAGGGTGCGATAGGCGCTACCTTGCGGTGCCGACCGCAATTCTTCAGTCTCTTGCCCGCCTCGCGGTGGGTCGCGTAGTTTCCAGCATAGGGTTGCCAGCACAATGCCGGGAACGCCTGCGACGAAGAACGCCGACCTCCAGCCGTAGTGCGCGTCCATCAAGCCGCCCACGATATAGCCTAAGGCGGCGCCGACCGGAATTGCGCAAAAGAATATGGCCATAATGCGGCCGCGCTGCCGTACCGGAAAATAGTCGGCTAATAGCGCGGGAGCAATCGTGCCATAGGCCGCCTCGCCGACGCCCACCACGGCGCGCGCCATTATCAGGCTTAGGTAGCTACCGGCGAACGCGGACAGACTGGTGGCAAGACTCCAGACGGTGACACCTAAAGCGATTAGTCTTGGCCTAGAGCGCCTATCGCCGAGTGCACCAAAAATAGGCGCTGAGAACATATAAACCAGCAAAAAACTGGGCATCAATAATCCTAACTGCAAATCACTCAACGCCAATTTGGAGTGCTTCAGGCTCTCGAATAAGGCCGACACCACATAACGATCCATGTAATTGAATAAATTGACAATCGCCAGCACGGCTAAGCTGAAATTCGCAAAGCTTTGTGGGGTTTTTTGCAATTGAAATGCCATACTTGCCTCATGGTACCAACCCGTCCTCAGCATCACCATCAGCATCAGCATCAGCATCAGCATCAGCATCAGCATCAGCATCAGCATCCTCCCCCCAGATAGTCAAATCCGGGCGGACTACTTCACCGCCAAGAAGGGTCGGAAGCCCGGTGCTCCTGAGACGTGGGACATGGCCATGCATCGCCTACTCCGCTGCATCGGCGATGTCCGCACGTCCATAAAGAAGAACGAGAGTTATGGCGACCCTTCCAAAGTCTACCACTACCTCCAGACCTCTCCTCGCCACACTAGCGACTCCAGGCCTTCCACTCCTGGCCCGTCGACCTCGCGACTTCCGGCGCTGGCACGCCGATCGGCGCCCGTACCCGCCGCACCGTTCGTGGAACCGGTCTGCGCATCCTGCGGTCATCGCGGCCACGCACGAACCGCGTGCCCCTACCGGTACAACAGCGATGCCAACAACGACCTCGACAGCTCTTGGGCCGACTCCTACTTGGGTCGGAAATGGCTGTCCCATGGCCACAGCCAGTACGAGGTCGACCTCGTCCTTCCTGGTTTCGAAGAGCGCTACTCGATTAACACGAGGGGTCTCGTCTCATCCGGCCCCAGCGCGTCGTCGTCGTCCTCGTCCAAGCACGCCCGCTTCGACGACCGCGTCCCCCGCGAGGACAATCGTCGCAAGGCGGCCAAGCCGAATCACTACCAGCCCGGCCAGTCTCGCTGTAAGTCCCCAACCGCACCGACTGTGGTGTCGGCACCCCTGCTCTCAACATTTCCTGATGACTACCTCCCCGTCACGATTTTTCTCAATCAGACGGGGCACCTCAGGGGAACAACGCCAACCAAGCACCGCGTTGAGGCGGGCGCGCTCCTCGACACTGGCAGCCTCGCGGGCGATTTTCTTAGTCAGCACGTTGTCACTCAACTGCAGGGCGACAGCTTTTGCTACACAGCGCCTCACCCTACCACTGTCTGTAGCGGTCTCGACAGCACTTGCTATGGTAGCCTTCGCCTGCTTGACATTGGCATACTGTTTCGGACACACGATAAGATTAAAAAGACTATTTTTCTCACCGTGAGTGTCAACCCTTCTACTTCGATCGATCTGATCTTGGGTCGCCACACCCTCACGAAGTTTGATCTGTTCTCTCTTACACCTCATGCGCTCGGGATTC
>JAYUFB010000098.1:0-3470 GCA_043738945.1 Gammaproteobacteria bacterium
GTATCAAGGCGCGGGTCTGGTCCGTAGTAGGAAACGAAGGTGTCAGCTGCTACCGAAGTATCCGGACAATACAGGAAACTAGTGTGATTCAGCACTGTGTTACCCTTGCCTTCCTTGATCAACTTCTGCGCTTTCTCCAACGCGGGCGCCAGCGGTTTCTTGTAGCGCCGCTGATAAGCGACAGCATCGTTGGTTTCACGCGTATCCGGAGCCAGCAATATCACGCTCTTCACTAACGAATTGTCCCGTTCCACTGCATACAGCGCGGTCTCTCCCGCGCCGCGCGAATGACCGAGTAGTGTTACACGCTTTGTGCCCTGCTTTTTTAGCCAGTCCACCCAAGCGCCGATCTCGTCGGCAGCATCCGTGTAGTGGTGGCGATGTGTGACTTTGCAGTCATACATGGCGTGGCGGTTGTTGAGCCCTAAGCTGAGATTGATTGCAAGCGTGCTATAACCTTTTTTCTTGAACAGATCCTGAAGATAGGGGTAGGGCTCCATTTCGCGGTGTGCAAGCCCGCCGTGGGTGATGAGAATCATGCCGTCGGTAGCTGTTTTGCCCGCGGCGAGCTCGAGTTTGGCGTTTAGTGTGAGCCCTTTGTATGGCAGTGTGACCTCATTGGCCTGAGCCAGGCCAGCAGCAATCGACACGCTCACAATGAAGCAAGAAATGTAAGTCTTAATAGGCATGGTTTTCTCCTCAGTAGTGCGGAGTATGGTGTCGTTATGCATTTAGCGGCAAGTGCTTCTCCCAGCCTCGCGACATAGCCGCGGCAATTTTGTCAAAGTCCGTATTTCTGCTATTTTCGTTCCTTGTCATACAGAATTTTTTATCCCGATTGAACAGCGATGCAGCAAAACCTCGCGCCGCCATATTGCTCCGTTCAATTGGCGTGTGGTCTATCATCATTTGAACTAGCTTAGGCCAGCCCGAGAAAATAGAAGCCAGCTCCTCTTTATATTCAGCCGGGTCTCTCGGCCCCACGTCGGAGCAGGCAACGCCGCCTCCGAGTATCGCTATTTTCATGTCATGGAACTCCGAGCTTATCAAAATCATAAGGCCTCGCCCGGCTCCGAAGAGCGAGGCCGCCCAGATGAGAGATTATCCCATCGGGCAGCCAAGCGAAATAGAGCGTGAATGACTAGCGCCCGTACTGTGCCTTTAGGACCGCTTTTTTGATCAGGTTTTGGTGCAGATAAAAACCTACCATCGCTGCTGATGCATTTTCATCCAGTGGCAGCTTGTCTGTTTTCAGCGCGTACACGGTAAATTTATAACGGTGGGGTTTGTCGCCGATGGGTGGGCATGGGCCGCCATAGCCTGGTTTGCCAAAATCGGTTCGGCTTTGGGTACTGCCAGGCGGCGCAAGATTTGCCTGCTGGTTTCCTGCATCCTTTGCCACATGGGTGACATTGGCGGGGATATTGAAGATGACCCAGTGCCACCAACCGCTGCCCGTTTCAGCGTCAGGGTCATAGACAGTCACGGCAAAGCTCTTGGTATTTGCGGGGGCGTCCTCCCATTGAAGCGCTGGCGAAATATTCCCGCCTTGGCATCCAAATCCGTTGAATACTTGTTCTTCGGAAATACGCCCGCCTTCTTTTAACTGTGGGCTGCTTAAGGTAAAACTGTCCGCCATGACGACTTGAGTCGTCAATAGACTGGTTAGCATAAGCAAAGCTGTTTTTCGCATCATGGTCTCCATTGAATGATTGCGTAGGACGCTCGCCGAAATGCGAGCGACGAGGCCATGATGCCCAGTTACGACAAAGCAGGATGTCCGCTAACAGCCAAGATATGTTCTTTTCCATCCACCGAAGCACGAAACTCTGTGGGCGGCAGGCCAAAGCGTTTGCGAAAATTGCTGCTAAAACGCGATACGGATTGGTATCCGCAATCATAGGCAACCTGGTAGACGGGCGTAGAGGTTTGTAGCAGTTGCATCAACGCTGTACTCAGTCGCAATTCGAAGAGCAGTTCGCGGAAGCCCGTGCCTTCCCGTTGCAACTGGCGCCGCAGTGCACTTTCACTCGTCGCCAGGCGCTGGCATATCTCGGTTAACCCCCATTCGGACGCGAGGTCGGCGGCGAGAATCGACCGCACCTTCTGACTCCAGCTATCCTGATTGAGGACGTAAGACATCAGGCGAGCATCCTGCTCGACCAGCACCAGCAGAATCTCGATCAGCCTGTGGTCCACGATGCGCGGCTCGTCTGGCGATTCAAGGTAATGCCGCAGCGCAGCGACAAGCGTTTCACCGCACGCAAATTTCAGCACACCGATGTGGTCGTACTGTCCGATATGTTCAATGTCGTGCGCCTTGCGCAGACGTTCAAGATGCTCGTGGCGGAATGGGATGACGAGTGCGCGGTATCGATGACAATTCGCATCGGGTTCGTTGCGTAAATCGAAACTCCCCGGTGCGGGTACCGAAATCGCCGATCCGGCCTCGCAGACCATGGGGCCGCAAGTGTCGAAGATAACCTTGCGTCCGGAAAGGACGACGATAACGCAAGGATCATAGAACGGCACATGCCTGATATGGACCATATTCCCACATGAAATGACGCCGAGATGCTTCAACGGGAACTTGCCATTCGGGGTGACCGAACTGGAACGGAGCGAATCAATTAGCGCGATTAGATCATTCATAGCCTCATCATTTCGCTTGTCCGATAATTTGATAAAAATATTATATTGATTCTACCCATAGTGTCTCCTATATGAAATTCATACCGTCGCTATTTCCTGTCCAAAACTGTTGAATCAGGTGCATGGCCGAATCAAGGTAAAGCATCTTGCATCCGTACCGAAATGTAATAGGGCAAAATGACCATCACGTCGTTCACCGAGGTCGAGGGCGTCATCAAGTAAAAATAGGCGGTTGGTAAAGGGCAGCTGGACAGCTTCCTGAAAGTGCATTGTACTTTCTTTCGGATAGGGAGAAGCCCGCCGCCGTAAGCGCGTAGTTGATCGTACAGTTATGTTTAAATTCCAAGCGTCACCACAAGCTGTTTATTTTCGACAATTACATTTTTTAAAATCATCTTAGCCACGGCCTGTTTGTTATTCGCGGTATTGAGGGTGTAAATCGGATGTTTCGCATAATATTCCGCCAAGGCTTTAGTCAGCGCCATGTTGGCCTTATCTGTGTATTGCTGGGGAATTCCCTGCACCTCTAGTTTCTCTACCACGGGGTTCGTCAGGAAAAACTGGCCCTTTTCAGCCAAATAAAAAATACCCGCGGATGCATCTACCGTTCCGCCTATTGGTTTTGGATGGTTATTGAGGGTGATATTGAAAATTACATCCAGCCCCGCATTCACTCTTGTGGAACCATTTTCAAGATGAACCCTGGGATTATTCAGGGTTACTTGAATAATAAATAAATAGGTTTTTGTTAGCGGTAGTTTTTCTTCTAACTTTTGCTGTATATCAGATTCTGAAAGGCGAACAACGTATTCCTTTCC